>DASRFK010000021.1:0-18146 GCA_035651635.1 Verrucomicrobiia bacterium | reverse complement strand
TATTGATCCGCAATTTGCCTCCCCGGGGCATGGCATCGCGGGCATTGACCGCCAGGTTCATGACGATTTGTTCCAACATGCCGGTATCGGCGTCGATCCGCGCCGGTTGCTCGCAATAGTCCGCTTCCAAAGTGATGTCTTCCCCGAGCAATCGTTGCAGCATGTTGGCCAGGTTCTGCAGGACCAGGTTGAGGTCCATCACTTTGGTCTGAATCACCTGTTTGCGGCTGAACATGAGCAATTGGCGAGTCAAGGCCGCCGCCCGTTTCGAGGCATCGGAAATCTGTTTCAATGGCCCGACGGCGCCGGCATCGCTTTTGCACCGGTCGAGCAGGCATTCCGAGTAACCCTGAATTACGGTGAGAATATTGTTAAAATCGTGAGCGACGCCGGCCGCCAATTGACCGACCGATTCCAGCTTTTGCGCATGCCGGAACTGGGCCTCGAGGTTCAACACATCCGTTACGTCGGCGCCGTAACAATGGACCACCTGGTTGGCAATGACCGGGAAGAACGACCAGATGATCGTGCGGCCATCCAGGCAGACTTCTTCGCGCAATCGCTTCTGGCCGGTGGCCAGGCAATCCCGCGCAATGGCGCCGGGATCGGGAGGCAATACCTCCATCAAATCCTCTTTGTCGAAAGAGCGGGCCAGTTCGCTCGCCGCTTCGTTGCTGTACGTCAGAGAACCATCGGACGCAAATTCCAGCACCGGGTTTGGGTTCACCTGCGGAAAGGCGGCCAGTTTCTGAACGGCGTGTTCGGCGAGCTTTCGCTCCGTCACATCAATGAGGCTGCCGGAGATGCCAAGCACGGTTCGATCACTGTTGAGCGTCAACTGCGCGTAGACCTCCACCGAGCGCACTTTGCCGTTGTTGGTTAGTAGCCGGGTCTCGTAGCGGCAGTAGTCCAGTTTTTGGGATAAGAGTTGCAGGAAGATGTGGCGGTTCTGCTCGCGATCCTCTTCATGAATGTATTCCAAAAAGAAAGTCCCGATGCTGGATTGCGCCTCGAAACCGGTCACCGCCGTCCAGGCCGGGTTCAAAAAAGTCCAATGACCGAACTCGTTCATCTGGAAGATGACTTCTTTGATGTTCTCGACCATGGACCGGTACTTCACTTCGCTGGCGTCGAGCGCTTCGGCGGAGCGCTTCTGTTCGATGCACAGGGAAATACCGTTGGAAACGGAGCCCATCTCCTGAAGGATATGCTCGGTGATGGGGTGAGCGGTAAACAAGCTCATCAATCCCACCAATTTGTCTTCCAAAATCAGCGGGCAGGCGGCAAAGGATGTCAGCCCGTACTGAGCTACCCAGTCCTGATCGACCATTCTCTCATCGCCAGCCAGCTGTTTGATCAGGAGCGGCTCACCGCGGGCCAGTCCTTCAAGGTTCAGCTTAACGGCTGGTAAAGGTTTCGAGGAGCGATGTTCGTCCGCAACGCGCCCGGCGGCCGCGCGCGGCTGGAACACACCTTCGCGCGGGTCGAAGGTCCAGATTTGGGCCAGCGAAGCATTAAGGAATTGCGCCATCGCCTTGGTGCAACAACCGAGGATCGAATCCAACGAATCACGGCGGGTCAAGGCCAGGCCGATATCGGCGCCGAAGGCGGCGAGGCGGGCCTGCTCGAAGGCGGCCCAGGCGGCTGCGCGCTTGCGTTGGATCGCGTAACGGATGCTTCGTTCAAGAGTGTCGGAACGCAAGCCGGCTTTGACCAGGTAATCGGCCGCGCCGGCTTGCATCGCCTCGAGATCAATCTCGTGTTGACCGGCGCCCGTAAGCAGAATGACCGGCGCCTGGCATCCGCGTTCCAGCGCCTCGCGCAGGAGTGTTACTCCATTCTCGGCGCCTAACCGGTAATCCACCAGCACCAGGTCGTGCTGGTTGAGCACCATGCTCTCTAATCCCTTGGGATAGCTGTTGACCCAATCGAGCGTAAAACGATGGCCGGGAATCTCTGCCAGAAGCTCTCGCGCCAGGATATAGTCATCCTCGTCATCTTCGACCAGCAGGATTTTAATTAGCCCGGTGGGATACATACACGGCTAGCGGCTCGCCGGAAGCTCGACGGTTTTGAACCAATATTGCCCGAGCATTTTCATTACGCTCACCAGGGCTTCGAATTGAAACGGTTTCGAAATAAAGGAGTTGGCTCCCAACTCGTAAATCGCGCCGATGTCCGTGTCGGCTTTGGATGTCGTCAACACCACGACCGGGATGCGCCGCAACTCGGGATCCGCGCGGATCTCGCGCAAAGCTTCCCGTCCGTCTTTAAGCGGCATGTTCAAATCCAGCAGGATCAATCCTGGACGGGGCGCGTCGGCGGCCGATTCGTATTTGCCTCTGTGGCACAAATAATCCAGCAACTCCTCGCCGTTTTGCACAAAGTGCAAATCACCATCTAGACCGGCTTCAACGACGGCGTCCCGGGTCAACAGGCGATCGTCATCGTCGTCGTCGGCCATAAGAATCACGTTCGCCTTGGGGGCCACGGGATTCATGCGGCCTCCTCAATAGCCGCCTGCTTGAGCGGAAGTGTGACGATGAAAGTGGCGCCTTTTCCGGGCTGACTTTTGGCGGTGATGGTCCCATGGTGCCGATCCACGATACGCCGGCAGACAGCTAAACCGACGCCCGTTCCCTCGTATTCGGTCCTTCCGTGCAAGCGTTGAAAGACGGCAAAAATCTTGTCCATATATTTCTCGTCGAAACCGATGCCATTGTCCTCGACGTGAATTTCGCACTGAGGCTCGCGCGAGAGCGGGGTCAGAGTGGTGGCGCTAATCCGAATCAGGGGACTGGCGCCGGGCGGTTGAAATTTCAGGGCATTACCGAGCAAATTAAGAATGAGCTGGCGCATCTGCATGGGGTCGGCCTCGATGGTGGGCAGGTTTTCGAGCTCGACTTTGGCGCCGCTTTTCTCGATGCGCACTTCGAGATCGCCGAGAACCTCTTTGGTTATTTGCGCCAAATCCACGGGAACAAACGGTTCCGAGCTGCGAATCACCCTCGAGAACGCCAGCAGGTCATTAATCAAGGTGCGCATGCGGGCCGCCGCGCTCTGCATGCGCTCCAGGTAATCCTGAATGTCGGACGACTCGATGGATTGGCAGCGCACCTTCAACCGATCCCCGAAGGCCTGAATCTTCCGCAGCGGCTCCTGCAAATCGTGCGACGCCACAAAGGCGAATTGCTCCAATTCCGCGTTGGATCGGGCTAACTCGGCCGCTTTGCGGGCCAGCGAATCCTGGACCTGTTTGCGTTCGGTGATATCTTTGAAAACCACCACCGAACCGACCACGCGCCCGTTCTCGTTAATGGGCGTCTTAACAAATTCCACAGGAAAACGGGTGCCATCTTTGCGATAAAGCACGCGCTCATCCGCCGAAAGGGTTTCGGCGCTTTCACCGTTGGAGACGAAAATCTCCTGCTCCAGTTTGCCGACCAGTTCATCGACCGGCCAGCCGGTCAATTTCGCCACGGTCGGATTAACGAAGGTCGCCTTTCCTTCGGCATCAAGGCCGCAAATGCCTTCGCCGGCCGAGTTGAGGATCATCTCGTAACGGCGTTGGAGACTCTGGAGCGCCTCGGTGCGCGCCTGCACGTGCAATTCAAGGACGCTCTTGGAGCTCTCCAGTTCGAAACGTTTTTGCTTCAGCGCCTTTTCGGCCTGGTTGCGACGGTTGAGCTCTTCCTCGAGAGTGGATTTTTCGGCGGATAATTGCTTGAGCTTTTCTTCGAGACGGCTTTGTTCCTGAAGCAATTCTTCCTTGGTTTGGCGCGTTTCAGACAAGACGTTGCGCAAACCGAGCAACGCTCCCTGCTGCTCTTCAAACTTATGGGCCTGGCTCGCTATCTGGTTCCGCAGGCGCTTGATCGATATGGAAAAGGCAATCAAACAGGCCACGCCGCCGGCCAGGCCAATGACGCCGATGCGCAGCGCGAGTTGATCGAGCTGGCCCAGTAAACCCGAACTGGCTTCGGAGCCACCCACACCCCAGCGCATTTCGACTTGGACCGCGCGTTGGTGCAAGGAAGCTTTGGAATAGAAGTAGACCCAGGCGCTGAGTCCGCTGGTCAACCCCAGAATAATAGCCCACGTCAAAAGGACCCGTGGGTGTGCAGGGGCGCGCTCGGCCGCCATTCGTGCCGAGAGTTCGTCGTTCCAGGTTGCCGCGTTGCTCATAGGAACTGGCCGAAACTCTGCAACGCGCGCGGCTCAATATCACCAGCCACGCGTGCCAAGCTCGGAATTCCGGATTTGAGAAAGCACACAACACGCCAACACGACGGATGAGCTCTTGGATTTAGCTTCAGCAATCGAATGCGGCGGTCGGGAGCTGGCGAATTCAGAGGCCCGGTCCGGGAGTTGTCCTTTTCCGGGACAACAATGTCCGGAATCTGGACGCCTCCAGCCGATGCTTCATAAGCAGGGCTGGTGTTAAATCTCTCAGCAGACGCGGGATCGGTCGCTTCTGCTTGATCCAGCCGCAGCGGCCGTGTTCACTTCTGAGACTGGACCGCACTGCATGAGACCTGAAATTCACGAGCTCGGCCTGATCGCGGGCAACCGCACGTTGCCGCTCGTTTTTGCCCGGCAAGCCCGCACCCAGGGCATCCGGCGCCTGGTGGCAGTTGGTTTCGAGAATGAAACCGACCCAGCTCTGGGAGAGCTGGTGGACGAACTCGTGTGGGTTAAAGTCGGGCAGCTCTCGAAAATGATCGGGGCCTTCACGAGCCGCGAAATCAAGCACTGCGTCATGGCGGGCCAAATAACCCCCACAAATCTTTATGATATTCGGCCGGACTTGCGGGCCATGGGCCTGTTGCTGCGCCTGAAGGAAAAGAACGCGCACACGATTTTCGGGGCCATCGCCGACGAGCTTAAGAAGGACGGCGTTGAACTCATCGAGGCCACCCCGTGGTTGCGTGCGCTCATGCCGGACCAGGGTTTTCAGCTTGGACCTAAACTGTCGGCAGACCAAAGGCAGGATTTGGAATTCGGGTTTCGCATTGCCAAAGCGGTTTCCCAACTGGAAATCGGCCAAAGCGTCGTGGTCAAGCGCGGGGCAGTGCTGGCGGTCGAAGCTTTCGAAGGGACCGATGCTTGCCTGAGACGTGGAGGCGCGCTGTCGGGACGCGACGGAAGAGCGATCGCGGTGAAGGTGGCGCGGCAAAATCACGATTTCCGATTCGACATTCCGTGCGTTGGCCCGCAAACACTCGAAGCCTGTGCGGCTGCACGAATCGCCGTGCTGGGCCTGGAATCCGGAAAAGCGATTCTGCTCGAGCAGCCGGTTTGCGAAGAACTGGCCAAGAAAAATAAAATTAGTATTGTCACCGTCGGCTGAGGCCGTTCAAACTGCGGGCAGGACATTTCATGCTGACTTCGCACGAATTACTGGGATTCATGTCGCCCAAACTGGGCCTGGAGATCCTCACCTACACCTTTGAAAACGATAAACCCCTTTATCGGACCATCTTGGCGGCGGTAGCGGAAGCCCGCAAGGTCCGCCCCGTTTTCCTCGAACGCCAGCCCAAACCCCAGCGACATGCCACCATGCTCTCGACGCTGGCTCGGCCGGCCCTGGAAATGGTCACGGCCAACCTGTTGCGCACCTGGCTGCTCAAGAAGTACAAAGATATGCTTTGCGATTTCCTCAACGCCTTGGAGATCACTCACACGGATGGCGTCGTCGATGACCTGCCGGGCTCGATGGATGACACCAAACTCCGGGCGGCGGTGGATCTGCTGCTTGGCAAATATCCACGCGAGGTGGCCGCCGTTTATTTGCACGCGTTCCAGGAGATGAATGAGGTCGAATGGCCGAACCTCAAGGCGATCCTCGAGAGCGATAAGCGCCTCGAATTGGGTGAGGTCTGAGCGCAATGCAATCAGTTCGTGTGGGGCCAGCCTTGTTAGGAAACCGGAATTTTGGGGTGGATCTCCTATTCCGATCGCGCTCGGCATACGTCATGCTCGGTTTTCTTTATGCCGGATAGGGCCTTGTTCCTGCTAGTTGAAGATGATGAGGACCAGGTGGCCCTCATCCGGCGGGCATTTCAAAAGGCCAAGATCGTTAATCCGCTCATGGTGGTGCGCAGCGGCGAAGAGGCGCTGGTTTACCTCGAAGGCGCCGGGCCGTACGTCAATCGCGACGAATTCCCTTTGCCCAAGCTTATTCTGCTGGATCTCAAAATGCCGGGGATCAGCGGCTTTGACGTGCTGCGTTGGATTCGCCAGCAGCCGGAGCTCAGGTCGCCGCGAATCGTCGTGCTGACCGCCTCCAACGAAATTCGCGATGTCAACCTGGCCTACCAACTGGGTGCAAATTCGTTCCTGGTCAAACCGGTCGATTTCGACGATTTTGTTCAATTGAGCCGGGCCATCCAAGGCTACTGGATCTGGCTGAATAAAACCCCAGAGCCCCTGCGGCCCGAAGCCGGCCAGCTTAAGTAATTTTTCTGGCAGCGCGAGTCGCATGCTGTATTGTTGCGGCGGTCGTTAAGGAACGAAGATCATGGAAGCTAGAGCTGATATCGCATTGATAGGCCTGGCGGTGATGGGCCAGAACCTCATTTTGAACATGAACGACCACGGCTTCACCGTGGTGGCGTTCAATCGGACCGTCTCGAAAGTGGACGAGTTTCTCAATAAAGAGGCCAAAGGCACTCAAGTCCTGGGCGCGCATTCTCTCGAGGAAATGGTCCGACTTCTCAAGCGGCCCCGGCGCGTCATGCTCATGGTCAAAGCCGGTCCGCCGGTCGACCAATTCATTGAACACTTGATTCCACTCCTCGAACCCGGGGACATCCTCATCGATGGCGGCAATTCTCTCTTCGAGGATACGATTCGCCGAACGAAATATGTGGAATCGAAGGGCCTGCTCTACATTGGCACGGGCGTTTCCGGCGGCGAGGAAGGGGCACGGCACGGCCCGAGCATCATGCCGGGCGGTTCTCCCCAAGCCTGGCCGCATGTGCGCGAAATCTTCCAAAAGATCGCCGCCAAGGTTGAGGACGGCACGCCCTGTTGCGATTGGGTGGGTGAAAACGGCGCCGGCCATTACGTCAAAATGGTCCATAACGGCATCGAATACGGGGACATGCAGCTAATTTGCGAAGCCTATAACCTGATGAAGAGCGGGCTAGGCATGAGCGCCGAGGAGATGCACCAGGTCTTCGCCGAGTGGCAAAAAGGCGAACTCAATTCGTACCTGATCGAAATCACTCGTGATATCCTGGCCTTCAAAGATAAGGACGGCCAGCCATTGGTCGACAAGATCCTCGACACCGCCGGTCAGAAAGGGACCGGCAAATGGACGGTTATCTCCTCGCAGGAGCTTGCCATGCCCATCACTCTCATTGCCGAAGCGGTTTACGCGCGCATGATTTCGGCTCTAAAGGATGAGCGGGTCATTGCCTCAAAAAAGCTGCGCGGCCCTAATCCTGCCATCAAAGGCGACCGCGCCAAAATCATCGAAGACATCCGCCGAGCGCTTTACGCCTCCAAAATCATTTCCTATGCACAGGGTTACATGCTTATGCGTGCGGCGGCGCAGCAGTACCAATGGAAGCTGAATTATGGCGGCATCGCCCTGATGTGGCGCGGCGGTTGCATCATTCGCAGCGTATTTCTTGGCAAGATCAAGGAGGCCTACGAAAAGCATCCCAAGCTCTCCAATCTCCTGCTGGATCCTTTCTTCCGCAAAGCCCTCAACGGCTCACACCGTTCCTGGCGCAATGCTGTGGCTAACGCGGTCAAAAAAGGCATCCCGGTCCCGGCATTCAGCACGGCGCTGGCGTTCTACGATGGGTATCGCAGTGAACGCCTGCCCGCCAATCTGTTGCAGGCGCAACGCGATTACTTTGGCGCCCATACTTATGAGCGGATTGATCAGCCCCGAGGCCAGTTCTTCCACAGCAACTGGACGGGTCACGGCGGCGACGTTAGCTCGGGCAGTTATACGGCTTAATGCCGTATAAACCGGAACGCCGCGTTTACGCCGCAGTCCGGCGCGCGGGCATCGGTTGCCCCCAGCAACGCACCACCTCTGCGGGACGATGAAAACTCATCTTCGCCAGATTCAATTCCGTGACCTCTGCGGACTGGAAGTCCGCGCGCCGGCGCGCGGGCATTCTGCCCGCAGCAACGGACGAACACCCGACGACGACAGACCACGCCCTGGCCAGATTCAATTCGGCGATCTCTGCGGACTGCGAAGTCCGCGCGCCGACACCACAGCAACCTTGGTTTCCAGCTTAGTAGACCATTTTCTTCGGCGGATCCGCTGGCTTATCCACATGCCGGTACTTGATTTGCCGCAGCGCCGCCGTGGTTTGCCAGCAAGCGATACCCATGGGTTTGGACTCTTCGATCTCACCCGGCCGCAAAGAGATTTTTTTTCCCGTGGTCACCACGTCGATGAGTTTGTCCCGATCGATCCAGCCCTCGATCCGATCATGGGTTACCCGTAGTCGGACCCGGTACCAGTGATTCTGCAGGAACGTCTCGGATTTCGATGTTTCATTCTCCGAGGCATCCATGCCATCGAGACTGGAAATTCCCACCAAAGCTCCGCCCCAGCCGCCAACGATCAGGCTGCAAAACGAATCGGCAACCGGGACCGTAAGGCCGCAGAAAAAGTCTGACCCGCTCACCCGCATTGCATCCATCGCAATCTCGTAATCCATCGTTGGAAAGTCCTTCGTCCAGCCGATCCCCGTGAATGGATCGCCCATCTTCATCAGGATCAACCCGTCCTGCACTTCCACTTCGCCGTGCCCGGCAAACTTGGTTTCCTGCCACCCTGCCAGAGAGTGCCCATCGAATAATGGCTGCCAGCCTTCGCCCTCGAAGGCCGCCGGCGGAGAAGCGGCCGCCGCTTTGAACTCGTTGTCCTGTTTCTGGATTAAATTGGTCTGGGCGGGCGCTTGCTTTGACGGAACGCTGGGCGGTGACTGGACCGAAACGGCCGCTTGATGCGAGGCGCAGCCTGTCAGGGCCGAAAGACAAAGGCAAAGCAGAAACCGAATTGACGCAATAGGATTCCCCACTAGCGACCTTCTCGGTTCCGCTTCTGGCTCGGATTTCGGGTTTTGGGCTTCCTTCGGCTCTCGGATTTCAGATTTCGAACTTCGAGCTCTGGCGTTTGGATTGCTCATAAAGTGTGCGGCAGTTATCGTAATGACCGATTCGTTTTTGAGCGAGCACTTATCCTGATGAGCACACCGGCTTTTCTTTCGCCCCACTCCGATGGTGTGCTGCTTTCGATCAAACTCCAACCGCGGGCTTCAGCAAACGAGATTGGCGAAGCCCTGGGCAACGAGCTCAAGGTCAAAGTCACTGCGCCACCCGTAGATTCAGCCGCCAATGAAGCCCTGGTGCGTTTACTGGCGGAAACCTTCGCGTGCGGCCGCAGCCGGGTCGAACTTGTTCGAGGACATGCGTCCCGTCACAAAGTCGTCAAAATCATTGGCATCTCCCAACCGGAAGCCATCGCCCGGCTTGGCCAGAAATAAGTGAAATCCGTTTTTGCATGGTTCGAAGCCTCGGGAGCTTGGACGCCCTGGTTATTTCTGCTCCTTTTCTTAGCCGCTTCGTTCCTGATGATCTGGCGCCTGGAGGCGTTAAACGCCAGCGGACTGGAGGGCACGGTCCTGGGCACGCTGGTGATGCCTTACTGCTCCGGTGTGGGCAACCTGATTTTTGCTTTCCTGATGGGCGCCCGAGGCGGGTCCGGCGGCGAGGTGCTGACTAATTGCCTGGTCAATAACGTCACGAACCTGACCTTGTTGATTGGGCTGCCGATCATTATCTGGGGCGGCACGTCGCCCTCTGCCAAAGCGAAGCCATCAAAAAAGAAGAAACAAAGGGAGAATCAGGAGCGCCGCATCAACCGCTTGTCCATGCTGCTGACGCTGACGGCAGTCCTCTTTTTCACGGGAGTAACTTGGGCTTTCGGTCGTGACGGCCGGATCGATCTCACTGAAGGCCTGGTTCTCATCAGCCTGTTTCTGTTCTGGCAATGCTTTCATGTCTATGACGTGCTCAAAACCAAGGTGCGCGCCAACGAATCCTTTGGCTGGATGCTGCCCGTTGATCTGGCACTCCTGGGAGTCGGCGCTTATGGAATTTATCTGAGCACCGATTGGCTGGTGGACTGGATCTCGAAGATCCACACCGGGTTTATCAGCGCCCGGTACCTGGGTTGGCTAAGTGGCTGGTTGATGGTGCTGCCGAACGGCCTGCTGGCGTTCTACTATGCCCGCCGGGGCAACCCCGAGGTGGTCTACACGTCCCAAGTGGGCGACGGCCACATCTGCATTCCGTTATGCATTGGGATATTCGCCCTCTACCGGCCCATCCAAACCCCGCCCTCTTTTCAAACCGGGCTTTATCTTCTCCTGGCGGCGGCGGTGCTGCATTTTGCCACTATCGCCATTTTCGGACGTTTGCCGCGACTGATGGGCTGGGCGCTGACGGCCGCTTATGGAGTCTTCCTGTACACCGGACTCGGAAAGTGAGTCAGTGGTCGGCCAGCAACGGATCGGCCCTGAACCGGTCGCTCAACTCGACGAAAGGTACTTGGGCGGCCAGCCAGGCTGGATCCTGCGTTATGGCGTCCATAGATTGGACGGTGTTGTTGCAAATCAAAAACAAGCCGTCGCCCAGCACCAGGAACGATTCAAAGCCTGTCCCGACTCCATGTCGGGCAAACTCGAAATCGCCCACATTCACTTTTCCCCCGAGCAGACTCGCCCGCAGGGTGCCAGCATCAGCCAGGAAATTCTTTTGAAACCCGGTCTTGCGCGGCCCGATATAAGCCAGCAAATGTCCTTTCTGGTCGCTCAACGAGATAATCGCCCATTCGTCGAAGACCACCTTCTTGTACTGGGCGTCCATCTGGCGGGCACACGTGCTAATCAGCTTTTTGGCCTGGTCGAGTGTCATATTAACGTTCGTAAACAGTTCCAAAAAGAAGCAGTTCCAGGGCCATTGAACAAGGGAATTTGCTGGATGTCCGGGTGCGGGAACGAGGAAGAGGGGTGGGGACGTCCCGTCTCCAAACCACGCAACTTTCCGAACGTTAGTGGGGACGAGAACGTTGCCACCCTATTGAAAATAATTTTCCAGTTCCGCACTTCTTGATTGAATTCCGAGACGTTGTTTGGTCTATTGATCCGGGAGCGCAAGTGATGAATCGTGTTGGCACCATAACAGCGCCCGAGCAACTCTCGGAGAGCCAGCGGGCCGCCCTGCTCACGCTCCTGACCGACGAGGATCCCGCGATTTACCGCAAGATCCGCCAGAAAATCATGGGGTATGGCCCCGCCGCGGCTGCGTGGCTGCGACCCCACGGCCTAAGCCGGGATCCGGTCTTACGCCGGCGCGCGCAGGAAATCGTGTTGGCTTTTGACCGGCAGGCGGCCGACAATGCCTTTCTCGCATTTTGTCTCCGGCACGGTGAGAATTTCGACCTCGAAGAAGGCGCCTGGAAACTGGCGCAGACCCAATATCCGGATATCAATGTGGACGGTTACCGCGCCTTGCTGGACAGTTTCGCGGCGGATATCCGGGAACGTTTGGCGGAAGATGCTAAAGCCGAAGAAATCCTCAGCACAGTCAATCAGTACGTTTTTGAGGAACTGGGTTTCATGGGGAACGAGGAGCAATACTACGATTCGGACAATAGCTATCTCAACCGTGTGTTGGACCGGCGTGTGGGCAGCCCGATCAGTTTGTGCCTGGTGTATCTGTTGCTCGCCGCGCGTCTGCGTCTGCCGATCACGGGCATCGGTTTGCCCGGGCACTTTGTCTGCCGGTTTCAATCCAGTTCGGCGGAAATGTACATCGATGCTTTTAACCGCGGCAAACTCCTGACCAAAGCCGATTGCATTCAGTATCTCCTGCAAGGCAACTACAGCGTGCGGGAGGATTACCTGACGCCGGTCAGTCCGCGGCGATTGTTGCTTCGGGTGTGCGGTAATCTTCACCAGATTTACCTGCACGAGGAGCAGAACGAACCGGCCACCCGCCTGCAGCGCTATCTCGTTGCGCTGGCCCGTTAAGTCCAGTCCGAGCCGGCTAGTCCGGCAACGCGCGCCATTGGCGTCGGGCAATGTAGGGATCTAAGCGGACGAGCAAAAAGTAAGCCCAATGTTGTTTGAACCGGCGCCACAATGAATGCCGCCGCGTCCACTCAGCGAGAGTGATTGGCTGCGAATGGGCCAGGCAGCCGCGGAACACTTCCCGCGCCTGCTGGGCGATTTCCTGGTTCACAAACCGAATCACCAGCTCGTAATTGATGTTAATGCTGCGCGGATCGAGGTTGGCTGAACCGACGTAGACCGCGTCATCAATGATAAAGAGTTTCGCGTGAAGAACCTGGGGCTGGTACTCAGAGATTTGCACACCGGACTTGAGCAGCCTCGGATACAAACTCTGCGCGGCCAATCGTGATACCGCCACGTCTGATTTGCCCGCCAGGATGAGCTGCACTCGGCCGCCGCGCCGCACCACGCGCGCCAGTTGCCGGCGCAACTGCCACGTCGGCAGGAAATACGCCACCATGATGTCCACCGAGCGCGCGCGTTCCAGGTCGCGTTTAAGCGCTCTTTTGATCGGGCTTAGGCCGCGACCGGGGCCGCTCAGCAGCAGTTGTTCGTGCGGCACGGACATAATTTTGCGCGCCGGCGATTTGAGCAAGCGGGTAAAGCGTTTGTGTTGGAAACCTGCGCGCGCAAACATCTCCTCGAACGAATGGGCCAGTTGCGCCACCATCGGACCGCGAATTTTCAGGCCCAGATCGCACCAACCGCAGGTCACGCCATCACCCTCGTATTCCGGGGCAATATTGAATCCGCCAACAAAAGCTTCGGTTCCATCGCAGACCAGGAGCTTGCGATGGTTGCGAATTCCCATCCGATGCAGTGACAGAGGATTGAACCAGCGCGCTTCCCCGCCAACATCGGTTAAAGGTCTCCAGAAATCATTAGGCAAGCCAAACGAACCCAAAGCATCCACCAGCACCTGAACGCGCGCGCCGCGCTGGCGGGCGCGCACCAGCGCGTCTCGAAAACGTTCACCCAGCGCGCCCGGCGCGTAAATGTAGACTTCCAGACAAACTGACCGCTGCGCCGCGTCTATCGAAGCCAACATGGCCGGAAAAACCTCTTGCCCGGTGCACAACCAATTGCAGTTCGCTCCTGCGGCCCCCGCTGCCATCATTGTGTAGTTTAGGCAACATCCCGCCGGTTTGCAATCCGCTCTAGTCCGGCGCGCGGACTTCCCAAGTCCGCAGCGATCCCCAAACTGAATCCAACGCCAGAGGAAAGGTCGGGCGTCAGCTGTAATCGGCCGTTGCTGCGGGCAAAATGCCCGCGCGCCAATCCATTCGTGTAAATTTGTGTAATTCGTGTCTCACCCGCGGCGCGCGGACTTCCCAAGTCCGCAGCGATCCCCAAACTGAATCCAACGCCCGGGGAAAGGTCGGGCGTCAGCTGTAATCGGCCGTTGCTGCGGGCAAAATGCCCGCGCGCCGATCCATTCGTGCAAATTTGTGTAATTCGTGTCTCACTCCGCGGCGCGCGGACTTCCCAAGTCCGCAGCGATCCCCAAACTGAATCCAACGCCAGAGGAAAGGTCGGGCGTCAGCTGTAATCGGCCGTTACTGCGGGCAAAATGCCCGCGCGCCGATCCATTGGTGCAAATTTGTGTAATTCGTGTCTCACTCCTCGGCGCGCGGACTTCCCAAGTCCGCAGCGATCCGCAAACTGAATCCAACGCCCGGGGAAAGGTCGGGCGTCAGCTGTAATCGGCCGTTGCTGCGGGCAGAATGCCCGCGCGCCGATCCATTCGTGCAAATTTGTGTCTCACCCCAATTCGTGTCTCGCAAAGTCATAAATCTAGTGCATCTTGCGCCTGTGCGTGTGGCACTCAGACTGTTAGCCGCTTCGATGCTCCTGCTTGGCGGGCCATCGGCCCGGGCAGCTCATACCCAAGCCTCATTGATCTTCGCGGCAAAGACAGTGAGGCCCGGCGACACCGTTTTGGCTGGAGTGCGTTTGCGCATGGACCCTGGTTGGCATACGTACTGGCAAAACCCGGGCGCCTCGGGCATGCCTACCACCATCGATTGGAAGCTGCCCGCGGGGATTACCGCCGGAGCGGCGCAATGGCCGATCCCGGAGAAACTGCCGGACAAGGACCTCACCACCTACATCTATAAAGAGGAGGTGGTCATCCTGGTTCCCTTAAAGGTAGCCAGCGGTTTGCCGCCTGGAACGCTGCCGATCCAAGCCAAAGCTGCGTGGCTCGAATGCGAGATTCAATGCATCCCGGGTCATGCTGAGGTCGCGGCGGATTTACAAATTGGATCGCAGACTGAGCCTTCGCCAGATAGCGAGCTTATCTCCGTCTGGCAAAAGCGGCTTCCTCAACAGGACGCCAACGCGGCTCCGCGCGCGAGCTGGGAAAAAGCGGCGCAAGGTGACCAACGGCCTGTCGTTATCGAATGGAACTCGCCGACGCGGGAGGGGGCGGACTTTTTCCCCGACTCGAGCGAGACATTTGAAGTACAGCCAGACGTCGATCAACTCGACGCCGACCCCGGCCGGGTCCGTATCCGGAAACAAATCAAAAAGTTTTCCGGCGATTGGCCGAAAGAAATTTCGGGATTGCTGGTTCAAGGCTCGAGTGCCAACCGTAGCGCCTATCAAACAAAGCTGAGCCTGGCGTCGACGGGCTCAGAGATGACGAGCAAGCTTCTTTCGCAAGCAGGCGAAGGCGCCGGCAAGCCATCCGGCACACCGCCTTTGTGGCAAATGCTTATTTACGCGTTCGTTGGCGGTTTGATTCTGAATATCATGCCGTGCGTTCTGCCGGTCATCGCCTTGAAGATCCTGGGCTTTGTCGGCCAGGCAAAGAACAATCCGCGGCGGGCCCGCTTTCTCGGGCTAGTCTATGCCGCGGGAGTGCTCGTTTCATTTGTGGCGTTGGCTGCGCTAGTGCTCGGGATCAAGGCTGCCGGACATAAAGCGGGCTGGGGCGTGCAGTTTAGCAGCCCCTACTTCCTGGTTGGGATAACGACGCTGGTCACACTGATTGCGCTGAATCTCTTCGGCGTATTTGAGGTGCAGTTGGGCGGCCGCGCCATGGACACTGCGGCAAGCCTGTCGTCAGGACACGGGGCTGCGGGCGCGTTGTTCAATGGATTATTGGCCACGGTCCTGGCGACTTCCTGCACGGCGCCGTTCCTGGGGGCGGCGGTCGGATTTGCTTTCGCCCCGTCGCAAAGCGCGTTCACCACGCTGGCGATTTTCTTGACCGTAGGTGTCGGGCTCGCCTTGCCTTATGTGGTATTGGCCTGGCAGCCCGGTTGGCTGAAATTTCTGCCCAAGCCAGGCGCCTGGATGGAACGCTTCAAAGTGGCGATGGGCTTTCCGATGCTAGCCGCCGCAGTCTGGCTCTTCAGCCTGGTGAGCGTCTATTACGGTGACCGCAGCTGGTGGCTGGCCATTTTTCTGGTCATGATCGCCGTAGGCGCCTGGATTTATGGTGAATTCGTCCAGCGCCACCGATCGCGCCAGGGCCTGGCATTGCTGGCCATTCTAGGCGTCGTGCTGGCAGGGTATTTCTTTGCGCTCGAAGGTCATTTGCGCTGGCGCGAACCGCTCTCGAAAGACACGCCAGGAGCTTCTGTGGACCGTGACCCCAGCGGCGTAGCCTGGGAACCGTGGTCCAACGCTGCGGTCGCACATGCGCGCAACGAACATCGGCCCGTCCTGGTGGACTTCACCGCCAAATGGTGTCTGACCTGCAACACCGTCGTGAAACCCGCGCTTGAGAGCGCTGCCGTGCGCGAGAAACTTCAGAAACTGAATGCTGTTGCCCTGCTCGGTGATTACACCCGGTTCCCCGACGATATTACCGAAGAACTCACCCGCCACGGCCGCGCCGGCGTTCCGCTGGTCCTGATTTATCCCGGCGATCCCACGAAGCCGCCTATCGTCCTGCCCGAGGCCCTCACCCCCGGCATAGTGGTCGCCGCGCTCGACAAGGCCCAGCTTTAGAGCGTGTTTTAAAAATACCGACTCGAGCGTGGACGCCTGCGTTCGGAGTCCCGCCTTTAGGCGGCGCGGCGCCAAACCGCCAGAAGGCCGGACCTCCTTGAGGAAAACCTTTGCGTCTTGGCGTGAAATCCAAGTTTTTCAGGAATTAAGAACCAAAAAACTTAAGAATTAGAAATTAAGGGGCTCGGCCGAGCTTGCCTTCCCTGAGAGTAGAAGCGTAAATAGTGCACATGGAAATGAATAAGCGCCAGTTTCTAAAGGGGGCAAGCATACTAGCCACGGCCGGTCTCGGCGGCGGTGCCGCATTGCGCGCGGCAGACCAAAGCGGGGCTCGAACCAATTCCGTTTTCAACGTGCTTGAGTTCGGCGCGAAGGGCGACGGCAAAACTCCGGATTCCGACGCGATTCAAAAGGCGCTGGACGCGGCCGGCGCGGCAGGCGGCACGGTTTATTTTCCCGCCGGACATTATCTCTGTCACGATTTGAAGGTTTCCCCACATACGACGCTATTGGCCGAACCCCAGTGGGGTTATCGCGGCGAAGGCGGGGCCATGCTGCTTCTCGATTCGGATGATGCGGATTGTTTGCTCAACATTACCGGCGCATTCGGAGTTCACTTGCGCGGACTTTTTCTGCGAGGACGACGCGAGTCGAAGAAAGCCATTCACGGCGTCTTTTTAAATAACGCCGAGAAATATAGCCCCCAGGAAGACGCGATTGTAATCGACGATTGCAAGATCGAGAGATTCTCAGGCCACGGCGTGCATCTGTTGCGTATTTGGCTTTTCATCATCCGCCACAGCATCATGCAAGCCAACCAGGGATGCGGGGTTCAGATCACAGGTTGGGACGGCTTTGTCACCGACAATCAATTCTCGGGCAATGGCAGTCACGGATTTGCCTGTGAGTCGGTTGGGGCGACCATCATGTTTACCGCGAACCGCGTTGAATGGAACAAAGGGTACGGCTTGTACTTTCAGGCCGGCGACGCCTGGAACGTGACCGGTAACTGTTTTGATCGAAATGGAGGAGCCGGACTGTGCGCGTTGAAAATGCGCACGGCAACAATCACCGGCAACGTGTTCCGTCGTTGCGGCAAGGACAGCAGTGCGCTGCCAGAAGGGGAAAGGTCCTGCCAGGTGCGGCTTGAGGAATGCAGCGGGCTGACGTTTGTCTCCAACGTCGGTGCCGCCGGTCGAGACGATGGCGGCCGAGGCCAGTACAGCCCCCAGTTTGGGTTGTTAGTGCGGAAGCTCAGCCATTCAGTGATTTCGGCCAACAGCTTTTTCCAGGGATACCTCAAGGAAATGACGGCGGATCTTGGGGAACACGGTCCGGAGTACGTGTTCGCCAACAATGTCGGCTCCGCTCGCAACCTTTGACCCAATCTATATGTCAGCCCAATACAACCGGAGCTCCCGTGCTGGTCAGTCCCTCGCTATCCATCAAAGTTACGGCAGGTCGGCCTGGTGGACGATGTTATTCTTGTCGTTCGCATTTAGCTGCGATCTTCTCGGAGGGGAGACGGGACCGCGGAAGGTTATTTCCCTGGATGGCAGGTGGCAGGTCGCTGAGGGTCGATTCGATCGTGTCCCCGACCAGTTCGAGCACACGGTCCCGGTTCCAGGGTTGGTATCACTTGCGCAACCGCCATTTGTTGAGCCTGGTCCGACAGTCAAGGACCGCAATTCAGTGGTTCAAAAGGATCCGAGACGAGAGGCTTTCTGGTATCGGCGCACCTTCCAGGTGACCGGCTCGCTGCCCACAGTGGCCATGCTCAAGGTGGGCAAAGCCATGTTTGGCACACGCGTCATTTTGAATGGTCAAGTGATCGGCGATCATTTGCCGAGCTTTACTCCTGGCTGGTTCGATGTCCGCCCGGCTCTTCGCGGGGGCGAAAACGAAGTGATGATTCGCGTGGGCGCCGATCGCGACGCGCTCGGCGCCGGGCTGCCCAATGGCTTTGACTACGAAAAGACCCGCTACATTCCGGGTATTTTTGATTCGGTCGAACTGATCCTGTCCGGCACGCCGCACCTTATCGCAGTCTAGGTTGCTCCGGAATTGCCCAAT
>DASRFK010000020.1:0-92694 GCA_035651635.1 Verrucomicrobiia bacterium | reverse complement strand
ACCGATGATATCCCCAGCCGAACCGGTCGGTAATCGGCCAATAAACAAAAAAAGATTTGCCGATCACATTGCTGGCAGGAAAATCGCCCCAAGTTCTCGAATCCAGGCTGTTCATCGTGTTATCGCCCATGACAATGAAGTGGTCGGGCTGGACGGTGAAGACCGAGGAGGCATCCAGGAACAAAGGGGCGAGCGGCACGCGATAATCGGGCGAGGTCCGGGCGATCTTCTCGTTGACGTGGCCGGAGTAGCGGCTTTCGAGCGGTGGTTGGTTGGGATCGAAGCTATAAACTTTCTCAAAATGCGGCGTCGAGCTGTCGAGTCTCTTGCCATTGATCACCAGGTGGCGATCATCGCCGATCTGCACGTTCTCCGAGCCCATGGCGACCATGCGTTTGATATAGAACTGGTCCTGGGGTAATTGTTGGATCCCGCGGGTCTCGAAGACGATGATCTCACCGCGGTCCGGCGCCCGGAAATTATAGGTAAGACGATCCACGAAGAGGTGATCCCCCGCCGTTACGCTGATGTTGACGATGTCCTCACCTTTGTGGAAAAACTGTCCCCGCCGCAACCCGGCCCGATCCTGCAAGGTTGCTTGTCCATAATCCGGCGGGAACCAGATGAGGTAGGATTTGTTGCCAACGACGATAGTTTGCCAGAGATTGAAGATGAGGAGTTTGGTGGGTGGAGAAACGGCCTGGAGTGCGCCGTCGTCCTGGGCAACCACGTGAAGGTAGGACACGCCGGCAAACCATTGTCGCACCCGTTCCCAACCGGTGGGAATCACCAGAGGCGGGCCCTTGCGTTCCTGGGGCGGCTCGAACATGCGCGCCATTTCGGGTGTGGAGGTCACGCCAAAGAGAGTGGGCTGCATCGAGCCCGTGGGAATTTTGAACGGCTGGAGAAAGAACGTGCGAATGCCCATGGCCACCGTAAGAGCGACGAGCAGGACCTCGACATTCTCGCGCCAGGCGGCGTTGGGATAGGGTTTAAGCCATTTATTGGCGACTTCCTCGAGCTTCTCCATCTGTCTTTCCAAGGCGGCCTTGTCGGATTTGGCGGCGATGGCGCGTTGCAGTTCGAGCATGCCGGCCTCGACGGCGGCGATCGCCTGCGGGCTCAAAATATCCCGCTGATGGTTCAGGAGCTTGAGCACATGCTTTCGCATGGCGGTGGCGTGGCGAACCGTGCCCGAGAATAACCACTGGAGGAATGATCCCGAGGAAGAGCCCCCAACGGCGGCCGGAACCGCCGCAGGCACTGGGGAGGGCACTCGCTCAGGAACTTGCTTGGAATCGCGATTTTGAGTCTTTGCCATAGTTCAAAGGACGGTGCGGTGCAGGGCTGTCTTGGTTAAAGGCGAGCGACCCTCGCGCGGGCCGAGGCGAATACCGCACACCCGCCGTGATAAGATGGATGCGGCGGACGCCACGGCTACGCCTTGAGCACTTCGATGAAAGCTTCCTGCGGGATGTTGACTGAGCCGAAGGATTTCATGCGTTTTTTGCCTTCTTTTTGCTTTTCGAGCAGTTTGCGTTTGCGGGTGATATCGCCGCCATAGCATTTGGCGGTGACGTCTTTGCGCAGCGCTCCGACGGTTTCGCGGGCAACCACTTTGCCGCCAATGGCCGCCTGGATGGCCACGGCATATTGCTGGCGAGGAATGACCTCCTTGAGTTTGGCAGCCAGGGCCCGTCCCCTGCCCTCCGCTTTATCCCGATGGACGATGCAGGAAAACGCATCCACGGCTTCGCCATTGACGAGCATGTCCAATTTCACCATGGCCGATTCCTGGTAACCGGCATGATCGTAATCCATCGAGCCGTACCCGCGCGTAATGCTTTTTATGCGGTCGTGAAAATCGATCAGGATCTCGTTGAGCGGCAGCAGGCTGGTCAGCATCACGCGGCGTGAGTCGATGGTTTCGGTATGGTCGACCGTGCCGCGTTTTTCGGAGAGCAAAGCCATCATGTCGCCGATATATTCATTGGGACAGATGACGAACGCTTTGACCATCGGTTCTTCGATTTTCTCGATGTAAGTTGGCTCGGGCAGAAAGGCGGGGTTATCCACCTCTTTGACGGTTTTATCCGTCATGGTCACACGGTAAATGACGCTGGGATAGGTGGCGATGATGTCCATGCCGTATTCACGCCGGAGCCGTTCCTGGACGATTTCGAGATGGAGCAATCCCAGGAAGCCGCAGCGAAAACCAAACCCCAGCGCTACCGAGGTTTCGGCCTGAAAGACAAAAGCCGAATCGTTGAGCTGAAGCTTGGCCAGGTTGGCTTTGAGGTGCTCGTAATCGGCGGTGTTTATCGGGTAAATACCGCTGAAAACCATCGGGTGGATTTCCTTGAATCCAGGCAATGCGGCGGAAGGATGGCGGGCATCCGTAATCGTGTCGCCCATCTTGACCTCCTGCGGGCTCTTGATGTTGGCGGTCATGTAGCCGGTCTCGCCGATCTCGAGCTTCTCCCGCACGTACGGTTTGGGGTTGAAACTGCCGACTTCCTTGATCTCAACGTTCTTGCCCGAGTGCAGGAGCTTGACCTGCATGCCGGCCTTCAGTTCGCCGTTGAAGACGCGCACGTGCGTCACCACACCCTTGTACGTATCGAAGTAGGAATCAAACCCGAGAGCTTGCAAAGACGCCGCGCCGGTTGGTTTAGGCGCAGGCACGCGCGCCACGATGGCTTCGAGGATATCGTCAATGCCGATCCCCTCCTTGGCACTGGCGAGAATCGCGGACTCACCCGGGATGGCCAGAATATCTTCCAACTGCTGGCGGGTCTGCGCCACGTTCGCATGGGGCAGATCGATCTTGTTGATGACGGGAATAATAGCGAGGTTTTGCTTCATCGCCAGGTGCACGTTGGCGACCGTCTGGGCCTCAACGCCTTGCGCGGCATCGATGATTAGCAAGGCTCCTTCGCACGCGCTCAAGCTCCGGGAGACTTCGTAGGAAAAATCCACATGCCCGGGAGTGTCGATCAAATTGAGTTCGTATTGCTCACCGTTTCGGGCCTCATAGGTCATGGTGACGGGGTGGGCCTTTATGGTAATGCCGCGTTCCCGCTCCAAGTCCATCGAGTCTAGCAATTGATCCTCCATATCGCGGGTCGAAATGGTCCCGGTCCGGTGCAATAAACGATCCGAAAGGGTCGTCTTTCCGTGATCGATATGAGCAATGATGCTGAAATTTCTTATATGCGCTGCGTCCATTTTCCAAGCTTCCGCACGGATAGCCCCAAACGGAGGCGAACGGTGCCGCGGAGCAGAACTCCGAGTTTAAATGGTTCACCATAAAACAGCACAGAGCAAGGCTCTGGGCTCCGGTCGCGGGTGGTACCGCCTGCGGTCGTCTACGATGAGCCGGGAAGATAAGGAGTTCGGCCGCAGCAAGGAAAGCAAAATCCCGGCCGCCCTAACCTCCTCACCGGGCCCAATTCATGAAGGCCCATGGCCGGGGCGGGGACGTCTCGTCCCCGGTTCATGGGGAGCCTTCGTTTGCGCATGCATATTGCGACCATGAACCCAAACTGCTCTGCGAAAGTTCCACCCTCTCCTGGGGGAGAGGGCCGGGGTGGGCAGCGGGCTTTTTCCGTTCGGTTCATGGAAAGCCGCAGCTTTGAGAACCGGGGACGAGACGTCACCGCCCCTTTCCTGAATTGTCGCTAATCCAGCACGCCTTATGCCGTGAGGTGCGCCCGATGACTTGGTCACCTCAAAACCGATAACCTTGGACCAAACGTCCTACCGAACCGTCAATTGATCGTACACGGCATTCACGCCATAGGTATGCTGCACCCGCGAAATAATCGAGAGGTGCTCTTCTTCACTATCAACAGTGCCGCGCAGATAAACCCGTCCGTCGCTGACGCTGATGCTGATATTTGAAGCCAGTGGCGTTAGCGCGGGATCGCTGCGCAGCCGATCGACGATGCGCTGGCCAAGGACGCGGTCCGCGACCGTCGAGGCCTGGACGGTAAGATTAAGCGTGCCATTGCCCGAATAAACAATGGCCGGAGCCGAGCCGACCACATAATCCGGAGGAGTGGTGTAGACCCGGGCGGGAGCATTAACGACGCCGGTAGGCGAATAGCCGACCTGCAGTTGATCGTTCACGGCGACGACTCCCGGCTGGTTGCGCACCAGCGACTCGATCATATCGCGCTCGCGCTGGCTGGGCACATTGCCGCTCAGGGTCACCGAGCCATTTTGAGCATAGATCCGCACGTCGGGCGTGGTCGTCGCCAAATCGCCATAGCGATTCAACTGATCGCGCAAAGTGTTTTCCAGGTCACGATCGGCCTCGATTTGACTCTTGGGCATCCCCGGAACGACCATCGTTGCGCCGTACGGGCCGGAGGAAATAACCTGCCCGCCGTACACCGGCGTTGAGGCATACTCCGCCTGTCGGTCCGTCGAACAGCCGGCGACCAGCGCCAAAGAAGAAATACCACATAGAAAAGATACGATTCTCATACACAACTCCCCTTTCTCAGACAACATCGGGTCCAAGGGGAGCCGCCCGCTATGGGGTGCTTTGCTGACACGGGCCCTTGGATATTTTATAGCTGACACGCGGACTCCCATTAACACCGTGGCTTTAGCCCGGTGGAGGCACAAAAAGCCCATCAGCCGTTTCAACGGCTTCTCGCCCGAAATGCCAACTGTTGAAACAGTTCCGCGAGCGAGCGCATCCGTACACCGGGCTGAAGCCGCGGTGTTAAGGATAGCGGCGCGAAAGTGTGAGATGTCCAGGCTGGGCGCGCCGCTGGCGTTCCTTCATTAGACATTCAGGAACCTTGACAATTTACATCTAATGGAACAACCTGACCCCGACCGTGAGCTGGACTTTGCCTATGCAATGCGGAGTATTTTCCTGAGCAGGCGTATGGAGCACGTCCCTGTCATTTTGCTGGCTGAGGATGATGCCAACGACGTCTTCTTCGTGCGTCGCGCTTTCCAAAAGGCCGGCGTGAAATGCCAAATCCTCGACGTTCCCAACGGCCAGGAAGCGATTCAATATTTGCAGGGGACCGCTCCCTACGAAAACCGCGGTGATTTTCCGTTGCCGCAGCTGCTGCTTTTGGATCTGAAAATGCCGCTGGTGAATGGTTTCGATTTGCTGGAGTGGCTCAGAAGCCGAGCGGACCTTGGCGATTTGCCGGCGCTGGTTCTTTCCTCCTCGGCACACGAGGAAGACGTCGCCCGGGCGCAAAGCCTGGGTGCGCGGGAGTACCACGTTAAGCCCAGCGACCTGGCTCGACTAACGGAGTTGGCGCGGGAATTGGCTGCCAAGTGGCTTCAGCCGAGCGTAGTAGCGCGATAGTCGGGGCTTCTGTTCGTTTCAATCCGCCGCCGGCGGAAGCCGCGCCCAGACAATTAATCTTTGTCGGCGAAACACCTACAAAATTCTTCCCACGAGCCCGACAGGATTACCGGAACCCATCCGATTGGGTGAAACTGCGTCCGCAGGCAGGCTGTGCGCACTATGCGAAAAGCTATCAGTGTCGCAATGGGCCTGTGGTTGTCGGCCGTCGCACCTCAAATGGTGAAGGCGGTCGAGATGACCTGGGAATTCTCCGTGCAAGCAAGCGCCAACGTGCAGACCGCTCCCGCCAGCATCACGCTCAGCTGGCCGCAAGACCAGTACATGCTGCCAAACAGTTACACGGTCTATCGCAAAGACCCGAATGCTGCCAGCTGGGGCAGCGGCGTCGCCCTGCCCGGAACGGCCACCTCGTATGTGGACAACCATGTCGTGGTGGGAAC
Organism: Verrucomicrobiia bacterium; assembly: GCA_035651635.1. GTDB lineage: Bacteria > Verrucomicrobiota > Verrucomicrobiia > Limisphaerales > UBA8199 > JANXQE01. The sequence continues at coordinate 86,910 of DASRFK010000020.1, read as the reverse complement.
GGCTTATGAATATCAAATTGTAAAAGTCACTTCGCAGTACACCGGTTATGGCTATCTCTACGCCGGCATCAACGTCCCCATGGTCGATAATCGGGGCAAACTTCTGCTGGTCGTCGATTCGACTTACGCCAGGGATTTGACCAATGAATTGGCTCAACTGCGTCAGGACCTGGTGGGCGATGGATGGATGGTAATTCGGCTTGATGTGAGCCGCAACGACTCGGTTGCCAGCGTCAAAGACAAGATCAAAGCCCAATACTCAGCCGACCCGGCCAACGTTAAATCCGTTTTTCTCTTCGGCCATGTCCCCGTTCCCTACTCGGGCGATATCGTTCCGGACGGGCACGTGCCCAATCATCAAGGCGCCTGGCCGTGCGACGGGTATTATGGCGACATGGACGGTACCTGGACGGACAGTTCGGTCAACGACACCGGTGCCGACGACGCGCGCAACCATAATGTTCCTGGCGACGGAAAATTCGATCAGAGCACCTTTCCTGCCCCGCTCAAACTGATGGTGGGCCGCGTGGACCTGGCGAACCTGCCGGGAGAGCTGTGGTATGGCGGTCCGACGACCTTGCCCAGCGAGCTGGAGCTGTTGCGCAACTACCTCAACAAGGATCATCAGTACCGGACCCGGCAATTCAGCCTGCCGCAACGTGCCATTGTCGGAGATTTCATCGGCACCCGGAACGGCGAGGCTTTTGCCGCCAGCGGCTACCGGAATTTCGCTCCCTTTTTTGGCGCGGGCAACGTGACCAACGTGCAGACGCAGGGCGCCTGGACGCCGACTCTGAAGAACACACCGTACCTGTGGGCCTACGGCTGCGGCGCCGGCAGCCTGGCCAGTGTCGCCGGCTTGGGAAACAGCGACTCCTATCACAACGTGACGACTCCCGAGCTTTACACCAACGACATCAAGGCGGTCTTCACGATGTTCTTCGGCAGCTGGCTGGGGGATTGGGATGGTAAGGACGACATTATGCGCACAGCTCTGGCTTTGCCAAGCTACGGGCTGGCTTCCGCCTGGTCAGGACGTCCGCACTGGTTCCTGCAGCACATGGGCCTGGGCGAGACGATTGGGTTCGGGGCGCGCTTGACTCAGAACAATGGCGCTAATGGACTTTACCAAAACCAGATTAACACCGCCGCCGGTCAGATCCACGTTGCGCTGATGGGAGATCCGACTTTGCGCCTGCACATCGTGGCGCCCCCCACCAATCTGAAGGCCGCCACACACGGCAACGCCGTCGCGTTGACCTGGATGCCTTCGCGCGATTCAGTCGTCGGCTACCATGTTTATCGCGCCAACAATGATGGCACTTTCTCTCGGCTAACCACCGCTCCGATTTCCACCACCAAATTCAACGACGAGAGCGGCGTTGGGGGTTCCAATTATATGGTCCGGGCGGTCAGCCTGCAGACTTCTTCCAGCGGCTCCTACTACAACCCAAGCGTCGGCACTTTCCTGGCGCCTCTCATGGCTTCGGCGCCGCCTGCCGGCGGGATCGGAACCCAGACCAGCGGGACTTCTGCGAGCGGCACCAACGCCACCGCGGTGCCGACCCGTGGTTCGCCCCAAGCTCTGGTGAACGGCACCGTCTGGGTCGATGACTCGTTGCCGGCCGGCGCGATTGCTGGAACGGACGGCGGCGATGCCTGGAATTGGGTCAGCGCCAATCCAGCTCCCTATGCAGGAGCCCTGGCCAATCAATCGACAGTTGCAGCCGGATTGCATCAGCATTATTTCACCTCCGCCGCTCAAGGCCTGCAGATTAATGGCGGCGATACCCTGTTCGCGGCCGTTTATCTCGACCCGGCCAATCCGCCAAGCGAGATCATGCTCCAGTGGAACGATGGCAGTTCCTGGGATCACCGCGCATTTTGGGGCGCCAACAACATCAATTACGGCACACTCGGCACGGCATCTCAATTCAGCATGGGCGCTTTGCCGGTGACCGGCCAGTGGATCCTCCTGCAGGTGCCTGCCAGCCAGGTCGGCCTGGAAGGCAAGTTAGTTAGCGGAATGTCCTTCAGTCAGGTCGACGGTGGGGCTACTTGGGATTACGCCGGCAAAATCGCTGTCGGTGGCAGCGTCAGTCAACCACCTGCGAGCAGCGGTTCCGGCACCACCACCACCACGACGAATTCGCCTGGCTCGAGCCCGAACAACGCGACCCTGTGGATCGAAGACGCGCTGCCCGCTGGCGCCGTCGCGGGTGCCGATGGGGGTGACAGTTGGAATTGGGTGAGTGCCAACCCGGCGCCGTATTCGGGTACCCTGGCCAATCAATCCACGGTGGCTGCTGGTTTGCATCAGCATTACTTTACCTCCGCTACGCAGCCGTGGCCCGTCAGCATTGGGGACACCCTGTTTGCCGCGGTTTACCTGGATCCGGCCAATCCTCCGAGCGAGATCATGCTCCAGTGGAACGACGGCACCTGGGAGCACCGTGCCTTCTGGGGCGCCAATACCGTTACCTATGGGACCTTGGGAACTGAATCACGCATTAACATGGGCGGATTGCCCGCCACCGGAAGATGGACCTTGTTGCAAGTGCCGGCCAGCCTCGTCGGTCTCGAGGGCAGCACCGTCACGGGCATCTCTTTTAGCCAGGTCGATGGCGCCGCCACCTGGGACTACGTTGGCAAGATCGGCGCCGGCAATACCGTACCGGCGCCGGGCACAGGCACCGGCACTGGCTCGGGCGGCACGACCGCCACGACGGGTGGAACCGGCAACACCAACACGGGCGGTGGCGGGACAACCGGCGGCGCCACCAATGTCACGACCGGCGGAACCGCTACCGGCGGAACCGACTCAGGCAGCGGCAGCACCAATTTGCCCATTGCGGTTACCAATTCCATTGCGGGCAGCAGCGTGGCGGATTATCTCACTCTGCAGGTGCCGCCCGTGGGCGCTAACTCGCTGCATGTGCTTAGCCCTACCCTGCTGGAATTGAAGCTCATCACCACCAAGCAACCGGACCCGGCCGCCGTCACGCAATGGAATTTTGTGGATGCAAATTCACAGCCGAGCTTGCCCTCGACCGCCGCTTTCCAGGTAACCGCAGACGGACAGAGTGTCAGCGTGGCCAGCGTCGGTTTCAAGCGGCGCCCGCTTTATGCTCCAATGAGTGGTTACGACCTGCGAATTGAAAACTCCCTGTATTTGCAACTGAGCGGACCGATTTCGGATAACCAAACCATTCAGGTGGTGAATCCGGACGGAACACTTTGGAGTTCGAGCATGCAGTTCGTCTCGAAAGTCGATCCGCTGCGCTATAGCCCCGCCATCCACGTCAACCAGGAAGGCTATATGCCTGGCTATAGCAAAATCGCCATGGTCGGCTATTACGCAGGCAGTCTCGGCGAGGTGGGCATCCCCGCTTCCGCTGGATTCAAGCTCGTCGACGCCAATACTGGCGCACAGGTGTACCAGGGCACGCTGTCGCAACGCCTGGATTCCGGCTATACCTATACGCCGGCGCCTTACCAGAAGGTGTACCAGGCCGACTTCACCAGCTTCACTGCCCCGGGGCAATATCGGTTGGTGGTGCCGGGCCTGGGTGCCTCCCTGCCTTTCCTGATCCACGAGGGAGTGGCGATCGATTTTGCGCGAGCCTACGCCTTGGGCCTGTACCATCAGCGTTGCGGGACCGACACCGCGATGCCTTATACCCGATTCACCCATGATATCTGTCACTCGGCCCCCGCCAAAGTGCCCGCTTCAGCGGCAAGTGATCCCTTCACTTGGACCACGATTGCGGGTTATGCCAACACTCTCAATGCGAATAATCCGCCGCAGGGTGCCCCGGCCCTGACCAGCCCCGCGGCCCAACTGTTTCCCTTCGTCAACCAAGGCCCGGTGGATGTCGCGGGCGGTCATCATGACGCGGGCGACTACAGCAAGTACACCATCAATAGCGCCAGCCTGGTGGCTTACCTGATGTTCGCCGTGGATTCTCTGCCCGGGGTGGCAGCCCTGGATAATCTCGGGATCCCGGAAAGTGGCGACGGTATCAGCGATGTCATGCAGGAAGCCAAGTGGGAAGCAGATTTTATCGCCAAAATGCAGGACAGCGATGGCGGGTTTTACTTCCTCGTTTATCCCGAGACCCGCGAGTACGAGGGTAACGTCACTCCGGATCACGGCGACCCTCAGGTAGTGTGGCCCAAGACGACCTCAGTCACCGCCGCCTCTGTGGCGGCGCTGGCCCAATGCGCGACCTCGCCACTCTTCAAGCAGACTTATCCCGCGGCGGCCGCCAGTTACCTGGCCAAAGCAAAACTGGGATGGCAGTTCCTCACCAGCGCCATCAATAAGTACGGAAAAAACGGAGCGTATCAGAAGATCACCCATTACGGGGACAACTTCGCCGACAGCGACGAGCTGGCGTGGGCCGCTTGCCAGATGTACCTGGCGACGGGCGACAGCTCGATCCACCAACTGCTGCTCTCCTGGTTCGATCCCGCTGATCCGGCCACGTGGCGTTGGGGCTGGTGGCATATGTCCGAGTGCTATGGTCATGCGATTCGCAGCTACGCCTTTGCCGTTCAGAGCGGGCGCGTCACTGCCAGCCAGCTTGACTCGACCTTCTTAAGCAAATGCCAGACCCAGATCTCGGCCGCCGGGGACGATACGATGAGCTTCTCGCAGCAGAATGCTTATGGCACCAGTTTCGCAATCAATACCAAAGCCGTCGAGGGCGCCGGCTGGTATTTCTCGACTGACCAGGCCTTTGACCTGGCGGTCGCCTATCAGCTCAATCCCAAAGCCCAATACATGACCGCCTTGCTGGCCAATATGAATTACGAGGGCGGCTGCAATCCGCTCAACTTGTCCTATGTCACCGGCCTGGGCTGGAAACGGCAGCGTGACATTGTCAGCCAATGGGCATTAAATGACACCCGGGTTCTGCCGCCTTCCGGTATTCCGGTGGGCAACATTGGCGGGGAGTTCGGGTATCTCTGGGATTATGCCGGTGAACTTGAAGCCTTGTGCTTCCCTTCCGATGGCGCAACGTCTTCTCCCTATCCATTCTATGATCGCTGGGGCGACAGCTGGAACGTGAGCACCGAAATGGTTGTGCTCAACCAGGCTCGCAGCATCGGAACTCTTGCTTTCCTGGCAGCCCAGACCGCATATAAAACCCAACCCTGGCAGGCCCCGGCCAATGCGCAAATTAGCGTCCCAACCGGCACCGTTCCGGTCGGCCAGCCAGTTACCCTGTCTCTCAGCGTTCCCGGCCTGGATCTGACTCCCGCGCGGATTACCTGGGAAGCGCGCGATCAGGAGCCGGCCTTCGGCGCTACCTTTACCTACTCGCCTAAAAACAATGGTGTGCAGTGGGTCGAAGCGGAGGCGCAGATGCCCGATGGCCGGCGAATTTTTGCCAAGGCCAGTTTCAACGCCAATTCTCCCAACGTTGTCTGGTTCGACGATTCGCTACCCGCGGGAGCGGTGGCCGGCGCCGATGGCGGCGACTCGTGGAATTGGGTCAGCTCCAGCCCAGCTCCGTTCTCCGGGTCCCTCGAACATCAGTCGGTGGCCGTGGCCGGCGCGCATCAGCATTATTTCGCCAACGCCACTGGCACCTTGACCATCGGCACCGGGGACGTGCTCTACGCCTACGTTTACCTGGACCCGGCCAACATGCCTTCTGAAATCATGCTGCAATGGTACGATGGCACTTGGAATCACCGCGCCTATTGGGGCGCTAACAACTTGAGTGATGGTGTCAATGGCACCGCTACGCGCCGCTATTTGGGAGCGCTGCCCCCCGCCGGACGATGGTACCAACTGAAAATTCCCGCCAGCACGGTTAACCTCGAAGGCAGCACGGTCAGCGGGATGGGTTTTTCGCTTTATGGTGGATCGGCTACCTGGGATGCTACTGGCCTCATCACAGCTTCGGGCGGCACTACCTCTTCGACCGTGACCCTCAAAACCACGAGTTCAGTGGTTTCGCGCATCAGCGGCAGCCCCACCGTCGTCACCTTCAGCCGCGCGGGAGATACTCAATCACCCCTGACCGTAACCTATTCAATCGCCGGAACCGCGGTCAACGGACAGGATTTCCAATTGTCGCCGACCGCCGGGGGAAACTCCGTGAGTATCCCCGCTGGGTCGGCATCAGTGGATCTGACGGTGGTGCCGCTTGCGTCAAGCAATATCGTGGGACCCCTCTCCATTCACTTCGCCCTCCAGCCAAACTCGGCCTATTCTCTGGGCGCTCCGGCCACGGTCGATGTCACCGTCGCAGGCAACGCCGTCCCCACCCAGCTGCGCTTCTCCACCAATGGCGCCATCCTCACCTGGTCTAGCAGCGCCAGCAAACTGTACCATGTCGCCTACAAGAACAATCTCAGTGACCCGGTCTGGATCCCCCTGGGCCAGGTCACTGCCACCGATACGACCAGTTCCTGGGTCGACAACTCCGCCGGAGCCGGCCAACGATTCTACATGGTCGCCCAGGTGGATTGAGACGCTCAGAAGGTCAAGCGCACACCGGCACGAATCACTAACCGATCGTCGGCGGTGGACCGATCCGACCACAAGAATCGCGCATCGGAGAAAATTCCGGTCGTGGGGTTCAATCGCATTTCGAGCCCGACACCGCCACCGTAAAGCCAGCCCCAGCGCGGACTCATCTCGCGGCCACCGCTGCCGATGAGGTACGGGGCCAAACCACTGTTGCCGAGCGGCAGCCGGGCGATGAAATTCCCGGTCACCTGGTCCACGAGATTCAAATCATCCGGTTTGCTGGAGATGTTGAAGTCAGCGCCCAAACCCAGCTCGCGTGTGAAAAAATAATTCGCACCGGCGCCGCCCCCCCAGAAGCCATTGCGGATATTCGTTTCGAAGAGATCGCCGAACCGTCTTTCGGGGTTCATATAACTGGCGAACAAATCCAAAGAAACCTCTTGGGCATTGTACAACTGGGCGTTGTTCTTGCCGGAGGTGAAGTGACCGCTCCACCAGCCGTTGGGATCGTCCCAGGCGTGCTGCGCGTTAGCTGTGGCAATAGTTAAAAGAACCGCACCGGAAATGCAGACGATTATTCTGTGTTTTGGAATCATTTTTCCTCCTGCCCAAAAAGCTGGAGGAACGCTCGGCGGCGAGATATAGGGCCATGTCCCCAAATTCAACGGACCGGCAAACCCAGGTCGAGTCTGGGAGCCTCCTCGGCTTTGAGGAAGGAGTCAGTCGCGCACATTTGGCCGTGGTGGGAACTCCGCCGGACGCCCCTCCGGGAAGGGCAAAACGCCGGCTGAACCTCGGTTGATCTCACTTGGTCCCTGCGCGATCCGGTTCCGTCTGGCTCCTGGGGTCCAGCAGCCGATCGAGCGTTTGCCGATCCAGGCCCGCCGATTCGAGCGCGACCTCCCTCACAGTGCGGCCCGATTCGTAAGCGCGTTTGGCGATTTGAGCGGCTTGGTCATAGCCGATCACGGGGGCCAAGGCGGTACACACGGCCAGGCTTTGTTCGAGGTTCGATTCGCATTTGGCGCGATCGGCTTCGAGCCCCGTGATGCAACGTTCTGTAAAAACCCGACAGCCGGCGCTCAACAACTCGACAGCCTGTAGCAAGTTGTGGACGGTCACGGGCAGCATCGTGTTTAGCTCGAAAGCTCCAAAAGTCGCGCTGAAGGTAATCGTAGCGTCATTGCCGATCACCTGAGCGCCTACTTGAATGAGCATCTCGCACATCACCGGGTTGATCTTGCCGGGCATGATCGAGGAACCCGGCTGCGTCGCCGGCAATTTTAGCTCGCCCAAGCCGCAGCGCGGGCCAGAACCCAACCAGCGGATGTCGTTCGCAATTTTGATCAGGCTTACCGCGACGGATTTGAGCGCGCCGCTGGCCTGAACGCAGGCGTCAATCGCCCCCTGGGCGGAGAAATGATTTGGCGCCTCGCTTAATTGCAGCCCCGTCTCGGCGGCGATCCCGGTGATGGTTTGCGAGGCGAACTGCGCATGGGTATTGATGCCCGTGCCAACCGCCGTTCCACCTAGCGCGAGTTCGCCCAGAGCTGGCTGCGCCTGGCGCAACCGTTCGATCGCGTGGGAGACCTGGCTGGCATACCCGCTGAACTCCTGGCCAAGTCGTATCGGGGTGGCATCCTGTAAATGCGTCCGACCAATCTTCAGGATATCGTCAAATTCCGCCACCTTTCTTTCCAGAGCCGTGCGCAAATCGCTCAGCGCGGGCACCAAGGCATTTTGGATTCCGTCCAAGGCCGCCAGGTGTAGCGCCGTAGGAATCACGTCATTGCTCGATTGGCCGCGGTTGACGTGATCGTTCGGATGCACGGACTTATCGCCTCGTTTGCCACCGAGGATCTCAATGGCGCGATTGGCAATCACTTCATTGGCGTTCATGTTGGTCGAGGTGCCCGATCCGGTCTGAAAAATGTCCACCACGAATTGGTCGTCGAGTTTGCCGGCGATCACCTCCTCGGCGGCTCGACGAATCGCGTCGGCGATTGGCTTGGAGAGCAACCCCAGGGTTTCATTTGTGGCGGCGGCGTGCTTTTTAATGAGCCCGAGCGCGCGAATGAACCGCCGCGGAACCCGCAACTGACTGATCGGAAAATTCTCCACCGCGCGCGCAGTTTGGGCGCCGTAATACGCCGTCGCCGGAACCTGCATTTCGCCCATCGAATCCTGTTCCATCCGTAAATTCTGTTTCATAAGCCTCCGTGCTCTTAGAGCGTGTTTTAAAAATTTGGTTTGGAGTCCCGCCTTTAGGCGGCCCGGCGCCAAAACCGCCTGAAGGCGGGACTCCAAACCCAGGTGCCCACGCCGAACCGAGGTTTTAAAACACGGCCTTAGCGCAAGTGAGCCAATATCCGCCAGCCAGGCTCAGGCGCAAATTGGATTGAGGGGGAGTCCTTGTTTAGGCGGCCAGGCCATTCGCGTCCCTTAGCATGCAGTCGCGGTTGACACCTCCCTGTCCCTTCAGAAATCGCGCTTAACATTGACTTGCGATGCATCAGTAATTAGATCTTTCCCGCATGAATTTGCTGTCTGAATCGCTTCTGGAACTGATTCGCCGCACTTCGACCGAGATCCCCGACGACGTGCACCAGGCGATCCTCGCTTCGCTCGAGCGTGAGAAGAAAGGCACCATCGCCGAAAGCGCGATGAAGATCATCGATCAGAACATTGCGCTCGCCAAAAACAAATCCCAGCCGATTTGCCAGGACACCGGCAGCATTATTTTCTACGTGGATTGTCCCCTTGGCTTCGACCAAAGTGCGTTCGAAGAAACAGCTCGTGAAATGGTCAAGCTCGCGACGAAAAAGGGTTATCTAAGGCAAAATTCCGTCGATCCAATCACGGGAAAAAACGACGGCACGAACGTGGGGCCTGGTTCGCCCACGGTCCATTTTCATCAGCGCAACAGCTCTGAAATCTCCGTGCGCCTGGTGCTCAAGGGTGGCGGCTGCGAAAATGTTGGCGCCCAATATTCATTGCCTAATGAAAAGCTCCAAGCCAATCGAGACCTGGATGGATGCCGGAAAGCGATCCTGGACGCCGTGCTCCAGGCGCAAGGCAAAGGCTGTGGACCGGGAATCCTGGGCGTTTGTATCGGCGGCGATCGCGCCACTGGCTACGAACATTCCAAGCAACAACTCCTGCGCAAAATTGATGACCGCAACCACAATCCAGAGCTCGATAAACTGGAAAGAGACATTGTCGAAACAGCCAACAAGCTAGGCATCGGACCGATGGGATTTGGCGGGAAGACCACTCTCTTGGGGACCAAAATTGGTGTGCTCAACCGCTTGCCGGCGTCTTATTTCGTCAGCATCAGTTACATGTGCTGGGCGTTTCGGCGACAGGGGATAAAGCTCGACCCAGACGGCGCGGTCCAGCAATGGCTATACTGAGGACAGACATGATCCAACTCACCACACCGATAAACGAAGCCACCGTGCGCAAGCTCAAGGTGGGCGACGAGGTCAAAATCAGTGGCGTCTTGTTCACTGGCCGCGATGCGGTGCACAAGTATTTGCATGACGGCGGCAGCTTGCCCGCGGGCGTGAGCTTGCAGGCAGGAATTCTGTATCACTGCGGGCCGGTGGTGATAAAAGACGAGGCGGGCAATTGGAAATGCGTAGCCGCGGGGCCGACGACTTCAATCCGGGAAGAGCCGTACCAGTGGCAAGTGATCCGCGATTTGGGGTTGCGCGGTGTGATTGGCAAAGGCGGGATGGGCGACAAGACCCTTGCGGCCTGCAAGCAGTACGGCTGTGTTTATCTGCACGCCATTGGCGGCGCCGCCCAGGTGCTGGCTCAGTGCATCCAGCGTGTGCCCAACGTCTACATGATGGACAAATTCGGCGCGCCGGAAGCCATCTGGGAGTTTGAAGTAGTCGAATTTCCCGCGGTGGTCACCATGGACGCACACGGTAATTCTCTTCACAAAGAGGTGTTTGCCGCCAGCCAGGCGGAGTTGGCGAAATACGTGTAGAGTCCGATTGGGAGAAGAGAGCTGAGATTCGGAAAGGCTCGGAAAGGCTCTGCGAGCCAAAAGCCACTGGGGTATTCCAGCGGACGTTATGGGTTTCTTACCTGTTTGCCGCGTGCCAGGACCCGGCAGAAAATCTTCGATTAGAGGATCCCACCGACGTTGGTAAGGCGGCTATTCGCGTGTGCGCAACTGCTTTGCCGGGAGGAACCTGTTCGGAAAGCTGAAACATTCCAAAGAGATGAATGCCGGATCTGCGGGTCGCCCTCAGAATGGCCGGAGGTGGATAACCAGGCTCTGTCTTGCTTTGAATTGGCTTAGCTTAACGGTAGCAGCGCAAACCAATAACTGGACCAACCCAACGAGCGGGCCTTGGGAAAGCGCGAATTGGTCGCTGGGAGAGCTGCCGGGCCCGGGCCAGGCGATTCAGTTAACCAATTCCGGTTGGAAGGCAGTAGCGATCGGCCCATCAACGACTCAGAACTTTCCGCAGACGCTTAATGTTGACTCGGTATTGGTCTCGTCGCCGGGAACGGACACGGTCAACGTTTTGCTGCTGAATTATTCCGGCTTGAGTGTCCCCTTGACGGCAAAGACGCTCAGCGTCGGCAGCAACTGTTCGGTCGTGATGGACTATGCGTCCCTTTGGGTAACTAACAAGATCTTCCTCAGCGGCGACTTTACCCAGGATGTCTCCTCGGTAGTGTATTCACCGGGCGGGATGTTGCTGGGGAGCACCGGGCCGGGTGTTTACGCCCTGCAAGGCGGGTCGCTCTTCTGCACTGGCACAGAAAGCATTGGCGGGAGCTTTCCATCGAAATTCGTGCAGGAAGCTGGAACCACCAACGAGACGGCGGGAGTAGTTATAGCCTCCGGCTCGAGTTTCGATCTGAAGGGAGGCGAGTTGGACGGCACGCTATTCGTGGATTCGGGAGGAATATTCAATTTGCGAGACGGAGTGATCCAGAGAGGCTCGGCTGTGCTGGTCAATGGCACATTCGCGCAATCGGGTGGCGTGGTGATTGCCTTGACCAATAATCCAATGAGCGTGCCGCACCCGATGTATTCGGATCGATACGGGACCGTCATCCAGACCGGTGGAACCAATATTCAAAGCGATCTGGCCATAGGCCTGCTCGCCCCGCCCATCAATAGCCAAACCGGACAACTCCCGGCGGGGGGCGGCTCATTTGTATTGTCCAATGGCGTGCTGGCAACCGGCGGGACCAGATTAGGAGGCAATAGCCAATTCAAGCAGTGGGGCGGAATGAATCTTGTCGGCGGCGCGTTGAACGTGCAAGGAGCGTTGTTCTACTATCACAACATTGTAAATGCGACGGAAGCCGCCAGTTACTCGCTAGCCGATGGCGTGTTATCCACCGAAGGTATCGGTATTGGCGTTGCCGCCGATTTTTCGCAATCCGGCGGCAGCAACCTCGTCCATGGTGACCTGGTGATCGGCACCACATTCGTCGACGATACTTTCAACAACGGGACCTTCTCTTTGCACGGCGGTTTATTGCAGGTGTCCAACATCGTGATCATGAAGGACAATGGGTTTGGTCAGGATGGCGGGCGCCTCGAGGTGAAGAACCTCAAGGTTCTCGGGGGCAGGTTGGATCAAACCGGAGGCACTGTGGCACAGTCGGGCACGTTGACCCTGGCCGGCGCGACCTTGAACGTGGGCACCAACGCCGCCCAATTTGGTCAGCTTAAGCTTGACGTGTCAGGGACGACCAACTCGGTGCTGAATTTTCCCGCTGGTCCCAGCACGATCCAATTCCAAAACAGCAGCTCGCTGAGCTGGGCACCTGACGCGCGCCTGACGATCCGGAATTGGACTGGTAATCCGACCGGCGGCGGCAACCATCGACTGCTGTTTGGAACGAACGGAAGCGGACTGTCTATGGCGCAACTGAGCCAGATCGCTTTTTATGATCCGGCCGGCCTGACGCCCGGCACCTATGGCGCCACGCTGCTTCCGGGAGGAGAATTGGTACCCGGCCAATCGGCCCAGCCCAACGGCGGTATCAGCGTGGTGGCGGCATCGGATGGTGGCTCCTACCATTACTTTGGAGCTCCGCTGGCCATTAGCGGCAACACGTTGGTCGTGGGCGACCCGCATGTGGACTCTCCGTTACGACCTAATGCAGGGCAGGTTTATGTTTATGTCTGGAGCGGGAGCAATTGGGTAGAGCAGGCCATAGTGACGCCGAAAGATGCGCCCGGACGGGGGTTTTTTGGACAGTCAGTGGCGATTGATGGGGACACGCTAATGGCCGGGACCGACAATTCAGGCAGTCCCACCGCTAGCGGAGCGGTTTACGTGTTTGTTCGACGTGGCACGAACTGGACCCAGACCGCCAAACTGGTCTCGGACGCGACTAATTCGGGCGGAGGAAGTTCTTTTGGGGCGACGATCTCGTTGAAAGGCAACACGGCCGTCATTGGACAGCCGGCGTACAGCGTCTCGACCTTCGTCTTTACCGGAAGTGGATCCAATTGGACGCAACAGGCAAAATTGCCAGGCGTTTTCGACGGCTCAGCGGTGCTGGATGACAATACGATTGTCGCCGGTTCTCCTTACGAGAATAAAGCGTATGTGTGGGTGCGGAATGGAACGACCTGGCAGCCGCAGGCAATTTTAGCTCCGGCAACACCCGTGAGCTCGGATTCGTTCGGAGCCACTGTAGCGCTTTCCAGGAACACGGCGTTCCTTTCTGCCGGCAGCAGCGTGCTGGTGTTTGAGCGTTCCGGGACCAATTGGGCACAATTGCAGGTGCTCGGACCTGCGGATGCGCCGGCCAATTCGAGTTTCGGCGCCAGCATCGCCATCGCCAACGACCTTGTGCTGATTGGCGCCCCGGCCGATCCGACGCTCGGCTCGTACGCCGGGGCCGCGTATGTATATCAGCAGACGACCAACGGGTGGACCTTGAGACAGAAACTATTGGCTCCAGATGGCCAAAGCTCGGATGAATTCGGGTCGGCAGTCGGCTTGAATTCCGAGGCGATGCTAGTGGGCGCGCCGTTCCGAGCCACCCTGGCCGGCGACCGCGCCGGGGAAGTGTACTCGTTCGCGTTGCAAAGCCAGGTCCAAACACCTCTCGCCATTGGAATCAGCCAGGGTACAAATGGTCCGCTTCAACTGAGGATCCAAGGATTCAGCGGCACAAATTATGCCGTCCAGGTATCGACGGACTTACGACAATGGACGCCCCTAACGAACCAGCCTGACGCCACTGGGAGCTTTTCGATTAGGCTGTTGGATCCGGCGGGTCGGCCCGCGCAATTTTATCGCGCGGTGCAATCGCCCTGAGCGACGCTCACGAAGTCCGGAACGCGCGGTTCGGATGAACTCGCCTGCCGGACGCCTACCCTCTAGAGTTAAGGCGAAACGAGGTAGTAGAGAGTCGTGGGCTGCAGTTTGAGTTCCTGCGCGTTCCCGGCCATGCTCTCAGGATAACCGTTGAAGTCCAAAGCGATGACTTTCAAATGCCCGGCGTCTGCCCGCTTGAAGCGAACCGTTCCACCCAGGTTTTTGACCTGCCACGGATCGGTTCCAATATGGGTGATCCGTTTCACCGTGGCGCTCACGGCTTCGGTTTGATGCTCGGTTTCCTGTTCTTCAGACATGACCTGCAGCAGAATGCGCGTTGAAGTGGCCAGGGGCTTGTCATCCAGCGCGACGGCGACGATATGACCCAGGTCCATGTCGCTGCTCACCGTGACATCTTTCAAATGGACCTCTCCGGCTCGCTTCAGGGCGCCACTGATCCCTTGAGCGCGGGCGGCATTCAAGGTGAGAATACCTTTGTCGTAATCGAGTTTGAGCTCACCCGTGCTGCTCACCACCGTTTTGTCCGTGTGGTTCACGAAAGGCCCCAAGTCCTGCATCCGCGTAGCGCCGGGTTCATCCACGAAATTCACATTCACGCGACCGACATAATGAACGAGCGGATCGATCCGTTGGCCAGGCGCGATTTGCGTGCCGTTCGGAACATCGGCCAGGCGCAACTCGTCCAAAGCGGCGTCCTGCGGCAGCGGCGTTCCTTTCAAGTGCAGCAGATCGCTGTTGTTTAACTTGAGCTCGGCCATTACCCGGCCGACCGAAACCAAACCCTGGCGATAAATAAGCGCCGCCGCGGGAAACTGCCCCATCATCGCCGGCGTCATCAGGGTCCACTGCTGCATCCAGTACCCCGGCTTCACGCTCCAACGCGTGCCGTCGAACGCGAAGTGAACGATGGCATCGCTGTCTTGCAGGGCGCCGTACGCGGCGAAATAGAGCGGTGCTTCGGAGCGAAATCGATTGGGCCGGCAGAAAGTCGTTTCTGAGATCATCGACGGTTTGCCGGCGTAATGCGGGTCCATCACCGGGTTGACGAACTGCTTGGGCTTGGCGGGGTCCGACGCGTCGAAGCGCAAGGCGCTGCGGTCCGAATAGGTATGTCCGTTGCGGATGGACCAGGCGGCATTATCGCCCTGGTGGTTGCACTCGAAATAGCCATGGCGATCGATGAAGTCACCCACGGTGTAAGACAGCTTTTCGAGCGGCCCGAACACCTCCGGGCTGGCCGTCGCCCAGTTCGACGGGGTAATGACTCCCTTGAAGCCGAGCTGGCGCAGAAAAACGATTGTGTCTCGATAGAACTTCGTCTGCGTTTCCAACAGAAAAGCCGCGATGTCCTGGTCCCGGGCTGATCTGTCGCTAAAAAGATTCCATAAGGGACGGAAAGTGACTCGACCCTGCGCAACGGAATCATGGGGGAGCTTTTCAGTTTTCCAGGCAGCAAACGCGCCTTCAATTGAGCCGTACTTATGCGCAAGCCAATCCCCGAACATTTTCTCCACAATCTGCAACTGCGGCTCAGGAATGTTTTTCGCGTCGAACGTCCAAAAAAAGAAGGAATCCTCGTTCTGGAGTTCAAGGCCGAAAAGGGCTGGCTCGTCGATAAGCGCCTTACCCGTGACATCGCTTGGCGTAGTAAGCAGCGCCTTCCACCAAGCGCGGTAGTGGTCCTGGAATTGGGGATTGAACATCAAGGCGGCAAAAGGGTGAGTCTTGCCGTCATAACCCTTGAGCCACGGATGATCGGGACGGGGACTAAACCAAAGCGGAAAATAGATCGAGAGATGGGTATAAATGCCTTCGGTCTTCATCGCCTCGACAATTGCAATCGCGCGTTTAACGGCAGCAGGGTCCAACTCGCCGTCGTGATCGAAAACCGCGCCGTGGCGCCTGACCAGATTCACCCCGTACTTCGCGAGCAACCGCGCGGTTTGGCGCAGGGCCGCGCGGTCTCCGTCCTCCTGCGGCGGGCCGTTGACGGCCCAAAAGCGCACCGGCTGTCCGTTGCCGCTGTAAACGAAGTGACCGCCTTGAGCGGCAATGAATCCGTGTTCGCCCGCAAATCGTTCGTTCAGAAATCGCAGGTCTATGGCGCTGTTTGTGAACGGGTCGGCCGTCGGCTCGAACCGCAACCAGCTATCCTCGGCCGCGGGTTGCGCCGCCGGCAGGCCGCTGACTTCTGCCGAGAACACAATAGCCAGACTGCTTAGTACCAAGGCCGAACCGAAGCGCCGCAAAAAGGCACTAAGGGGAGATGCAATCAGACGGCCGCGAAAAGGCACAAGAGGCGCAAAACTAGATTGGGCTATTGGGGGTTCCATCGAACTCATGTGCCTTTTGTGGTTTGCCGGTTATCTTCCCGAGGCCCCAATCTAAGAGCGTGTTTTACAATTCAGTTTGGAATCTCGCCTTTAGGTGGCCCGGCGCCAAAACCGCCTGAAGGCGGGACTCCAAACCCTGGTGCCCAGCCCAAGCCGATGTTTTAAAACACGCTCTTAGGCGCCCGCCGATTGACCCATCATTTTACCTGCCGCGGCTGAACCAATTGGGGTGTAGGGGTGCTTGGGGCGACTCGTTTCAGAGTTTCAGGATCCAGTTTCTCGGCTTCGGCCCAGGCGTTCTTGGCGCGTGCTTCGAGCGCCTGCGCCGAAAACTTGTCGGAGCTCGCAGCCTGGGACTCGTTTTGGGACTGGGTTGTATCTTCCCTAGCTTCGTTTTCCAAAGTACTCGCGACTGACGGCTGGTCCTTGAGCTGCTCGGCCGCTTTCCTTAATTCCTCGGCATTCCGGGTTAGTTGGGCTGACCTTTGCTCGGCGTTGCGAGCCATGATTAAGTGCTGATGGGAATCCGACCAAAGCTTGCGCGCCTCAAGCCTCAGTTTGAAAGCTCGCTGTTTGTTGGCGTCAGCGCTCATCAGTTTCATGGCTTGGGCGGTCAGGATTTTGGCATCCCGCTCTTGGACTCCTGCCTCCATCTGGTCATCCGCGGCTTTCTGCAGCACGCTGGCCGCGGCGGCACGCAGTTCCTGGGCGCGGACCTGTTTTGCTCGCGCCTCGTCTAAGAGTTTTTGCACAGCGGGATCCTCCGCTGCACGGATGGCCAGCGCCGGCGCAACGACCAATGCGATGCACAAGGCGATGCCTCTCAAAGAGGCAACTTGGCAGAGTGATTTAATCACGGTTGGCGGTTTTTGGTTAGCATTCATAAGTTCATCAGGGCTGGCCCAATATGGACGAGAACCTCGTTCTCGCGAGTGAGAGCCAATGCCCAATTGCTCGCTATCTTAGCCATAGTTCAGGGTTTTGTCAGTCGATAATAACGTTGTCCGGAGCTGATGGAAATACTGGCTGCATAGTTGTTACTGATGAGCTGCGGAGTGACGCTGACGTTGGTCCAGGCAGCGCTTCCGGCGGCCGAAGCTCGCTGCTGCAGCGAGTAGCCGGCGCTGGATGACGGCCAGGTAATCGCCATCATATTGCTGGACGCAACACGAATCGAAAGCGCCGGAATGTCCGGGTCAATAATCGTCACATTGTAGGTGAATGCGCGGGATTGACCGCTCACCAGAACGTTGCTCACTGTCACGCTATACACGGAATCGGCGGAAGGAGCGGTGGTGGGAATTCCTTGTGGGACCCAAACGATGGTATTATCGCCGTATCCCTGGGCCTGGGCCTCCAGGCTTAACGGGACGTTGGTTCTATTTTGTCGCATGAACACCGCTGTCCCGGTAAAGCTCGCCCCAGGAAAAGAAAAAGACCACCGGCTGGACGAGCGGGGCATGATTTGCCAGGGCACGAATGTTGGCGGCGGCCAGGCGACCCATGCGGGCTGGCTCGGTCGAGAGCCACTGCCTCCGATAACCCACAGGTCGTTGGCGGCCCAGCCTCCGCTCGACGGTATACTGCCGGTGCCCATAATTTTGGTCGGGGGATAAAGAATCCAGCGGCGATGGCCTGCCGCGGCGTTTCCGCCCGAGCCGGGATCATCCATATATAGGTCAATTGCGGCCGCCGCGTCGGCACCCAAGGCGAGGTTGGATTTGCCGGCTGCTTCAGCCCCGCCCGCAGTATAGCAAGACCAGTTCGTATCCGGGCTGTGGGAAAGCGAACCCTGCGCGCTCATCATGAGGGCGGCCTGCTGGGCCTTCGCGTTCCACGCGTTGCTCAGCACCACGTCGCCAGGCAGTCCGGCCATAGCCCGATAGTAATTTACCCGGAGGATAGTGGCATCGGCGTAAGCCTGGCTGGTGGACCCGGCGGTGCAGGTACCGCGATTGCCGTTCCAGCCCGAAGCGACGCCTTGGGAGGCGAGGTAGGTGGCCTGGTAAAGCTGCACCACGGCGGTGCGGTCGTTTAAGTTCACCGCCACTAACTCCGCCGCGGGACCCGTGGCAGACCCAAGGTCATTGGAATCGGCCATCGGCGGTGGCCCCAATTCCTGCGCAAATCCGATAATGGAGTTTAGGGGTAAAATGCAGCCGAGCGCGGAGGCAAGTGTCCACTTTTTCATCAGTTATGTCGCCGGTCCGTCCCCAGTTGCCGCGCAATAGCCTGGTCGACCAATTCGGGATTCCCTTAAGCAAACGCTGAGCCAATGTCCGCAGAGCGGCAACCATCAATGGAGGGATTGGAGCGCCGGCACACTGAACCGTAAGGGCCCCGAAGGTTTTGGAGTGCGCCGCTGTGCGGCGCTTTTGGGACTAAGAAGGCTCGAAATGATCGAGGTTCTCTCGCGGCCGCCCGTCGTTCGGTTCCAAAAGCGGCGCAGAGCGCCGCACTCCAAGGCGCTGGCGCGAGTTTGGGCACGATTAGATTCATAGTCCCTAGCCTATGCAAAGCGAAGGAGTCTCTCCTGCGGAGTAGGGCCGGCCAGTTCGAAGCCAGGCGGCTCAGCCGCGTCGCCCGCTCGACGGCGTCATGGACGGGTCATCGGTCCTTTCTTTGGCAGCAGGAATGCAAGCTCCGTCGGAGCTCTCCATGAACCTTGACAGATTCCGAAGGTTTTGGAGTGCGCCGCTGTGCGGCGCTTTGGAGCTAAGAAGGGTCGAGATGTGAGATTCTCTCTCGCAGCGCCCGTCGTTCGGTTCCAAAAGCGGCGCAGAGCGCCGCACTCCAAAGCGCTGGCGCGCCTGGTCCTGAGGCGGGTTCAAGGTCCCAAGCATGCGAGAAATCGAATAGGGGCTCTCCATGAAATCGGCCGGGGGGCCCAAGCGTCCGGTGTCGGCTCCAAGGGTTGATTGTTTTAGCTAGCGGCTGAGGTTTTGCCTGCGCAGATTGACCTTCACGCGGCGCATAGAAAAGATTCGTGACAGAGTTTTGTTCCGGCTGTCAAAGTATTAAGGCGGCAGGCCAGGAACAAACATCCCTGCGCATAACGACACATGAAACTCGTCATAACCGATTTACCTAAGACGGAAGGCAAGAAGCTGGCCATCAGTCCCATTCCGCAATCAAAGCCTCTTTCGGTGGTCGAGGTGGCGGCAATCGCCGATCAGTTAATGCGCAACGTCGAAAAAGTCATTGTGGGCAAGCACGAGCAAGTGACGTTGGCGCTGGCCACCTTGTTGGCAGAAGGTCACCTTTTGATCCAGGACGTGCCCGGCGTCGCCAAGACCATGCTGGCCCGGGCGATTGCCCAGAGTGTGGGTGGTTCCTTCAATCGCATCCAATGCACTCCGGACCTGTCGCCGGCGGATGTTCTGGGCGAGCCGTTTCTCATCAAGGAAACAGGCCAGACGCAGTACAAGTTCGGGCCGCTCTTCTCGCAGGTGGTGCTGGTCGACGAAATCAACCGGGCCAGTCCACGCACGCAAGCGGCCATGCTTGAAGCCATGGGCGAAGGGCTGATCTCGGTCGAGCGCGTCACCTATCGCATGGAGCGGCCCTTTATGGTCATCGCCACGCAAAACCCAATCGAACACGAAGGCACTTTCAGTTTGCCCGAAGCGCAGGTCGACCGCTTTCTCATGCGCATCAGCTTGGGCTACCCGTCGCTCCAGGACGAAAAAAAGATGTGCGAACGCTTCCAATTGGCTCACCCCATCGAGAGCCTCAAGCCAGTCACTACCCCCGACATGATCCTCAAATGTCAGGAAGCGGTCCGCGCGGTGGAAGTGGGTTCGGGTGTTTGCGACCATATCCTCAAGCGGGTGCGCCAAACCCGCGAGCACCCTGCCCTGTTGCTCGGCGCCAGCCCGCGCGGTTCCCTCGGCCTGTTCCGCGCCGGCCAGGCTATTGCCGCCATTGGCGGCCAGCCTTCCGTCACCGCCGCCCAGATCGATGAGCTGTTGGAAGTCGTATTGGCTCACCGACTCATCGTCCGCCCTGAGCGCAAAAACGAAGGCATCGATCCAAACCAGCTTGTCCGCGAATTGCGCAACGAACCGTGAAGGGCGTGCCTTCGAGCCTGGCTCAAAGGCTGCGCTACTGCACACGGCGCGGGGCGCCATCCCGGTCCGGACTCCGTATCAATACGGAATTGCCCAACGCCAGCCCGCGGGCATAAGATTCTGCTGTTGCCACTATGAGCCCTCATCGCTCCAGTAGCTCGGCCTTCAATCGAGCAGGCAAACTCCTCTTCCCCGGAGTCCGTTCGTCCCGACGTCGAACCAATCTGCGTTTTCTGCTGCTCTCGGTGTTTTTGGGACTGGTCGTCTGCGGCTGCCTCGGGCTGATCCTCTGGGTGATGAACTGAGCCCGGTTCCCAAGGCTGGGAAGGCATTCGCTGGCGGAACGCCGGTGAGACACCGGAAAAGATCAGAGCCTCGCCCGAGCTCGACCCTTCGGTTCGTGCAGAACTTCTGAAAAGAATCGAAGGTACGGTTCACCGCGTGCTTCGCGCAACAATAGCAGCGCCAGCTCCCGCGCGTGGTAATCTCCCCACAACGAGCTCTCGCCATTGGGCACGCTTTGGCCTTTGGCCACATGATCCCAACCGTTTGGCCAATGATATACGGAGTGCAGCAGCAGGCCTTGATGTTTCGGGTCGATCGATAAGTACGGTTCGGCGAAGAGTGTCCGCGCAAGCGTCAGACCTGCTTGCCAATACGGTCGCCCTTTTTTTGCCCGAGACTTGCCGGTCAAATAGCGGCCCAGGCGCAATAAACCTTGGGCCGCAATCACCGCCGCGGAACTGTCAACGGGTTCATACTGGTTAAACGGATCGGCCGGCTCCTCCAAGTATTCCTCAAGGCGGGACAGTCCCGGCGCGCCGGTATCCCACATGGGGATGCCATCAGTGCAGACGTGTTGAAGATAGAAATCAGCCGTAGCCAGTGCAGCCTCGGCGAAAAAGGTGGGAACCGATTCCAACTGTCCTGCCGCCTGGAGGACATTGAGAAACTCCAACTCTTCGGCAAAGCCCAGCAGTGCCCAGGCCAGCCCCCGCGTCCAGGTGCTGAACGGCGAATACCCTTGTTGTGTATTGCAGCAGCGAAAGCAACCGTCGTTGAGATTGAAAATGGCTTCGTGCGCCGTCCGTCCGCGGACATCATAGCGGTCGCGGTTTTGGCCGAAGAAGACATTATAGCGGGCGGTCAATTCGGCGTGCTCGAGCAGGCGTTGCAAAAGTGAGATCCGCTCATCGCGTTCGCCCATCAGGACTTGCCCGAGTTGATGCGCGACGGCTAGTGAGCGCAACGAGCGCATCGTATCCACAAACAGCGAATGCGGACCGTTGAACGAATAAATGTAGCCCTGCCCGTCGGCAGTTCCGGTCCAGCGCGCTGCCTGAATTGCGCCCGAGACTTTGAGGGCGAGCTCGTAAAACTCCCTTTCGCTCCGGCTGGCTTCTATTTTCTGCTCGCGGACCAGCCGCCACAAATTGCCGTACGTGGAGATGTTATTGAATCCGTGATCATGGACGCCGACGTTCGACAAATGAGGGGCCATTCTTTCGACTGTCCTGCGCCGGCCAAGCTCCAGAAAGCGTTCCTCGCCGGTCGCATCGAACTGCAACAGGGCCGAGCCAAACTGAAAACCCTGCGTCCATTCCGTCCACCCCCGGGAAGTATACCGGCCTTTGACCGTGAAAACCGGCGTGCCTTGCGCCGGGTTCCAGGTTTTCTCCAGCGCGAGGATCTTGCCCGCGGAAATCGCGAAGACCCGCTCCAGGGCGGGTTGCAGCTTTTTGGGGGTTAGATCGTAATCAATCTTAAGGGCCATGTTCGAGCATTGCCGTCATAATCTGCGGAGATGGAATCCGCCATCCACATCGATGATTTGGCCAGTGCTGAAAGGCAATCGGTCCTGCACGAGGGCCGCGACCGCCTGTCCGACATCGGCCGGAGTGCCCCAGCGCTGGATCGGAGTGAGCCCCTCCGCAATCAACCGGTCGTACTTTTCCGTTACTGGTCCGGTCATGTCGGTGGCAATAATCCCAGGCCTGATTTCGTAAACGTTTATGCCCTGCCCAGCCAGGCGCGCGGCAAACAGAGCCGTCACCATCGACAGCGCTGCCTTGGCAACGCAGTACTCACCCCGATTAATCGAAGCGGCATAAGCGCTAATCGATGAAATCATAATGATTTTGCGCCCCCACGGAGCAGGCGTGACTTCGCCGTTCGGCTCGAGCATGAATCGCGCGGCTAATTGGGTCAGAAAATAGGGGCCTTTGGCATTCGTGCTGAAGACCCGATCAAAACTGTCTTCGCTGGTATCCAGGATATCAGCCCGCGTCTCGGGGGCGACCCCGGCATTGTTGACGAGCACATCCAGCCGGCCGAATCGCGTTTTGGCGAAGTCGATTAAGCGTTTCCGATCCTGATCTTGCGCAATGTCTGCCTGGCAAACCTCGGCCCGAATCGTATGTCCGCCAGCCTCAGCCGCCTGGGAACAGTCCGTCACGCATTGTGCAGCCGCCGCTGAATTGCGAACGTAATTAATGATCAAGTCACAACCCAGGCGCGCCAACTCCAGGGCAATGCCGCGTCCAATGCCTCGGGAAGCGCCCGTAATGAGGGCTACTGCGTTCACGCGCGCAGCATAAAGGGGCCGCTTTAGGGCAAAAGCAGAATCTTTCAAAACTTTGACACCTCCCAGGCAACCCGCCATTCTTCACCCCGTGCGCACAGTCAACGTACCGCTCGGGCTCCGCAGCTATGACATCCAGATTGGGAGCGGTTTGTTGGCTGGATTAGGCAAAGCCTGCGGCCGACTCAAGCTGGGACATCATTGCGCGGTCATTTCGGACACAAACGTCGCTCCCTATTACGGAACCCGTGTCTGCCGGAGCCTCAACGACGCTGGTTTCGAAACGAGGCTGATTACCGTTCCCGCCGGGGAAACCGCCAAGAGCCTCAAGACGGTCGCCGCCTGTTATGATCAACTGGCGACGCACCGTCTCGAACGCAAATCTTTCATTGTCGCGCTGGGAGGAGGGGTGGTGGGGGATCTGGCGGGTTTTGTGGCGGCCACCTATTTGCGCGGTGTGGCTTTTGTCCAAATCCCAACGACCCTGCTGGCGCAAGTAGACAGCTCGGTAGGCGGCAAGGTCGGCGTGAATTTAAAGGCGGGTAAAAACCTTGTGGGCGCCTTTTACCAGCCGCGCCTGGTCATTTGCGATTTAGATACCCTGCGGTCGCTGCCCGAACGGGAATACCGATCCGGCCTGGCGGAGGTGATTAAGTACGGGATCATCTATGACGCGGCGCTATTCGCTGGACTGGAGCGCCACCTGCCGTCCGTGCTGAAACGGGATCCACAGACTCTGAAAGAGGTTATCGCCCGCTGCTGTCAAATCAAAGCGGAGATCGTCGGAAAGGACGAAACCGAAAGCGGCCTGCGGGCCATCCTGAACTTTGGGCATACCATCGGCCATGGCCTCGAGGCCATTTCACACTACGGCAAATACCTGCATGGTGAAGCCATCTCCATCGGGCAGGTCGCCGCTGCGATGCTTTCCAGCAAGCTCATGGGCCTTTCGCTGGAAGAAAACGAACGCATTTCGCGACTATTCCGCCAGGCCGGGCTGCCGACGCAGGTAAAATTGAATCACGCTCAATGCACGCGCCTGCTCAGTGCCATCCAGCTTGACAAAAAGGTGGCCGACGGCCAGCTGAGATTTGTCCTCGCTCGCCGTCTCGGAGAGGTGGAATTTGGCCGGTCCGTCCCGGCGCCAATGTTAGAAGAAGTCCTGGCGACGATGGACGGTAAACCCGCTCACAAAGCCGGCCGCAACCATCACGCGCTTCATGGCCGGAGTTAACGAATCGATAGTTCGTGAGTTCTTCGAGCTGAATGGCTTTCTGGTCCGCCAATTCCGCAAACATGTCGCTCCGGCGGTGCGTGAAGACGACGACATCGATTTCCTCGTTCTCAATCCGCAGCCACAACCCCGCCCGGCCGAGTTGCCGTTCCTCCTGGCCACGCCGGAATTGAAATTTGTCGACCGCGCCATTGTGATCCTCAAAGCCTGGCATACCGACGTGTTCACGCTGGCCTTCATGACGCATAAACCCGATTTCTTCCGGTTCCTGGAAAAGAAATCGTTCCAACAAGCCGCCGCCGGGCTTGGTAAGGGGGGAACTTTGCTCAAGATTTTGGCTGTCCCTGATCTCCCGAAAGAGTCGCAAGCCCGCGAGCAAAGCATTGGGGTCTTGCGTTCCAAAGGCCTGGATGCGGCGATATCCTTTCCCACCATGCTCGCCTGCCTGGTCAATCTGGTTGAACCGAATCGCAATTACCAGAAATCCGATTTGCTCCAACTCATTCGGCTCTTGAAGAACTACGAATTCTTAAAGGAACCACAAATGGACCTGTTCCGGCCCAGGCGCCAGAAGAAGCGCTAGAGTGCCTCCTCTCCCCAGCCTTTTCCTCCCGCCTGCGCGGCGGGAGGCGCTTCGGCGCGGCGAAGGCCCGAGGAGGAGAGGGAGGAGTCTCAGCGCTAAGCCGTTGCTGCGACAAGACACTCGAGTGGCAGTGGTCCTTGCCCCCGAGCCGAGGCGCGGGCAAACTGGCGCAGGTGCCTTTAAAATCTGAACACCGACAGAATTTCCCTCTTTGCAGTCAGCGAGAGGTCCAGGAACTTTGGGTGTTTGCGGTGCTTTTCATCTCGCTTGGCGCAAGAACCTTTGCTGGCGCCCCCGATACGCACTGGATGATCGAGGGCAAATACGGGGTCTTCATGCATTACCAGTACCGGATCTTGCTAGGCTATTCGATCAAAACCAACCCGCAGTTCCCGGAACCGAAACAAATGACACCGGAGGGGTGGAACCGCTTGGTGGATGGTTTCGATGCCGCACGCTTCGCTGAACAAATGGCGGAGGGTAAGGTCGGTTGGGTGATCTTCTGTTTGGATGATCATTATTTCGCCTGGCCCTGCGCGCCAAACCAAGCGTTCAGCCAATTCACTGGGTATGCTCCGGGTGAAAAATGCTCGGGCCGCGACCTGATCCTGGATGTTGCCGAAGCCTTACATGCAAAGGGCATCAGGCTCATTGTGTATTTTGCCGGCTTAAACGGTTACATGAAGGAGCCGAAGGTTGCTGCTGGGCTGCTGGAGGTCGGCGGCGGTCGCGGAACGTTTAACAACCGGCAACCGCCCCCGCCGGAATGTCGTCAGCGCAGACTTGAAGTACTAAGGGAATACGCTGATCGCTATAGGGATAAAATCGCTGGGTGGTGGTTTGATGGTGTCGAGCTGAACACCTACTCGGGCGATTCGAATAATTGGCAAACGATCGAACGCATTGTTCGAGGGCCAAACCCCAATGCGGCCATCGCCTTCAGCTTTGGGGGCAATGAACAGGCTTGTGTTTCTCCCGGTGTGGACAGCTTCACCGGAGGCGATACCTGGAATAAACAGGATCTGCCACGGCTCACTCCCGCGAAAGTACCGGCACAGAACGGAATCGTATGGCATGGGAAGATCTATTGCGGCAACGTCTATCACGGCCAGGGTAATGCCAACCAATTCACCGATGACGAACTCGCCGAGTGGATCCGCACCTGCAACCGGGAAGGTGGTATTTGCACGCTGGATTGGCCTTTCAATCCCGCCACCGGATTACTAAAACCTTTTGGATTGGAACAGCTAAAACAAATAGCACGGGCCGTGAAAAACTAACCCAGCCCCGCCACCCGCATGAGAACAGATATTCGCCGGGATTAATCGAATGTGCTTGCCTCTTTGCACGTTGAAACTGGGCGAAACGCTTTCCCGACGCGCGATGTTTCGGTCGCTAGCCATGGCCGCCGGCAGTACGGCGCTAGGTTGTTACGGAGCGCAACGCGATGCGAGCCAGCATTACTCATTTGAACGCGTATTGGACCTGACCCACACACTGAGTCCCGCGTTCCCAACACCCTGGAAAGAACCGCTCGCGCTTGAACAGGTCAGTAAACTCGGCAAGGAAAAGTGGAACATCCTGCGCTGGCATTTGAATGAGCATATCGGAACACATTTGGACGCGCCGCTGCACTGCACGGAACTGGACAGCGCGGATCGCATTCCAATTGACAACCTGGTAGGGCCTTTGGTCGTCATCGATATCCGGGATCGCGCCGCGATCGACGCGGACGCCCAACTCACGCTCGACGACTTGAAGCGCTGGGAGAAGAGGCATGGCCAAATTCCCCAGCGAGCTGTCGTCGCTCTGCACAGCGGATGGGACGCATATGTCAACGACCCTCGAAAATTCCTGGGACTCGATGAACACGGCCAGTATCACCTGCCTGGCTTCTCGTTAGAAGCTGTCCAGTACCTGCACGAGCAACGAGCGGTTAAAGGCATCGCGACCGACACGCTAAATCTGGATGCCGCTAACGCGGGGGACTTTCCCGTTCATCATTACTGGCTGAGCCGGAATAAATGGGGCCTGGAGAATGTGGCCAATCTGGGTTCTCTTCCGCCCAAAGGTGCGATTATCGTCGTCGGCAGCCCGAAGATCGCCGGTTGCACTGGCGGCCCAAGCCGGGTCATAGCGCTCCTGTAAGGCCACCGGGATGCTCATCCGTACTTGATTGAGACATTAACCGGCTCCTGAGCCTCCTGGAGCCTCCTTTCGCTTTCGCGCATGCATCGGGACCATGAACCCGCCCCCCCACGACTGGCGCGTCGCGTCTTGGAGTGCGGCGCTCTGCGCCGCTTTTGGAACCGAACGACGGACGACCTGCGAAGGACCTCAAATCATTCGACCCTACTTCGCTCCCAAAAGCGCCGCAAAGCGGTGCACTCCAAAACCTTCGGAGTCCGTACGATTCATGGAGAGTTAAGACACCGCAGTTCCTCTTGAGACGGCAACGTTTGGCATGCACCGCGGCAGGGAAAGGATTCTTTCGTCAGCGGACTACTCGGGACGAAACGAAGAAACAACCCAGTGCCGCAATCAACGAAATGCCAAATACCATTTCGGCCAGCGGTTTGCCGTGGGAAAGCTCGGCGGCTTTTTCCGACCAGCGTTCGAATAATAATCCGGTCTTCCCATAATAAATCTCGACCTGTCGGCTTTGCTTGCGCGAGTCGCTCGTGGCGAGTGGCGCCATTGGATCAGCGGGGTCGTTTAAAACCTCTTTATCCCTCGCATGCGCATGCCAAATCAGCGCCGAGCTGGTCAAGCCACTCACCAGAATTATCCAACCAACCGCCTTCAGCGACCGTTGGAGGCGAGCGCCAAAATTTGGGGTTGATGGTTCGAGCATAAATCGATTACTTCGCCGCAGCCGGCACGCCGTACTGTGAGTCGGTCTGAATTCCAGAGGCCAGGCTTCTTCCGTCGAGCGTGCCTCCCAGTGGGCCGTTCGGATTCAACTGCAAATGCCAGCGTCCGGCAATGTCCACTCCGGCCGGAGGCATGAAGTGAACCTCGGCCGCATTGGCGGTATTGGCCTCGCCGATTTCAAAGACATGAAGGAAAAGGCTGCGCGCGCCTGGATCGGGATCTGCAACTTCGATGCGCCAAGGGCAAACCGGAGGCTTCGTGCGTCCTTCAGTCATGTGGTTATACTGCGCACTCGGCTCCAAAGGATGCCCCCAGGCCTCTCGGCCGGCACCGCCGCGAGTAACAATAAGCGCACCTTGCGGAAGCACAGTCGTCATGAACATGCGCGAGCGCCCGGTGGATAACAACTGCTGGTCCCCATCGGCTTCCGGCAGGCTCAGCCAATTCAATTGGCGTCCCTCCATCTTAGGTTGGGTCGGTACGTGCAGGAAGAAATGCCGCCGGAACTGGGGTTGCGTCGCCTCGACCCGGTCGAACACGACAAAGAACTCGCGCGGCCCACGCAAATAAAGAAATTGTCGCGTGACTTGGACGGCCTTGTTGCTGTTATAGCCCTGCGTGATATCGGCCGCCGAGTAGGTGTACTGCGGAGTGTTCTCAAAGGCGACGATGTGACCACGTTCGCGCGGCAGGCCCTCGCTTTCGTAAACATGCCGCAGGAGGCCCCCGTCGTTCTCATTACCTTTATCGCGCCTGAACTTTTCATTGGGATCAAAGATGGTGACGATATTGAAAATCAGCGAACCGCCGGCGTAATAATCTGTGTCGTTGTGCCCTTGTCCGCCTTGGCGGGAGATCAGGGCACCGCGTTTGCAGATTAGAAAATGGCCTTCGTCGTCACGCGAATGGCCTGCAAACTGCCGCCCGCATCCGAAAAACGCCCAGGTGGCATTCGGATCATCCCACGAACTGCGCATATAGACGTGGCCCGCGCCAGGGAAAAGATAACCCAGAGGCAGACTGCTGGGAGGCGTGGGCGCAATCACGGGATCGTAGCAAGCAACGCGCTGCCATCGTTCGCGCAGCCAATCCCGGCCTCGATCCGAAAACCACTGTGAAAGTCCATCGTGAAGCATCGGGGCCGCCCGAGCAAAGGCGGCGGGTTTGGAACCGTCTCCGTCATCGATCCACGCGGTACGCTCGTTCTGAGGCATCATCGTGTACGCGACCCAGCGCGGTTCTTCGACTGGGTAGCCCCAGGGTTTTAACTGCTTGAAATAATGGATCCCCGTGCTGGTTCTCCAAGCTTGGAATGCATAGGGAATCACAGTGACTGGCCCGTAGGCCCCGTGTCCGTAAGACTCAGACCACACACCGCCCATTCGATCAAACGCAGGCAGGCATTCGGCTGGCACGCGCCGATTCCACGAATCCAGGAATTGTTTGGCATCTGACTCATAGCGAGTTCCGGCTCCGGCAATTGCCAGGGCGATAAAAAGCTTTTGGGTGAGCGCATCCCGGCAATTCATGACATTGAGATGGATGGGGCCCCAGGTCTGATTGTATTCCCAATGCCCCCATTTGAGCAGGATCTCCGGTTTGTCAGTGAAGAAGGTCAGCCAGGAACCCAGGGCATTGCCGTAGCGAACTCGTTGTTCGGGCGTGAGGGCATCGTAAATCCAATCGTACGCCAAGGCGTGGTAACCGAAGTGGCTGCCTTTGCGGCTCGAAATGATCTGGCCGTCGCCCCATTGTTTAACGATGACCTCAACGTATTGCTGGCATGGATGCTTGAGCTCACGTTCCACCAGGTACGCCAGCCCGCAATTCATGAGATCCTCTGGAATCGACCAGGGATTGGCAATGAACTCGATGTCCCCACGCTTCACTGCCTCATCCGCGCGTTCCTTGACCACCCGATAATCCTCGGCCAACGGCCCGGTGCAACGTTGAGGCAAAGCTACCAAGTTCTCGATAATCAGGCGCGGGTGATCGGGTTTGATCCGATACGGGGCTTCCGTTGCCGGAGCAAATATGGGTTCGATTAAAACCAGGACCACGCAAAAGAACACGGGACGTATCGTAGTCACTTTCGTAGCTTACTCTCTGCGCTAAGCGATGCACATGCAACATTTCGTCCCATGAGAATCTGGTTCCTCCTTGCTTTGGCCGCGATAACCTCAGCCGCCGCGGATCCGACGCCGAGCAGTACGGTGGTGACACCAATGGCCCCGCGCCTCCAAGACCTTCCAACCCAGGAGCGCGTTTCCCAGTACGGCATCACCTGGACATTCGACAAACCCGCCCATGTCGGCCACTTCATCAATGGGGATTGGTACGTCGTCGGACCGGTCACGATTCTGGGCATCGACCCGGCGCCGCGCTACGGCGCGGAGGTCGCGGACAATGAACTCGACGCTCGGGAGAAAGTCCCGATTGATCAGCGCTGTCGCAACGGCTCCATGCTTGACGTGCCCGCGAAGCAGGAAGTCGCCTGGGATTCCGGCATTTTAAACTATTATCAACCGGAGCATCGCGCGCGCCTGCCCATTGCCCTAAAACCTGGTGACAGCCTGGCTTCGAGCATCAGCCTTCGACAGGGCGAGAAAGTCACCTACGCATATCACCCTGGCACTGTCCGGGGCGAAGGCGATAACAGCCCGGTTAAGACCGTTGCGGTGCTCACCTGCGTCGATGCGCCTTTGCCTGCCGATGCGTTTCGGCCCAGCTACGCCGGGCACGATCCAAAGCTCTACCTGGCCCGCGATCTCAAACGCGAGCGCCTGCCGCGTTTCGAACGGCCCGCCGGCGCGCCGGACGCCGCGAAGTTCGCTGACAACTTTCAACGCCCGTGGTGTGACTCGGGATTTTTCTCTTTCGATGTGCCTCAGAACAGCATGCCCAATTACGCCCAGTGGTATGCGCAAGGACCGGCTAATGCCGTGCTCCTGGCTTGTTGCGACGGTATTGGTTCCGAGGACAAGGAACGCTTGCTCGTGAATGTCATCCAAATCGGGATTGATCACTTTGGCCTGGTCCGCAACGGGCATCCCGGCTGGCCCGCCCATGGCGGCCATGGCTCTGGACGGAAGTTCCCGATCGTCTTCGCCGGCGCTATGCTCGGCGATGAGGCGATGGCGAATATCAACACCAGCTTTCCCAAAGCCGCTTTCGGCGAAGACGAGCAAACCGCCTATGGGGATTGTTGGACCGGTGCCAAGGTGGTCTTTACTGGCCACTCTGGAATCGACGCGGTCACCGGTGTTGGGCGTGACTTCGTTCGCGCTGGCAATCCTTGGGGTCCCTACGAACACAAGCCGCCTGAACAATGGGTTCCTGAAGAATTCCGCAGCGAAGCGTATCGCCGCGCCAATACTTCCACGTGCTTTGTGGCTCAAGCCCTCGTTTTACGGATGATGAAACTCGAACGAGATTGGCACCACGATGCCTTCTTCGATTACGTCGATCGCTGGATGTTCGAAGACGATAAACCGTTCCGGCAGGAGATTGCCAGGTGGTGTCGTCCGCCCTATAGCGCCGGTGATTACCTGGATGAGAGCAAAGATTGGTTCCACGAAGGCTACGCCGACCAATCCTGGGTCAAACAGTTGTGGAACAAATACCGCCCGCTCTGTCCGGCCGCGATCGACGGTTGGAAGAAGCAGCATGATGAGAGCTATTACCTGAATGCCGTCGCAAAGCAGCGCACAAAATAATGTGTGTCGGCCCAGGCGGAAACCGAGGTAAAATCCGTCTTGAGTGCTGCTTCAGAAACAGGAACCATTTGGGCAATCCACGCCACTGGGTACGCATGACCAGGCGAATCAAACTCGAAGATGATTACCGGGAACTCCAATTGGGGGTTGGGGCCAGCCTTGAGGAGGTGAAAAGCGCTTACCGCGAGCTGGCCATGTTTTGGCATCCGGATCAATTTCACGATCGGCCGGGTCGTTTGGCCAGGGCTCATGAGAAAATGACGCGCATCAACCTGGCGTACGAGCGCATCCGCAAGGAGCTTGCGCATCAGGCGCGCTCGCGGCTGTCAACTGCCCGGACCAAGAGCCCCAGCCCCCACTCCCGAACCGGACATCGGCCATCCACCGCTTGGACCAACAGCTTGGGGATGAAATTCGTGTCGGTTCCTGGAACATCCGTTCTCTTTTGCGTCTGGGAAACCCGGGTTCAGGATTACGCGACCTATGCCCAGGCCGCGCCAGGAGTGGACGCCTCGTGGAAGAATCCCGGCTTTTCACAAACCGGCACGCACCCGGTGGTGAAGGTCAGTTGGGAAGACGCGCAAGGATTCTGCCGTTGGATAACTCAGAAAGAGCGGCAGGAAGGCAAAGTGCCGGCCGTAGCCCAGTACCGCCTGCCCTCCGATTCGGAATGGAGTTGGGCGGTGGGCATTGGCGACCGTGAACGCGACGGGACGCCCCGGGATAAAGGGAAGCGGCTCAAGGACCTTTATCCCTGGGGAACAGCATGGCCGCCACCCCAAGGCGCGGGCAACTATGATCCTTGCCTGGGCACGGACTCCTTCGATTACACGAGTCCGGCCGGAAGTTTTGAGCCCAACCTACAGGGTCTCTTCGACCTGGGCGGCAATGTTTGGGAATGGTGCGAGGACTTCTTAAACGGGACTTCAGGGGTGCGCGTGTTGCGCGGCGGATCGTGGAACTTCAGCGGTCCGGACCACTTGCTCTCGTCCTATCGCAACGGGGTGGCCGCCGATGCTCGCAGCAGCGGCATCGGCTTTCGATGTGTGCTGGATGGCATGGCGATATAGGGTCGCACCGGTGATAGAGCCAGCGCAGGCTCAAATACTCAAAGCGTCAAAAACTCCACCCTCTTCCCCAATTTCCCGCCCGCAAATAGTCAGCCGTTCCCGGCTCGCAATTCCGGGGCATCGGGGATTTCCCCGACTACAAGTTTTTGATTGTTTCACCCCATACTCTCACTGATTATGAAACGATTAATCCGAATCGTATCGCCTGGGAAATTCCTGAACGAGTGAGGCCCGCATGAGAACGGGAAAAGAGATCATCCTGGCCACCAAACCCTACGCAATCGATTCTTCGGTGCGCAGCTGGGCGTATCTGCTCTCGACGGCGTTTCTGCTGGCCGGGGCAGTCGCGGGAACCCTCTGGAACTTCCACTGGCTTGCCCGGCTCGCGTGCAGTGTTCTCGCGGGGCTGCTTTACCTTCGGTTTTTTGTCATTTACCACGACCAACAGCACCAGGCCATCTTGCCGCATTCCAGAGTGGCCGATTTTTTGATGCGCATTTTTGGAATCCTGATTCTGAGCCCCAGCAGCGTTTGGAAGAGTTCGCACAACCATCATCACAATCACAACTCAAAACTCCGCGGTTCGCACATTGGTTCCTACCCAATCATGACCAAAGAGCAGTACCTGAAGGCATCCAAAGGCACGCGCTTCAAATATTTGTTTATGCGCCACCCCATGACGATGTTGTTTGGGTACGTCTTCGTTTTTCAATATGGCATGTGTCTGTACCCTTCGCTGACCAAGCTGGGGGAACATTACGACGGGTTGCTGGCTTTCCTGTTGCATTGCGCGCTGGCCGTGGGAATCACCTTGTTCTTCGGCTGGCCCTCCTTGTTTTTGACGCTGATCATTCCTCATTTTATCGCCAGCGCGATCGGCAGTTATTTATTCTACGCCCAACACAACTTTCCCAGCGTCTCATTCAGCGACAACACCCGTTGGACCTACGACAAAGCGGCGTTGGAATCGTCGAGTTTTTTGGTGACGGGCCCGATCATGGCCTGGTTCACCGCCAATATCGGCTATCACCATGTTCATCACCTGAATTCGCGCATTCCCTTTTATCGCCTGCCGGAAGTCATTGCCGCCATCCCCGAGTTGAAGACCCCCAAGACCACCACCCTCCACCCAATGGAAATCCTTCGTTGTCTGCGCCTGAAGGTGTGGGACCCCGAAGCCAATCGGATGGTGGGCACCAACGGTCTTTAGCGATTCAACCTCCCAGTTTTATGTCTTTTACCATTGCTCAAATTGCCGAACGCCTGAACGGGGAGATCGTCGGCGACGCCTCAGTTCGAGTCACGGGTCTGGCACCCGCCGACCGCGCCAGACCCGGCGAACTCACTTTCGCCGAAAACGCAGCTTACTTTGCCGCCGCCGAACGGAGCCAGGCTGCTGCGGTCCTGGTTTCCGAACCCTTCGCCTCCTCGAGCAAAGTTCTCATCCGCGTGGCCAATGCCCGGGTAGCCCTGGCCAGGGTGTTGCCTTTGTTCTTCCCGCCGGAGGCGCATCCGAGCGGCGTTCATCCCAGCGCCGTGATTGCCGAGTCGGCCCGGATCGATCCGACGGCACATATTGGGCCGAACTGTGTTTTGGGGGAACGCGTGCAGGTCGGCGCGCGCTCGGTCCTCATGGGTGGCAACGACCTTCGGGCCGATTGTCTTCTTGGCGATGATGTCTGCCTTTTCCCTAATGTCGTTCTGTACGGCCGGACACAGCTCGGCCACCGCATCACGGTCCACGCCGGAACTGTGATCGGCTCGGACGGGTTTGGCTACGTCCTTGACGAAGGCCACCACCGGAAAGTCCTTCAGCTAGGAAATGTACTTATCCAGGACGATGTCGAGATCGGCGCGAACGCCGCCATTGACCGCGGCACACTCGGTTCCACTATTATCGGCCAGGGCACTAAGATCGATAACCTGGTCCATGTTGCTCACAACGTGGTGATTGGCCGTCATTGCCTGATTATGGGCCAAGTCGGTTTCGCGGGCAGCACACATCTGGGAGACTACGTCGTGGTGGCTTCGCAATCAGGGATTGCCGACCACCTGGAACTCGGCGACCGAGTCGTAGTAGGGGCTAAGTCGGGCGTGATGCGCAACGTGCCGAAAGGGGGTCGCGTGCTGGGCGTCCCAGCGGCTCCAGACCGGCAAGCCAAGCGCCAGATCATCGCGCTGCAACAACTGCCCGACCTGCTCCGCCGCACGCGCGAACTCGAAAAGAGGGTGGAGGAATTGGCCGCCCAGGCCCCTACGGCACCAAGCGCTTAACTTGAGTGGCTGCCTTCCATCACCGGTCGAAGTCCTCAATCACGCGATCGGTGGCGGCGGCGGCGGACCGGAAGACGTCGGAGGGATCGGGGGAGGCGGCGGCGGTTGTTTGAATCCCGGTGCGGGTTCGCTGCCGCTCCAGAATTCCTTGGAACTCATCCGCCGATAACTGTGGCTCCGGTATTTGCTTAGCTTCCGCTCCCGCAGCGACCAATCGCCGGCCTGGATCCGGCGCTGCATTGCTTCCAATTGCTGGATAGCTTCACCCACCGGCGCGTTGGCGCCGTAAGCTTTCAGTGAATCAATGACCGATTGAAGCGCCGTCAGGGCATCCACCCAATTGCCGCCGTCCATCCGGCGAGTCACATCGTCCATGACTTTACCGGCCAGTTGCATCGCGACCCAGGGAATAACTTCCGTCTTTTGGCGCACTTCATTGGGATTTTGCGTCGCCTGGATTCGGACCACCTGATTGTACGTGTGGGATGAAATCTCGGTTTCGGAAATCTCGTCATAGAGCACTTCGACCTCGAGGAGTCGCTCGCCTTCAAGGCTTACGACCGGTTTTCCCTCCAGCCAAGGCAGCGGCAGCACGTTGAGCGTAAAGCACGCGATCCGTTGCTCGTCGCTGATCAGGTCGCCCAGACTGAATTCCGTCCAACCCTCGGAGCGTTGCACCTCGGGATAAGTGCCCAGCGGCTGGAGCGACTCGCAGAAGTCCAGTTTGCGCAAGCGCACCCGCAAGTTCTGGACCGTTATCTTCTGCAGCCCGTCCAATTCCGCTTCAAAGATCGCCGGGAATTTCTCCGGAGAATCGGCGTCATAAAACTGCCCGCCGGTGGCTTGAGCGAGCACGGTCAACAAATCCTCGTTGTATTTGGCGCCGAAACCGAGGCAGGAAGTGCGCACCTGTTGCTTTTCCAAACCATCGACAGCTACTTGGCGCACCGCTGCGGGATCGACTATGCCGCGATTCAACAAACCATCGCTCAACAGCAAAAGACGCCGGGAAACACCTTCGGCGGCTTTCTTGAGCTCATCGCGCCCGAGCATCCAGCCGGCGGTCAAATTCGTCGCTCCGCGCGATTCAATCGCTTGGATCGATCGAGCAAAGGCCTCCCTCTGGGTAGCGGGTTGGCTGGGAATCTGAACGATCGCTTCGTCGTCAAAACTGATGAGGCTGAAATGATCTTCCGGTCGAAGATTGCGCACGGCCAGCAGGGCGGCCTGCTTGGCTTTCATCAGCGGCGGGCCTTCCATCGACCCGCTGCGGTCCAACACAATGCAAAAGGCCGCCGGACGCGCTCGCTGCCCGCCTTGATGGGGGGCCTCGAAGCGCAAGGCGAAATGAACCGGCTGCGAACGATTGGCAAGAATAACTTCGTAATCCAGGAACCCGGTGATTTTCATAAAAGTGGCGTCAGACGAGGTGGGGCACGACGAAGGGCTTGCGGTATGCGCGCCGGGATAATTTGGTTGCGGCGTCGGCAAACTCACCCACAAACCGGTCTTGTTTGGGATCATAATTAACCCAAGGCCCCAGCGTGGCTGGCGTCATGCTTAGATCAACACGATTCTCGCGCAGATAACCACGGCAACGCTCAAAGGCGTCCGCCAGTTCGCTGCTCGATTGAATGGTGGCTGCGATCGCATCGGGAGAGGCCTGCTTGCCAAGCCGATGAGATACATTGGCCAGGTGACAGCAACCCGTTGAGGCGTACCCAACGGGCGCGGGCGCCGCCAAGTCCTCAGTCTTTCGGCTCCGGACAGCGGCGATGAAGTGTCCCAGATGTGCGGTTTCCAAACGGCTGAACTCTCCTTGGTCAGCAAGATCTTTGATCTTCTTGCCTCCTTTATCGAACAGCCCTCCGCCCGAAGCGTCTCCCGCAAAATATCCGCCTTCGCAATCAATAACGATCCCGCTTTTCAGGTTGCGAAATTTGCCGATTGCGTCCGAACCACCGGCGACGCTCACGTTGCGAATCTCGCAAATCAAGGGAGCGGGCTGATAATCAAACAGCGCGATTTGCGTATTCGCCGTTTCCCCGCAATCATCAAACCCAAACCGTCCGCCAATGCTCAGCGTCCGCGACGGCAAAGCGTCCTGTCCCAAAGCCCAGCGGCAGAGATCAATGACATGGATCCCGTTATTGCCCATCTCACCGTTGCCCGTCGCCCAAAACCAATGCCATTCGTAGTGCAATTGTCTGCGCATGAGCGGCCCTTTCGGAGCCGGGCCGCACCATAGATCGTAGTCGATACTGTCCGGCACTGCAGTTGGGGCGGTTACTTTGCCAATGCCGCTGC
Organism: Verrucomicrobiia bacterium; assembly: GCA_035651635.1. Taxonomy (GTDB): domain Bacteria; phylum Verrucomicrobiota; class Verrucomicrobiia; order Limisphaerales; family UBA8199; genus JANXQE01. The sequence goes on along the minus strand of DASRFK010000020.1, from coordinate 50,047 downwards.
GAGGCCGGTAAACCAGGGCGTGCGCATAACGAATCGCGCCGAGTTCACCGCCACGAAGCGACTCAAACGTCTGACGCAAAAGTGTGCTCGAACGATTTTGGGTGCCCACTTGCACGATGCGGTCGTACTTGCGGGCCGCCGCCACCATTTGCTGGCCTTCCCACAGGTTGTATGAAAAGGGCTTCTCAACGTAGACATCTTTTCCGGCCTGACACGCCCAAATCGTAGCCAATGCGTGCCAGTGATTGGGCAAAGCGACGACCACCGCATCGACGGATTTGTCGTCGAAGACGCGGCGCAAGTCCGAATACGTCGCCACCTCTTCTCCGCGATCTTTGAACGGCTTTTGCTCGCGGTCGATGAATGAATAGTCCACGTCGCACAGCGCCACAATTTTGACACCCGGAACCTCCCGCAACCGCGGAATCAATTGATGACCGCGTCCGCCGACCCCGCCCACGGCAGTGGTGGACCCGAGGCCCAGAACGGCCACACGGATTTGTTCGTTGGGTCCTTTAACGTCACGGCTGGCGCCAAGCAGGATCTTGGGCATGGCTAAAGTGACGCCGGTCGCAAGCGAGCTCTTGAGAAATATTCGGCGGGAAATACGGGTCATACCGCAGCACGATGGACCGCCTAACGAATTTGGAAAAGGCTAAATTTGCGATTCTCAGATTGAAGCTCCTGCTGCCATGGCAGCTCCAAATCGCGCGACACGGTCGATGCGCGAACGCTAAGCTTTCCTTTGAAAAGGGGTGGGGACGTCTCGTCAGACGTCTCGTCCCCGGAAAATCCCGCACCGGTTTCGGAAGCCCCGGGAACGTGACGTCCCGCCCCCATCACGAGCGCGGGGTAATCTCCGCTTCGCGGATCTCTGCGGATTAAAAATCCGCGCGCCGTCCGGCGGTCACGGCACGCGCAGGCGGAAGAAACGGCTTGTCCCGGACGGGGCGTTATCGATGTACACGGCCTGGCCGTTCACCACAGGAATGCTCTGCAGCAATTGCCAGGTCGACAAATCAGAGGAGCCCAGGACAGAGAGCTGCTGAGCGCCGGGAGCCGCGACCGAGAATTGGACCCGGCCATCCACCAGGCGAGATACAGAATTGGACACAATCGAAGGGGCGTCGACGATGCTGAAAGCGGAGGCGCTGGCGACGGTGAGCGTAGCATCAGTCACGCTGCTGATTTGGATCGAGTAATCGCTGCCAGGTGCCAGATCAAATCCGACCTGCCATTGGGCGGCCCCGTTCCCTGGCGCATTGGTGGCGATGCTTTTGATGAGGGTGCCGCTCTTGTACAAAGTGATATTGACATTGGCGGACAGGTTATCGTTCCAACGCACGAAATAGGAAAGGCCGCGCCGCAGCGCTTCTCCACCGTTGGGAAACTTTATCGCAATCGAAGGCGGCACGGTTTGGAAAGCCCCGGTTGACCAGGCACTGCTGCCGCCGTCATTGACGGTTTTGACCCGGTAAAAGTAAGTCGTGCCCGGCAGAGCGTTGCTGTAGACGTACAAAGCGTCGGCCTGGTAGGCCACCGAAACCAGAGCGGTCGCAAAATCCTGGTTGGTTGAGATCTGGACCTGGTAGTACCTCGCAAAACCTTTAGGCGACCACGAAAGCCAAACCGGCAAATCCTGGTTCACGGAATTTGTGACCGGCAATTGGGCCAGCGGTGGCGCCACCACGTTAAAAAACTGGATTCCCGGGTAATTCTCCACCTGATCCAGCAACGGAGGGTACGGCACGTCCGCCAAATCCGGGTAACCGAAGATGAGTTCCCCCATATCGCTGCCGCCGCCGCTTAAGGCAAGCTCCACGCTCACTTGTTGCGTGATCGGATTAAAGGTCGTGGGTTGAGGGGCAAATAAACCGAGTCCGGTGGTGGGGCGGTAATAAACCGTCAAATTGGTGGGTTGCGAGTAGGCGAGACTTTGAGCGTCAATATTGAACGTGGCGTTGAGCGTTTGGATGGAGCTTTGGCTGAGACTCAAGCGCAACGGCAGGACGCGCGGCGCCGTTCCCTGAAACAGGGGATAAACCGGCGCGTAATGCTCGCGCGTCAGATTGAGGATGTTGTAGCCACCGCCGCCCGATGAAACCGAAAGGGACACTCCGGCGCCGTCAAAGCTATAACTGTTTCCGGCGCTCACTTCTTTTAGGGAAAAAACTTGCGCCTCACTCGAAGGAGGATACGCGAATTTAAAGGAGCGATAGCTGACGACATTGGTGTTGTCGAACTTCATCTGGAACACCACGTTGGTCCCCGACACCTCAGTGCATGCCACCGGAGTGACACCGGGCAGCCCACCCCAACCGATAAAAGTATTACCGTTTGTTAGGCGCTGGGCACTGCCTTGAAATGGCCCGGGGATGCCGGGGTTCGGCCGATATTCCCAAACAAATGTGGCGACCTTGTTGGTTTCATCGAGGGAATACTCTTTGGCGCTCGAACTGCTGCCGGGCTGCCCAAATTTGCTATTGTTGTAAAGCAGCACATCACCATTGGCCAGGCGGTTGATGTCGTGGCTAGCGAAATCGCTGATCCCTTGTGCCTGAGAAACGCCAACAAAGGTAAACTGGTTTTCGATGCCGCCCAAATGCCACATAATGTCGCCGGTCTGACGATTAATTTTTTTCACCCAATCAGGCGTGCTCACCACGAGGTTTCCATCATTGTCGAGGAAGACGCAGTTCACATGGAATTCCGAAATGACCGCCGCGGTCGAGTTGACCCATTGACTGGTGAACGGATAATGATCCCAAAAGCGCCACTGCCAGACCACATTCCGCTGGGCATCCAATTCCTGGAGGATGGCCCCGGACACCTGAGCGGCGGGGTTTCCATTGGAAACCACCTGGCTCATGTCAACCTGAGTCAGGTAGTAGCCGATCAGCAGCACATGACCGTTGGGCAGCATCTGGAATTCGTGCCCTTCGGCGACGTACCCATTGCCGGCCTGGATGGATTCCACCGGATAATGATTGTCATCGAGGATCTGATGCACGACGTCGCCGCCGCCGGTGTAGGCCAAGGCGTGAATCTGCTGAGCGTAATGCAAATAACCGTTCGGCAAGACTTTAAAATCCCAGCAGGCATTGGTCAGTTCGGTGTACCAGACCGGGCTGCCATCGGTGCCCACAATCATCGCGTAATAGCCCACCCCCGGCGTGGGTAAATTGACCGCCTGGAAGATATAGCCGTCGCTCACGGCCGGTGCGTAATTCGTCGTCACCGTCATGGTGGGGAAATTTTGCGGCAACTGTGCCGAAGCGTGAAAACGGTCCAGGCACAATAACAGAAGCAACGCGGTAATGGATTTCATCAGCGGGTTACACAGAGGTGTCACGGTTGAGTGGCTTAGTGGTCAGACTGCTTAGGGTATTCCGGGCGGCCAACTGGCGCCGAAGACTTGAAAATCATTGAAGTCCACCTTGCCACTGTTGTTGAAGTCGGCCGGCAGGTTGATCGCTTGCTTGAGCCAGCCGTTGGCAAAGGAACTCAAATCGAGATAATCGACGTGTCCGTCCAGGTTCAGGTCTCCCGGAATCGGGTTGAACAGCGAGATATTTTGCAAATAGACGGTACTATTCGCGCCACCCAAGTTGAAGATCAGGTTGGCCGAAAAATCCGACACACTTTGCATGGTGAAGACGTAGCGATAGTGAGCCGGGTTTGGGGTCAGGAAAGGAGGAGTGATCAAGCTATAATCGGTAAAGGGCGACAGGGACTGGGAAAGCTGAACCTGGATATACCGCGGGCTAGTGGCCCAGGCGTCAAATTGCAGGATGTACTGTTTGCCCTGAATTAGCGTTTTGCCCGATTGCAACAATTGGATGCTGCTTTGGCCCGCGCCCCCATTGATAATTGCGAACTCGCTCGCCCCGTTATTTATCACCCACCCGGCACTGCCGGTGTCATTCCGAATAAAATCCCACCCCGCGCCCTGTTGTGAGAAATCGCCGTTTACCACCATATTCTGCCCCGGCGCTATGATGTTCACGTTGACATTTTCCTCGTTCGAGAAAGAGCTCTCCGAGCCGTCAGGGCTGACGGCGGTGACGCGAAAGTAATTAGTTCCATGGGCAAGATTCGAGAGCTGCGCCAGGGTGGTGTAGGATTCGGTCAGGACTGTCGCGGGGTGCGGCGAAGTACCGGCATAAATCCGATAATACGCGACGTTAGTGTCGCCAAATTTATTGAAGACCAGCGTGATGTTGTCCACTTCCGGCTCGACGATCAGGTAAGGCGCGGCGACCACGCCGTTCCATGGCAACCGAAAGGCGCGGTATGAATCGGAGCTCGGCACCAGGCTCAGCTCAAACTGTTTGACCCCATTGGTATCGACCTCGATGACTTTTGGATATTGCGGCAAGACAAAATCGATGAGCGTGTTGCCGCTGGGTAAGCGCTGGGAACTGCCGAGCCAATAGGTGTATTTGTCCGGCACATCGCGAAACTGCCACACCAGGTTGGCAACCTTGTTCGTCAAATCCAACTGGTACTCGACCGCTCTGGAAAAGGGCGAAACGCGCGTATTGCCATTGTCGAAGACCATATAATGCCCCTCGCCCAGCGCGCTAATATTATGCTGAAAGCTCGTGCCGTTGTAGGGATCATTGGCAAAGCTGAAACTGCTGTGCGGCCCGCTCAGATGCCACAGAATGTCTCCGGACCCGAGATCCACTTTGGTGACCTCGCTCAGGTGCCGGGCCGAAATCAGCAAATTGCCATCCACGTCAATATCCAATCCGTTCATATGCGGGAAATCGGAATTGCCCCCGAGATCCTGCAGGTTGTAATTATCCCAGGCGCGCCACTGGAAAATGAGTTCGTTGGCGGCGGTGAACTGCTGAACAACCGTCTCGCGCACGATCGTTCCGGGCAAGCCGCCTTGAACGTACCTGCTCATATCCACGACGTTGTCGCGGTACCCGATCATGAAGTACGTCCCGTCGGCCTGCACTTTGAGATCGTGACTGTCCGTCGAGTAGCCGTTGGTGGTGAGGTATGTTTTGAGGTAATTGAAGTTCTGGTCGAAGGCGGGAAAGCCGGTATCGTCGGACAAGGCCCAGGTGATCATCCCGTTTTTCTGGATCTTGAAATCGTACATGCGGCCGGTCCGGTACCAAACGGGTTGGCCGTCATTGTCGAGCATCATGGTATAGGGCGACACGCCATCGAGGGCGTTTTCCAGCCACAAATATCCAGGCGACGGGTTCTTCTTTGCGCTGATTACCACCTGCGGGAATGTGCTCGGGACCGACACACCATTTCCCATCACCATCGCTTTCGCTCTAGGCTTGCCGGCCGCTGAATTGCCGGTAATGGCCGGGCGCGTCACATTTAAGGGCGGCCCGGGTTCGGCTGGGGGCTGGGCTCGGGCAGGTGCGACAGCTAATGGCAGCGAACCCGGCATGGGGGCAGTGACCATGAACTGGTATTGAAACGGTTGCACGCTGCCGGTCGTGCCCGACGCCACCCCCGGATTTAACGACACGGTCACTGATTCGTTGGCGGCAAAATCCGTCGCCATCTGGTAAATAACCGTACGGCTGTCACTCGCCACATGAACCACGCCGGAATGAGCTCCGGAACTCACCCCTGTCACGCTCACGAACCCGGAGGCGAGGTTCGTCACTTGCGCCGGGCTGAGGTCGGTGAAGCGGACCAGCACAAAGCGGGTTTGCTGCGAAACATAGGAGGCGTTTGGCGCGGGTGATAAATATAGGTAGCCGGCCTGACGGGCGGGATTCTGTGCCCAACCCGGCTGGACACCGAGCCAGCAAAGACCCGGGCAGGCCAGCCAGATTAGAATTCGGTGCATTAGATTCTTAAAAGCCCCGCACGCGGAAAAATCTGGGTTCATCCGGTGTTATTGCCTCGGTGTAGCTGCCGGTGGTCTCGTCAGTATCCGCCCACGGACCATCCGGACTGGGGGCGCTTTGGAGCTCGCCGCCGGTGAAGCTCACGGTGATCGTGCCGTTCTGAAACGAGGTGCTCGAAATCATGGGGCCGACTGCGGCCCCCGTGAAAGTCGGGTTCAGAACGTTTCCAACAAATGCGCCGACCACACCTCCCCGAGTCACGTTCGGGCCGACTGAAACGTTCGCAGCCTGACTCAATGTTAAAGAGCAAAGTATTCCGTTCGTGCCCGGGACCGCTGCCGGGTCGGTCGGATCCCAGAGCGCCCCGAACTCCAGCGTGACGCCACCCGAACCGAGCCCTGGCAAGGTGTTTCCCGGTGCATCGGCGGCAACGGCCAGCGGCGTGTACGTGCTGACCGTCCAATCTATATAGGTACCGCTGACCGGCAGGAGGCGGTCTCGCAACGAAGCCGGAAAAATGCCGTATCCGGGAGAGGCGGCGGTGCTGGGACCGCGGGCAAAATCTGAGATAGCCAGAATGGATCCGCGGTCGACTGAGACATCAAGAGCAAACGCCCGCACGGTCTCGCCGGCGGTGCATTCGTACGCCACCACTGCCAGGTTGTTGCTGTTCTGAATGAAAATACGTACTGCGGCATTGCTGGCACTCGAAATAATCAAGCAGAGCAAAAAACCCAAGCTGCCAAAGGCAAAACCAAATCGGGAGCGACAGAGCCAGTTGCAGGTTACAGGTTGAAAGTTGCCAGTTGATCGCTTTGACAGAGGGCGCGCGCAAAAGCGCAAGCGCACCCGCAAACGCGACCGCCCGGCCAGTTGCTCTCTCCCGGCAGGAGACAAGTTGGTATGCTTGTATAACCGCATCATCGAAAACTAAAACGGACTAGGTTTTCAGCAGGCGCAGACGGGGCGCATTACGGGAAAGTTACGGAAATGGGATGAAACCCGGTTTTTGTGGGATGAATCACCCACGTAGCGCAGGCTTTCAGTCTGACTTTCAGTCTGCGGTACCGTCGACTTTCAGTCGGCTGCGCGCAGCCAACCACACCGACCAGGTGAGAGGCTGCAGTCCCAGCAGACTGAAAGTTTGCGCTACGGCGCTTGTTCCCGGGCTGTTTCTGGACCATATGTGGGTAGCTGTATGCATCAGGTGCGCGAAGATCCAACCTTGGTTGCCCGGTCGCGAACGACGAGGGAAACCTTGCGGCGGGTCGCTCCCTATTTGCGGCCGTACAAATGGATGGCGGCCGCAACAGTGGGCTGCGCGATCCTCTCTCTGGCTTTCTCCCTGGCGTACCCCAAGCTCACGCAGTACGTAATCGACGAGGTCATCGGTCACAAACGGGCCGACCTGCTCGCGCCGGTTATGCTCTGCCTCCTGGGAGCGTTCCTTCTGAGGGATGCGTTCAATGGTTTGCGCATCTGGGTCAACAACACCTTCGAACAAAACGTCATCTACGACATACGTTGTGAGGTCTATGCGCGGCTGCAGCGGCTACCGGCCGGGTATTTCGACCAGCGTGCCTCCGGCGATCTGATGACGCGCGTGCTCGAAGATGTTAATGCCATGGAACGAGTGCTCATCGATGGCACGGAACAGGGCACGGTGGCAGTGTTGGGGTTGATGGCGGTCATCGTAATCATGTTGTTCACCAATCCGCTGCTCACCGCGGTGGCGCTGGTGCCCTTGCCAATTCTTTTGGGCGGCGCGCTTTGGTACACCCTGACGGCGCATCGGCGTTATCGCAAACAGCGGATCGCCTCCAGCGCTATGAACGCTTTGTTGATGGATAATCTGCAAGGGGTGCGCCAGATCAAGGCTTTTGGCCGTGAACCTCACGAGGATCAGCGCTTTGCCAAACGCGCCGACGATCTACGCGTCGGCACTCTCGGCGTCATGCGCGTGTGGGCCACCTACTCACCGGCCATGACCTTTGCGGGCTCCTTAGGCCTGGGACTTGTTTTATGGATTGGCGGCGGGCAGGTTTTAGCCGGGCGCCTGACGCTCGGCCAATTGATCGGGTTCATGTTTTATCTGGCCTTGTTTTACGAACCGATCAGCCGGCTCCACGGCTTGAACCAAATGCTCCAGGCCGCCCGCGCCTCGGGCGAACGCGTGTTCGATATTCTCGACGCTCCGGTCGAGCGTGGCCAGAATTCACCACGGATTGCTCTGAACACCCGCGGCCGAGGTGAAGTTGTCTATGAAAAGGTGTCCTTCGCCTACAGCGCCGAGCGGGTGGTGCTCCGGGACATTTCGCTGCGCGCCGGGCCCGGCGAGATGATTGCGCTGGCGGGGCCAACCGGAGCGGGTAAATCGACGTTGGTCAATTTGCTCCCGGCATTTTATGAACCAACCGGCGGCCGGATCACCATCGACGGTCAGGATATCAGCTCGGTCTCGCTTGAGTCTTTGCGCGACCACATTAGCGTGGTCAGCCAGGAAGCTTTCCTGTTCAACGGCACCATCCGGGAAAACATTTTATACGGACGCCTTACGGCGACCGAAGAGGACCTCCGCGCGGCCGCTCGGGCGGCCAACTGCCATGAATTCATTGCGCGCTTGCCGAATGGATATGACTCGCGCGTGGGTGAGCGCGGAGTAAAGCTGAGCGTCGGCGAGAAGCAACGGGTCAGCATCGCTCGGGCACTTCTCAAAAACGCGCCTATTCTGATTCTGGACGAAGCCACGGCGAGCGTGGATACCGCGACGGAAAAACTGATCCAGGAAGCGCTGGAAAGATTGATGGCCAACCGGACGAGCTTCGTGATTGCCCACCGTTTGAGCACGATTCGCAAGGCGGACCAGATCCTGGTGATGCAACATGGTCAGATAATTGAGCGCGGCACCCACGAGGAACTGCTCGCAACCGAAGGTCTGTACAGTCGTTTGGCCCGGATTCAGGGGACCACCTTCATCGAAGAGAGTTTTGAGAAACTTGACGAGACGGTCGGTTCGGCGGAGCGAAGCTAGATGGGACCTGAGAGCGCCGGCGCTCCCAGGAAATCCGAAGGTCTTGGAGTGCGCCGCTTGGCGGCGCTTTTGCATCGAACGAAGGTTCTAACACCTGCGGGCTTCGCATTTGGTGCCGTCGGAAAGCGGCGCGCAGCGCCGCACTCCATGATGCTGGCGCGGGACTAGTGCCCCACGCCATTTCATACTCCAACCCAATGAACGGCTTTGAAAAAACCAATTTCACGGGATACAGTTAATTAGTGAACGAGTTGGGGAAATATTTGTTAGTCGCGGGGTTGCTGCTGGCGGCCGCCGGAGCGTTGCTTTGGTCGGGACTCGGCCGAGGGTGGCTGGGCCGGTTGCCGGGCGACATTCATTACTCGCGGGGGAATTTCACTTTCTATGCTCCCATTGTGACATGTTTACTCGTGAGTGCTTTTTTGACCCTGCTGCTGTGGCTTTTTCGAAGATAGGTTTGCGCTTGCGTAACGAGAGCAGCGTTTTAAATTTCCGCTAATGGAACAATCGCAATTGATGCAGTATCTCCCGGTGCTGATGCTGGGTATTCTGGCAGTGTTGTTCTCGTTCGGGATGCTCGTAGGCTCGGTGATTTTGGGCAAAAAAGGCAAGCGCCCGCCGATTAAGGACACTCCCTACGAATGCGGCATGATCCCGATCGGTCCTGGCAGCACCCGTTTATCCGTTAAGTTCTACCTGGTGGCCATGCTCTTCATCCTGTTCGATATCGAGGTGGTCTTTCTTTATCCCTGGGCTGCGGTTTACAAACAAATGCTCCAGGAACACGCAAGCCTGATTCTCGGTTCCATGCTTTCCTTCCTGGCTACCCTCTTCGTCGGATATCTTTACGCGCTCAAAAAGGGAGCGTTCGACTGGAAGAGTTGACCGCGCCGGGACCACGCCACCTACCGGGATGCCAAGGCATTGCTTCCGCTGGTGTAATTCTCGACGGACCAGATTTTAACCATGGCTTCGATCAAATTCGGCACCAGCGGCTGGCGCGGGCTCATCGCGCATGATTTCACGTTTGATAACGTCCGGCTCGCCACTCAGGCCATCGCCGATTATCTGAACACCCTCAGCGAGCCCGCCTCAAAAACGGTGATCGTGGGCTATGACACCCGGTTTCTTGGCCGGGAGTTTTCATTGGCCGCGGCCGAAGTCCTCCAATCAAATGGGCTGAGTGCCCTGCTCTGCAACCGTGATACCCCCACGCCGGTGATTGCCCACAACATTCGTGTGCGCAAAGCCCTCGGTGGGATCAACCTGACCGCCAGCCACAACCCCGCCGAGTACCAGGGCCTTAAGTTCTCGACCAGCAATGGCGCTCCCGCGCCGCCGGAAATCACGAAACAGATCGAAGCCAATGTGGTGCGCTTGCAGGATAGCAACTGGACGTTCAAAGCCGCGGTGATTGGAACCTGCCAGTGCAAAACCTTCGATCCGCAACCGGCCTATTTCAAACAACTGCACCAGCTGGTGGATTTTAAGACGATCAAAAAAGCGAGGCTTAAGGTCGCGGTCGAGCTGATGTACGGGACCGGCCGCGGATATTTAGACAAACTCCTGCAGGAAAACGGCGCCGAGGTGACCGCTTTTCACAACGAGCTAAACCCTCTGTTCGGCGGGCACCATCCGGAACCGAACGCCGAAGGGATGGCCGAAGTCAGCAAGTTCGTTCGGAGCGGCAAAGCCCAACTGGGCCTTGGCCTGGACGGAGACGCCGACCGGTTCGGGATTGTAGATAAAGACGGGACCTGGCTCACGCCCAACCAGGTGCTCACGCTCACGCTCTATCACCTGAAGAAAAACCGGGGCTGGACCGGCGCCGTCGTCCGAACCGTGCCCACGAGTCACCAAGTGGATGCCGTGGCCGAGTTGCTCGGGGTGAAGGTTCACGAAACGCCCGTCGGATTTAAATACATCGGTGCGCTGATGGAGAGCGAACCCATCATTGTTGGAGGCGAAGAATCCGGCGGCCTGAGCGTAAAAGGGCACGTGCCGGAAAAGGACGGCATTCTCGCCTGTCTCCTCATGGCCGAACTGGTGGCAACCGAACGGAAAACCCTGCTGGGCATTCTCAAAGAATTGGAGAAAAAAACCGGCGAGTTCCACAGCGAACGCATTAATGTCGCGATTCGGCCCGAAACCAAGGACGCGCTGCTGGCCAAACTCGGCTCCGGTCTGCAAACGATTGGCGCGTTTAAAGTCGAGAAATTCATCACGACCGACGGTTTCAAGTATTTGTTGCCTAAAGGCGAATGGGTGGCCTTTCGCGCCAGCGGAACCGAACCGCTGATCCGCTGCTATATTGAAGCCAAATCCAAAGCCAGCCTGGCCAAACTGAAGAAAGCCTGCCAGGAGTTGCTCCGGTAAGGATCGTTTGGGGTCCCGGCTTTAGACTGCCTAAAGCCGGAACTTCTAACCGAATTTTAAAACACGCTCTTAGGCTTCCCGCAGTTCCAAACCTGACCCCTAGGCTCTACCTGGTCTCGGTACCTTTCAAGCCAACGTGAATCATTTGCATGGTACCGCGCCAGACCACGGCGAAGTTCATTTGGGAGCTGTGCGGCCGATCCTTGATGTCGCTTCGGTCGCTTTTGTCCTGGGCTTTGCCGTTGCCAATGCGCCAGGTTTGGAACCCTTTAACATTGATTTCTTGAAAGCTGCCCCACGCGGTCCACGCCGCTTTGAGCTCCTTGGCCTCATAGCCGGTCTTGAGATGGTAAGCGCCTGATTTTCCGGCCCAGGTTTTGGCCAGGTTCCAAAGCTCCATGCATAGCGCATTGTCGCGGAATGTCTCAGGCAAAGCCTCATCTACCTCCTTGACGATATCGTCGAGCTTGCCCGCTTTGGCGTCTTCTTGCTGTTTCTGGCGCTCCAGTTCCTCATACTGCTTAACCAGCTTGGCCATCTCTTGCTCGGCCTTTTGCTTCCGGTCCTGCCGCGCAGCTTTTCCGGTCTTGTTATCTTCCGTCCACTCGTTATTGGCGATTTCCCACACCGCCCTTTCGTAACTCTTATCCTGGAGCACCATTTCCTGTGCAGTCGGCGCATGAACCGCCTGGATGCGCTCCAGGTCGAGGTCCCATTTTGCCATCAGCTTGCCCGGGGATTCGTAAGCGCTTTCATCGTAATCCTTGAGCGGCTTCTGTTTTTGGAGTTGCTTGTTCTTGGCGGCCACTTTGGCCACTTCGATCGCCTCTCGGACGTTATCCGCTTTCAGAGGTGGATTGATTTCGCTCAGTTTCTTGGAGCCAAAATACTGCGTCCACTCGCTATGGGTGATATTATTGACAATCGCCTCGGCGAGCGCGTCGTCCTTCCCGCACCAATCGTGAAACGCCTCCACCTCGGACTTGAGGCCCTTCAAATCGTCTTCCTCAGCGTCGGGATCTCCGTCGAGCCATTTGGCGATTTCATCGACGAGGGTTGAACTGAGCTTTTTGCGGCTTTTTCGAATTATATTCCCAAGTTTGCTCATGGTTTTTCCTTGTGCTGGTTCATAGGACAAATCGATTTATCCGGCGGGCAACGCCGAGCGCAGGGCGGCGAGCGCCGGCAGCAACGGGCCCCGGATCGCGATCTTTAGCCCGAACCCGTTCGGCTCCTCTGCTTCCGTGATGATTTCGTCCGTCGCAATGTAGCGTTCTAACTCTTTTACGGCTTTCGCGGTCTCGGGTCGGGAAGTGAGATTGGCCTGAATGGCCTTGACCAGGATGATAGCCTCGTCGCCTTCAGGGTCTTTCATATCGCGAATCGCTTTTTCAAGCGCCTTTAAGTCATTGATGACTTTGCCGCGTGCGGTTGTCCACTGCTCCAGGGCCGCGTCCAGGCCGGCCGCAGGCGCTTTGCGCATCAGGGCTTCCACGGCATCCAATAACTTGCCGGCTGAAACCACATCCCCTTTTTTCGCCAACGCCCCCGCCTCGGCTAGCTTGGCTTTGAGTTCCCGCGCGGCAGGCCCGGCGCCGGCGATGGCTTTGAGCAGGTCCGGCTGCATGGCCTTAAGCCGGGCGGTAAATCTCGCCATCTCCTCGCGGCCTGCCTTGGCGGCATCCGGTTGGGAAGCTATCGTGCCGCCGGGCGGGCTTTCCTGACCTTCGATTTCGGGTGCCTCCGACTCATCATCCGTCTCACCGGGCGGCACAAAGACCGGCTTGATGCCTCCGCCCATCGTGGTGAAATACTTTTTAAGGGCCGCGCGTTTGAGACTCCCTTTCTTCGGCTCGAAATTCAGTTCATCTTGAGACGTCAGCGATACCAGCCCTTCGTCGGTGGGTTTTTGCCCAGCTTTGGCCAGCGCCGCCAGGCAGGCCGGATCAAAATCCACCAGCACCAGCGGAAGTTTCTTTTGGCCGAAAGGGTACTGCTTGAAGTAGACGAATTTCTTCGGCGAGTCGGCTTTAACCCCGAGCAGCGCTTTCTTCAAAAGCGGGACGTACTGTTTGTGCTCTTTAAAAATGTCGGGAGATGAAAAAGTTGGCATAGGCGCTCGATTGGATTCGGATGATGGATTTCAATATCTGGAATGGCGAACTAATGGGTCAACAACAATCGCCCAGGCCGGCTCAAACCGGTGCCTGAAATCCGTTCCATCATCATATCAAGATACGTTGATTTTTTGCTTGAACCTCCGCCCCGCTACGGCTAGGTTGCCCGATATAGCCGCTCCGGCCGCACCTTTGGCGATGCCGGCGCCTTGAGCGGATGCGGTCGAGAGTCTCAATATGAGCGAGCATACAGTTTCAGAACTTCAACGTCTGCTGCGGGAACGCATCGTCGTGCTGGACGGCGCGATGGGCACCATGATCCAGACCTACCATCTCGACGAGGCCGCCTTTCGCGGAGATCGATTCAAAACCTGGCACAAAGACGTCAAAGGGCTGAACGACCTGCTCAATGTGACGCGGCCGGCGGTGATCGAGGAAATTCACAGGCAATATCTCGAAGCCGGCGCCGATATCATCGAGACCAATACCTTCAATGCCCAATCCATTTCATTGGCGGATTACGGAATGGAAAGCCTGGGTTACGAACTTTCCAAGGCCGGAGCCGAATGCGCCCGCCGCGCCGCCGACCAGGTAATGGAGCGGCATCCGGGGGGCACCTGTTTTGTCGCCGGCGCCATCGGACCAACCACCAAGACGTCCTCGATCTCGACCGACGTTAACGACCCTGGGGCGCGAGGGGCCACGTTCGATGAAGTGGCCGCGGCTTACTATGATCAGGCGCGGGGATTGCTCGATGGCGGGTCGGATTTGCTGCTGGTCGAAACCATTTTCGACACGCTGAATGCCAAGGCTGCTTTCTTCGCCATCCTGAGACTCTTTGACGAGCGCGGCCTGGTGCCGCTGGCCTTCGGGCAGGAGCCAATGCCCGGCAGAAATGTCGTTCCCATTCTGGCATCGGTTACTTTTATTCAAGCCGGCAGCAACCGCGGCGTTACGGGTCAGACCGTGGAAGCCTTTTGGAATTCCATTTCGCATGTTCCGCTGCTTTCGGTGGGAATGAACTGCGCACTCGGGCCGAAGGAAATGCGGCCGCTAATCGAAGAACTGGCCGGATTGGCGCCGATTTATGTCAGTTGCTATCCCAATGCCGGTTTGCCCAATCCGCTCTTGCCGACCGGCTTTCCCGAAACTCCGGAAACCTTGGCGCCGCAACTGAGGGAGTGGGCTCAAAATGGGTGGTTGAATATTGTGGGAGGCTGCTGCGGAACAACCCCGGCCCATATCAAAGCCATTGCTGAGGCGGTCCGGGATCTTCCGCCGCGCACGCCGTCGCAGCTTCAGCCCTTCACACGACTGAGCGGCCTTGAGCCTCTCACGCTGCGGCCCGAAACCAATTTCGTAAATATCGGCGAGCGCACCAATGTGACTGGCTCGCCAAAATTCTCCAAACTGATCCTGGCTGGGGATTTCGAAGCGGCCGTGGCCATTGCCAAACAGCAGGTCGAGAACGGCGCTCAGATCATCGACGTCAACATGGACGAAGCCATGCTGGATTCGGAGAAGGCGATGACCACCTTCCTGAACCTGGTGGCCTCGGAGCCGGAAATCGCCCGTGTGCCGGTGATGATCGACAGTTCCAAATGGTCGGTGATCGAAGCCGGGCTCAAGTGCGTCCAGGGCAAAGGCGTGGTCAATTCCATCAGCCTTAAGGAAGGCGAAGAGAAATTCAAGCACCAGGCGCGCCTGGTCCGGCGTTATGGCGCGGCCGTGGTGGTGATGGCGTTTGATGAAAAAGGGCAGGCCGACAATTTCGAACGTCGCATCGAGGTCTGCGAACGGTCGTATCGCATTTTGACCAAGGAATTGGGTTTTCCGGCCCAGGATATTATTTTCGATCCAAATGTGCTGACCCTGGCCACCGGAATGGACGAGCACAATAACTACGCGGTGGACTTCATTCGCGCCACTCATTGGATCAAACAAAACCTCCCCTATGCCCGGGTCAGCGGCGGGATCAGCAATATTTCTTTCTCATTCCGAGGAAACAACGCGGTGCGCGAGGCCATGCACTCGGCCTTCCTGTACCATGCCATCAAAGCCGGTCTGGACCTGGGCATTGTCAATGCCGGGATGCTCGGCGTCTACGAGGAGATTCCGAAGGATTTGCTGGAATTGGTCGAGGATGTCCTGCTCAATCGCCGGCCGGATGCGACCGAGCGGTTGGTTAAATTTGCCGACACCGTCAAACAGCAAGGCAAGACCGAGGTAGTCGAGGACGAATGGCGCAAAGGCACCGTCGAAGAACGCCTCAGCCATGCGTTGGTAAAGGGCATCGTCGATTTTATCGAGCAGGATACCGAAGAGGCCCGCCAAAAGTACGGCCGGCCCCTTTCCGTCATCGAGGGGCCTCTTATGGCCGGCATGAATGTCGTGGGCGACCTGTTTGGCTCGGGAAAAATGTTTCTGCCTCAGGTGGTCAAAAGCGCGCGCGTGATGAAGAAATCCGTCGCCCACCTGTTACCCTACATGGAAGAGGAGAAAAAAGCTTCCGGCGGCCGGGGCGCCCAGGGACGGATCGTCATGGCGACGGTCAAAGGCGATGTCCATGACATCGGCAAGAATATTGTCGGTGTGGTTTTGGGCTGCAATAACTACGAAGTCATCGATCTGGGCGTCATGGTCCCCACCGAAAAAATTCTCGAGACGGCCCGCGAACAGAAAGCCGACCTGATTGGCCTCAGCGGATTAATCACGCCCTCCCTGGAAGAAATGGTTCATGTGGCCAAGGAAATGGAGCGGCGCGGCTTGAACACTCCGCTGCTGATCGGCGGAGCGACCACCAGCAAAGCCCATACTGCGGTGAAGATTGCTCCCGGTTACTCCAAACCGGTCGTGCATGTGCTGGACGCCTCGCGCGCGGTGGGTGTCGTGGGGAACTTGATGAATCCCGCGCTCAAGACGGGCTTCATTGAATCGGTCCGAGTCGAATATGAGAAGTTGCGGGCTCATCACGGTGAGCAACGCGCGGCGCCCCTGCTCTCTTTGGATGAAGCTCGCCGCCGCCGCACTCCGATTCAATGGAAACCCGAGGACGTAGCCACCCCGGAGTTCACCGGCACACGCGTGCTCACCACCGAGCGGAGCCGGGCAAAAGCGGGGGAAGGGATGGAAAGGATTTCCCTTGAAGAATTGGTTCCCTTCATCGATTGGTCGCCATTTTTTCACACTTGGGAAATGCGCGGGCGCTATCCCGCTATCCTGGAAAACGCGGAGGCCAGGAAGCTGTTCGAAGATGCGCAGGATCTCCTTTCCAAAATAGTGAAAGGCCAACTGCTCACGGCCCGGGCTGCGTATGCATTTTTCCCGGCCAACTCCGTGGGAGATGACGTCGAACTTTACACCGACGCGAGCCGCACCACCATTTTGACCACGTTTCATTTTCTGCGCCAGCAAATGAACAAACCCGCCGGCCAGTTCAACCATTGCCTGGCGGATTACATCGCGCCAAAATCCGGGGCCGCCGGCACCAAGCCCCTGGCGGATTATTTGGGCGCCTTCGCCGTCAGCGCCGGCTTCGGCACCGAAGAGCTCTGCCGGCAATTCGAGCAGGATCATGACGATTACAGCTCGATCATGACTAAAGCCATCGCCGACCGCTTAGCCGAGGCCTTTGCCGAGTATTTGCATAAACGCGCGCGTTGCCAGTGGGGCTTTGGCAAATCCGAGAATTTTTCCACCGAGGATCTCATCCGCGAACAGTACCGCGGCATTCGCCCCGCCGCGGGCTATCCGGCTTGTCCAGACCACACGGAAAAGCGAACTCTTTGGAACTTGCTCGAGGTGGAAGCGAATACGGGGATCAAACTGACCGAAAGTTGCGCGATGTGGCCTGGGGCAAGCGTCAGCGGCCTGTACTTTGCTCATCCGGAATCCAAGTATTTCGGCGTGGGAAAAATTGGCCGGGATCAGGTGCTGGATTATCATTTGCGAAAGCAAATGGAGCTTCAGGCCGTGGAACGCTGGCTGGCGCCGTATCTCAATTATGAACCCGAAGCCTCGCCTGCTCCCGCAACACTGGCCTGTAGCTGTGGCGTTCCCCATCCTGCCGCAACAAACACGCTCCAGGGCAAGAGGTAGGGACCTCGCGCTGCGTAGCGCAGACTATCCAGTCTGCTGTACCGCCGGCTTTCAGCCTGCTACGTTCCGGAGCTTTGGCGTTTGCGAACGCCGACGGGCTTCCACCACCCCCGCGTCAGCCGACTGAAAGTCGGCGATACAGCAGGCTCGAATGCCTGCGCTACGTAACGCCGGAACCTGTAGCCTTCGCCTGGCGCTCGTGGCAAGTTGCCTCATGCTGGCTATGGTCCGTGTAGAAATTATCCTGGTGATTATGGTCGTGATGAATCTGGTTGGATTGACGATTGCGGCCTTTATCCTTTTCCGGCGCAAATAGGCCGGCGGCTTGGAGTTGACCGGGTCGAGGCGCCCATAGATATTGATCGGCGGAGCGTGGCTCCTATCAAGGGCTGCATCCGGAAGAAACTGGAGAGGGCTTATGAAGATTACTTACTACGGACACTCCTGCTTTGCCGCGCAGATCGCCGACAAGACTTTGCTTTTTGATCCTTTTATCACCGGCAATGAGCTGGCCAAGGATATCGACGTCAATAAAATACCCGCCGATTACCTCCTGATCTCCCACGGCCATTCCGATCACCTGGGTGATGCCGGGGCCATTGCTAAACGCACGGGCGCAACCATCATTTCCAACTTCGAAATCACGCAATGGTTCGGCAAGCAGGGCCTGCAGAAATCACATCCGCTCAATCACGGTGGCGGGTATGGCTTTGATTTCGGCCGCGTGAATTTCGTCAATGCCATCCATTCCAGCAGCCTGCCGGACGGCTCGTACGGTGGCAACCCAGGCGGCTTCGTCATCGAAAGCCAGGAAGCCAACTTCTATTATTCCGGGGACACCGCCCTGACCATGGACATGAAGCTGATCGGCGAACGCTTTAAACTTCGTTTTGCCGCCTTGTGCCTGGGCGACAATTTTACGATGGATTTTTCCGACGCAATCAAAGCGGCCGAGTTCGCCGGCTGCCAGGAAGTGCTCGGCCTGCATTTTGACACTTTCCCTCCAATCAAAATCGATCATCGCGCCGCCATGAATAAATTCAAGGCGGCCGGCCGGAATCTGCATTTGCTGGAGCCGGGACAAAGCCGGGATTTTTGAACGACTCGCACGGAATCGTTGTGCCAGTCACCCTCGAAGATATCCAAGCGGCGGCGCGCCGAATTGCGGGGCCGATTCTCGAGACACCTTGCCCGGCTTCGATTCCCCTTTCCGAGATCACCGGCTCACGGATCTACTGCAAGCTCGAATACCTTCAGCGAACGGGAAGTTTTAAGGAGCGTGGCGCGCGTAACGCGCTGTTACTGCTCTCGCCGGCGCAACGCCAGCGCGGAGTCATTGCTGCTTCCGCCGGCAACCACGCGCTCGGGGTGGCTTACCACGCGCAGTTGCTCGGCGTCCCCGCTACGGTGGTGATGCCGCAATTCGCGCCACTAACGAAAGTGGTCAACTGCCGCCGTTTCGCGGCGACGGTGGTACTGGACGGGGCGAACATTGGTCAAGCGCGGGCCCGCGCCGACAAAATCGCGGCCGAGAAGGGACTGACGTATATCAACGGATTCGATGATCCCGCCATCATCGCGGGTCAAGGCACCATTGGACTGGAGATTGCCGCTCAAGTGCCGGATATGGACGCGGTGATTGTGCCGATCGGGGGCGCCGGACTGGCCGCGGGTGTCTCTGTGGCGCTCAAACATCTCAAGCCGGATGTCAGGATCATCGGGGTGGAACCCAAGCATGCCGCCAGTTTCACCGCCGCTCTGCAAGCAGGAAAGCCCGTGCAAATTGAGATGAAACCCACGCTGGCCGACGGCTTGAGCGTGCCCAAAGTGGGTGAAAATGCCTTTCGCCTGGCTCGCGAGCGGCTCGATCGCACGGTCCTGGTCGGGGAGCATGACCTGGCCCGAGCCGTCCTGCGGCTCATGGAACTCGAAAAAGCGGTCGTCGAAGGAGCGGGCGCCGCACCTTTAGCGGCATGCCTCGCCGGATTGACGCCGGATTTGGCAAACAAAAAAGTCGTTTTGCTGCTTTGTGGCGGAAACATCGATCTCAACACCCTGGACCGGGTCATCGAGCGCGGCCTCGCGTCCGATGGCCGGCTCTGCCGTTTCACCGCCACAATTAGCGATCGACCTGGCGGTTTGGCGCGGTTCGCCGGCCTGATTGCAGAGGAAGGAGCCAGTATCCTCGACATTACCCACGACCGCGCGTTTGCTGACGAAGATATTTCCACCGTCGCCGTCCATTGTGTCGTCGAGACGCGCGACGCGCAGCACATCGCCACCTTGCGCGCCCGCTTGGTTGAAGCGGGATTTCCGCTGACCTGAGCACCCTCTTTGGGACCGCTGGCGTCCCGCCGGCGAGTTCCTCATCGAACAAATCACCGCCCAGCTAAACCAGAACCGTCCGGGCCTGCGTCCATTATTCCATAGGAGGGTTCTCGTCGTCCGGTTTGTCGACCAGTGTCCGGCCTTCGGTGCGCACACCTGGGCCGCCTTGATGCTTCACGACAACGTAAAAAGACCAGAGCACCAGGGACAGCAGGACCAATAACGGAATTAACCACCAATGCAGCATAGTCTTGCACCTCGATTCTCTCTTGGGTTCACCTCAACTCCTCGGCGATCTTGTGCAGCCAGCCCACGCATCGCTCGCGATGCAGTGATAATGGCAGCTTCGCGGTTTCATAGGCTGGCCGATGACCCGGTTTACTTACACTTCAAAGTAGCACAGGTTTTAGGCCTTCGGAAGGCTCGTCCTACGGTGCGAGCGGAAATTGAAACTGTTAGAAACAGGTTCAATTAAGCTCCGTTTGCGGCCTTCCTGGCCACGGCTCGTGGTCTCGCTGAGCACCTTGGCACCGGGCTTTAGCCGGTCGCTGGCTTGCATTAGAGCGTCGAACGATTAGTCGCGACCTTCACGCCTTTGCGTGCCCACGAAATTCTGGGCACGCCCTTCGGGGTGCCCAAATGTAAGTGGGGACATCGTTCCCGGGGCTCTCGCGGACTCGACGCCCCGCCTACTGTCTGTGAACGCTGACGGGTTCGGCAAATCGCGCAAACCGCGAGGATTGCTGAACCCGCAATCCCGACCGAATCCCACATCATCTTTATTCTAACCAAGCTGGGTCATACACAACTCCGTTCCGTGCCAGAAGACGTCGATATTCATCGATGAATCTCGTCTTTCGATGATGTCGCTCCTGGTCCGCGATGTAACGGCGAAGCGAATTGCCGTGCGTCCAACTAACGGAAAATATCCCGTACCCTTCTTGCCAGCCGAATAATGGATCATACTTGTCGGCGGCCCAGTTTGATGATGCCTTCTTTATCTCGCGTACGAAGTCCGCCGGGGCAACTGAGGTCCTCAGGCTCAAGAGAAGATGGACATGGTCATCGACTCCGCCGACGATCTCTGCCACGCCCCCAAGGCCCCGAACTTCACCGCCCAGATATTCGTGCAGTCGCGCGCGCCAGTCTGATTTAATAAACGGACGCCGTTCTTTTGTGCTGAACACCAGATGATGATGTAAGCTGTAAAATGATGAGCCCACAGTTAGTGTCGATGACTCTTGCATTCTCTGCGAGTTGCAATGGAAAATGCGGACCCGCCAGGAGCCCAGAGTAAAAGGCTAGCGTTCCTTGTATTTGGCGACTGCTTCTGTGCGACTGTGCACCTGCAGCTTTTCGTAAGTCCGGCGCAAGTAGCTGCGCACCGTATGAATGCTCACCCCTAAATTATCGGCGATCAATTTGTAGGGTTGGCCGGCCGCCAGGAGCTCGAGCACCTGGCGTTGCCGCTCTGAAAGCTCAATGTGCCCGCCTGGGCCGCTGGTCTCCGGCCGATTCGTGGTCCGCACCAACTGCACGACCTTGCGGGCAATGGACGCCGACATTGGTGATCCCCCGGCCACCACGTCACGAATGGCTTCCAGCAGCTTCTCCGGAGGCTGGCTTTTCAGCAAATAACCGGTCGCCCCGGCTCGCAAGGCAGCAAAAATCAGATCCGAATCCTCAAATACGGTCAGCATGATGATCTGCACCAAGGGCATCTTTTCCTTTAGCCGCCCGACGCATTCAATGCCGTTCATCCCTTCCATTTTGATATCCATGAGCACGACGTCCGGACGCTCCCCCGGCAAGCCGCCCAGCGCATCTTCAGCGCGTGCATAATCGCTGACGCAATGGAACTCGCCGCTGAGGTCCAAATACCGGATGATGCTCTCGCGGAGATCGGTTTCGTCATCGACGATGGATACGGTGGTCTTGGTCTGATTCATAAAG
Organism: Verrucomicrobiia bacterium; assembly: GCA_035651635.1. Taxonomy (GTDB): domain Bacteria; phylum Verrucomicrobiota; class Verrucomicrobiia; order Limisphaerales; family UBA8199; genus JANXQE01. Next base: position 28,313 of record DASRFK010000020.1, on the reverse strand, counting down.
AAGGCGGCGCGGCCAGCGGGATTTGGAGGACAATTTGGGTGCCTTGGCCGACCGAGCTGGTGATCTGGCATTCACCGCCCAGACCTTGCAATCGGCGCAGTAAACCGGGGATGCCGTGCCCAACCCGGACGTTCCTGGACTGGGCAGTGTCCGGCAGATTGCCGGGATTGAAGCCGTGGCCGTTATCAGTAACCTCGATCCGGCCGAGGCCCATTGCGCAATTGATCTTCACGACGATCCGGTCCGCTCCCGAATGCTTCATGGCGTTGGTAAGGACCTCCTCGAAGGCCAGCAACAAGTTGTGACGGACTTCCGCCGAGAGCGGAACCGAGGGCAAGTGTTCGGGAACTTGTAGTTCGCATAATATGTCGGTGTCCTGGAAAAAATCCGCGGCATAACGACACAGGTAAAGCGCCAATTCCTCAAGCGAATCGTTGCGGGGATTAACCGCCCAGACCATCTGGTCCAGCGAGCGGAGAAGGTTCCTGGAGGTTTTGGCTAAAGCATCCACCACCCGGATGTTGGAGTAAACCCCCTTGAGTTCCGTCTTCACCCCTTCGACCAAATAGGAAATTCTGGCGAGCTTTGATCCGATCTCGTCGTGCATGTCCTGGGCAATGCGCATTCGTTCACGAGACATTTCTTCGCTGTGTTCCAAAGTCAGCAACCGGTGGCGCAACCGACGGTGGGAGATGAGCCGGGCGCTCATATAAACTGTCCCCGCGAGCGTAGCCAGGTAGAGGAAAATGGCCCAGCGCGTCCGCCAGGCTGGTGTCGGAACACGGAATGCAAAACTTGCTTCCGCTTTGCTCCAGGTGCCGTCCTCGTCACACGCATCCACACGAAAACGGTAATCTCCGGGCGGAATGGCTCCATAACGAGCTCGACGCAGCAGAGGATTACCCTCGATCCAATCCGGGTCGAAACCCTCGAGGCGGTAGCGAAAACGGGCGCGCTCGGGCAGGGAAAGGCAAGGGCTGGTAAACTCGAATTCCAAAGCGCGCAGCGAAGAGGGTATCCGCTTGCGGAGTCTCAAAGCCGGGTTTTGGTTCCCGTCACCGTAGTCGACCACCTGCGCGGTTCCATTCACTTTTACGCTTTCGATGTAAACCGCCTTGGGTAGCTTCAGAGCCAATGCAGTGCGCGGGTCTAGAACCATGACTCGCCCGTCCAGGATCACCCACAGCAGCCCATCGCGTGATAGCAATGTGGTTGGTCCTCCGGGCGAACCATTGACGTCGTAGTCCAAATGCGCAACCCAACGCCAATGCGGTGGCTGCATGGTGTTCATCGATGCATCGATTTCCTGTTTCGAGCTCAGGAGAATGCCCTTGGGCGTGGCCAGCCACAGATTGCCACCCTGGTCGAACACCAGCCCGCAAATATGTCGATCCGGCAATTCGTCCGTTGAAGTCCACGTGCTGCACGTAGCCGGATTATAGCACCGCAGTCCTGCTCCGTAGCTGCCAGACCAGACGCGGCCGGCCGGGTCCAAACCGAGGCAGCTGACATAACTCCCGGGAACAGCGGCCGAGGGGAGCACCTGGCTCAGGTTTGATGATCGAAGCCCCCAGACCGATCCAGACGCGGTTCCAATCCAGATTTGGTTCTTCGCCTCGGGTTGCATCGCCGTAACTCCTGCCTCCACCGTGCCGCTCAGGGTCCAGCTCTCTCCTCGATAGCGGTAGATACTTCCCGAACGTGTTCCCACGCATACGATCCCGTCGGCTGAAGCCGACGCACACGAGACAAAATTTGCCGACAATCCGTCAGCGGAGCTAAAACCGATGCGCCGGTGCTCATGCAAGCAACTCACCCCCAACCCCGAGGAAGCTATCCAGATATCGCCCGAAGGCGTACTGCAAAGCGACCGCGCGAAAGGCTGGGTCTCGGTTGGGTCCAAGAGGCGGTACGGCTCGAAATGGTCCCTGATGCCCGAGTAAAGGCTCCCATCGGCATACGAGATCAGGATATTATTCGGCGAGGGTTCCACAATACAAAGAGCCGAACTGGAAGGAAGTCCTTCGGCAGCTCCAAGGTGGCGCAGTTGCTCCTGACGCAATTGCACTAATCCTCCTCCGTCGGTCCCGAGCCACAGGTTGCCTTCGAAATCTTCGCTAATGCACCGCACGTTGCTCGGTCTTTTGCCACTCTGCATTTCTACAGGGCGGAAGCGCTCATCGGTGAACTGAAACAGACCCTGTCCGCTGGTCCCAATCCATAAACGTCCGTCCCGGCCTTCGCGAAAGCTCCAAATCCGCGCGGAGGGGAAATGGCCGCTATGAAAGTAGTTGAATCGTTTGCCCTCGGGCAGCCGGATCAAATAGGTATCTCCAAAAGCCCAGATCTGGTGCTCCCGATCTTCGTAAACACCGAGGAATTCCGGAGTGCGACTTTGGCTTTCTGCGCTCAAATGATATTTTTCGATAGTTCGGCCGGTCATGACGTACACGCCGGAACGGAAGGTGATCCACATTTTACCAGAGCGGTTTCCAAACACGCTCACCACGGGCTCCTGGGGTAAACCGTCGCTGGCCGTGAACCATCGAAATCGCCCGTCGTTCCACAGAATCAATCCCTTGCGCGTACCGACCCAAAGTTCATTACCTGAACCCATCGCCAAACCAGTGATGGAATCAATGCTCCCGCTCAGGCGAGTCAGACGGTTTTCGATATAGTAAAAAAGCCCTTCCTCCGTACCCACATAAAGGCCGCCGGCGGGGTCTTCACACAGATCGGTGACCCAAACGTCGGATTTGCCGCTGCCGGGAAATGGGATCTTTCGAAAAGTGACACCATCAAACCGCGCCAACCCGCCTTGAGTCCCGATCCAGAGGAATCCATCGCGGCTCTGTAGGATGGAAGTGACTGAATTGTGCGGCAGGCCATCCGAAGCAGTCCACGCTCTGGAAATGAACCTTCCTGAAGCCCACGGTTGCCCAAAGGCGGACTGTGCCAGACAAATAAGAACCAGGCACTTTGCAAGACAGGAAGTAACGCTCCCAGCGCTCTTTCCCCCAGCTTTGTAATTCTCTCGCCGCAGGTCCGCTGTTGCTTGCACAGAACTCGCCTAGATTGCCATTAAGCGAACAACCGCTCCAAGCTTAATTACCTGACATCCCGCTCACCAGCTCTCAGCAGGTAACTGCTGGGCTCAGGCACGTCCGGTGCGATTAGAAATGATCGGAGAGCAAAGGTTCAGCCAGTGAGCGAAAACGTTGCCGTCGCCCTGAAACTCCATAATCGACACCCAAGCGACTGAAGGCCGGACTCCAAACCACAGCGCCCATTATTTATTGGTCAAGCGTGTCTTGCCAGCCGGGAAGCCGTGGCCAGGCCGCAACTTCCGTGTGCGGATCATTGTCGTTGTTCCAGCGCGAGCGCCAGAGCATGTTGATCGGGTCCCGCACATCATTTCGGCGAGGGGATTCCACGTGGCCATCGCTAAACACCATGTCCGTGCGGTAATTGTGCCGGTTGGCTGGGCATTCAGTGTGACCGAAGCTTGTGGTCGTCGGGTCCATGTTCGCGTTGAAAGCAATCAAAGCCGGATTCTCAACCGAAGGCACTTCACCAAAGGAAATGAATTGGCTGGGGCTTTTCACCATGGAATCCTTAACCGGTCCTTGGTAAAACCCTCCATTAATATCACCTCCCATGCCAAGCTGGGGTTTAGCGTTTATGCTAATGCCCCAGTCGTTGATACCGAGGGAAAAGCGTGAAGTTTCTTTGATGCCATAAGGATCAAAGTTCCCATTCTGATCCGTGGCCCCAAGCGTATGGTTCACGTTGGTATCCCACGCGGTATCGGGCAAGGCTGAAGGGCACATGAAGGCCTGGCGGTTGTTTCCCATGTAAGAAAGTAATCGCGGGGCCCAAACGTAATAAAATCCGTGCGTGGTGGACAGTGATCCGCAGAACTGGCCGTAATCGTTTACGTACATCCCACTGGCCAAGCCGATTTGTTTCAAGTTGTTGACGCACGACGTTTGCTTTGCTCTCCCTTTGGCCTTGGAAAGGGCCGGCAGTAGCATGGCTGCGAGGATGGCAATGATGGCAATCACCACCAGCAGTTCAATAAGCGTAAACCCCTCATTTCGAGAGGTTTTTGATAAGCAATGACGCTTCATAGGACAGATTTTAGCTCGATTGAGCAGCGCCTGCGATAACGGCGAGCTTTGAGACATCCGCGTCGGTTCCATTTGGCGGTGCGTGTTTTCCACTAGTGTTGCTGGAAGCATATTCTGCCCAAACACCCTGGCCGCAAGCAGCATAAAATGGCTACACCTTAAGACCCAAGCCGGTCCTTCAGCTTTCGGACTTCGGATTTTCTTCGGATTTCGGATTTGCCGGCGGAGCGAACGCACGAACTCATCAACGGCGCTCGCCGCCGTAAGCGGGCCTGTAGCCACTTTATGCTGCTTGCCATCTTCAGACCTTCGGCAAAGCCTCCCCGGAATATAAACCATAGAACATGAAAGCGCTGCTCAGGTCCGGTTGTGGGATTGCGACAATGATTGCGCTCCTTGCTCTCGGAACAGCAATTCAGGGCTGCTCCAAGAAGCAGGACGTCGGCCTGGATACCGTGAGCTTTAGTTCAGCCCCACCGGAACTGAAACAGAGGTGGGACGCGGCCGGCCAATCGGCGGCTCGCAAAGACTATCTTGGAGCGGCCACGAATCTCATCGAGATCTTTGGCAAAGCCCAGCAACTCACCACCGAGCAGAACGACGCTTTGACTCAGGCCTGGGAGAAGTTAGGCAATCAAGCCTTCGCCGCCGCAAATCAGGGCGACAAATCCGCAACCGAAGCGGTCCTCAGGATGAAGCAAGCCGGCATCGGTGAGAGAAGAAGTCGTTAGCTGACCGAACCCCCGAGCCAAAGGCAGCCGGGCGAGAATGACGCCACTTTATGCGGCATGACGCGGCCAGGCTTTTAGAAATACTCTTGTTTTCGCTACCGGAACGATCGGCACTTCAACCGTCAGTCGATTTGATATGAGAACGTCTACAATACACCAAAAACCCTGGACCCAAATAATACTCGCTCAGGCCCTCCTGCTGGCGATGAATCTCACCGCGCAGGCGGACCTCACGCACCGTTACAGTTTCAACGATGCCGTGGACAGCACCAATGCCGTCGACTCGGTCGGCGGAGCCAATGGTGCTCTTTATCCTGGCGCCAGTTTCCCGGGCGACGGGACGGTGGCCTTGGACGGCACCAGCGGCTTTGTCTATTTGCCCGACGACATTATCAGCAACTACACTTCGGTCTCATTCGAAGTCTGGACCACGCCCAACTCAAATCCGACTTGGGCCCGGCTGTTCGATTTTGGCGACAATCAAGGCGGCCCGGGGACCGGCGGCAATGGAACCTATTTTACCTACATTTGTTTCGTCGACGGAAATAACTCGCTCCGGGGCGATATTCTGGGATTGACCGGTGAGAGCATCATCCAGGGACCGACACCCGCGGCCGGCGAGTATCATCAGATTGTCTTCACGGTAGATGCCACCGCGAAAACCGGCGCGCTTTACGATAACGGAGTTCAGGTCGCTTTTCGCACGGGTTTCAATATTACGCCTCAGACTGTGGGCCACACCTTCAATGATTATATCGGGCGGTCGCAATACGCCGATCCCTACTACAATGGTTCGATCGACGAATTCCGAATCTATAACAACGCGCTGTCCCCGGCCCAAGTGGAAGCTGATTTCGAATCCGGCGCTAACACGACCACGGATTCGCCCGGTGCTCTGAATTCGGTTCGCCTTAATAATCCTACCAATGCGTTGTTGGGGGCGGTCATTACCCCGTCTCTTCTGGCAAACTATGCGTCGCTGACTAACCCGGTGAATATTTCGACTGCGTCTGGAATTGCGTACTCCTCCGCAAACACGAATGTGATTACCTTCGGAACGGACGGCAATTTCCATGCGGTCAGCCTCGGCACCGCCACGATTCAAGCCACCTATCAATCCAAGACCGCAAATCTCACAGTCTCGGTAGGCTCCGAACCCACAGTGCTGAAGCATCGGTACAGTTTCAGTGGAGCGGCCGGAGGCACCACCATAACCGATTCCGTAGGCGGTGCTGATGGGACGCTCATGAATCCAAGCGCCACCTCCACCCTGACGGGCTCAGGTCAGCTCACATTGGATGGCAATGCCAGTTCCGCCTATGTCCTGTTTCCGCCAGGCATGGTCTCCACGCTGACGAATGCCACCTTCCAGATCTGGGTGAACTTCTCCGGCGGCCCCGTGTGGCAGGAACTGTATTCCTTTGGCACAAATTTCAATGGCGCCGGTGTGGCTTACACCACGCTGATCCCGCATAATGGAGCCAATGGAAACCTGCGCTGGTCGATCAACGAAGCAGGCGAAACCTTCGTCGACGCTCCGTCCGAGCTGGTGATCAGCAACGAGGTTTGCGTCACGGTGGCTTACAACTACACCGCCCAGTCGGCGGCGCTTTACGTCGGTGGCCGCAAAGTCGGTTCCGCCCAGATGTCCAAGGCACTTTTCACGATTCCCGACGTAGATAATTATTTGGGACGCTCGCAGTTCTCGGCCGACCCGTATTTCCAGGGTGCCGTGGACGAATTCCGGATCTATTCGGGCGTCAAGTCGGACTTGCAAGTCGCCATTGATGCCACGACCGGCCCGGACAACCTCGTAACGAATGCCGGAAATCTGACTTCCGTCAGTCTCTCGGTGGCTACCAACATTGACGCGCATGGGACCGGAGTGCCCGTGCAAGTCACTGCCAATTTTGCCAATGTGTCCGGCGTGGACGTTACCACGTTGCCGAATACCAGCCTCAGCAGCAGCGACCCTTCCGTCGCAACGATTGTGAATGGCAATGTGGTGCCGCAAAATGTAGGCACCACGATCATTACCGCCAACTACGCAAATCAATCGGGGTCGTCAATTGCAGTCACCGTCGTTGACACGAATGCCTGGCCAACCTTGGCGCATCGCTGGACTTTCAATGATGCTCCCGGCAGCACAACCATCACCGACTCTGTAGGCGCAATCAATGGCACGCTGTCTGGCCCGTACCACTTAACGGGAACCCAATTGGTCATGCCCACTCCAAACCCGGTCGGCGGCGGTAACGGTTTACCCACTGCCAGCAGTGCCTGGGCATCCTTCCCCCCCGGCGAAGGCATTGTCACCAGTTTGCCCAATGAGGCCAGCTTTGAAATCTGGGTCACCTGGGGTGGCGGCCCTGTCTGGCAGGAAATGTTCGACTTCGGTCAGGCCGCCACACCGGGTGTTTCATTGGGCGGCGGCAATTATGTCATGATCTCTCCCCATGACGGAGCCAGTGGTTCGTTGCGCGCTGAATGGGACCAGAATCCCAGTTACGATGTCACATTGACTGGTCCGGCTCTTCAACCCGGGGAGTTGAGCCAGGTCGTTTGGACCCACGATCAAGATCGGCAATTGGACAAGTTGTATCGCAACGGCGTTTTGGTAGCTACCGCCGCCAACACCGGACTGTGGTCGACCCTGCCCGACACCGACAACTGGCTGGCTCGCGACGAATGGCCGGATGCGATGTTCGCCGGGGCATATTCTGACTTCCGCATTTGGAACGGGTCCTTGACCGCTGGGCAGGTGGCGAATCTGTACGCAGCCGGTCCAGAGGTTGTAGCCGGGCCTTCGCTTAAGATCACCCGTTCGGGCAATCAGATTACACTCCAATGGCCTGCGAACGTTACCGGTTTTAGCCTACAGACCGCATCGACCCTGGTTTCACCTCAGTGGACCGCGGTTACGGGCAACATCTCAGTCGTCAACGGCCTCAACACGATGACCTTGAACATTGGGTCGTCCCCTGCCTTTTACCGCCTCAAATAAGCTGGCAGCCACGCGGATTGATTAAGAATCGCGAGTGGCTGGGCGCGTAAGTGCCCAGCCACTTTTTATTCGCGAACCAGAACCCTGGCAGCCACAAACTCCCTTCCAGCAACCCTGCAGTTTTTGTCTCTGAATGAGCACAGAACTCTCCAGGTAGGTGCGCTTCATCGCTCCCCTCTCCGGCCAGCCACTTCCCGGCTCACTTCGTCCAGCGAGAGCAATCGACCGCCACCCCTTTGATACTCCGCAGGCGGCCAGTAATTTGCGCGCCAGCGCTGTCTGCGGCTTAAGCCAAATGCGCTGCCTCGCGCTGCAGTTTCTCGTTGATCGCATTCCTCACCCACGCGCCGCAGTTCTTTTTAGCGCACAAAGCGGAATGGTCTTCGGCCGGCAGACGAATGGTCAACGACACCAGTCCTGTCTTACTCATGATGTAAGACTACGACAAATTTGACTTTCGCGCAGCGGTCGAATCAACTGACCCACCCCCCCTCGCGGTCGAATTTTGGCGGGAGCAGCAGTGTTCGCGCGTTTGGCACCCTTGGCTAACGTCAGACTGCGAATGAAAGCGACTTCCTCCGGGCGGTAAGGCGTTCCGTCGGAATAAAAGATATCGTGAAACCAAACCGGCGGCTCCGAAGTGTAGGCCTTTTTCCACGAATCCCAGGGATAGATCGTCTGCGTTTTTCCCGACACAAATCCCCAATTGTACGCGCCAACCTTCTCGGCTTTGAAGAACGCCAGGTTCGGATCAAAGGTGCTGCCTGCGGGCCGCGCCATGTACTCGGTGCAAATGATCGGCCGCCGGTACCGGCACAAATTCTCGACGCATTTTCGGGCTTCATCCACCGGACCATAATTGTGGAAGGTAATGATATCGGAGTTGTCCAGCTGGAGTCGCTCCATGACGGAGAGCCTGGCGGGATCAGCCCAATTTCCCATCCACACTCCCGAGCTGACCGGCTGACTCGGATTGACTTCCCTCGCCCAGGCGAAGGTTTTCTGCAGGAGCTGGCGAGCCGCTTCCTGCTTGCCGGCCGGCTCAATGCGAATGTAAGCGGGGTCGTTCAGGTTATCGGGCTCGTTGTACAAATCCCAGAAAGCAATCCGGGCGTCGTTGCGGAAATGACCCAGGACGCCTGCCACATAGCCTTTCAACTCATCGAGCTTTTCCGGGTGAGCCATGTAATCGGCGCCCGGACTTTGGACCCAGCCCGAGTTGTGGACAAAAGGCTTGGGCGCCCGCTGCTTGCCGAGAGCGGGAGAAGGATCCCAACAGGAATCGAACAACACAAACATCACTTTTATATGGTGCTTCGCAGCCACCTGCAGGAATTTTTCCATCCGCTTTTCGAATCCTGCGGCATCCTGAGTCCAAAGGAGGTTGTGCAGAAACACCCGCACACTGTTGAAGCCGATCCCTTCGGCCCAGCCCAACTCGCGGTCGATCCGCTTCAAGTCGAAAGTGTCGGCCTGCCACATCTCGAGCTGGTTTATGGCGGAGCTGGTGATGAAATTGCAGCCGACCAGCCATTGGTTGGTTTGCTGCCAATCGCCTGCTCGCTCGGGTGACCACCGTTCGGCGATGGCTGTTTCCGATCGGCCGGAAACGGGAAAGCCGAGAAGAGCCCCAAAGAGATATAATCCGGCCCCTAAGCCACTCAGCGCGCTGAGAGCGTGTTTTAAAATACCGGCTTGGGCGCGGGCGCCTGGGTTTGGAGTCCCGGCTTCAGGCGGTTTCGGCGCTGGCCCGCCTAAGGGCGGGACTCCTAACCGAATTTGAAAACACGCGCTTAGAGCTGCCGGGCGAGAACGAAAGAAAGAGCGGCCACACATAAAGGGATGCTAGCGTTCAGGCACTGTGCGTCATGCCGCATAAAATGGCCACAGAGCTCACGCAGCAGGCTGCGATTAAATCTGTCGGTCATTCTGTGTTTATCGCCAGAAAAATGGGAGGCCAGACTGGTATTCCCGGAGCGCGGGACGTCCCGCGCTCCGTCTGCTTTAACAGGACCCTTCGCGCCGCAGAGCTGCCGCTTAGGCGCGAGCCGCCGGCTTGGACTTGGCGGAATCCAAAATGGTCGTGACAATGTTCGCCGGGACCGGTTCAAAGCGGAACGGTTCCATTGAATAGGCCGCACGGCCCTTGGACAGCGAGCGGATGGCGGTGGCATAGCCGAACATTTCGGCCAGAGGAACCTCAGCGCTCAACACCGTTGAGGTATCTTTGGCTTCGATGTTGACAATCTTGCCTCGGCGCCGGTTGACGTCACCGAGCAGGTCGCCCTGGTATTCGTCGGGGGTAGTCACTTCGACCTTCATGATCGGCTCCAGCAGGATCGGATTCGCCTTTTTGACGGCGTCTTTTAGAGCAAAAATGCCCGCCATTTTGAACGCCAATTCACTCGAATCGACTTCGTGGAAGGTGCCGTCAACGACTTCGACCTTGACGTCGACCATCGGATAGCCTGCCAGCACGCCGCCTTTGATGGCCTCTTCAACCCCGTCGATAACGGCGGGAATGTATTCCTTGGGAATGGCGCCGCCGACGATCTTATTCTCGATCTCCACACCCTTGCCTCGTTCGTTGGGAGCCAGGGTCACCATGGCGTGACCGTACTGGCCACGGCCGCCCGACTGGCGAATGAATTTGCCTTCGCCTTCGGCGCTCTTGGTAACCGTCTCGCGATAAGCGATCTGAGGCGCACCGGCATTGGCGCTGACTTTGAACTCGCGGAACAAACGGTCGCGAATAATCTCCAGGTGCAGTTCGCCCATCCCGGCAATAATCAACTGGCCGGTTTCTTCGTTGGTGAAGCAACGGAAGGTCGGATCTTCTTCGGCCAGGCGCTGCAAACCTTCGCTCATCTTTTCGCGATCAGCTTTGGTCTTGGGTTCGACCGCCATCGAAATAACCGGTTCCGGGAACGTTGGGGGCTCGAGCATGATCTCGAAGTCCTCGTCGCACAGAGTGTCACCCGTGGTGATGTTTCTGATACCGACCAATGCGGCGATGTCGCCGGCGTAGGTCGTATCCACATCGATCCGTTTATCGGCCTGGATCATCAGCACGCGGCTGACGCGCTCGCGCTTGCGCGTGCGCGGATTGTAAATTACGTCACCCTTCTTCAATTGCCCGCTGTAAACGCGGAAAAAGACCAGCTTGCCCACATACGGATCGGTCCACAGCTTGAAGGCCAGTGAACAAAACTTGGAATTATCGTTGGAAGGCACTTCGACCTGCTGGGTCGTGTCCGGGGCAATCCCGACGGCCGGCGGAACATCCAACGGTGAAGGCAGGTAATCAACGACTGCGTCGACCAGGGGTTGAACACCGCGCTTCTTGAAAGCCGAGCCGCATAACACCGGGACCAATTCGATTTTACAGGTCAGCCGGCGAATGGCGGGCTTGAGTTCCTTTGGGGTAATGGGCTTGTTTTCGATCACCATTTCGGCGATTACATCGTCCTTATTTGACACGGCATCGATCAATTCGGACAAAGCGGCTTGAGCCCCTTCTTTTAGTTCGGCCGGGATATCGCTGACCTGGTATTTCAGGCCGACTTCATCGGAGTCGTCATAAATGATCGCTTTCTGGTTCACGACGTCGATGACGCCGCGAAAATAATCTTCCTTGCCGATGGGCAGGAAAATGGGAAAAGCGTAAGCGCCGAGCTTTTTACGCATATCATTGAGCGCGTTCTCGAAATTCGCGCCCGTCCGGTCCATTTTATTTACAAAGGCGATGCGGGGGACCTTGTATTTGGTCGCCTGTCGCCAAACGGTTTCGGATTGGGGCTGCACACCCGCAACGCCACAAAACACCGCCACGGCACCGTCGAGCACGCGCATTGAGCGCTCCACTTCGGCCGTGAAGTCTACGTGTCCGGGAGTGTCGATGATGTTGATCCGGTGCGGAACGCTCACGTACGACTTGAAGGTTCCGTCTTCTTTTTGGGTCCAGTAACAGGTGGTGGCGGCGGAGGTGATGGTGATCCCGCGTTCCCGCTCCTGCTCCATCCAGTCGGTCACGGTATTGCCGTCGTCCACGTCACCCATCTTGTGGATGAGCCCCGTGTAAAAGAGGATCCGCTCGGTCGTGGTGGTTTTGCCGGCGTCAATGTGAGCGGCAATGCCGATATTACGAGTACGCTCCATGGCGTACTGCCGATTGGGGGAATTCGGCGATGTCGCGGCCGCGGTCTTATTCTTTTCTGCTACTGCTTCCATCTGGTGCTCCTGGTCAAAAACTAACGATTCCTGGGAATGAAAACGCCCCGAGCAACCTACGGCCTTCGGGGCGTACCTAGATTATCTTATCCTACCAACGAAAATGTGCAAATGCCTTGTTTGCCTGGGCCATTTTATGAACTTCGTCCCGTTTACGGATGGCGTTGCCCTGCCCCTGGTAGGCATCCAGGATCTCGTTGGCCAGGGCTTCTTTCATCGGGATGCCTTTGCGGCTGTCGGCAAAATCCACCAACCACCTCAGCGCCAAGGCGAACTGGCGGTCGGCCGGGACCTCCAGCGGCACCTGGTAAGTGGCCCCGCCAACCCGCCGGGCCTTGACCTCCAAACGCGGCTTGGCGTTGTCCACCGCGCGCTGGAGGATGTCCAGCGGACTGGCGGAGGTGTTCTTTTCGGCAATCTGGTCGAAGGCGCTGTAAACAATGCGCTGAGCGACGGTCTTTTTGCCACTGCCCATCACAGTATTAACCAGGCGCGACACCAGGGTGCTATTAAACTTTGCGTCTTTGATGATGGGGCGTTTGACCGCTTGACGACGTCGAGACATGTGATCCTTATCGGTTAAATCGTTATTTAGGCGGCCGGTGCGGCAGCAGCTGCGGCAGCCGGTTTGGCGCCTGCCTTGGGCCGTTTAACACCGTACTTGGACCGGCTGACCCGGCGCTTCTCCACCCCGGCAGCGTCCAAGGTCCCTCGCACAATATGATAGCGAACGCCGGGCAGATCCTTCACGCGACCGCCTCGCACCAGAACAATCGAGTGTTCCTGGAGGTTATGGCCCTCGTCCGGAATATAAGCAATCACCTCGTAGCCATTGGTCAGGCGCACCTTGGCAACTTTGCGCATGGCCGAATTGGGCTTCTTGGGCGTCCGGGTCATGACCTGGATGCAAACGCCCCGGCGAAAGGGCGAATTGTCCAAAGCGGGCGACTTCGACTTGTGCTTGAGCTTATTACGGCCCTTGCGGACCAATTGATTAATTGTCGGCATTTCGGTAAAAAAAATGTGCCCCGCCTTGCCTGGAAAGGCAAACGGAGCGCGGAATATAGCAGAGGGGCAAACCGCTGCAACAACTATTTAGGTGATATTCTGCTGGCAGCCCTGATTGCCGGGAATTAGCCTGCCGCCCATGACCACCTCGAGCGGCAGTTCAACTCCCGGAGCACCAACCTTCCCAATTGCGTTTCTCCGCGCGTCCATGGTTCTCGGGTTGCTGGTCGGATTTACGACGCTGGCGCAGGACGGCGCATACCGGCTGACCTCGCCTGATGGCCGCCTCGAATTGTCTTTGCGCCTGCCCCAACCTGCCTCGTCCGAGCGGCCTCAGTGGTCCGCTCTTTTCCAAGGCAAAGCAATCCTCTCAGAATGCCAACTCGGATTGCAAACCTCGGCGGCCGGAGAGCTGATGGCGGGAGTCAGATTGGTCCGCAAGCACGAGCGCTCGGTCGACCAGCGCATTCGGGTCTTATTTGGCAAAACGGATCATGCGCAGGACCGCTTCCACGAAACGCAGTTTGAATTCGAGACGCCCCAACACCAGCGCGTCGGCCTGAGCTGCCGCTGTTATAACGATGCGATTGCCTTGCGCTACGAACTGCCGAAGGCTCCATCTCCCATCGCCATCACCGAGGAAACGACTTCATTCATGATCCAGGGCAATCCCACGGCTTATGCTCAGTACCTGGAGAACTATAAAACCTCCCACGAGCACAATGTTACCACGGTTTCCGCTGGAGAACTCCCGCCTGGCCAACTGCTCGATATGCCGCTCACACTCTCCTGGGCGGACGGCACGTGCGCCGCTATTACCGAGGCCGCTTTGCGGCATTATGCCGGAATGTCGCTCCGACGCTCCTCGGCCAGTACCAACCGGGTTGAACTCCTCTGCGATCTCACCCCCCGCGCCGACGGCACCAAAGTCGTCCGCCCGGGCCCGCTGCAAACTCCCTGGCGAGTGCTGCTGATTGGCGACCGGCCCGGTGAACTGCTGGAATCTTCGACGCTCTATTGCCTTAACGAGCCCTCCCTGATTCGCGATACGTCGTGGATTAAACCCGGAAAAATCACATTCTCGTGGTGGAACGGCGACGTCTATGACGGGCATCGCGACCTGCCGATTCTCTCACTGCCCATGGCGAAAAGGTATATCGATTTCTGCGCCCGCTCCGGCATCCCCACCCATTCGCTTACTTCCGACGAAGTAAACGTCTCGCCGTGGTACTTCCAATCCACGCTGGGAACGACGCCTGGCCCGGACACCGATGTAACCCGCACGCGGGCCGATTTTGATCTGCCGGCGATCCGTCACTACGCCCAATCCAAGCACGTTCGGCTTTGGACCTGGGTACACCAGGGCGCCTTGCGCGGACGGGTGGAGGAGGCTTTCGCCGGGTTTGAAAAAATGGGGTGGAGCGGCATGATGGTCGACTTCTTCGATCATGACGACCAGGACTCGGTCGAGCATGCTGAATCCATCCTGCAAGCCGCGGCGAGGCACCACATCCTGATCCATTTCCACGGGATCTGGAAACCGACCGGTTGGCAGCGGACCTATCCCAATCTCATGAACCACGAGGGCGCATTGAATCTCGAATATCTAAAGTGGAGCGACCGCTGCACTCCTGAGCACAACCTGAATATGGCTTTCACTCGGTTGCTTGCGGGACCCATGGACTATCACCTGGGCGGGTTCCGTGCCGTCACAAGGGCCGAGTTTCATCCGCGCAATATTGCTCCCAACGTGCTCGGCACGCGCTGCCATCAACTCGGTCTTTATGTGTGTTACGACAATCCCAATCCAATGGTGGCTGATTATCCGACCGCGTATGAAGGCCAGCCCGGCTTCGATTTCCTGCAAGTAGTGCCTACCTGGTGGGATGAAACACGAGTGCTGGCCGCCAAATTCGGCCAGGTCCTGGTGACCGCCCGACGCAAAGGAAACGTTTGGTTTGTGGGCGGCATTTCGGCCGGTCCCGCCCACGACCTTGAACTGCCGCTTTCCTTTCTCGGGTCGGGCCAGCACACCGTCAAGCTCTGGCAGGATTCCCCAGACTCAGATTCTCAGCCGAATCATCTCAAGGTCGAAACCCGAACTGTCCTCTCAACGGATTCGCTCAAGGTTCATTTCAGCCTCGACGGGGGCTTTGTCGCGAGGTTTGGCGCGTCTGGATGAGAGAGCTCACGGCCGGCGAGGCACGAGCACCGCCATGGGAAAGCAACACAAAAAAGGGGGTGGGGACGTCTCGTCACCAGGGCTTCTCAAGCCGTTGCGGGATTTTCTGGGGACGAGACGTCCCCACCCCTTTTCAAAGGGAAGCTTAAGGTCACGCCTGGACCCGATCGCGCACCAAGTGGCAGGGCCCATTTCAAGACGCTACGGCGAACTGCGGTCAGCTACCACTGATGCAACCGGTAAAACCGTTGCGGCGAATTTGTCTGGGCTCCGGCATCGGTGAACACTTTGTCCGTTGTCATCGCGCTGATCGTGCTGAACGGGCCGGTTACGTTCGTGGCGGCTTCCAGTTGGAACACGCGCGAGCCGTTACTTCGCCGCAAGATCACGCTGCTGCTGCCGTCATCGGCGAATTGCGGGGCTACCAGCGCGGTTGGGCTGCCGGTGACCGGGACGACGTCGCTGACGACGAATAAGGCGTCTAAGCCAAGATCCCCGAGGCTGCCCGCCGGTGAAAACGTGGCAACTAACTCGGCATTGCTGTAAACCAGATAGCCCTGATCACTGAGCAAGTCCCCTGCCCCGAAATGCGCACCGTTGGTGCTCGTGAATCCGTCCCTGGTGGAGAACCAGATCTCGCCGCTCGGCCATACATAAACAGACTTGAGCCCCACATCGTTTGTCTTCTGCGGGCCAAAAGCCGCCAAAAGCTGCTGCCCCGTTCGAACAACCGTTCCCTTATCAGAGAGCAGGTCTCCGGGCTGCAGCCTTAATCCCAGCTTGGCCGAGTTAAACCCGTTCTGAACCGAGAAGTACATTTCACCGCCATCAGTAATCTGCACCGCTTCCAGGCCGACAGGATCGGGTAAAGGCGGCACTGGCTGGAAATTCTTGATCAAATCGGGATTCGTGCGACGCACGATTCGCCCGCGGTCCGAGAGCAAGTCTTGCGTCGTGAGTTGGCCGAGCGTTTCGCTAAAAATGGTTTGCTCGATCGAAAAGGCAATTTCGCCGTCCGGCAGGATGTCGATATCCTTAAGGCCGAGGTCCGGCACAGGCGGTTGAACGCCCAGTTGTCCCATCAGCTGACGGTTCCCCTTCACCATCCGCCCGGAGCTCGCGAGTAAATCCCCGGCGCTGATGGCGTTACTGGGCGGATTCCAGATCGACGATTGGAAATTGCTCGCCGTTGAGAACCAAATCTCGCGGAATGGCGCGGCGTCCAACGTGAGGCTGTACTGGCGCTGCGGTGTGCCGTTGGTTTGTCCTACAGCGGTCTGCAGCATTGGCCAAAGCCGGCTGACCTGGGGTGCGCTATTACTGAACTCACAGAGCTCGTTGGTGATTCCGTCATCAATGAACGCTTCCAACACCAGCTCCTGCTGAGTCGCGATCTCGCCCCCGATGCGATAGGTGCCGTGCCCGGAAATCTTATACGTCCGACCCCCTGGCTGGCCCGCCGTGAAAGCCACGTTCTCCACCGCATAGTTGATGAACAATGGTCCCTGATCGACTAACCGCAGATTGAACGCGCCTTGCATTGGCACCGGTATGGTTATCCGATCGCAAACCGGGCAATCATCTGTCAGCGAGCTGCCATTGATCAGCGTGTAAACGGCCTGCCCATTGGGCAGCGTTTGGCCGTTGCTGCTCAGGGCGAAGGAGACCGACAGAGCGGCCAGGATGCAAAACTCAGAAATCCCGCTCAAAGCGTTTTTTTGAATTCGGTTTGGAGTCCTGCCTTTGGGCGCCCCCGCCCAAACCGGTCTTTTGAAACGCGCTTTCAGATATTCGTCCATACGGGGATCAGTACTGGCCGACAGCTAATCACGCCCGGCGATTAAACCAAACTTACTCCCCCGCGAATATCTTTCAATGAGATTACTGAGATTACAGTTTCGCATACGACAAGCCCTCTTTTATCCGTGTCCATCGGTGTTAATCCGTGGTTAGAAATCCCCTTTGACTGCTCTTTCGGAACTTGCGAAACGACCGGTTTTTGTGGCACGATTACAGTACCGCATGGACTTTCCAACGACGCATTGGAGTGTTCTGGCCGTGGCAACCGTGCATGGCGAGAGCGACGCAAGAGCTGCGCTGGAAACCTTGTGCCAGCGTTACTGGGGCCCGGTGCACAGCTTCCTTCGCTTCCGCGGCTTGACCGACGCCGAGGCGAAGGATCTCACGCAAGAATTCATGATTCACGTGGTCCAGAAATCCATCTTCACTCGCGCCGACCGATTGCAAGGGAAATTTCGCTCGTTCCTTCTGGGCTCCTTAACACGGTTTCTGTCCGACGCTGCCGATCGCAAAAACGCTTTGAAGCGTGGGGGCGCGTTGCCCCATGTGAGCTTCGATACCGATGTCCCCGGTAAGGATCTCGAAGATCTGTCCTCGCCGGCGCCCGGCGGCAGCACCTTCGATCGCGAATGGGCCCTGACCATCCTGGAGACTGCGTTGGAGAAGCTGCGAGCAGAGTGCCTTGAAACCGGCAACCAGTCCTGCTTCGAGATTTGGAAGCACTTCCTGCCAGGGGCCAATGAAACATTTTCCTATGAGACCGCGGCTGGAAAGCTCGGAATTAGCGTTGCCGCATTGAAGTCGGAGGTGCATCGACTCCGCCGCCGACTACGTGCGCTGGTTCGAACGGAAGTAGCGCGCACCGTTTCCGCGCCCCATGAAATTGAGAGTGAGATGGCGCATTTGCAGCAGGTGTTGATGGATCGCGGCAGTGAGTTAGGAAGCAAAAAGAACGAAACTTCCGGCTTTTGAAGCCTGAGGAACAGACAGACCCTCGCTAAACGTGCCGGAACGAGGTGTTTCCAACTTGAACGACTCGCCTGAACAGACCGGATTGATTGCTCGGTGCACGGGGTGCGGGGCACCTCTCAAACTGGACCGTGCCTATGGTTTGTGCCCGGCCTGTGTTTGGAGCTTGCTCCTGGAGAGCCCCGAATTTCAGCATGCGGCCGGCATCGAGGCAGCCGAGTCCGAGCTAAAACGTCAGCAACTCGCTGGCGTTCGGCCTGGTTGGGCCGTGTCAGACCGCCCGCGAGAGGGTGCCCCGGGATTTACCAGAGGATCCTCTCTTTTTCCAATTCCCGGGCACGTCGTCCTGCAGGAAATCGCGCGTGGAGGAATGGGCATCGTGTATCGAGCCCGGCAGTTGGAACCGGACCGGACGGTCGCCCTTAAAATGCTTTTGCCGCACCAACTGGGTTCGGTCGAGATGCTCGAGCGATTCCGCACCGAGGTCCGGACCGTCGCCTCGCTCGAACATCCGGGCATTTTGCCCATTTACCAGGTGGGCGAGCACGATGGACTTCCTTATTTCACCATGAAGCTGGCAGCACCGGGCACGTTGGCTTCACGCATGGCGCAATTCCGCGGCCGCTTCCATCAGATTGGCGAACTGATGGCTAACCTCGCCGATGCAGTTCACTATGCGCATGAACGAGGCGTGCTCCATCGCGATCTTAAGCCGGGCAATATCCTCTTCGACGAAGGCGGCCGCCCGTATGTCAGCGATTTCGGCCTGGCAAAGTTCACGGATTTTGCCGATGGCGAGAGTTCCGCTCTGACGCGCTCGATCCAGCTATTAGGCACGCCGCAGTTCCTTCCTCCTGAAGTGGCCGCGGGCGGGGTCAGCCGGGCGACCATGGCGGGCGATTTGTACAGCCTTGGCGCTATTCTGTACGAGCTTCTCACGGGTCGGCCCCCATTCACTGGCGAGGGCCTGAGTGCCCTTTTGAAGAATATCGTCGAAGAGCCGCCCACCCGCCCTTCCCGATTGACGGCTTCCGTTCCGCATGATCTGGAGGTGATTTGCCTCAAATGCCTCGCGAAACAACCGGCCGATCGCTACGGTGCGGCTCGGGAGTTGGCTGAAGACTTACGGCGCTGGCTGTCCGGCCGGCCCATCCTTGCCAGGCCCATCTCGATTCCCGCCAGAGTGGGGCACTGGATGCGGCGAAATCCCGCGCTGGGAACGGTCTCGGTTTTGCTGGGCCTGGCGGTGCTCTGCGCCATCATTTTGCAGGTGCGCGGGACGCGCGACCTGCGGCGCGCTTTGACTGAGCAGCGCGGCGCGTTACAGCAATCGCTCAGCGCACAGGCGGCGCTCCGCCGCACCAGCCAGAGCATTGGCCAACGACTCGACACCCTCGAACTGGTGCAAAAAGCGACTGCGCTTGGGCTGGAGTCGGCGCCCGAAAGCCTCCAAGTGTCGCTGCGCACCGAGCTGGCCGGCGCACTCGCCTTGCCGGATCTGCGGACCAAAGCGCGCTGGCCAGTTCATGTGGCGCATTTTGAGGCTTCGGCGGAATTCAGCCCTGACCTTTCGAAATATGTCTGCGCGGCCGACCAGGGCGGTGCCGCGGTGTACGACACTGCCAGCCGGAGCAACTTGTTCCGCTTGCCAGGCAATCCAGAAGACCCTGCGATCTCCTTCAGATTCAGTCCCGATACCAAGTGGCTGGGGGTGGGATTCCAAGACGGCCGTGTGGAACTTCACGCTCTCAACTCTCGGCACGATCCACTGGTGTTCCCCGGCGAAACCGCGCTCCGGACATCGTTTGAATTTCTGCCCGATAATCGCCGCGTGATCCTCAGCGACAGGCAAGATGGAGTGTCGCTGGCCGACTATCAGGACGGAACCCGCCGCTCGTTGCTGCCCCCACCCGCTGTGGGTTTTGCCATGGCACCCGATCCGACCGGGGAATTGGTCGCGCTGCAGGTAGGCTACGCTTTGGAGCTGGTCCGGATCGGCAACGGGACCACGGTGTGGTCGCTGCCGTTAACTGCGGGCGCCAGGGCGATCGCCTGGTCCCCGGATGGACGCCGGTTGGCAGTGGCCAAGGGCGAACCTCTCTACGACATCGTAGTCCTGGACGCGCTCGATGCGAAAGTTCTGTTTTCGTTTCACGACCATGATACCGGCATCGGCCGGCTTCTATTTCACCCGGATGGCCATTCCCTGATCAGCACGTCTTGGGGTGGACGCCTGGTCTGGCGTGAACTCGCCGAGAACGGGTTTCGTCTCTTGAGCGACGCCGGACCCAGGCTGTTGCAGTTTTCGCCTGACGGCACACAGTTGGTCTACGAGCCCTCGCACGGTGAGGCTGGCATCTATGAGGTTCTTCAAGCCTCCGTATTCAGGCAATGGAAGCAGCAAACCCCAGCGGGCGAGGAGGCGTTTATGATGGCACTAAGCCCGGACGGTTCAATTGCCGCAACCTCCTCGGCTCGGTCCATTTGCCTGTGGGATGTCGCCGCGGGCAAGGAACTCTCCAGCATCCTGCTTCCCAGCCGAGCGTGGTTTGTTCAGCTTTTGTTTCGTCCTGACGGCAAGTCGCTCCTGTATAGCGCCATTGGCCTCGGAATTCATGAGGTGGGGTTGGTTTCGCGAAATCAAGCCGGTCATGGCCAGGCTATGGGTTTTGGCACTGACCGGAAACTCGACGCTGACAATGAGTGCATAGCGCTGGAGTTCGCCCCGGACGGCAAATCGCTCATTGTAGGAGAAAACAAGCAAAACGCTAAAAACGAACAGCGTTCGCCCGACATCTGGCTTTGGGGCGATGGCGACCCAGGCCGGGCGCGGAAACTGGCCGGGGACTGGCCGCTGGTCGGCTATCATATGACCAGCGACTCGCGCTGGGGTTTGACCAGCCACATAACCGAACCGGATGTGACCGTCTGGGACCCGGCGACCGGCCAGCGAATCCGCAACCTGGGATTGGCGGAGCCTGTCATCTTCGAGCTGACACCGGACTGCCATTGGCTTTTGGCCTCACTGCGGCAAGCTTACCAACTCATCGAAATTGGTTCCTGGAAGCTGGGCGCTCGCTGGCCTGCGGACTTAGGCCAACAGCATTACCGATGCTGCGCTTTCTCCGGCGACAGTACGATGGTAGCCACCGCTATTCCCAACGGCCGCGTCGAGCTGCGCACATTGCCGGAAGCGCGGCAGCTCATTGTCCTCCCTTCGCCCAATGCCACCCAGCTCAAGGCCATCGGGTTCACTCCGCAGAAGAACAGGGTCATCACCATGACGGCGACCGGTGCTGTTCAGGATTGGAATCTCGCCGAACTCAGGCATGCACTGGCCGCCGCGGGCCTGGATTGGCCCGGCACGAAGAATAGCAAATAACGCGAAACTTTTGTCCGCGCTCCCCTGAGAAAGCAATAGACCCTGATATCGGAGCTGTCCGCGGGAGAATCATCGCGCACGGGCATTCGATTTGCTAAATGACACGATTATCATCTCTGACCTGCCGCAGCCGGCGACGATTCCTCACCTTGCCTCCGATGGCCAAAGGATGCCCGGCTGCCCCGCTGCTCACGTTTGCCTTGGCCGGCACCATCTTGTTTGGCTCGCCGCGGCGGGGCTTTGCTCAAGGAACAATCGTCTTTCATAACACCGGTGGAGGCCAGCCGCTCATTTCGGAGGTGAGGTCCATCTTCGTTGACGCGGGTTCGCAGCAGCCACGGTTGGTGTTTGATTTTGGCTTTGCTACCGACGAGACGCCAAGCCCGGGGGCTTTTCTGGATTCCTTTAGCGTAACCCTCCAGAGCAGCGACCAGAGCATCAGCGCGGTCTATCTCACAGCTGACGCGAGCGGAGTGGCCTGGGCGCCGGCAGCCCCGGGGGGCGTGTTCATCGATCCGAGTTCCATTTTTGCCAGCGCGATACCGTACCCAGCGCTGCAACCAGCTTTGGCCAACCAGACGTCCTTCGAAGTCAGCGCGCCCATTCCGGCTCAATTCCTGGGAGGGTCGGTCAATGTCTTCTTCGATTTATTCGACAATCAAGACGCGAAGATATCGCAAGGCTGGTTCAACAATTTAGGGGTCGCCAGCGTCCCGGAGCCGCAGGTCTGGACTCTGTGGTTGGGCGCCGGAGCACTGTTTTGGTGTTCTAAGCGGGCAAGGCGATAGCACGATTTGAATGAAGCATAACGGTTCGATCTTTAGCAGGATTGTCGCATCCGCAGTTCTTCTGGCGCTGCTTTCAACGTCGCCGCCGGCCCAGGCACAGCAAAAAACCTTCGTGCTGCGCGGCGCCAACATCAGCTTGCAGGAAGCAACGGCCGATGTAGACGTTTTCTTCAGCTCGATGAGGTTCAACCGGGCGTTGAACGTTTGGAATTTCGAGGTCAGTCTCACCAATCATTCGGCTCGGCAATTGAACGGGCCGGTTGTGCTGTCGATTGACTCGTTCACCGGCACCACCGGCCCGGTGCTGCCCGATGGCATTGATGGCTCGGGCAAAGCCTTTTACGATCTGAGTCCGACGGTCGCGGATGGAAATCTCATCTCCGGGATTCGCTCCTCGCCGCGCACGCTAACGATTGGCTTCAACGGCAGCGCCCCCAAGTTGGTGACTCGGGTCTTTGTCAGGCCCACTCCCCTGCCCTCCGCGCTGGCTTTGACTCGAACGCTGGACGAGGCGGGACAGCCCTTGCCCAATGCGCAGGTCATCGAGATGGGCCCAAATGGCGTGGTGACCAACAACACAGACCCGGTTTTCGGAGTTGTTACCTTGGGCCAAGCCTCGGGTCCGCACGTGTGGCAATTCAGTGCGCCGGGCCGTCTGCCGGTTTGGCGGCAACAGACACTCACCACGAACGCGGTCAGCATCGTTCCGAATCCTCGCTTGCCGGCGCGCAGCACCAACGTGTTTAGCATCACTCCCATTGCCGGAGGATCGTTCACCAATGAAGACGCGAGCATCCAATTAAGCTTCCCGCCCGCCTCGGTTTTGCAGGCGGCTATAGCGACGTTGACTCCGCTCACAGGCCAAACCTTGCAGGCATTTCTGCCGCAGGGATGGAGTCCGTTGCAGGCGTTTTGGGTGGAGTTCGGCTCCGAACCCGTGTTGCCGGGCGCGGGCAGTTTCAAGCTGGCAGATAAGCTCCGCGCGAATGAGAGCGCCGCACTAGTGCGTTGGAATCCTACCAACGTGCGTTGGGACGTCGTGCAGGTGGTGCCAGGCAATGGTTCCACGCAGATCTCAGCCTCAGTGCCAGGTAGCGGAGCGTACAGCATCCTCGTCCCGGACGTTTTGCCCGCGGCGCCGCCGGCCCCGGTGCCAGGATCTCCGCTGGCTGGGGTAAGCCAAACCGCTCCCGACCCAACGGGGCTGACCGCCACCGGCCAGGTGCAACCTGCGACCAGCCCGGCCAGCCGTATTCCCGAGGAAGTTACGGGCACAGCAACCGTGGTTATCAGTAATGCGCCAGGACCAATGGCTAGCGGCCTGTTGCTGCGGGGCCAGGTCCGTGAAGCGTATCAACTGCGTAACAGTTTTGCCGGACTGCCGCCGGGTGCCCTGGGGCAAAACCGAACTCCGCCTCAGTATGAAAGTTTCATCGTTGCTTACCAGCGTCCTGGTGTGGGCAACCCGCAAACTCTGCAAGCCCAGTTTCCACTGCGACCGTTTCTGCTGTTTGGCGCAGAGGAATTGGACCAGGCGACCGTGACCATGGATGTGCTGCCACCGACGCCCTTCTCCGGCGATGTGCTGGACACCAATGGTGGCCTGGTCGCCAGCCAAGGCATCGGCGTGCTGGCTGGAGCTGGGGATTTGCTGAGCCGGCAAGCGGTCCAGATTCAGCGGGTTGATCCGACAAACTTCACCGACTTTGCGACCAACAGTCTAAAAACGGTCGCCGCCTTTGAATTAAGCGTAGCGGGCCTGGCCACGGGTCATCATTTGATTGCGGAACTTGACCCGTTGCCGACCAATGGAATTTTTGTCCTCGCGCGAGTGCTTTATCAGCAGGGACTCTACGGGCTTCAGCCGGTCGAGCGTCTCACCTCGGATGCGCAAGGCCGAGCCTCGACAGCTGAACCAGCAGCCGGTGCGGGGCTTACCGGTATCATCGGTTCAGGCCAGTACTTGCTGCTTCAGGTCCCGGCGCCACAGGCACTGGTGAGCGGGGTTGCAAAAAACTCCGCCGCTCAGCCTACCTCGGGAATGCCGATCCAAATTCCCGGCCAACCCTGGCTGGCCTTGTCCGGCACCAACGGAGCATTTCAGCTTCTGGCTCCGACCGGCCAGGTCCAAGTGCTGGCCACCGACTTGGCCAGCGGCGATACGGGGGCAGTCCCCATCACAGTGAGCGACCCTCAAACGACCGCTGCCGCTAATCCGCAAACCTCCGCGGTTGGACCGAGTGTTGTCTCCATCAATCCGACCAATGGCTCAACCAGCGTTTCGCGAGTCACACCGATCGTCGTCACCTTCAGCAAGCCAGTCAATCCCGGGACGCTGCTGGCTGCCGGAATGCAGTTGCTCGCCAGCAACGGGCCCGTTACCGCCAGCCTCACGCTGAATCTGCGGAACGATGAGGTCACGCTGCTGCCGTCGGCTCAACTCGATCCGAGCTCCTTTTATACAGTCCTTCTCTCCTCAAACATAAGCGATATTGCGGGACTGCGTTTGCTGGGGCAAAACTCTTTCAGTTTCACCACGGAAAGCGACGCTTTGAATCGGGACTCGGCCAAGCTGACGATTTATGCCCCCGGCGCCACGAACATCGCCTCACAGACGCTGGCTAACCTGCCGGGGTTCGTTCCTGGCACGAATACCTCGAGTATCGTAGCGGAAGGCACGCCTGGAACAGCGGACCCCGGCCAAGCGGTAATCTTGATCAACGAAACCACCGGAGAAACCGCCACCAGCCTGAGCAAATCCGATGGGTCCTTTTACGGTGTGGTACACGGCGGGCCGGACGATTTCATTTCCGCCACGCTCCAGAACCAAAACGGCACTCATACCGTCGTGCGCGCGGCCGAGCAGAAATTCGACGACGGCAGTGTTGGCCTCTTCGGGGGAGGCGGCACGGTTCAGGTGGACGGAGAGGGTGGTCCCTTTCAACTGAACATTCCGGCTGGAACGGTCCGCACCAAGACCATCTTTAGGCTGCAGCCCATGACGCTGCAGGAAGTAACCAACTCGCTGCCGAACCCGCCATTAGACGCGCAAGTCATCGCCGGGATGAAAATCGCGATGCAAGCGACCGATTTGAACGGAGACACGGATGTGTCCTTGCCGGTCGATCCGGCTCGCATCCACTTCCCCGATGGCAGCGCGCCGGAAGATGGTGCATATGCGTTGGCGATGGTTCAAGAACTCGAAGGCGGCGGGGTTGCTTACCAAATTGTCGACAAGCTCAAGTACGCGAATGGGCGACTTCATTCGAACACGGCACCGTTTGAGGGATTTGGTGACGCGTTCATGGATGCCGTTTCCCAGAATCCCGCGGGAGTGCTGAGTCATTTTATCAATCCTGTTAACCAGCTGATTGAAGCGGCTTTTACCGTGCTGGTGCTCGGAACGCGGCCCATTACTGTAACAGGCCGGGTGGGGTTTTGTCCCGCCGGCCCAAACGGCGGTTGCATTGACGAAGCCGCTGACCCGTTCCTGCAGGGACTAGTTTTGGCCGACTCAAACTTGGGCGGGCTGCAAGGCGGTTTACAGCAGATTACGGAGGCAAACCGAACACCATTACCAGGGGCCTTTATCAGCCTGGTCTTTCCCGACGTTGCCAATGGGCGCTCAGGCAGGCTGCAACCGGGCCTGGCGTACGCGACCTCTGATCGGCAAGGGCGCTACGCCCTGGTACTGCCATTCGCCAATGCGGGGTATGTGTTAAAAGCAACTCACCCTCGGTTCCAGGAACACAAAGCGGTTCCTTTGATACCATTTGTCGATTACCAACTCGGTGCGGGCGCTGTCTACCGCAGCTTCGGTTTTGACGTGCCAATCCCCTCAGATGCGGCCCCGCGGGTCGATGTCGCGCATGCTCCTTTGTTTCCTTCGACCAATCAGCCAGCCACTCTGACCGTCGATGTCATTTCTTCGGGCTCAACCACCGTGCAATTTCTCGTGGATGGCGTCACACCTAGTGGCGCCGGCGAGGCCAAAATCAGCGGGCAAACCGAAACGGCCCTGGGAGCCAATCAGAAGAGAGTGCAGGCAATGGTCACGGCAACGAATCAACTCACTGCTCGAATAAAAATCAGCGTCACGCCGCAAAATCCAGATACGCCGAGCGTGACGGCGTACCACAACATCGCCTTTGGATTAGTGCCGCCCGCAACCACCAACCTGGCGATCCAATCTGATCCGAACGACAAGACGCCCCCCCAGATCGAGCGAACGGTGCCTTTGCCTGGTGGAGTCGTGCTTGCGGGTGCGCCAATATCGCTCTTTTTCAATGAGCCAATCGACTCTGCCATCGCGCAACAAGCGTCGCAGCTTACGCTAGATGACCCGGGGGCTGGTTCACCCGAGGTCGTGCTCAGCCCCGACCAAACACGATTGGACATTTTTTTTGCCGGCTTGAAGCCCGACAAGGCCTATGAACTGACCATTGCCGCTCCGATCTCGGATTTGGCCGGCAACAAACTGCTCCTGCCTTCGACGATCAATAGCGGCAACTTTAAACTCAAATTCCGAACCTTACCGGTGGTCACTACCCTGCTTTCCTCAGTGGGGCAAGGAGGTGGCGTGGCAATCAAGGGGAACTACGCCTACGTATTGGACCGAACGGGTAGTGGAAAACTGGTCGTCTACGACATCTCGGATCCTACCCATCCGAACAAGATCTCAGATACCGTTACCTTTATCGGCGAACCGCGGGATCTGGTGGTTATTCCGGCCTGGCCGCACGTTCGCAAAAAAGATGCTCAACCGCAGACCAACGATTTTTTGGCGGTCGTTGGCGGTAACCTGGGCACTTCAGCGGTGACTGGCGGTCCCGGCAGCGACGGACAAGACGTTAACATCTTTTTTCAAGGGCAATACTTGCGGGTCTTCGACATTAGTAATCCAACCAACCCGGTTCGTGTCCTCGGCACGGCCTTGACGCTGCGTCCGGATGCGGTGACCAAAATTCGATGGGATCCACCGTTCCTGGCGTTCTTTGAGACCGGTTCGGATCTTCAGCAAGTCGGGTTGATCGATTTGCAGGAGATGTTCGTCGGATTCAACGCCACGGCGGATGAAATCGCCCACTTCCCGCCAAATGGCGTTAAAGGTGTTGATGGCGTAGGCACTAACGCGCCCGATGGGGACTATGTGGACCCGGGCGAACATGTCCCAATTCCTCCCCAGGTTCCAAACGAGTTCTTCGGGCGAGAGCGATCTTTCCTGCCGGATCTCACGTTTGGTGCGCGGCCCTGGCTGGACTTCGACTACAAAACGCGGGGGAATTACTGCGGGGTGGTTTTTCGGGAAGGCGCAGAACTGGATCGATTAGGCCGTCCAACGGGCAACATCCTGCCAGCCGGTTACCGGACCCTGGCGTTCGGCGATGACATCGACGCGCCGACCGCGACGTTTGCATTCAAGTCAGGCGCAGTACCCAAACGGCTATTTACGTTGCTCAATATCGATGTCGGCACCGACACGGCATCGGATATCCGAAATCTGGCGCTGGTCTCTCTTTCGCCCGACAGCGATGGTCAGTCGAAACTGGCGGTGATAGATATCACAGTCCCAGCAAGTCCACTGCTGACTAATCTCATTGTGCTGCCTGACAAGTTTGATCTTGGCCTGGCACAATCGCTGCAACGTCGTCCCAACGGCCAACTGGCACTCGCAACCAGCACTGACCTTATTCTTTTGGATGCACATCAGCTGCTAAAACCGGCGCCTCAAAACGCGGACCTGCATCCGGCGATCCTTGGCATCGTTCCGGGAGCCGGCAGCGGCAACATCACTTTAGGAGAGAACAACGCCGGCGTGGATGGCGTTGCCCTTGGCGGGCGCAACCAACTCATTCTTGAAGCGCCACAACTTCAGTTCGTGCGAGTGCTGCAAGGCACAACGTTGGCCGATCCATCCACTCTGGCCGGCGACCCAGCCGTCCGTCAAAAGGTCATAGACGCTCTGACAGTTGAGTCCTTTGTAGGCCCGGCGCGATTTCGAACCAACGGCGATGCCACGTCAAGCCTGACTCCCGCCAACTCGACGAATCATTATTACGTCCTGATGCGCGCTCCCGGTGGG
Source organism: Verrucomicrobiia bacterium (assembly GCA_035651635.1). Taxonomy (GTDB): domain Bacteria; phylum Verrucomicrobiota; class Verrucomicrobiia; order Limisphaerales; family UBA8199; genus JANXQE01. The sequence goes on along the minus strand of DASRFK010000020.1, from coordinate 7 downwards.
GCTGGAG
>DASRFK010000019.1:0-10523 GCA_035651635.1 Verrucomicrobiia bacterium | reverse complement strand
GGAGGCGTGAAGGGTACCAGCCCAGGGCAACGCCCTGGGGAAACCAACCACGACGCCAGGCCGCCCTGCAAGGGCGGCAGGCCCGCTCAATCTCGTCCCCCAAATCCAAAACGATTCCGCACAGATAACGGTTTAGTCCTTCGGCAGTGGGAGTTGAGATAATCGGACGCCGTTCGTTGGTGCTGGCTAAACTGCGCCCTTGCAGGGCGCAACTGTTGTTTTTGGGATCTTTTCCCAGGGCGCTGCCCTGGGCTGGTACGCGCCACGCCTTCGGCGTGAAGGAGGGCGTTGCCTTGGAGCAGGAACGCGCCCGTTGGCCGCCGGTTGGCTCCCGCCGGATGCCGCCGGTTGGCCACGCCTTCGGCGTGAAGGAGGGGTGCTTTGGCTGGTACGCGCCTGCCTTCGGCGTGATGGAGGGTTGTTGCCCCGGCCTGGCACCCCGCAACACCGCTAATACGTCCTGATCTCCGGCAAGGGCATCTCGACACCTTCTCGGATGATGTGCGGGGTTACGAAGATGACCAATTCCTTCTTCTGGTCGTACGAGAAAGTGCCAGTGAAGAGCTTGCCCAGCAGGGGGATATCGCCCAGGACAGGTATTTTTGTTTCGTTTTTGGCTCGTTCGGTCTGGATTAGGCCGCCGATGACGACGGTTGAACCGTCGCGCACGCGTACGATGGTGGAGGCCTGTTTGGTGTCCAGGTCAGGAGCGGTTGTGCCGCCATTGGAGCCGCTTGCCGAGGACGCCGTCGAATTGGTGCCGCCAGTACTGCCGCTGGGCTGAACGATGACGGCCTTCAAACTGGTGAGGACCGGGGAGATATCCAGAGAAACCCAATCGTCACTCGAGATCTGCGGCGTGATAGAGAGGATGGTGCCCACAGTGATTGAGGTGACCAGGCTTTGCTGCAGGGCCGTTTGGCCATTCAGGCCCGGCAGGAAGCTGGTGCTGGAATTAAAGAAGGGGACCTCCTCGCCCACTTTGATGAGCGCGGTCTGGTTGTTAAGCGTGCGCAGGCGCGGGGTCGAGATGACCTGGACTGTTCCCTGTTCTTTCAACGCGTTGACGGCGGCTTGCGTGTTGAAATTTTGGAAAACCAGGGAGGAGAGGTTGCCGCCCGAGGCGGTCGAAGAGGAACTGCCGACGACGCCGAAACGATTGATGCCGCCAATCGACGAATCCAGAAGTTGGGCGCCGCCAGTGGCAACCGGGAGAGTCGCGCCACCGAAGCCGAGTGTGCCGCCGTAAGCCTTGGCGATGTGGACCCAATCGATGCCGAACTGGAACTGGTTGTTGAGGGTCACGTCGTACAACCGGGCTTCGATGTCGACCTGGCGATGGATGCTGGTTCGAACGCTGGTCAGGTAAGCCTCGACGCGGCGCAGGGCCGAAGGCCGATCGGTCACCTGGATAATGCCTGCGGTCTTGTTGATGGAAAGGGAGGTTTGGCCAGCCTGGGTGAGCATGAACTTGAGTTCATCGACCAGTTCTTTCCAAAAATCAGTCGTATTGTCGGCCACGACGTTGACCGAAGAGCTGCCGGAGCTGAAAACGCTGCCGCCACCACCGGAAGTCCCCAAACCACCGCCCAATCCGCCACCCAGGCCGCCACCACCACCACCGCCGCCACCGCCGATCGTGCCCGAGCCCAGGGTAGCTGAGTTGCGGCCAATTCCCGCACGGGAGAGCCGCAAATAGTCGATGTTGAAGATTCGGGTTTCGGTGGCATGAACGCGGATGAGTTTGCCCTGTTGTTGCCAGCTGCAATCGCTGGCTTCCAGAAGGGCCCGCATCATCAAATCCAGGGGCAAATCGCGCACGTCCAACGTCACGGTGCCTGAGACGTCGTTATCGGGGACAATGTTGAGATCATTTGCCTTGGCAAAGGTCGCCAGCGCCGAGCGCAAGTCGAGGTCCGTGGCCTGGAAGGCGTACACGGTTTTATTTTTCGTTTCTTCTTCGGCCGGAGAGGCGGTCGGCGGCGGCTGCACCACGACTGAAGCGGGAGGGACAGGAGCGGGGGCGGGAGACGGTTGAGCAGATTGTGCGGGCGAGGTCACGCCCGGAACATCACTGAACGCAGGGTCCCTTTTCTGAGCTGCCCAGGCCTGGGAGCTTTTCCAATCGGTCGAGCCGAGAGCCAACCCGAGCCCGGCCACCACGGCCAGGTGCGTCAGTACCGAGTGTCGTAGTCGATGGTGTGTGTTCATAGATCAGTTTTGTGGTTTAGGTGGGGCGGAAAAGAGGGAACAGAAAAGCGGAAAGCGGAAAATCGAGAAAGCGGGAAACAGGGACGGGAAAGGCGGAACAGAAAAGCGAAAAGCGAAAAGCGAGAAAGCGGGAAACGGAAAAGGCGGAAGCATAAAAACGGAAATGGGAAATGGAGGCTGTATCCGTTTCCGCTTTTTCGCTTTTCGCTTTTCCAATTCCGCTTTCTCGCTTTTCCGATTTTCGCTTTTCCCCATCCGCTTTTCCAATGTGATTGCCATCACATTTTTGCGGAGCAGATTTGGTCCAGGCGCGTTTCATGTCGGCAAACTTATTCCTGGGACTTGTCTGGCCCGGCGTCGGCGGGGCGAAAGGTCGGATTGGGCAGGAAAGCCGGGCCGCGGTTTTGGCGACCCAGGCGTTCCTTGCGCTTCGGCCCTTGGAACCAGACCTCATCGGATTCGATGCGCAGGATTTTAAATCCGGCGATTTCGTCGCCGACCTGGTGAACGACATTGTTAATGACCGCCAGGCGGCTGCCGGTCTGGTCCCAGACCGCATTCAATTTCCACTTGGCGATGGGCGAAGGTTCGAGCAGGTCCTGCATTTCCTTATCTTTGGGATCGACGCCCAGGAGAAGGAACGGGTCGCGTTTTGGGGTAGCCACCCATTTGGCGAAGCGTCCTTCGACGAAATCGCGGTCGATGGAGGGGCCGCGCCAGGCGTTGGGCGCCTCGGCCATCGACTCGCGCAAGGCGGTGGCGGCGGCGACTGCACGGGCATGGGCAGGATTGGTTGGGGCAGCCGTGCCGGCCAGCCCGGGCTGGATAGAGCTGCCGGTTGCGAGGTAAGGCAGCACAAAACGGTAGAACACCATTCCGACAGCGACTAGCGTCAGGACCCCGGTGACAATTGGATTGCGGAAAAAACGCATGTCAGTGTTTCTGCGCGTCGGGGCTTTCTTCTCCGGCCCAGAGGTTAAAGACGAGCACGCCTTTGGTAATTGATAGCGGCCCGCCATTGACGGTCAGTTCGGCCAGGTCGGCCCGCTTACCTTCGGCGCCCAACTGCTGGCCCAGGCGGAGCATGCGCTGATAAGGCGTTTGATTTCCGCCCACCGTCGGGCGAACGACGAGAGTGACTGAGGCAGGGATGACGGCTAGTTTTTCGTTTTCCGCGGAGCGGGTAGTGCTTTTGCCGAAATCCACTTTGATGTCCAGCGCCAACGGCGAGGCTTGTTCTTCGAGGCGCACCAGCCATCTTCCCAGCTCGAGCTCATCGGCGAACAATTCATTGCGGACCTCCTTATAATCGGAGCGGATTTGCTCGACCTCGAACCGGGGCCATTTGCGGGCGAGATTGTCCACTTCGGTCGAGAGAGAGTCGAGAGAAACGGCGGCCTCTCTCGAGCGCTTTTGCATCGGCACCATGCGTTTACTGAAGGTCCACCAGGCCAGGCCCAACGAACCGAGGATGAGGCTGAAGTTGATAATGCGGAAGGCAATTTCCCAGGGTTTGGAGCGGCGGAGTTGGGCCATCGCCAGTTGCTGGGGCGTGGGAGGAAGCTTCTGTATTCCCGGACTCATCGCATTATTCCTTCGATGACAAAATGATCTTCCTGCGCTGCCGGCTTGGCGGTGGAGGGTCGGCCGGCGACGGCATTGGCCAGGCGGCTCAACCAGCCTGGCACACTGGTGTCAATGGGACCACTGCTCCTGGCCGGAGCGGTGGGTGGGGCGGCTTTTTCGTCCGCTTTTTCGGTAATTTTTAAATTAAAGGGAGGTCCGGCGAGCTTGGCTTTGAGCACGTCGACAGGGTCGGCCACGGGGGGATTGGCTGAAGGGGGCAGGGCGCGCTGAGTGGTGCCGGCGAGCTGGACTTTATAGTAGTCCTCCTCGCGGACGATGTGGAGATTGGTAACCACCAGTTCGGGTGGAACGCTTTCGGAGAGGTAGGCCAGGAACCAGGCGGGAACTGGCGGCGGTCGTTCGCCGAGAATGAGTTTGATTACCTGTTTTTTTCGGGAGAGCTCATGATCGAGGGCTTCGAGTTCGGCTTTTGTGGCGCGCAAACGTCCGGCGTCCCTGGACATGGCCTGGATGCTGGCCGCTTCCTGGCGGGCCTGAGCAAAAAAGTACGAAGAGGCCAGGAGGGAAGCGATAATCATGAGCGCGGTAATAACACCGACGGCAGTGGCAAAGACCCTGCGCTGGGGTTCTTCCTGGAGCTCGCGGCTGAGCAGGTTTGGGATCGATTCCGGCGGCAGTTTCAGCGCTTCGGTGGCCCAATAGAAGGGCTCGTCGCTGACCGGGCTTAGATCCACCGGAAGCTGGATGTGGTTCTGAAGGGCTTCGATCTTTTCTTCCGCCCCGGGCCCGAAGATCCATAATCCGCGGTTGATGGGGGCGCTGTACTGCTGGCTGATGAACAGCGCGGAGCGGTTGAGGTCGAGGGCCAGGTGCTGAGCATCCTCGTTCCAGTTGCCGGGCAGGGTGCGGGCCAGCAAAATCTGGCCGTCGCTGCCACCGGCACAAAGCGTTGTCGAGCCGGCGGTCTCGGCGGCGAGCAATCCCACTTCGTCTTTTTCCAGGCCGAGGTGAGCGAATTGTTGATGCAAAACGGCTGAAGGCGGGATGATGGCGACGAGGCGGAGGCCATTGCGTTTGCAGCCCAGCACGAGGTGATTGACGAGTTGTTTGGGGAGCAGATGCAACACCATGCGCTGGGCGGCTTTGCCTGGCGGACAGGCTTGGCTGGCCCACGAGGCGTCGCCGGGAAACATCTTTTGCTGCTTGGCCTGGCGCTGGATGACCTTCTGGAGTTTCTTGCCTTTGACCGGCGGCAAATCCACCAGTTGCTGGACCAGGCGCGCGTGGGCCAGCACCAGCGTCACGGTCTGGCCTCGGTATCCGGTTTCGTGGACCGCCTCGCGAATGAAGGCGTCGAAATGTTCCGGACCGTCGGTGACACCGCCGCGTTCCCAGGTGGCTTCGACAAAGCCGCGATGCACGGCGACGGCTTTGAATTGGCCATTGAGCCAGCTGACGCCGAGCGAGGTCAGGTTCGCCGGGATTGTCCCCGTGCCCAGCTTGCGCTTCTTGACCAGGTTAAGCATTGGGCGCGAGGACAGCCTGAAGGTAATCGCGACTCAAGTGTTGCCCTGAGTTTGGCCAGTTTTTCTCAGACATGTTGTAAAAATAAATCCCTTGATGGGCTTCTTAGCTGCTTTAAGTACCCAAAACTGGAGCGCTGTTCAACCCTAGTTTTGTCGAACTCGAAAATTCTGACGCTGTTCCCCCGAAATTTCCAACTACTATTGGCGCGCAACTGGAGGCTCTAGTCGGCAAATTCGAGCTCCGTTTTTTTACCACTGCCAAATCGGCGCCGGCCCAGGTAGAACCCAAAGGCGTCGCCATCCGCCTGGCCCAAAGCGCTCAGGCTGAGCGAGTCACCAGGCGAGGACGGATTTTGCCGGTCCGCTTCTTCTCTGATTCAATGCGCTCGGCTTTGCGCTGGAGGGTTTGAACGGACGACAAAAGCTTGAGCAACCGAAGGTACAGACTCCAATCGTCGCCCGACGAGGTTTGAGTGGGACGCGGTATAAGGGTTTCCGCTTTTTGCAGCGTGGCCAGCAATGCCTTGTACGATTTGGACGGCAGCATAACTGTTAGAGGGGTCAATTTCAGCGACAAGATACCAGAAAGGCTAAAAGACTGACAAGCGGAAAAGCGGGAAAAACGGCGAATAATGAGCGAATTTTTTAAACCGCGAATGGACGCGAATGGACGCGAATGACTGAGAAGCTGAGAGGCTAAGAGGCTGAGTCAAAGCGTTGCGCCCGCGCGGGGGTGGGGTATGCTCTCGGGAATGTGTACGGTCCGATTGCGTTGGTGCCTGGTGCGGTTTTTCTTCGTATTGATATTGATGGCAGGTGCTTGGCGCGGCAGCGCGCAAAGTCCGTTGCTCATTTACACGGATCGCCTCGTGAACGGATTCCAGGACTGGAGCTGGGCTTCACCGCGTGATTTGACCAACACCTCACCGGTGCATAGCGGCAGCAATTCAATTTCGGCGACGGCATCTGCCTGGCAGGCACTCTCGTTTTGGCACGCGGACCTGAATGCTGCCGCATACACGAATTTGAGTTTCTGGATTAATGGCGGATCGGCCGGCGGGCAAAAGTTGCAGGTCTATGCCCAATACGGGACCAACTTCGGTGCCACAGTGCAACTATCGGCGCTGCCGGCCAACACCTGGCAATGGATCCAGGTGCCGCTTGTGAAACTCGCCGTGGCCAGCGTCACGAATCTCAATCGGATTAACCTGCAACTGACCGCGCCGGGACCTTCCGGGACGTTCTACGTCGATGACATGGAATTGACGGCAAAACCGGCGCCGCTGGTGCACCTGAGCGTGGATGCCACGAAACCGCTTCGAAATATGGATTCAAGATGGTTCGGGGTGAATACGGCGGTCTGGGACGGCAATTTCGACACCAGCACCACGATCGCGCTGCTGCGCGACATGGGCACCACCATCATGCGCTTCCCCGGCGGTTCGCTCTCGGACGAATATCATTGGGCCTCGAACACTACGCTGACCAACACCTGGCGCTGGTCGACGTCATTTGGGAATTTCATTGATGTTGCCACCAATATTGGGTCCCAGGCTTTTATTACCGTGAACTATGGGACGGGAACTCCGGCGGAAGCGGCCGCCTGGGTGCAACAGGCAAATGTCACGAGCCATTTGGGTTTCAAGTATTGGGAAATTGGAAACGAAAACTACGGCACTTGGGAGACCGATACGAACTCCAACCCGCACGATCCCTATACCTACGGCATGCGAGCGGCGGATTATTACCGGCAGATGAAAGCCGCCGATCCAAGCATCAAAGTGGGCGTCGTGGCCACGCCGGGCGAAGACAGTGCTTCCAACGGCTACACGAGTCATCCCGCACTGAATCCGCGCACGGGTCAGACGCACAATGGCTGGGTGCCGGTCATGCTGAGCACTTTGAAAGCACAGGGGGTGACGCCGGATTTTGTCGTGCACCATCGGTATCCCGAGTACACCGATCCCAAGAATCCAACCGCGAGCGATAGCGATTCGGCTTTGCTGCAATGTTCGACGGCCTGGTTTAGCGACGCAGCCGAATTGCGGCAGGAAATCACCGATTACCTGGGCGCGGCGGGAACCAACATTGAACTGGTCTGCACGGAAAACAACAACGACTCCGGCGCGCAGGGACGTCAATCGACCAGCCTGGTGAACGGCCTGTACTACGCCGACAGCCTGGCCCAGCTCGCCAGGACCGAGTTTAACGCGTTTGTTTGGTGGGACCTTCGCAATGGGACAGATACGAGCGGCAGTTTCGACTCGGAACTGTACGGCTGGCGCACCTATGGCGATCTGGGAATGATCAACGGGCTCAGTACCAGGCATCCGACCTTTTATGCGGCAAAACTCATGCGACGCTTTATCGCGCCAGGGGGCCAAATCATAAGCGCGGCCAGCGACTATCTGTTGCTCTCGGCCTATGCCGCGCGTGCGGTCAACGGGGCCGTTTCCTTGCTGGTATTGCACAAGGATCCTTCGACGAACTTTAACGCGCAGATTGCCATCAACGGATTTGTTCCGGGTCCAGCCTGCGTGATTCAGTCGTATGGCATCCCGCAGGACGAAGCGGCGCGGGCCAATGCCCCGCTCGCGGCTCAGGACATCGCCACCAATTCTGTCGCGGGGGTGAGCGCGAGTTTTAATTATACTTTCCCCCCGCTCTCAATCAGTTTGTTCACCTTCGAGCCGATTGCGCCGACTGTGGAGGCAAGACCGTCAACCGCGCCTGGGGGTCCGCTCGTTTTGGAGTTGCACGGACAGGCTGGGGTGCAATACGTGATTCAAACCGCCACTGACCTAAGCAGTTGGAAAAGCGTTTCTACAAACACGTTGAGCAGCGACACAGCCGTCTTTAACTTTGCTTTAATGGCAGGCCCGCGCTATTGGCGCGCGGTATGGCAGCCGTAGCGTTGAATTTTCGTGTTGGGGAAACATCAAGGAATGGTCCCCGGCACCAATCATGATTCGTGCGTTTAGAGCGCGTTTGAATGACCTTGGCGGCGAGACGCCGCCAAAACCCGCTGGCCAGAGGCCCGCGCTACGTAGCGCAGGCGTCCTCGCGTGCGGGTTCCGGCGGCGTCTCGCCGCCGGAATGCCGCCGCGGACCCATTTTTAGTTAGGACCCTCCTTCATCGATTTCAATTGCGGGGCGCGCCTTTGGCGTTTGGATAAATCCGTTCGTGGGTCGGTTTCCCAGGCCTTCGGCCTGGGCTGGTATGGGTGACGCCGTTGGCGTGAAACATGAACACGCCGTTGGCGTGAAGACATGAACCTCCCGTTGCCGGGAGGACAAGCCTTCGACGCGCTGCAGGAGTTCCTCTATGCGACTATGCTGCGGCTTCTTCCTCGGTATCGAGGAAGCCTTGCAGGTGGCGCACGCGGGTGGGATGGCGCAGCTTGCGCAGGGCTTTGGCTTCGATCTGGCGGATGCGTTCCCGCGTCACGTTGTACATCTTTCCAATCTCTTCCAACGTGCGCTCGTAACCGTCGACGAGGCCGAAGCGCATTTCGAGGATTTTGCGTTCGCGCTCGGTCAAGCTGGTAAGCACATCGCCCAGTTTTTCCTTGAGCAGGCTGTAACTGGTGACGTCCGAGGGATTCTCGGCCGATTTGTCTTCGATAAAATCACCGACACTGACGTCGCCATCGTCGCCGACGGGGGCGTGCAGGGAGATGGGCTGCTGGGCCATCTTGAGCAGTGAATTGATGCGCGCGACGGGCATGTGCATTTCGTCGGCGATCTCTTCAGGAGTAGGTTCGCGGCCGAGTTCCTGGGTCAGCTGTTTCTGCGCGCGCCAAAGCTTGTTCATGATCTCGATCATGTGGACCGGGATACGGATGGTGCGCGCCTGGTCGGCGATCGAGCGGGTGATCGCCTGGCGAATCCACCAAATCGCGTAGGTGGAGAACTTATAACCACGGCGGTATTCGAATTTCTCGACGCCTTTCATGAGGCCGATGTTGCCTTCCTGGATGAGGTCGAGGAAGGATTGGCCGCGGTTGGTGTATTTCTTGGCGACCGAGACCACGAGGCGCAGATTGGCTTCGGCCATGTGGGTTTTGGCCTGGTGCGCGCGGTCGGCGGCGCGCTTGAGCAGGTCGAAAGTCTTATAGAAATCTTCGCGGGGCATGCGCACGAACAATTCGAGGGCCTGAATTTTCGTATGCTCGCCATGGATGGCGGCTTGCTGGTCGGCGGATTTACGGTGGCTTTCGAGCTCGTGCAACCGGCGCAGGCTGGCCTGGAATTTCTCGTGGACGTTGCCGGCCACCACGATCATGTCTTCGAGGACCTTCTGTTTGTAAAAGAATTTGGGAAAGGTGTCCTGCACGCGTTTGTCGAGCTTGCGGAAAGCGCTCAGAAGCTTCTCCCGATTTTTAAGCGCCGCCTTCTGCCAGTCGAGGTAGTTCTCATCGACCTGGGCGTCCAGACCCCGGACTTTTTTGATCAAGTTGCGCAGGTCCTTGAGATGGCCTTCGCGGTTGGCCACTTTCTTGTCGACGACGACGCGGTCGAAGCGTTCTTTGGGCGGTTCGGACAGGAGCTTCTCCGCGATGGCGATGTGTTCCTTGGCAGTGAAGCCCAGGCCGTATACCAGGCGTTTCATTTCCGACTCGGCTTCCTCGATGCGTTTGCAGATTTCGACTTCCTGTTCGCGCGTCAAGAGAGGCACTTTGCCCATCTGGTTCATGTACATGCGAACGGGATCGTCGAGCACTTCCAGGCGCGAGTCTTCCTCCTCTTCGGGCTCGGCTGGTTTGGCGCGTTCGACCTCGGCGTGATCGACAATTTCGACGTCCAGCCCGCGCAGCTTCGTATATAAAGCGTCCAGATCCTCCGGTGACAACCCCTCGGGCAGGATATCATTTATGTCATCATAGGTGATATGACCGTTCTCGTGTGCGAGGTGGAGGAGGGTTTTAATCGTCTCAGCCAAATCGACGGGAGAAGCGGGCGTGCCTGGGGCAGGAGCCTTGAGGGCAGGTAAATTTTTGGCAGCAACCGGGTTTTTGGCAGCAACCGGGGGAACGGCTTTGGCGGTTCCGTTCTGGTTGCCATGATGAGCGGTAGCATCGGCGCGAGCGGCTGCTTTGGCCGAGATGATAAAACGGCGCCGGGGACGTCCTTTGGCGGGAGCTGGTGGATGTGCAGCTCTGCCGTGGTTGTTGGCTCCGTTGGATGCTTTGCTCTCTT
>DASRFK010000018.1:0-15090 GCA_035651635.1 Verrucomicrobiia bacterium | reverse complement strand
GTCAGCGGAACGGTTCCGCCCAGCGGAATCGTCAGCTTTACCGACCCGGTGCTGAGCAGTTCAACGGGGCGTTTCTATCGCATCAGCCTGCAGTAGGGTTTGACTCGCTGAGAACCTATTAGCGGCTCTCGTGCTAGGTGACACCCGTTTGGAAATTCTTCGCAGCGGCTAACGATCGCTTGAGATTATCGAGCAACTCGTCCGCGTTGCGCGCTTCTTCAATTGGCACTATTTCCTGGTATTTGGTCAGCGCGCTGATGGCCGCGGCGAACTCATTTTTCATCGAGAGCACCAGGGCGAGGTTGAAATAGACGTTGGGAAAGGCCGGGTCGACCTCGGTGGCCAGTTCATAATGAACCTGGGCCAAGCGCAGGTCGTTTACCTCGAAATAGAGGTTGCCCAGGTTGTAATGGGCTTCGAAGTGCCGCGGGTCGTGCTTGAGACAGTTGGTGAAGCAGTCAAAGGCTTTGGGAATTCGGCCCTGTTTGGACTCAAGGATGCCCAGGTTGCAGTAAGCGTCGGCGGTGCAATCCTGGGCGGCAATGGCTTTAAGGTAAAGCTCGGCGGCCCGGGCATCGCCCCGTTCGTCCAGCAGCAAAGCATATTCGAAATGACTCGAGTCGGGGGTAAACTGCAGAACCTGCGCGCTGGCCTGAGCAAACAAATGCAGCTGGCCGGGATTCTCCTCCCGTCCCCGTTTGGGAACGCGCTTGTAGCCAAACTTCGCGGCGCGAACAGGAAATTTTAAAATCTGTCCCATCCGGACCAGTGTTTGCCCAGAACCCGCAAAACTCAAGTTCTTCGCTAAACTACGCGACCTGCTTCTTCTGTTTGACCGGCTTGACCTCGGCGGCTTCTTTCTTTCCCTTGGCTTTCTCCATCGGCTTCTTCTGGGCCTTGGTTTTTTCAATGCTTTGGCGCAGCGCGGTCATAATATCCACCACGGGCTTTTCTTCCTCGGGCGCGCTGATGACCTGTTTGCCGGCGATCTTCGCTTCGATCAGCTCGCGCAGGGCATCCCGATACCGATCGTTCAGGTCGACCTCTTCCAGGTTCGCGGCCATGGATTCAACCAGGCTGATCGAGAGCTTCAGCTCTTCTTTGTTGACCTCGACTTTTTCCAATTGGGGAACATCGGTGATTTTGCGCAGTTCCTGCGGATTGCGCAGTTTGTAAAGAACCATCCCGCCGTCCAGCGGCGCAATCAGCACCACTTCTTCCCGGTCCCGCAAAACGACCTTGCCAATCCCCACTTTGCCGCTGGCTTGCAGCGCCTGCGAAAGCAACGAATAGGTTTTGGCCGCTACAACGCCGTCCGGTCCGGCAAAATACGGCGACTCGTACAGCGTCGGATGCACTTCACTGGCGTCGATGAACCCCTCAATCTCGATCACCTTCGTGCTCTTGAGCTTGATTTTTTCAAGGTCCTCGGGCGAAACGATCACGTACTGTTCGGGCTCGAATTGGTAGCCTTTGACAATCTCATCGCCGGTCAGCACTTTGCCGCATTTCTTGCATTTTTTGTCGTAGCCGACGGGGCCGTTATCCTCTTTGTGCAATTGATTGAACCGGATGGTTTCCTCGGTATCCACCGCGTTATAAATGCGGATGGGGATGGTCACTAACGAAAACCGGATGTGGCCTTTCCAGATCGATCGCATCATAGTTTACCTCAATTGAATCGGTGGTTAACGGCGCGCATGGGGGACTTAGGAGCAGGAATGCTGCCAATGAAAGCAAAGGCGGCCTGTGGAAGCCATTTCATGTCAATAAGTTAGATCCGGTCTCAATCTTATAAACACAGGTTCTCGCAGCATCCCATCGGGCGTTATCGAAGCGTACTGCACTTCGCACAGCAGCTTCGGCTCGACCCAGACCGAACGGGCATCGTCGAGCGGCTTCTCTTTAACTGGTCTGATGGTGGTTGTCAATTTCTTCAATAGTTCGAAAACGGCTGTCAGGGAGCTATCGTTGAAGCCCGAGCCGACTTTGCCAATATACCTGAGTCCGCCGGCCTCGCGTTGAGCGACGTGGAGCGCGCCAAAGCCGGTCTGCCGATCGCCCTTGCCTTGCGTAAAACCGATGATCACGCACTCGAGAGTCTGGCGGGTCTTAATTTTGAGCCAGGCATCGCCGCGCTTGCCAGGCTGGTAGGTGCTTTGGCGTTGCTTGGCCATGATTCCTTCCAGGCCGAGTTGCCGAACGGCTTCCAGAAGCGCGGGGCCATCGTCAAAGGCTTCGCTAACACGATAAGTGCCTTCCTTCTTAACGGCATCGGCGAGCCATTCGCGGCGGCGGGCCAGCGGCTCGTTGAGAATTGCGCGGCCGTCAAGGTAGAGGCAATCGAAGAGGTAGCAGACGGCGGGGGTTTTGGAGCGGCCACGGTCGGCGGCGGCAGCGCTGGTGGCCTGCATCCGAGTTATGACATCCCGAAACTGAGGTTTGCCGTTCGCATCCAGGCAGACGATTTCGCCGTCAAAGAGAGCTGAAGTGGCGCGAAAGGATTGTTCCGAAGCCAAGAGCTCGGGGAATTGACGGGTGAAATCCATTCCGTTACGCCCACGGATTCTGACCTCGCCCTCGTCCAATGAAATCAGGGCGCGGATGCCGTCCAACTTCAGTTCGAACAGGTAATCTGGAGATGCAGGCAGTTTGTCCGCGGGCCGGGCGAGCATTGGTTCGATGGCGGCGTGCAGCCAGTCAACTTGCGGCGCGTCGACCCGTTCCAGCAACCATTGGTTCTCCTTGGTGTGATGAATGCGATACTCGCCGTTGAGCTCAGGCGAGTGCAGGCGAAAATAGAACCCGTCTTTCTTCTGCTTCGTGATTTCATGCCGCCCGCGGGCAAATTTCCACATCGTGCCTCCGCCGTATTCGCCCTTCGGAATGATGCCTTCGAAATTCACATACTCGAGTGGGTGATCCTCGACATTGACGGCCAGGCGCATGATCCCGGGCCGTGGCGGCAAACCTTTCGGCACCGCCCACGACCGCAATACTCCGCCGTGCTCCAATCGCAGATCGTAATGCAGCCGGGAGGCATGGTGCCGGTGAACGACAAACGCACTGCCACCGCTGTCCAGCGCAGTAGGCGCCGGCTCAGAAGTTTTCTCGAAGTCACGCTTGGTTGAGTAGCTTTCGAGTTGGGCGGGAGTTTTGTAGGTTCGAGCGGACTTTGGCTTCTTGTTCTTCGCGGGCAGCGCCGCTGGCCGTTGCGTATGAATCGGCGTGGCATAGCCGGAAATGGCTTCCCAGGGATCTCCGCTCGCAGTGATGCGGTCCGGCAATGTGTGCACATTAAATATGGCCGGGGTCTCGATTGACTCCAACTCTTCCCACGTGAGCGGCGTCGAAACCGGCGCGCCGGGAGTTCCCCGCAAACTGTAGGCGGCAATAATGGTTTGGGAGGAGCGATTGCGATAGATATCCAGCAAGACCTTGCCTTTTCGATGCTCCTTTTTGATCTGCAAAGTAAGGCTGGAAGCGTGTGAATCGACGAACGGCTGGGCGATGGACTTGGCGGCTTCGAACGCAGTTTGGAAATCCCATTTGGGTTCAATAGGCGTGAGGATGTGCAGGCCCTTGCGCCCCGTGGTTTTTACAAAAGCGTGATAACCGAATCCTTCGACGTGTCCCTTAAATTCCAGCGCGAGGCCTGCCACGTCCGAAAACCGGAAATTCTCGGGAGGATCGAGATCGTAGACGATATAGTCAGGCTCGGTGAAATGGGGTGCGCGTGAATGCATTTGATGCAGCTCAAGACACGCCAGGTTCGCCAGCCACGCCAGCGACGCGTCTTCGCTCGCGATGATGTAATCCTTCTTTTCCTCGCCCAGGACGACGTGCTCGAGCCATGCGGGCGCCCATTCAGGCCGATTTTTCTGAAAGAAAGATTCCCCATCGATGCCTTCCGGGAAGCGCAACAGCGAAAGCGGGCGGCCCTTAACGTGCGCGAGGATCGTGGGCGCCAGCTTCAGGTAATACTCCAGCACGTGAGCCTTGGTGATGTTATCGGCCGGGTAGAGGACCTTGGTCAGATTGGAAACTTCAATCTGCCGCCGGCCGACCTGGGCCATTTGCGCTTTGCGGGGAGGCATTAACTTAATAAGTCGACACTCGGGCCAGGAGGCAAGTTCCCTCCCCTGCCCCACCCAGGACTTTGCGACCTCTTCATTTCAAGTGCGCACGCTCCCGATGACCTTTGCCATCCAGTCTTTGATCGAGTCCAGCACGTCGGCCATAACGTCGGTATCTTTCCGGCCGCTGCGCGCCGGCACGTGGAAGGAGTGATTGGCATGCGGGAACAATTTTAGGTTCGCTCGCGCGCCGAGGCTGGCGATCAGGGATTCCAGCAGAGGCAAGCTGGCAAATTCGTCCCGATCTCCTTGCAAGAACAACATCGGGATTTTTATCTTGAACAAATGTTCCCCACGCTTATCGGATGGTTGCCCGGGCGGATGCAGTGGAAACCCGAGGAAGATGAGACCACGAATTCCCGCCATCGGCGCTTCGGACTGAGCTTGCGAAGTCATCCGGCCCCCAAAGGATTTGCCGCCCGCAAACAACGGGGGGTCCGGCATAAGCGACGCCGCTTTGGCTACGGCGCCCCGCACCACCGCATGGGCGACGGCCGGAGGGTCCGGCCGGCCGGACCCTTTCTCCATATAAGCAAACTGATACCTTAGTGTGCTAACCCGGCGCGCAGCCAATCCAGAAGCCACATCCGCCAGGAACGCATGCTTCATTCCCGCCCCGGCGCCGTGTGCGAGCACGAAGCCTGCGCGTGCTTCGGCGGCATGTTCGAACAGACCCGAAACACCGGCTGTGCCGTCGATCGGAATCGTGACCGATCGAGCCGTTCCAGTCTCTGCGGAATCGGGTTTTGGTTTACTACTCAAGGGCTGTTTATGCGCAAAGAGGGATGAGGCATTTCAGGCCAGGTGCCAGGGCTCGCGGTAGGGCCTTGTCAGGAGCATGGAGGCGTCCGGGTCATCCAGGATTCGCTCGGTCGCGACGTCCCATTTGAGTTTGCGGCCGGTCAACATGGAGATCAGGCTAAGGTGCCCGGGAATGGCGGAGTGATGCGCGGTTTCGACGGGCGTGATGGTCGGATGGCGGGACTTAACGCACTGTAGGAAATTACGCCAGTGATTGGCGGAACGGTAGAGCTTGACCTTCCGCAGATCCTCGGGCAATTGCATCTTCTGGTTCTTCCAACGGGGATCTGAGGACTCAAAACCTCCGCGATCGACCCAAATCCAGCCTTCGGAGCCGGTCCATTTACAGCCCATTTTGATATCAGGATAGCTTTCCGGTCCGGTGCCCGCGATCGTCATTTGGACATCATTGGGGTAGCCGGTGACGTGACTCAAATACCTGGCCGAGACGCGGTATTTGGGCGCTGTGTTCCAGATGGCATGCGGTGGTGGAAACTCGACGTGCTCAACCTCGACCTCGCTGGGGCCGGTTTGGTCGAAACCCAGGCCCCAGTGCGCGATATCGCAATGGTGTCCGATCCAATCCATGAGCTGACCGCCGCCCGTGTTGTAGTTCCAGCGCCAGTTCCCATGCACCCGGCACTTCACATACGGCATCATCCTGGAGGGCCCAATCCAGAGATCGTAGTCCAGCTCCGCTGGTGGCGACGTGCAGGCGTTTTCGTCCGGAAGCCCGTCAAATCCTGGATGCCCGCTGTTTTGTCCGCCGGGCAAGCCGACTTCCACCTTGCTGATGTTGCCGATCAGGCCATTGCGAACGATCTCGCAGGCATACCAAAAATTATCAATCGAGCGCTGCCAGGAGCCGGTCTGCCAGATGCGGTTGTTCTGCTGCACGGCGTGAACGATGGCCTGCTGCTCGGCAATCGTTCGCGCCAGCGGTTTTTCGCCGTAGATATCTTTGCGGTGATTGGCGGCCTCGGTTGCGACCAGCGCGTGCCAGTGGTCCGGAACCGCGAGCATCACCGCGTCGATGTCGTCGCGGGCCATCACTTCGCGGTAATCGTGGTAGCCCCGGCAGTCTTCGTTGTCGTAGTGCGCGTTGATGATCTTGACGGCGTGGAGCAAGTGGCTTTTGTCGAGATCGCAAGCGGCAACCATCTGGCAGACGGGATCTTTCATCAGCTCGTCCGTATTCCAGGGGCCTTGCCCGCCATAGCCGACGGCGGCCATAACGACCCGCTCAGAGGGCGCGGTATGGCCGTCCGCGCCGAGCACGCTGGCGGGAACAATCAGCGGGGCAGTCAGAACGGCCCCCGTCGAAGCAAGGAATTGACGACGGGAAACGGCTGGGGCGGTGCTGGTAGTTTTCATAAAGACTATGACCGGGCAAGACAATGGCATATTCAAAGAGAACCTGCGAATCGATTAGCTTGGGTTCCAGAAGGAGACTCCCACCAGGACACAAAGCGAAGATGAACGAGGGTGCAGGGCGGTTCCGGTGATGCCAATGCAGTATAAATTTCTCGTATTGGATGGCTCTATTGTATAAGTGTTTCGCCAATGGATGCACAATCTCAGAAATGCGAAATTACAATCCGCTATCATTACAGCCTCGAAGACGCTCTCCTTGCTCATACTCTCTATCTTCGAGGCAACCCTCCGCGAGGCTTTTGGGTTCTGATGTCCCTGATATCTCTTTTCGTTCTCGTCTGCGGGGCACTCATGTGTTTGGAACATGAACCAGGTGGAACCAGTGGCTTGGCCGCAGCGGTGAGCATGGTGCTTTTTTTCTGGATAATTCATCCTTTCCTTCAGCGCCATCGGGAACGGCGCCATTGGAGGGAACGGACAAACCACGATGAGCGGGTCGTGGTGCTATCGGATCATGGAATCAAGCAGATCAAACCGGGAACTCCGGCTGGCGTTAAATGGGAACAAATCGCCAAGGTTGTTCAGTCTCCATCCGGCCTGCTGATACGGGTCGGTCAGATTTATCAACTGCTGCCGCGACGCGCTTTTGACTCGCAAGAGGATTTCGAGCGAGCGACTGAGTTGTCGCGAGCCCGATGTCGCCGGTTTCGAAGTTTACCTAAATAAGGCTGATGCTTTGGCACGGAAGCCACTACAGCAGGAACCGTACGCCTGGACCCAGGACCAACACTCCGGCTAAGAGATTCAGACGTCAGGGAGAGTGAAGGCTCCGATTCACATCGCATCATAACGAGCTATGAAGGCATTCAACCGAATTGGCCTTTACAAGGCAATCCCTGGACCTCTTCACGGCTTGTACAGCCGGAAGAATCGCTGAGTTGAAGTGACCGGTACCGTAGTTGAAACGTAGCCTGTGTTCGTGGTCAGCGCCGCCGGCACATTGGTGAAGGTCACTCCAAGCGCAGGAGCCGCCTGAAGCTGGAACGTAACGGTATTGACCGGCCAGGAAAGCACAGCGGAACCACCGGTTACGGACATGTTCAATCGGGGAGGTGGCGAACTTGGCAGTGGCACGGTAAGCGTCGCCACAGAACTCGTGACAGCGCCGCCGGCGTTCGTCACCACCACCAAATAATTGCCGGAGGCATTGGTCTGCACGTTCGGAAGGGAATAGAGCGCGGAGGTTGCGCCAATCAGATTCGTGTTGCTGCGTCGCCACTGATAGCCCAGTCCCATGCCTGAGGCAACGACGGCCATGGTGACGTTGCTGCCCACGTACACGGTTTGGTTCGTCGGTTGGGTAGTAATCGTCGGTTTGGGCGGCAGCAAGACTGTCAGCACCGCGACGCTGCTCGTGACCGCGCCACCCGCGTTAGTGATCATGACGGAATAGTTGCCGGAATGATTGGTCTGGGCGTTCGCGATTGAATACAGAGGGGAGGTAGCGCTGGCCAGGTTAGTGCTGCTTCGCCGCCACTGGTAACTCAGCCCGGTGCCTGTGGCCGTGACGGCCATCGTGACGTTGCTGCCCACGAATACGGTCTGGTTGGTCGGTTGTGTAACGATGTTCGGCGGGGCCGGCAAGGGACTGGTAGTCAGGAGCGGGATCGTTGTGCCCGTGCCATACACGGCGTAGCCGGTCACACCGGCGTATGCGGTTTTGTTTGTGCTGACGGCTTTGTAAAATACCACGCGCACGTAGAAAGTGGTTTTCGGGAGCAGCGCCGTGCCCGGGATGACCCAAGCCCGACTCGTGCCGGTCAACACCCCACTGGTGCCAGGCAGTGGCGAGTTGGTGATTGAACCGTAAGGGGCGAATTGATTTGCCACCAGGGAGGCGACGATCACGTCGTTGGTTGTGCCGCCCGTAAACGCGTTCCAGTACACGGTGAAATTCGCACCGGGATTGACCGCTTGCATCGCCGCGTAATTCGTCGCCACGGGCGTGTTTGGATAATTGTCGCCCGTAAGAGTCAGGTTGGCGGCCTTGGTGCCATCGTGGACCATTTGCATGGTAACGCGATAAGTGCCATTTGGGACCGCCGCATCAATCGCGGCCTGACTTACATCGGAGTAGCTGACTTGCCAGTGGTCGCTCCCGTTGCTCATCGGATATAATGTCGGATTTGCAGAACTACCAAACCAACCCCGGGCCGGTCAAGCCCGCCGCCAGCTTCAGGGGCCCGGGTTGCAAGTTACAGGTTGCAGGTTACAAGTTGCAGGACGCGCTGGTGATGCGTTGGAATCGGAACCATCAGCCGCATCGGCAAGCGCTCCTCGGCGGCGTCGCTTGCCCGTTGCTTGGCGAGATTTAGGAGTAAACACCCCATAATAATCGTGGCGGCGCCCTATGAGCGCGCGCCGACTCTTACGAAGCGGAACGCAAAACGACACCGGCCCTCTAGTTGAAAATTGTTGCGGGTGTGGCATTTTCTCTTGCAGGAGTTATTTCTAATTGTGCCTAAGCCCGAAGCAGAACATCCGGTCGAGAAGCACCTCGCGAATATTCTTTTGGTCGATGATCGCGAGGAAGACGTTTTCTTCATCCGGCGCGCCTTTAAATCCGCGGATCTCCAACACCGAATAGCGCACGTGCGCGACGGAGATGAAGCGATCAAGTACCTTTTGCGCCAAGCGCCTTATGATGATACCGCGCTGTACCCCGTACCCGATGTGGTGGTCCTCGACCTGAAAATGCCCAAGCGGGACGGTTTCGAAGTCCTGCAGTGGTTGCGAGATCAGAACACTCTGAAGCCCGCGCCGGTGGTGGTCCTAACCTCCTCCGATCGCGACGAAGACAGAAAAAGGGCCAAAGACTTAGGCGCCGGCGGTTATTACACCAAGCCGGTTGACTTCACAAAACTGGTGGTCGTGGCCAAAGACATCAACCGCCGATGGCTCGCTCGCTGTCGGGATCTCGGGCTGTTGATCGTGGACGATGACGAGAACGATAGGTTTCTGCTCGAACACGCTTTCAAGAACTTGAACGTCGGCTATCGAATTCAGACTTTAAAGAGCGGAGGCGAAGCGTTGGCCCTCTTGAAAGGCGAGGGCATTTACGCGGATCGAAAGACATTCCCTTTCCCCTCCTTTATCCTCACCGACCTGAAGATGCCCGGGGGCGACGGCTTCGAAATCCTGTCTTACCTTAAAGCGCACCCCGAGATCCTGATTGTTCCCGTGGTAATGCTTTCCGGCTCGAGCGACCCGGATGATGTGCGCCGAGCTTATCTGTTGGGAGCCAGTTCTTTCATCGTCAAACCGCCCAGCCTGGACGGGCTGCAAAGTATCGTCCAAAAACTGCATTACTACTGGTCCGAATGCGAGGTACCGCTCACCGACGATTACGGCCGGGCGATCCCGACGGAATCCACTGGGAAAATCGGTGAGCGCTTTACCAAGCAGTGATCAAGGGATCGGTAAACCGGCGATTTTGCCAAACGTGCGAGCGGCGGTTCCCAGCGCCACGGCCCATTTGCCCAGCGACTGAGCTTTGATGGAGCTTTTTGTTTTTGGCGCGCGCTTGGCCTTCCAATCCATAATCTCGAGTCGCGCCTGTTCGTTGAACTTGCGGTACGGCGCGACTTCTTTTTGAAGCTTCAAGACCTCGTTTAAGGTATCGGTGTTGGCTTCGGAAAGTTCCTGGATGCGTTTTGCCTTGGCTTGTTCCTGAGAGTCCAGTTTCTTTAATTTGTCCAAGGCGGCGTTCAAGCTTCCCACCAGGTCGTCGCAACTTTTATCCAGGCTGGCGATCTTGGCCTCCAACTTCACCTGGTTTAGATCACAGGTCTTCACGGTGACCATGCATTTGCCGATGATGGGGCTCAGATCGGACATGAGTTCGCGCGACGTGCTGCCGACCTTGCCTTGTTCCTTTTCGACGCTATCGCGCATATTGACCAGCCACACATCCAGTTCGTCGGCCGCTTCGCTCACATCCTGCGCCATGTTCGATACCAGAACGGCCAGTTCGGAAGCGGCCTTGCAAATGGCGACCACGCCAAGAAAGACCGAGCCGCCGGTGGCGATCATCGAGGCCAACGAACTGGCAATCGTCAGGGCTCCCACCGCAGCCTTGCAAAGGCATTTGGTATTGTACTGGGACAGGGTTTTGTTGCGGCGCAATGCCGCTTCCCATTCATCTTCCACCGCCTTATTGACGCCGGACTCCTGCCCAATGGCGACTTGCTTGAGCACCTGATTGGTGGTCTTGAGCATGTCCTGACGATCCTTTTCTGAAAGCGTCGCGATTTTCTTATCGAGCGTTTCGATTTCTTCTTTGATGGTCTTGATGGCCGGCTCGACATAATCGGTCGCCGCGTCCTCGAGCTGCTGCCAGCGCAGCCCTTCCTTTCCCTTATCAATCAAAGTCTTCAGGGTATCGTCGACCTCCACTGTCACCACCAACGTCATGTCCGGAATCGTCAGGTTTTTCGCTTTCACACCGGGTGCGAGATCGATCTTTTTGAGTAGTCGCGTGGCCATAAGTGGTTTTGCCTTGTTAATGGAATGGTTTGGAGCGGGGTCGATGTAGCTCGGCGCAGACGCGGTGGAATTGCCTTTCGGTCCTGCTCATTTGATCCGACTTTGTGAGAAGCCCGCTGCGCCGTCAACCGGCAAGTTTTTCGTGGTTTGCCCGCCCGCTCGTTCACCCCTGGCGATACAGCTTCCAGTTCGCCCACGTCCATCCACCGTGGACCCCTGAGTGCGAAGCCGATGCTTAATCAGTGGGTAGCTCTTCGAGCCCCTGTGAAACCCGTTTCTTAATGACCCGCGAACCGAGTAAAGGCCCCGCCGAACAGGTCCTGAATGTCGCGCTGAAGTTCGGCCCGGGTCACGATCCAACCGGTATTAGCCAACCTCGTGTACTCCTCGATGAGCACCCCGGTCAGCACGCTACGAAAGTGACGCCATTTGTAAACCACCTGGTCCAGCACGCGCGCATCCGAATGCTGCGGCGTAAAACTCAGGCCAACCAATTCCAGGCGCAGGCGGGTCATTTCGTCCACCAGATACGGAATATTGGTAAACCACCAGCAGCCAAAAATGTGAAGGTTGCGGAATTTGCGGGCCAGGACGCACGCTTCGTGCTGGTTTTCCCGTGCCAGAATCGTCGCCATGAACTTGTTCTCGGGAAAACCTGCGCAGAGATTCTGCAGCGCGGTTAGATTGGACAGGCCCACTCCGTCTCCCGCCAACCGAAGCCGCGGATTAACCGCCCGGCGCACGCCCGGCATCAGCGCGAACGGCAGTCCATGCTCCCGGCAATGGGGCAGCAACGCCCGCTCAATCAATTGCGAGGTTACGCTCCGGTCCGGGAAATTGAAGTCGGGCCCCAGCGAAACCATCACGTACCTGGCGCGAATACGTTGGGTCCAATCCCCGAGGAAACGGCGAACCTCATCGAAAGTCCTGGCGTTTGGCTTGCCCGCCTGAACTTTGTAACCCCAGGCGCTCAACTCGCCAGCCGTTGTCGGCCAGGACAATAGAAGCGGGTCGACCCGTAGGCCGGCTTCAAACCGTACATCGCGGTGAAAGCCCCTTTCCCAGACGGATCGTTCCGAGCTGTCAAACGGCGAATTGGTCATGAAAACCTTGCTCAACCCGGCAAGCTCAAAACAGCGCGTCACATGCTCTTCACGGTCCTGGGCCGCGAACCACCGGCGCAACACGGGCAGATCCCGGCGGTTCACATCCAACCCGAAGCATTGCAGCGTTGTGAGCACTCCGCGGCACGCTTCGGAAATGGGTGAGTGCTTCAGGAACAGCTCGTCCCAGATCAGCTCGGCCTGCGCCGCCCTGGGCAGGTTCCAGAATTTCTCATAAGGCATTTCCAAATAGCGAAAGGCCTCGGCAACCAGGTAATGGTAGACCAACAGTTCGTCGATGCCCCACAGCAGCAGGTCCTTGAACTCCGGATCATACAGGTGCGTATGAATATCGATAATCGGAGTCGAGCGAACCAACTCTTCGATCTCTTTTTCCAACGACCCGGCACTCAGCTGCGCATTTTTATTTGCCATGGCTTTCAATCAGTTACTTGATCGTTCGCAAGACCCGCCGTGCACGCTTGACCCAGATCCGGTCGCGCGCCCGCTGAAAAGCTGGGGCATGGTCGTCGTCCGCAATAACTTCCTTGAGCTCGGCTCGCGCCAGGTCGGACTTGCCATTGGCAACGTAAAGTTCGGCCAGTTGGACTTTGGCTCTAGGATACGAATGCCGTTCGGTCACCTGCTTCCAAATACCCAGCGCTGGAGTCTTTTCGCCCAGGGCGCTCAAGGTCTCCGCCAGTGCCATGAGCGAATAGCCGTAGTCATGTTTGGGATTCTCGCCCACCACGCCTTCGAGCAATGGGCGGGCTTCGGCCGCTTTGTTCTGCCGCAACAAGCATTGACCCAGGTGCGCCCGCGTGTCGATATCCTGCGCGTCGCGTTCGAGCGCCGAGCGATAGCACTCTTCCGCCTTGTCCAATTTTCCTTGCTGAAAGTAAATGTCGCCCAATTGGGAATAGTGATGGGGTTTGTCCAGGTGATGAATTTGGGCTTGCAACTCCTTGATTCGCCGGCGGTCATGGGCCCCGGGCAGTTCGAAACCGCGGGTGGCCGAGGGAGCCGCTCGATAGACCATGAAATAATAAAAAAGCGCCGAAAGTCCCCAGCCCACCACGATGAATAGAGCCCAAATCCATTCTCGTCGGCGCACGGCGTCGATAAGCATCCAGAGCTGGAACAGAGACAAGAGCGCCAGCCAGGGCGAGCTCAACCAGTACTGGACGTCGAGCAGGTTTGAGAACAAAAAAGCCAGCATTCGGCGCAAGGCTAAACGGAGCCTGGGGCTTGCCAAAGACAAAAATCAGGCAGAAAGTAGGCTTGTTTTCAGGCAAATTGTTGCATATTGAGGAGGGGACAGCGTTTGCATGAACCAGACCCTCGTCGTAGTGCCAACCTACAATGAGCGCGAGAACTTACCTCCGCTCACGCAAAGGCTGCTGGGGTTGCCAGTCAGCGTCGACGTGCTGGTGGTCGACGACAACTCCCCCGATGGGACTGGCAAACTGGCCGAAGACCTGGCCGCTCGGCACCCCGTGATTCATGTGCTGCACCGCAGCGAAAAGGACGGCCTGGGCCGCGCCTATTTGGCCGGGTTTAAATGGGCTCTCGAACAAGGCTATGAATTCGTCTTCGAGCTGGATGGGGATATGTCGCACAACCCCGACGACATCCCGATGTTTCTGGAGGCAGCCCGCTCAGCCGATCTGGTGCTCGGGTCGCGCTACCTGAATGGCATTCGCATCATCAACTGGCCCCTAAGCCGGCTGATGCTCAGCAAAAGCGCGGCAAATTTTGTGCAAATAGTCACCGGCATGCCCTTCACCGATCCAACCGGGGGCTACAAGTGCTTTCGTCGGCGCGCCCTCGAGGCCATCGACTTGAGCAGTATTCACTCCAACGGCTACAGCTTTCAGATTGAGATGACCCACAAGCTCTGGCGCAAAGGCATGAAGATCGTCGAAGTGCCGATCATCTTTACCGACCGCTTCCAGGGACGCTCCAAGATGTCCAGAAGCATCATGGTCGAGGCCTTTTTCATGGTTTGGCGTTTGCTGGCCCAAAACAAATTCCGCCGGCGCCCAACCGACCCACCGCGTCCGCCTCCCGTGGATCCCGGTGAAATCAAGCGCCGCTCCCCGCATCGCCCGCCCGAGAGCGGAACCGGTCTGGGCACGCTGGCCCTGGACGCCTGACGCCCGGTGCGCCCTCGCGGGGCCATCCAAGCCGCGACAAATCAGTGGCGCGCGTGGGCGGCCCGGCGCCAAAAGACCTCAAAAGGCGTCTCGCGGACTTGCTTCGGATCATCCACGTCGATGATCAATTCCAAACTCGGGAGGCCGATTTTCCGGGCGAACCGCATCGCCCGCGCGATTAATCCAAAATCGTGTGCCTCCTCCCGGTCGACGGTCCAACTATCCAAGGATTGAAAATACTGGCCGGTCGCGGAGTGTCGTAAGAATGTTCGCATACTCGTAAGCTTTCTTAGCATACTCACCGCGAAATCGCTCGTTGACCATCGGGCAGGAACCCCAAATCAACTGTAGAATGCCCGCATCATCATCAGGGGCGCTGCGCCGTCTCGGCTTTTTTTCTTTGCGATCTTTGTTCTCTTGCGGCCAACTTCCTGAAACGTGCCGCCGTGGATTCGCGCGCTATCGCGCTTGATGAATTGAAACCTTTCCATGAACCGAAGGGAAAAAGCCCGCCCTCACCCCGGCCCTCCTCCCCAGGAGAGGAGGAGCTTTCGCAGCGCATTTTCGGTTCATGGTCGCAATGCATCTGCATGCGCACAAGAAAGCTTTCCAGAAACCTGAAACCTGATAACCAACCTCCTCCGGCCGCCGTGCGCCAGACGTAATTTTGTTGAAAAATCATCCCGTCGCGCCCAAGCTTTTCACGCATGCAATCTGTTTTTACAGGGCCCGTTTACGTAGTGCGGGATAATATCGACACCGATCAGATCATCCCGGCGCAGTACTTAAACCTCGTGCCCACCATACCTGATGAGTACGAGAAGCTCGGTTCCTTCGCCCTGTGCGGCTTGCCCGAATCTCTTTATCCAATTCGCTTCGTCAAAGACAACCAACTGGACAGTCAATATCCTATCGTTATCGGTGGGCGCAATTTCGGCTGCGGCAGCTCCCGCGAGCATGCCCCCATCGCGCTGG
>DASRFK010000017.1:0-12777 GCA_035651635.1 Verrucomicrobiia bacterium | reverse complement strand
ACGACTGGAAGCAAAAGTGGCAGCGCGAGCTGCAAGAGGCACAGAATGTCACACATTTCGTCATCAACAGTCGCGAATACGACCGCATCCGATATGGCTTCGAGGAAGACGCCATGAAGCATCCGAAGTGTGATGATTGCGGAGCGCCGCGCGGGATGTTCCACCTCCTCGGCTGCGACATTGAAGCTTGTCCCCGGTGTGGTGGACAAGCGATCTCATGCGACTGCTTTTATGATGAAAAGCCCGGCAAGACCTAACAAGCACCTGCGGCCTGACTCCGCGATGAGCTCTCCGTTTCATGCCGGAAGCCACTGGCGCGGGACGGCTGATGTGCGACGTTCGCCTGAATTGCGAGCGGAGCGAGCCCGACTGAAGTCCTGCAAGGACGACGAGAAAATAGCCCAGGGCAAGCAGAGGCACGAGCGCCACCCTGGGTTACGAAGGCAAAATGATTTTCTCTTTTTTCCAATCTGGTTTGGCGCGCTCGGGCGCGTCAAGCCAGATTGGAAAAAAGAGAGGTTGGGTGGTGGTAGGGATGGCGCGCTGCGCCGTCCGCGCCGCGTTCAGCGGCGCAAGGGCTGGAATTGGAACGTACCGCCTCTCGCATTCCTTCCGCCCGCTAAACGCGGGCGGGGACATCGCAGCGCGATGTCCCTGCCTCACGGGCGCTCTTTGGATTTAGATGCGGGGACGGTGATCGTTCTCCTTGCCGCCGCTGACATCGGTCTTGATCCGGAACATCCGTGAACACGCCAGTAGAGCTGTCGCAAGTCCGCAAACGTGCTTATCCTGCTGCGACATGAGCCGGGTTCTGTTTGCCACCATCGGGTCGCTGGGCGATCTCCACCCGCTGATCGGGATCGGCCTGGAATTGCAACGCCGCGGTCACGTGGTGCGCTTCTGCACCAGTGAGACGTACCGGTCCAGGCTGGAATCTTTGGGGTTTGGCTTTGATGCGTTACGGCCGGACGCCACTCCAGAAAACGAGGCTGTCGCGGGCCTGGTCCGGGAAATCATGGATCCAAAACGAGGGGTCGAGCTTTTGTTGCGGCGCTGGATTTTACCGGAACTGCGAGCCACTTATGACGACTTGCTCAAGGCGGTAACGGGCCCCCCGCGTATTGACCTGTTGTTGTCCGGTGAACTCGTGTATCCGGCTGCTTTGATCGCTGAAAAGACCGGAGTGGCTTGGGCTACGTGTATCACCACCCCAATGTCCTTCTTCTCGGCGCACGACCCACCGATACTGCCGCCTGTCCCCGTGCTTTCCTCATTTCTTCGCCGGTTCGGCCCGGGCCTCAATGGAGCCCTGATTCGGCTGGTCAAATTCTCGACGCGCCATTGGGGCGAGCCCGTGCAGGCCTTGCGCAGAGAATTGGGTCTCGCACGCGGCCCGAACCCGATCTACGAAGGGAAATTCTCGCCGAGCCTCGTGCTGGCCATGTTTTCCGCCGCCCTCGCGGCGCCGCAACCGGATTGGCCTCCCAACACTGTCATCACCGGTTTCCCCTTTTACGACGGCCCTACTGACGGTCCGGCTTTGCCCTCGAGTTTGGAAGAGTTCCTGCGTGGCGACGAGCCGCCGATTGTCTTCACTCTGGGTTCTTCGGCGGTGCTGGATCCCGGCAGCTTCTACGGTGAAAGCGCGCGGGCCGCGAGCCTGCTCAGACGCCGAGCGGTTCTGCTCCTTGGGGCCAATCCGCCTCCGGCAAACCTGTCTGACGGAGTTGCGACGGCGGGATATGCGCGATTTTCCGAGCTGTTTCCCCGAAGCGCGGCGGTCGTGCACCAGGGCGGCGTTGGGACCACCGGTCAGGCGCTGCGGGCGGGCCGTCCCATGCTGGTGATGCCGTTTAATTTTGATCAACCCGACAATGCGGCTCGTGTCGCGCGGCTAGGCGCGGGCCAGGTGATCCGCCGATCTGAGTACCGGGCGAACCGTGTCGCAGGCCAGCTCCAGCAAATCCTCGAAGCCACTGGCTACCGCGAGTGCGCCCAGAGAATAAGCCAAACCGTGCGGAAAGAAAATGGAGCGGAGACGGCGTGCCTGGCAATCGAGCGGTTGCTGCGGTAGGAGGCTTTCCCTGAACCTCCCCACAGATTCAGGGCGACCGCAGATGCGGAAACCCGAAATCCGGGCTTTCCATGAAGCGGTCCTCTTCCTCGTCCTCGGACCTTCAGAGGAAGAGGAAGAGAAAGAGGACGAAACGGCGCCTGGTCGCGGTTCAAGGTCCCAATGCTTTCCATGAACCTGGTAGAAAGGGGCGCAACGTCTCACCCCCGCAGCCTGGCTTAGCGGCGCGGGACGAGACGTCCCCGCCCCGAATGACATTGGACTCGGCTATTTGGGTTCATGGTCCCATGAAGGATCTGGCTGTCGTCGAGGCTTTCCATGAACCGTGCGGCAACCCGAAGGTTTTGGAGTGCGCACGCTGTGCGGCGCTTTTCGGGATCGCACCACGTCCGAAAGCGGCGCAGAGCGCCGCACTCCAAGACGCTGACGCGCTCTCCTGTGGCGGGTTCATGGTCCCAATGCAGGATCTGGCTATCGTCGAGGCTTTCCCTGAACCGTGCATCTGATTTTTTGGGGAGCACTCCCCAGTTGTGATTGCGCTTACAGGCCAGAGTTTTGATCAGGGAGAGTTATCTCAAATTCGAAAGGACTTATGAAGAGAGCAATTGCATTATTGGGTTTAGGAATCTTGATGTACGGCGTGGCAGCCAGCGACTGTCTGGCTCAGGCGGGAGGCGGGGGCGGCGCCGGAGGCTCGGGGGCGGCTGGGGCCGGGTCAGGGTCGGCCACCAGCGGGAGCGTGGGCTCAGGGACGAGTGCCGGGTCGGCCAGAACGGGTCAAACACTGCCGGGCGGCACCAGCACATTGACCCCCGGGGGCTCAGGGCAGACCATGCTACCGGGCACGCCTCCCAATACCACCCCTCCGAACACCAGCCCGGGCGGCGTGGACAGCGCGAACAGCCCCGCCGGGGTCGGCAGCGCCACCAGCCCGGGAGGCATTGGCACTGGAACGGGCAATCTGAACACCGGCGCAGGCGGTTTGGGCACCATGCCCGGCAATAGCGGTTTGGGCACCAATTTTGCCCCTGGTCTGGGTACGAATAATTTCGGCTTGGGAACCAACTCTGGGATCGGGAACCGTTTTGGTTTGAATACCTTGACCAACGGGGGGCTTGGGATAACTAATGCCCCAGGAACAGGTCTGGGCGGCAGTCCAGGCGTCGGCGGCAGTGGTGCCGGTGCTTTGGGCGGAGCCAACACAGGAACGGGTACTGGCGTTGGGACACGACCGGTCACACCGAGGTGAGCAGCGGATCGGGCATCTTGCAGCGCAGACAGCTCTGCTGCGGGCCGTCCGCGGCAAACCTTCTCATCCGAAAGCATCATCAGAGCATACTCCCTCTGACTCACTCCGACGCCTCGCAGCGTCGTGGTGCGTCAGGGGTGCTTGCCTGACGCTTCGCGCCTTTTGCCTCTTGTGCCTGGCAGGCTCGAAAGTCACTCGGAAGTCCGCGCTACCGCAGTGTAGCGCAGGCTTTCCAGCCTGCTGTACCGCCGACTTTCAGTCGGCTGCGCGTCCCCATACTGATTAACCCGATTTCTCGCCCGGCGCCGTTCTGCGCCCAGCAGGCCAGAGACCTGCGGTACAGCAGACTCGAAAGTCCGCGCTACCGCAGTGTAGCGCAGGCTTTCCAGCCTGCTGTACCGCCGACTTTCAGTCGGCTGCGCGTCCCCATACTGATCAACCCGATTTCTCGCCAGGGCGCCGTTCTGCGCCCAGCAGGCCAGAGGCCTGCGGTACGGCAGGCTGGAAAACCTGCGCTACCCGCCCTAACCTAAAACCCTTCCAGTAAAACGTCCGCGAGGAAATCCACCCAATCGACCGATACAGGCTCCTTAAGCTCATAAGAACGGGCGAAGTCCTGCTCGAACAAGTCCTTTTCCACACGCGTGGCGAACTCCGGGTCTGAAGTGGCGACGTTCTGCTCGTGATTCACCCGCAAGCTGAGATGATTAAGATTGCCGGATCCAAGACATGACCAGCCGTCGACCAGCAACGCTTTGACGTGCGTCATAGCCGGGTAGAAATACACGCGCACGCCGTGCTCGATCAGATAGTTCGCAATCACGAGGTTCCCGCGTCCTCCCGCTTTGAAATCATTGACGCACGGCAGTACCACCCGCACATCCACGCCGCGGCTGCGCGCTTTGACCAACGCCACAATCACACGCTTGTCGAAGAGGTAAGGATTTTCCACGTAAATGCGGCTTTGCGCCTGGCGAATTGAGCCCAAAACAGCCGTCGCGAAGGGTTTCCACGCCGTGCGGGTCGGGAGCAGTCGCACCGGGAGCCAGGGGCCAGGCTCGGACTTCGTTCTTTTAGCCGAGTCCTGCACGACTGCTAATGCATACGCCAGGTCTCCCCCCGGGCCGCAGTACGCCCATTCCCGCCGAAAATCCTGTTCCAACAGGCCAACGACAGGTCCGCTGACTTCCACCATCAAATCGTGCCATTCATACCGGTACTCGCGCCCGATGTTCATTCCACCGAGCCAGGCCACACGATCATCAATGACGATTGTTTTGGCGTGATCCGATGAAAACCACGGGTTCAAAAAGGGCCGAACGTGCACCCGAGAATCGTGGCGCAGATACGAAACGATCGAACGCGGCGCAACAAAATCTTCCGGCAATGGAGTCGCCGGGGGTGAGGCTCCACCGGCGATGCTTCCCATGCGATCCAGGATGACCTTGACGTCAATGTCCCGGGAACGCGCCTTGAGCTGGTCGGCGAAATCGACGCCGACATCGTCTTTGTCAAAAATGTACACGTCGACGTTGATGTGGTTTGTGGCTGCGGCGATGGCCTGCCGGAGGCGCGGGAAAAACCTGTCCCCATCGATCTGGAGTTGGAGCGAGCCCGCTTCGCGGCGGGTCCCCGTGTAGCGGTCGAGCCACGATTCCCAATGCTCCAGATTCATGCCCTGGCCTGGAGGCCGGACTGGTGGAAATTCCTTCGGCTTGGGCAAAGGCATGCGAATGAATTTGATCAAAGTTGCGATGGCCAGGTCCCCCAGGCGCGCGGCGCTCGAGATCGGATTTTTTAGCAAGGCGATCCCGTGGCTCTCGGGCAGCAACGCGACAAAGCCTTGCGCCGTGACGGCCAGGGCCCCGCCGCGGTCCACTGAATCATATAAAGCGGCCGGAGCAAGGAACACGCACTGCCTCTGCTGCCGATCCAGTAGCAGCGGCTGGGTGAATCGGCGTGCGTTAGGCGCCATCACGACGAAGAGCGAATTGGTGGGATGACTTTTCGACAAATGTTCTTCCAGGAAATGGGCTAATAACTCCAGGGTTTCATCCATGGAAAATCTATGTTCGATGAGGATCTCCGGCGGGCGCTCAGATGCGGGCACTGCGCGAGCCATACCTTCCGAATCACGATAAAGAAGCCGGTCGGCGAGGAAGGCCTGATAAAAGGCGCCGTGGCCGCGAGGCTTGGGCGTTAGCGCGGTGATGATATTGGTGGCCAGTTGTCTCCACTCAGTGGAGGCAATTACCGTTGCCTCGCGCCAGCCGTGTTCGTGTTCGGCCGGAATGCGCGAGAGCTTCTGGTCCCATCGGATCAGGGCCGAGCTAACTTTGTATCGACCGGTAGGCACCCGCAGCCGAGTCCAGTGCGCGTCGAATGCCTCAACTCCTTCCTCCGCGCGGAAATAGAAACGCACATGATCGCCCTTGACAAAAACGCGCGGCGGCGGCGCGGTCGCCGAAGTGAAGCTGCGCCATTCGTCCAGGGACTGCTGTTTGGTCGTCCCCGGAGTGGCTAACAGCTGCGACGCGCTTATCAGGAAGAAGAGCACCGCCGAAGTAAGAAAATGTGAGCGGCAACCCATTAATATCACCACGTGACGCATAATCGAGCAGGGGCCATCCCTTGCGTCAATGGCAAAGGGCAGCGGCGCGCTCAAGCCCTGGCACAGATTTCGTTTAGTTGAAATTCCTTCCAAGCGGCCAGGCCGGAAGACATTTCACGGATGGAACGGCGCTGCGCCCGGACACTGGCTCACACCGCATCCAAGGCTGGGTAGGTCAGCGGGCGGTAACACCTCGACAGTTTTGGATTCAGATTTCGAGCATCCAACCCAGGCGCTTTCTTACTGTCGCAATCACTGGCGCCTCATAGCGTCCAGCGCATCGCTCAAACCGGTGGTGTTCGACGGCTCCGATCCCAACCACATTGGCGACCCCTTCATCTGAGCCGGGCATCCATTTGACGCGAGGGAGAGAGACCTCATATCGCCCACCTTGGATGCTTGTGGTGCAAGGAATGCAAACGCTGAGGGCTCTTTCCGGGTCCGGATCCCTCTCGCGACACAACCATCATCGGCCGGAACTCACCTGTCACTTATCACGTGTCACTGTCAGAATGGTCCCGTCCGCAGCCACCCGCAGGGGCGGGTGCAACTGATCCTTGAAGGTTATCTGATAGACGGTCTGATCACCGGACACTTCTCTTACGATCGAGTCGACCTGCGCATCGGGAGCGCTGCGCTGCATCGCTTTAACTGCCGCCGGAGGCAAATCGTTGAGCGAGACGACACCGGAACCACTACCCGTTATCACGCTGGTTTCGTCTTTTGGAGCGCCCATCACCACGATCAGGTCCGGATCAAGCAAACTGCCGTCCGGGGCGATGTTCAGCGGTTCAAACAAATTGCTGTTGGCGAAAGAAATCCGGTAAATGATCCGGCCCAGGCTCGTGTCTTTGACGACCTCCTCGATGGTCGCCGAACCCGTCTCGGCACGAACCGTGTTTTGCACCGCCGGTGGGAGCGCCGCAAATTGAGCGCCTGACGACAGCAACGGTTTGTTATAAAGTTTGCGGTATTCCTCGACCGTGTATTGCGTCCTGGTCGCACACCCGAAGATCAACAGACCCGCCACGCCCAAAATAAAAACCGGCGCAAACCGCAAGGTGCGAATCACACGTTCTCGCCTCGCCTTTGCAACCACCACGTACCTGGACCACGCGCGAGCGTTCCGGAGCGGGTCTAAAGAGCTCATGATTAAGATTTGTGGTGACAATCCTCTCTCCTTGCGCGCCGGCGATCTATAGGGTCTGCACTCCGGTACCGGGCAGAGATCGCCCCAGAGACGCTTCGGCACACGGACGGAGATACTGCTACCCCGAAACGATTACGCGAATCCCGTTGGGACGTCGAAGATCCTGCCGCGCGGTATTACTGTTTAACGCGATAAAACTTAGCGGCGGCGCCAGGGGTGATGATGTAGCTGGGAGAGTTGGCGCCCGCAACCGGGCTCCATGGGCCCAAAGGAGTGTCCGCCTGGAGCAGGGTTCCGACCTGCCAGATCAGAACGGTGCCAGACCCGGAAGTGCTCACCGCCAAGGACACCCGCCCATTGGCATCCAAAGCCGCTCCGGAATGAGCACCCGAGTAATAGATTTCGTAGATTTCGAGTGGTGATAACACCCGTCGCCAAACGCCCAGGTCATCCAAGTCCGCCGCGCCTGCCTGGGGATAATTGCCGGTCGGACCCTGTCCGATGCTGATGGTGTTGGTCGTATCGAACGAGCCCAAGCCGGTCAGCGAAGTCGAGTCCACTTGCACGCCGTCGAGGTAGGTCAAGGCAAGCGCCTGGTTCCGATCGAAAGTGGCCGCGAAATGGTGCCAGCCACCGCTATTAATCGAACCATCCGGTCCGTTTACATCGATATCGTTCGTTACGGTTCCAACGACCTGGACCAGGCTCCACTGCCACCCTCCGTGCTGGAACGAAGGAGCGAAGGTGAACCCGGGCGAGTTGGCGGAATTAATGGCACTGCTCAGAAAGGGCAGATCGCCGTTGGTTGAGTCGGCCTCCTCACGCACCCAAAACGCGACCGAAAAGCTATTACTGGCCCCAAACAGCAAATCTTGCGGGGTGCCCAGTGTGACGTAGTTCGCGTTGGTCACGGTCGCATTAGTTCCGTTACCGTCGGTGTCCGTGCTGTAATGAAGAGCCTGGCCAATTTTGCCGGCAACGAACGCCGGCGTGCCCACGGGCGTGCCGTTGTTGCCTCGGCCGGAGGCATCCACGTAGTCGCCATCAAATTTCAAATGCAACACCAGGCCATTGGTCGCGTTGGCAAAGGTTATGGGCGGCAACACCGTCAGGCTGGCCACGTTGCTGAGGTTCGTTCCGGCTGGATTGCTGGCCGCCAGCCGATACGCTCCCGTGTCGCTGAACTTCAAGTTGGTGAAAGTTAAACTGCCGGTGGTCGCCCCAGGCAGGGCCAAACCATCCTTCAGCCACTGATACTTCAGGGGCAGGCTTCCCTCGACTTTAGTTGAAAACGTGGCGAGATCGCCCGACGCCAGAACCACAGACTGCGGCTGTGTCACAAAGATCGGTTTGGTGGAATTGCCGTAAAGCCCCTGCACGTAGTGATTCTGGATCTGTTGCGGGCTCAGTCCGTATTTGTAAACGGCGACCTCGTCGATGGCCCCTTTCCATCGGGCAATCCCCTGCCAATTGGTGCCCACTGCGCCGATCAGAAAATCGAATTTCTTGTTGTGGGAAAAATTAATGTACGGCCCGGCTACTTGCTGGCCATCGATGTACTCGAATTCGCCGGCGGAGCTGAAGGTCGCCGCCAGATACGACCAGCGGCCGGAGGCGATTGGACCCGTCGGGATGAAATACCAAATAGCTGCGTCACTGAGCCCTACATCCGTTTCCCAGGTCGCATCGGGATTGGCTTTAAAGAAAATGCCTCGGTGAGACGTCGTGTCGTAAGTCGAGATCACGGCCCGCGGCAGGCTCTCATCGGTAATAAAGGCCCACGCCTCGATGGTAAAATCGCTCGTGTTCAAATCGCTCGAGTAAGGAACGTCGCCAAACCCGTCGGTCCCGTCAAAAGTCGCAGCCGTGTTGGTTGCGCCGTTGGCGATCGCTCCCGGCGAGCCGAGGGTGATTCCCGAACCCACATAAGTGCCGTCATGGCGGCCCATCGCATCAAACATCGTGCTCGATCCCACGGGCTCGTCCAGACGCCACCAGGCTTCGGGGCTATCCGCCACGATCGTCGCCTCATAACTATTGGTCGGCGGAACAACCACGTTGACCACCACCGGCCCGGCCGAGGCGGTCGCAACGGAATTGCTGACCGTGACCCGGTACACCCCGCCATCGGCCGCGCTCACGCTGTTGACCACGTAAGCCGAGGCGGTGGCACCCGGAAGATTTGTGCCCGCTTTCTGCCATTGGTAGTGGAGTTCGCCGCCACTCGCGTCAACCGTCAGGTCCAGCAGGCCACCGGGATAAAGCGTCCGGCCAACCGGGCCCTGATTGATTACGGGGGTGGTCGCGCTTTGGACGGCGATAACCGCCGCCCCGCTGAGGACCTGCCCGAAGGCATTGGTCACCACGACATCGTAACTGCCGGAGTCGCTCGAGCTGAGGCTGGCAATGCTGAAGGAACTGCCGGTGGCACCACCAATCGGTGCGCCGTCTTTGCGCCATTGGTAGCTCAAGCTGGGTGTTCCGCCCACATCCACTGCCAGGTTCAGCGTGGCGCCGACGAACGGTTGATCCGCCGGACCGCTCACATCGTTGAACAATTGCGGTGCGACCCCGCCTACCGCAGTGGCATACGCACTATAGAGCTCGCCTTCGCTGAGTGACCGGTTGAAGATGGCGACTTCATCCATTGAG
This sequence comes from Verrucomicrobiia bacterium, assembly GCA_035651635.1. Taxonomy (GTDB): domain Bacteria; phylum Verrucomicrobiota; class Verrucomicrobiia; order Limisphaerales; family UBA8199; genus JANXQE01. The sequence goes on along the minus strand of DASRFK010000017.1, from coordinate 3,041 downwards.
CCGTTAAAGAGCAGCGTGTTATTTGTCTGGAAATCCGCGCCAAATAAGGTCGGGCCTTCGAAAGCCTGAGTCTGGTGCGTGGCATGATTAGTTGCTCCCAGCCAGGTGCTGGCGTCGGCGGCGCTGGCGGTGTAAAGGGCTGCCTGGGTGGGTTGGATGACCAGGGCAACGTAGCTCCAATCGGAGTCAGCCAATGACAAACTGCTGGCCCAATTGAAAGTGGCCGGATCGTTTGCCCAGTTGTAACTCAAGGCCAAACCTCCACCGATGTCCATGGTTATCCCGGCGGTCGTATCGCCGGAGCGATTGAGTATTAAAGGGGTGCCGGGATTCTGCCCTCCCGCGGCGTTGAACCAACCTGTGATCGTCACCGTGTTGGTGTTTAGATTGAGGGCCGGCACGCTAACGTATCCCCCGCCAACCCCATCAAAACCCACGCTTGTATTGCCCGCCTCAAACCCCGGATAAGACGGCGGTCGAGGCCCGTCCACTCCCGGTGCGGCATTGTACACATAGCTACCCGTGGCCGCCGGGCCAAGCGTCCCTAGATTCGCTGCCGGAGGGTCGGCCGGCTCACCAAAGCGCCAATAGCCTACGGGTGCGTCCGCCAGGACGACCTGGTTATAAGGCGTGGGCGGTGCCGCATTCGTGCCGGCCTGATAATGTGCCAGAATCCTGGCCGGGCTCAGTGCCGCGTCATAGACCGCTGTTTCATCAATCAGCCCGGCGTACGGGAAATAACCAAACTGGCCGTCGGCTCTCGCGCCAAAGGTCAAAGGAACCGCTGTATTGGTGTTGGGACGAGGAGTGCCGTCAAAAGGCGCCGTGCCGCCCAACACGCCATTTACATAGATGCTGATTTGTGAGCCGTCATAAACTCCAGCGATATGATACCAGCGATTCGTATCCACGGTCATGTCCGCGCTGGCAATGCTGAAATTCGTCAAACTCTTGCTGTTGTATTGAAAGAAAACCCAGCCGTTCCCGTTGGTTAAACCCGAGTCGCTCTGGTAGATCAGCCAGCCATTGCGCTGGCGCGCGGGCGTCTGCGACTGCGCAACGGGTTCGATAAACTCAACCGACGCTGCGGGACACAGAAAAGTATTGGTCTGACCCGGCTTCGCCCAGAATTCCACCGTCAACGGTCCGCTCGGATTCCATTGCGATTGAAAGGGGACCCGGACGCGGTTGCTAACCGTCACACCATCGAACCCGGCCGCGGCGTTGGCCGGTTGGCTGGCGATGGCGCCCGGCACCACGCCGCGCCTGACACCGTAGTACGTCCCGTTGCCGGCCAACCCCAGGCTCCCAATGTTGGTGGCAAAGATCGGCAAAGGCGGCGGCTGGGCAGTCTCATTTAACCGCCAGAACCCTGCCGGTCGTTGCGACACGACCGTCGATTGGTAATCGGCACGAACGGTCACGCCGGCGAACAGCAGACTGGCGACCACTGCGCCCGACAGATGAGGTTTAATAAAAGAAAAGTTCATAGGAGGGACTGAGGGCTCGACGAGTGGTAACCGGAGGTCGGCGCCACCGGTGGCGAATTTGCATCTGGCCGGGCGAGTTGTGCTGAACCGGCGCGCAGCCAGGCCGCGTTGCACGATCCAACCCCTTGTGACGTTTCTCGGATTTTCACTGCCAAAGACGTTTCAAACCAGTTGCTCCTCCAGAGCGCCCTTCCAGAATGGACATTCTCAAGATCGAGCCGCTTCGGCAGAGGAACGCCTAAACAATTGGCCCGCGATTAGGCTTTTGCAAGAACGAATTCGGGTTACTCTGGCCTCATGGACAAGGATCAGGTTGCCGAAGTGCTAACTGAAATCGCGGTACTGCTCGAACTTAAAGGTGAAAACCCGTTCAAATCCCGGGCCTATGTCAATGCCGCCCGCACCCTCGAGAACCTCTCCGAGCCGCTCGACAAAATCGTCGCCGAAAACCGACTCGGGGATATCAAGGGCATCGGCGAAGCGCTTCAAAAGAAGATCACCGAACTCGTTACGACGGGCAAATTGGGCTATTACGATGAACTCAAGGCAGCCACGCCCCCGGGGCTGGTGGCGATGCTCGACATTCCCGGGATCGGGCCAAAGAAAATCAAAGCGGTCCACGACCAATTGCGCATCGAGACGATCGAACAACTCGAAGAAGCGTGTCGAGATGGACGCATTGCCAAACTGAAAGGGTTTGGCGAAAAAACCGCCACCAATATTTGCGACGGCATCGCTCGACGCCGGGCCTATGCCTCCAAGCACTTGCTGAGCGATGCCTTGCCGCTCGCCGAATCGCTCTTAGAGGCTTTGCGGGCTCATCCCGACGTCATCCGATGCAGCTCTGCCGGCAGCGTCCGGCGTCATCGCGAGATTATCGGCGATCTGGATTTGCTCGCCTCGTCGAAATCGCCCGGCGCCGTGCTCGATTATTTTACCCGTCAACCCGGGGTGCTCAGGGTGATCGCCAAGGGTGACACCAAAGCCAGCGTCCTGCTGACCGGCGGCGTTCAATCGGATTTACGCGTTGTCACTGACGCCGAGTTCCCGTTCGCCCTCCTGTACTTCACCGGCAGCAAAGAGCATAATATTGTCATGCGCCAGCGCGCCATCGAGCGCGGCCTCCGCCTCAATGAGTACGGCCTGTTCCGCTCCAAAATCGAAACCCGCGATCCGATGCTGCTCGTCGCTTGCCAGTCCGAACACGAAGTATTCGAGAAACTCGGCCTTCACTTCATTCCGCCCGAAATGCGCGAAGACCTTGGTGAAATCGCCCTGGCGGAGCGCGGTCCCATCCCGCGCCTGATCGAGTGGACCGACCTCAAAGGCTCCTTGCACAATCATTCAACCTGGAGCGACGGACATCAGCGGCCCGCAGAGCTGGCTGAAACCATGCGTGAACTTGGACTGGCCTATTGGGGTGTCACCGATCATTCCAAAGCCTCTTTCCAGGCCAATGGACTGGATCCCAAACGAGTTCGCGAGCAGTTGATTGAAATTGCAGCAATTAACGAAAACCTGGCCCGCCAGGGTTTTGCCTTTCGCCTCCTT
>DASRFK010000016.1:0-3703 GCA_035651635.1 Verrucomicrobiia bacterium | reverse complement strand
CCGGCTACACCATCATCAATCGCGGCATCGATTCCTTCGAAACGTCCGACCTTGTTTACTACGCCGACCGCCTTGTCACGCCCTACAAGGCGCGCCTCATCGTCCTGCACGTCGGCGGCAATGACATCAACACCGGCAAATCCGCCGAACGCGTGCTCGCGGATTTCCAGGCCTTCGTCGCCAAAGTCCGCGCCGTGCAACCGAACGTCCCCATCATCTTCTCCAGCCTCACCCCCGGCCCCGCGCGCTGGGACCAGGCCGACCGCCGCAAAGCCGCCAACAAGGTCATCAGTGAATACATCGCCACGCAACCCAACCTGAAATTCATCAACCTCTGGGACGCCATGCTCACCCCCGACGGCAAACCCCGCGAAGACATCTGGGTCGCCGACCGCGTCCACCCCAACCACGAAGGTTACCTCATCCGCGTCAAACTCATGCTCCCCCTCCTCGGCCCGCCCGATAAGAAAGCGCCGTAATCCTCTCTCTGTAATTCCGTAGCAGTCGACGTAAGGAGACTCGAATTAAAATTTCACGTCGTGGAATTCGCCTGTCCCGCAGTTGGCCTCCTCTAACTCGAATAATCCTTCCGTTACCCGAATACCCTTCCCGTCCGCCGGGTAAAAACCTCGCTAAAGCCCAAGAAACACTGCCGCGCCGTAGAAAAACGTCAGCAAGCCGACAAATGAAAGCCACGAAGAGATTCGGCTGACAAGCGGACACAGAATGAGGAGTGACCCCGTCGCAGTTATCCACGCGGCGGCAATGCCAAAACCAACATAATGATGCGATCTGACGTCAAACTCCCTCATCAATTGGTGGTTCAATAAAAAGGAAAACTCGACAATTGCGAACGATGTAAGAATGGAACCGCGATGGCGATCCACAAACTTGAAATCCTCTTCCTCACTCCGCCAAAACCAGTTTCGTCCCATACCGTCCACGTTAGATACAATCACCCTACACGCGCATATTATTTGTCAATTAATTACTTACAACAAAATCCGCATGTCCCCAGTTCTGGTGACTACCGTGCCCCCGGCCTTCTGCTAATCTCATCACAGTTGACGGTGCAAAAATGCAGTGTTCCGTGTGTGTTTTGAGGCGTTTGTCTGCGGCGCCGCACCAAGAAGAAAATTTGTTCTCGCGGATTGGCCGGACGAAAGTCCGGCCTTTCTGTTTTTGGACGGCCAATCAACGGAAGAACTCCACATCGAGCCCGCTTCCTTGGATAATGCTCTTGAGGGTACCTATTGGGATGGGCTTGCTGCCATGCATCGCCACGATTACTTGCCGTCCGTCTGGATGCCTCCATTTCTGATGACTGCCTGACTGGCCAGCCATCAAAAAACCATGAACCCGCAAGACCTTGACGACGTCCTTGGCGCTGCAAACTGGAAAGCGCCGGCTCAAGGCAGCGAAAGCTCAAGCATTTTGGTTCCTTTGGCGAGTTTCATGGGAGAAGGTTCAAACCAAAGAGCCAGTGCCTCACGGGCATTTTCAATTGCCTCTTCCTCCGTGTCTCCCGCCGTGGCGCAACCGGGCAATTCCGGGAAGACTGCTGACCACCTTTTGGCGTCGGGATCAAACTTCACGAGCAGGCGCAATTTCATGCTGGAAAGTTAATGGAGAGAGTCCTGGACAGCAAGCATCGCTTCCTTTGTGTGTCGCGACTTTTTGAAAATGTCCCCTTGCCAACTTAATAGAAATGTCCCCTTTGAGCGTCGCCGCGGAGTGGCGGCGCAACATGGAAAGACCTCTACTAATGAGTCGCAGAGAACGGACCCGATTGGGTGTGATGAACAATGTGAAGGCTGGAACGCTGAGTCTGGTGGCGGCGGCGACGGTGCTGGACTTAAGCTACCGGCAGGCCAAGCGAGTGTGGCAACGTTATCGCCAGCAGGGGGATTCAGGGTTGGTGCACCGTAGCCGTGGGCGAGCGGGCAACCGACGCACGGGCTTGGCCATGCGCGAGAAGATCGTGGCGCGCTACCGGGAGCGTTATCCGGATTTTGGGCCAACTTTGGCCGCGGAGCACCTGGGCCGGGAAGGGCTGAAGGTGGATCACGACACCTTGCGGCGCTGGCTGCTGGCCAAGGGTTGGTGGAGCCCGCGGCGGCGGCGGCAGAAGCATCGGCAATGGCGGGAACGCAAAGCCTGTTTTGGGGAGTTGGTGCAAATGGATGGCTCCCACCATGACTGGTTTGAAGGGCGGCGCCCCAAGGCGGTGGTGATGATTGACGATGCCACCAACCGGACGTATGCCCGTTTTTCAGAGCAGGAGACCACCCTGGCAGCCTTTGAGACGTTTGCCGGATATGTGCGCCGCTACGGCATGCCCCAAGGCTTGTATGTGGATCGGGACAGCATCTACCGAACCGATCGAGAGCCGACGGTGGCCGAACAACTGACGGGACGGGAGCCGCTGACACAGTTTGGGCGGGCCATGAAGCAATTGGGCGTCGGACTGGACTTGGCCAACTCGCCGCAAGCCAAGGGGCGCGTGGAGCGACGCAATGGCTTATTGCAGGACCGCTTGGTGAAGGAGCTACGTTTGGCCGGGATTGCTGATTTGGCGGCGGCCAACCGGTTTTTGGATGAGCAGTTTCTCCCCGAACTCAACCGTCGTTTTTGGGTCAAGCCGGCCCAGGCAGCGGACGTGCATCGCGCCTTGCCGAGGGATTGGGCGGAGGCGCTGGGCTGGGAACAGGAACGCGTGGTGCAACGCGACTGGACGGTGGCTTGGAACGGACGGTGGTTTCAAATTGAACGGGGCCACGAAGCGTTATGCCTGGCCGGCCGGACGGTCATCGTGCGCGAGTTGCGGGATGGCTCGGTGCAATTGCTCAAAGGCGGGCAAAAACTTCGCTGGCGGGAACTGCCGGACCGGCCCAAGCGATCCGCATCGCCAAGGCGCGGCCAACAGCAGGCGGCCCGGATCAAACCATCAGGCCAGCATCCCTGGCGACAACCCGGGGCGGCTGTGGGCAGAGAATATTGGCGCGGGGTAAAAGCAGCAGGACGTGTCGCGCGCCAGGCATCCCGGTCCCTCCGGTCGGCCTCCGCTACGCTCCGGCCTCCCTCCGGGACCGGGATGCCTCCAGCCAAACGTCAGAATCAAGAACAAACAAAAGGGGACATTTTCTCCTAAGTTATAAAGGGGACATTTCTATTAAGTTTTGACAGTAAATAATTCAAGAAATAATTTAACTCTCCGCGACCCTATCTCCTGCCCCATCTGGCTCCATTTCAGATACTAACACAACGTATTCACCGCGCGGTGGACGGGCCTTGACCAATGCCGACAACTCGGCCGCACTGCCCGCAAGATACTCTTCAAATTTCTTGGTCAACTCGCGCGCCAGCACCACCCTTCGCTTCGGATAGATCGTGCCAAGTTCTTCGAGCAATCGTTCGACGCGATGCGGCGACTCATAGAACACCAGCGTCCCCGTTACGACCCGCAATTCCTCCAACCGCCGCTGCCGCTGGCCTGACTTGTGTGGAAGAAATCCCACGAAGTGAAATTCCAGTGTTGGCAGCCCGCTCGCCGTCAGCGCCGCCACCAGCGCGCACGGCCCCGGAACACTTTCCACGCGCAAACCCGCCGCCCTCGCCGCCCGCACGACCCGCTCCCCCGGATCGCTGATGCCCGGACTGCCCGCGTCGGTCACCAATGCAATCTTTTCGCCGCGCTTGAGCC
>DASRFK010000015.1:0-40080 GCA_035651635.1 Verrucomicrobiia bacterium | reverse complement strand
TGAGGTTAACGAGCCGCGACGGCACCTCGTTGACGATCGCCCTTGGCCAGGATCGGCTGAGTTATGAAATTCGGCGCACCCAAAAATAATAAAGAATGTGGCTTCACGCTGGCAGAAGTGCTGGCGGCATTGCTCTTTCTGGCCATCGTGGTGCCGGTGGCGATGGAGGGACTGCATATTGCCAGCCTGGCCGGAGCGGTGGCTCAGCGCAAAAGCGAAGCGACCCGGATCGCGCAACGAGTGCTCAATGAAAGTCTGGTCATGACCAACTGGAACCAATCAATCCAGAGCGGCACAACCATTGAAGGCCAGCGTGAGTTCCGCTGGACCTTGCGGACCGATCCGTGGACTCAGGACCCGGCGCAAAACGTTATGCGCCAGCTCTCGGCCGAAGTAAGCTTCAGCGCACAAAACCGGCAGTACTCGGTCAAGCTGAGCACTCTGGTGGACAGCTCGCTGCTGCTGGGGGGGACGACGGGACAATGAGCCTGATCCGCCGAAATCGCGCCATCCATGGCGGCAGAGCTTTCACCCTGGTGGAGGTCATCCTGGCCATGGCCGTCTGCGCGATTGTGCTCGTGGCGGTGAACGCGGTTTTTGCCAGCGCGGTTCGGCTGCGGGATCGCACCACGGCGGGTGTCGACGCTGGCCTGCCCATCGAGCGGACCCTGGAGATGTTGCGGCGCGATTTGAAAGGAACCGTCGGCCCGCGCGGCTACCTGGCGGGAGACTTCAAGTGCGGCGCCCAGGCGATGGGTGCAAGCATGGGCCTGACCGGCGAGGCCGGCGGCGCCGGCCTGGATTTCGTGACCGCCACCAGCCAGATTTCCGACTCGGCGCCCTGGGGCGATCTGCAGGAAGTGGTATACGAGCTGAAGGCGCCGACCGATCGAACCCAAGCGGGCATGGACCTGGTCCGTTGCGTCAATCCGAATTTATTGGCGATTACCACCCAGACGCCGGACTATCAGCCGCTGCTGAGTCATGTCGAGACCGTCGAGTTCGATTGTTACGACGGATCGCAATGGCGTAATACCTGGGACACGAGTTCAGGCGACACTAACCTGCCGACGGCGGTGCGAATTCGCATCCATCTGGTCCCGGACTCCGGTGAGGATGCCAACCATAAGGCGCCACTGGAGTTGATGGTGCCTCTGACCACTGTGACGCGAGTCATCAAGTCGGCTTCGCAATGAATCCTGCCCTTTCAAGGTCCGACCGGGCTGGCGAGGGACACACCCGCCGTGGCTCAGTCCTGATTATCGTGCTTTGGATAGCGCTGGGCCTTGTGGCGCTGGCTCTGTATTTCGCCCAGTCGATGAATCTGGAGATGCGCGCTTCCGATAACCGGGTGTCCGCCCAAGCCGCCGATCAAGCCATCGAAGGGGCGGTGCGTTACGTCAATTACCTTTTGACTTACCAGATCGCCAACGGATCCAACGGCTGCGTTCCGGACATTAATGGCTACGTCCGCGAGGCTGTCCCCGTGGGCGATGCGCATTTCTGGTTGATTGGCCGGGACACCAACGCGCCACCGGGACAGGTCTTTTTCGGCCTCGTCGATGAAGCATCCAAGCTCAACCTGAACACTGCTCCGAGCAATTCCCTGGTCTGGTTGCCGCGCATGACCCCGGATTTCACCCAGGCAATCCTGGATTGGCGCGACACCAACGCTACCGGGCCGACGGTGATGTACTACTCGATGCAGCAGCCGGCTTATCAGTGCAAGAGCGATCCTTTCGAGACGGTGGACGAGTTACGCATGGTCTACGGCGCGAACATGGATTTACTGGTCGGGGAGGATGTGAACCGCAACGGCGTGCTCGACCCAAGCGAGAACGATGATAATCAGAATAACCTGCTCGACCCGGGAATTCTGGAGTGCGTCACCGTCTATAGCCGTGAGCCCAATACCAACAAAGTCCTGATTAACCCCGCGAACGTCAGCGCGAATGGCCCGCTGGATTCAATGCTGCGGACCGCTTTGGGTGCCAGCCGCGCGGCGCAACTGCTGGCGCGCTTCCGAGGAGCCGCCGGAGGCGGAGGTGGTCCTGGAGGCGGCAGAAACACCAACCAGGTCACCACCACCCAAACGGTGCGCTTTGCCAGTCCACTGCAGTTTTATCTGGCCACCGGGATGACCGCGAGCGAGTTTGCCCAGGTCGCAACAAACCTGACTACTACCAACAGTACGTACATCGAGGGACGGATCAACGTGAATACCGCCAGCGCGGCGGTTTTGGCCTGTCTGCTCAACGGAGACATGTCAGCGGCGCAGCAACTGGTCGATTATCGCCAGAGTAACCCGACCGATTTGGGGTCGATTGCCTGGATTATCACGGCACTCGGGCAGAATGCCTCGACTTACCTGCAAACGCTCCAGTCCTGGGACTGCCTGACGACGCAGAGCTATCAGTTTACCGCTGACGTGGCGGCGCTCGGTCCGCACGGCAGAGGTTACCGGCGCGTGCGTTACGTTTTTGACACGAGCAGCGGCGCGCCCCAGATCGTCTATCGCCAGGACCTGACCTCGCTCGGCTGGGCTCTGGGCAAAACGACGCGCCAGAAATGGATTATCGCAAAAGGAACCAGCTAATGGATTTGGTGAAATTGAATTTTGGCAAGCGCGCGCAGCGGAATTCGGTCTTGGGCCTGTCGCTGGACGGCGGCCGACTGGAAGGCGTGGTCTTGCGCCGCGGGAACGGGGCTCTCCAGGTGCAGCAATCCCTGGCGATTTCCCTTTCACTCGATCCGCTGACGAACGACCCCGAGTTAGTCGGACGCGAAATCCGCAATCACCTGGACGCCGCCGGCGTGCGCGAGCGTACCTGCGTGGTCGGCTTGCCGTTGAAATGGGCACTGACGACACACATTGATATCCCTGAAATTCCTGAGGCCGACGTCGCGAGCTTTTTGCAAATCGAGGCGGAGCGGAGTTTTCCGTGTGACATCAATACACTCCAGGTCGCAACTTCACGCTGCGGAACTGGAGGCAAGCAACACGCGCTGTTAGTGGGCATCCCCAAGACCCATCTTGCACGGTTGGCGCAAGCGCTCGAAGCCGCCAAACTTCGCCCGGCGAGCTTCACGCTTGCCATCACGGCTCTGCAGCCGGTCCTGGCGGACCCCTCGACAAGTCTCATGGCTTTGGCGGTCGGAGAAACGCACGTCGCACTCGAAATCGCAGCCGGAGGCGGCATTGCCGCCCTGCGGGCGCTGGAAGGCGCGCTCGAAATTGAAGGGGTCAAGCGGTTGCTCCGCCCGGACCTCGTCGCCCGGGAAGCACGCATCACCCTTGGCCAATTGCCGTCGGAACTGCTGGGAACCATTCGCAAAGTCCGGGTATTCGGTCCGGCCGATCTGGCTCAACAGTTGGCGGATGAGTTGGAGTTGCGGCTGGACGTCATGGGTTTAAAAATCGAGCGAGCGGATCACTACGCCGCCGGCGAGTTCGGTTTCTCGTTTCCGGCGGATACCCCCGTAAAACCCGCCTTCAGCCTGGCAGCGGAGTACCTCGCCGGGCGCCGCACGGGTTTCGAGTTCCTGCCGCCACATGTGGCGGCCTGGAAACAGATGGCTGGGCGTTATTCCTCAGGCAAACTCCGCTCCGGTATCACTGCGGCTGCAGTCCTGGCTTTGCTGGTCGGAGGCCTGTTTTTTTATCAGAGCTGTCAGCTCTGGAGCCTGCAATCCCAATGGTCGAAAATGGCGGTGAAGGCGGGCGAGTTGGAGCAGATCAACAAGCAGATCAGCACGTACCGTCCGTGGTATGATGAAACGGTCAAGGGTTTGAGCATTCTGCGCTCGCTCACGCAGGCCTTTCCTGAAGATGGGAGCGTGACTGCCAAGACGGTCGAGATTCGCGACCTGAGCACCGTCACCTGCACCGGAACGGCGCGCAGTTACCAGGTATTGCTCCAGACGCTGCAAAAGCTGCGCGCCTTGCCGCAAATTCGCGACGCCAATCTGGGGCCGACCCGGGGCCAAAGCCCGGCCTTGCAGTTTAGCTTCAGCTTTGCCTGGAGCGAAGGAAGCCCGAATGCAAATTAAAGATCGTCAGAAATTGCTCGTGCTCGTCACGGTGGCCGCCGTGGCGCTCTTTGCCGCCGATCAATTTGTCCGTGCCCCGCTGGTTAGCGCGTGGAGCGCCCGAGCTGCCCGAATCGCCGCCTTGCGCAGCCAGGTGGGTCGGGGACGAATGCTGCTCCAGCGCGAGCGCGGCATCCGCAATCACTGGGCGGACATGCAGGGCAAAGCGCTCACCAACAATCTGTCGGCCGCCGAGCAGCAGGTCTTTCACGCGATCGATGCCTGGGCGCAGGATACTGGCGTTCTGGTCAACGCGGTGACGCCCCAGTGGAAGCACGAGAGCGACGATTACGTGACCTATGAATGCCGGGTGGACGCCTCGGGAGACATCAGCCGCTTGAGCCGGTTCCTTTACCGCGCCGAGCGCGAGCCGCTGGCCTTGAAATTGGAAGCCGTCGAGCTCAGCGCCCGCGACAAAGAAGGCCAGCAACTTTCCTTGGCGCTGCAACTCAACGGATTGGTTCTCAACCCACCCTCAAAGTGAAGGCACGCATGCAGCACCCCTTACAGCTTGGCAGTCGCGGCCTCCGTGGCCGGCGACGGCCTCACGTTTTTATGGCCGCGCTGCTGGTGCTTTGGTTCGGCGGCACGATTGCGCCCACGGCCCAGGACACCAACACGCTTGTCTCTACCAATGAGCTCATGCAGACCGAGGATCCCAACGGCAGCGATCTTTCCCAGGGCATTGACACGACGCAGGACGAGGAAACGACCGGAACAAACATCGTTTCCCAGGCCAATGGCATGTCCTCCCCGGGGCCGGACGGCCGGACTCGGCGACAACGCCGGCGGTCGCAGAATCGCTCGCGCGGCACGTCGAACAACCGTGAGGCCCGGCCAACCATAGGCGATACCAACAGCAACCCTTCGTCACTCGACTACGCGGCGTTTCGATTGGTTGCCGATCGCAACATTTTTGATCCCAACCGCGCCCCGCGCCGCGGGCCGGTAGCGCAGCCAAAAACGGTGGACGCATTCACGTTGGTGGGCACGATGAGTTATGAGAAGGGGATCTTCGCTTTCTTTGACGGCGCCACTAGCGACTACAAAAAAGCCCTGAAGCCCGATGAGACTATCGCCGGGTTCAAGGTGGCCGCCATCTCGGCGGACTCTGTCAAGCTGGTTCAGAACACTAATGTGGTGGAACTGCCTGTCGGGACCCAAATGCGCCGCCGAGAAGACGGCACTTGGGAAAAGAACAGCAGCTCTGAATCGTATGCCGCGACGGCAGCCAACACGGCCGCGGCCGAGAGCGCGACCACCGGCGCCGATAACGATGTCCTTAAACGAATGATGATGCGCCGCGAAAAGGAGTAATTTTCATGAAATCACTAAAAACCGTCCTATTGCCGACCCTCCTAATCATCGGGCTTACCAGGCTCGTGCTTGCTCAAACCGCGCCGAGTCCGACGCCGACCGAGCCGACCCGACCGGCTGCAACCGACCCGGGCGCGCCTCCGGCCGAGCCGGCCCCGGCAGCGACTCCCACCGCCGGTACCAACGCCGCTCCGCCGATCAGCAGCGAATACGGGGCCGATGGCTTGCGTGTGAATTTTCATGGCGCACCCTTGAACCTGGTCCTCGATTACCTCAGCGACGCGGCGGGATTCATTATTAACAAGCAGACGGAGGTCCGCGGAACCGTCGAGGTCTGGAGCAAGCAGCCGGTGACCAAAGACGAAGCCATTGAGCTGCTGAGCTCCGTCCTGAGAAAGAACGGCTACGGGATGACACGCAGCGGGCGCATTCTAACGATTGTCGCCTTGGACAGCGTCAAGACCGCCGACACCGATATTGTCGTCAACACCGATCCCAACGAGATCGAAAAGTCCGACGAGGTTCAGACGCAGATCATTCCCGTGCGTTATGCCACCGCCAGTCAACTGGTGCCGAACCTCGAGCAGCTGCTGCCGACCAGCGCCTCCCTGACGGCCAACGAAAGCGCCAATACGTTGATCCTGGTGGCCACCAAGACCGACATCAAACGCATGCTCAAAATCGTGAGCGCCTTGGATAACTCGATGGCCAGCGCTTCGTCCATCAAAGTGCGTCCGCTCCGTTTTGCCGATGCCAAAGACACGGCCAATCTGATCACCCAGTTGTTCGGTCAGCAGAATTCCAACCAGCAAGGCCAGGGCGGCGGGCCCAATCTGGGGGGCGGCCCTAATTTTGGAGGAGGGCCGGGCGGCGGGTTTCGGGCGATGATGCAACAAATGGCCGGCGGAGCCAATCGCGGTGGACGCAGTTCGATGGCGCCACGCGTGGTGGCGGTCGCCGATGATCGCTCCAACTCGGTCGTCATCAGTGCGCCGGCCGAACTGCTGACCACTATCGAGGACATGCTGGATAAGATCGACATGCAGGTCAGTGACACCACCGAGCTGCGGGTTTTCCGGCTGACCAACGCCGACCCCTCGGAAATGGCCGACCAACTGGCGCAGTTGTTTCCCGACGAGACCAATTCCAACAACAATCAAAATAATAACGTGCCCTTCTTCTTCCGCGGCCGTGGCGGATTCGGTGCCGCCAATGCCAACAGCACGGGCGACAGCCAGCGGATGAAGAAGCTGGGCAAGGTCCTGGCAGTGCCTGACCCGCGGACCTCCTCGCTGATTGTTACAGCATCCAAGACGCTCATGCCGCAGATCGCCGAAATGGTCGCGGAACTCGACTCCGACAAAGGCAAACGAGAAATCGTCAGCTACTTCGAGTTGCGGAACGCCGACCCGCAGGATGTTTACCAGAACCTGCAGGACCTCTTCAACCGCAGCACCGTCCGCATGCAGAATAACAACAACCAAAACACTTTCCTGGGCCGGAACAACCCCTTGACGCAGCGGGAAACGCAAAATCAACAGGGCACTACCGGCTCCACCACCGGATTCGGTAGCAGCAGCAGCGGCGGCGGCCTGAACAGCGGGCGCTTGGGCCAGTAATTCGACCACACCTTACCTGAGGAAACAAATCATGAGAAAACGAGGCTTGCGGTGGTTCTTAGTTTTGAGCGCAGCGATGCTTTTAAGCGCGGCGCTGCCGGCTTGGAGCCAGCAACGCGGGGGCGGTTTCGGCGGCGGCGCCGGCGGCGGCGGCGGCAATGCCAGCCGTGGCGGCACTGGCGGCTCGGCGAGCACCAGCGGCAGAACCTACCCCAATAATGGCACGATTGGGGATGCCTATTTTTCCATCGACCCGGAAACTCGTCGAGTGGTGTACATCGCCGACGAAGCAACGTCGCGCTACATCGCCCAGGTGCTAACCAATCTGGACCGGCCAAAACCCCAGGTGCTGATCAAGGTCGTCTTTATCGAAGTCACTCACAATAACGACCTGGATTTCGGTATTGAAGGGGGCTGGGGCAGGCAGAACATGAACGGAACGATCAAGGATGCCAGCGCCGTTAATGGGTTCGGATTATCCTCCTTGAGTTCGGTGGTCGGCACCAACTTCAACCAGTTCGGACAACCTATCTCCGCCTTTTCGGCCGTCTCACCGATAACGCAGCCCGGCGCCGGACTCTACCAGATACTGGGCACGGACTACCAGGTGACCTTGCGCGCCATCGCACAGTCTGGCCGCGCCAAAGTGCTCTCGCGGCCTTCGATCCTGGCACGGAACAATCAGCCCGCAACAATTACCGTGGGCCAGTCGGTTCCGCTCGTCACCAGCGTTTCGTACAACGGCCTGAACGGCACCCCCATCAACGCATATTCCTATCGTGACGTGGGTGTGATCTTGCGCGTCACGCCCTTTATTACCGCCGACGGTTTGGTCGAAATGATGGTTTCCCCGCAGATCTCTTCCATCGATCCCAATCTGTCCATCCCGGTTTCGACCGGCGTGAATGCCCCGGTCATTGACGTGCGTTCGGCCGACACGGTGGCCGTTACCGCGGATGGCCAGACCGTCATCATTGGCGGGCTCATGGAGGCCGACAAATCACAGACCGAAACCAAGATTCCCATCCTGGGCGACATCCCGGTTTTGGGCAATCTCTTCAAGCACACCCAAAAAAGTTCAACCAAAACCGAGCTCTTAATCTTCCTCACCCCGCACATTGTGCAGAATCCGACCGAACTGGCGGTTCTGTCCAATCGCGAACGAGCCAAGGCCGAGGGGATGAAGGATTTTTCGGATGAAGAACTGAACAAAGTTCTGGACAGTTTACCCATGGCTCCGCCCAGCCCGACAACGAATGCCCCGCCGGGCTCAGGTTGGCCGCAGAACCAGAAATGACATGGAACTGAGCCGGCGCACGTTTACGGTCTATGCGCTCCTGGCCGCTGTGTGGGCACTGGTGGTGGTGTGGCAGGCGGAGGAGCATTATCGGTTCCGCGGCGCGGCCAAGGCCGAGTTGAGCAATCGCTCCAAAGACATTGCCAACACGATCAGCGCTTGCATCCGGGGAATGCGGTTCCGCGGGGCGGTGCTTCAGGAACGTCTCGAACCCGTCCTCAACGAACTGGTTAACAGCCGTTCCAATGAGTTGGTCAAATCGAGTGACTTGACCTCCATCGTCCTGCTCAATGCCGCCGGGCAGGAGATCGCCAGGGCCGGCCGCCAGCTGGATCTGACCCAAAGGGACATCCTTCAACAGGGCGAACATTGGGGGCAACGGAATGTGACATTCGTCAATCTGGTCGATCTCGGTTCGAGCGTCACCTGGGAAGGCGGCACTAACCCGACCGTAGTGCTGCCGCCGATGCGGGAGTTCACGAATGCTTTTCCCGACGCGCGAAATCGCTCTTTCCCGCGCCGCGAGGCGGGCCCGGGGCCTCCGCCTCCGGGAGAACCTCCTCCATCCGAGCGGGAAGAGTCGCGTCCGCCTGGCACCGAGGCTGGCACCAATAGCGCGGCCCCAGAACGCGAGGGTCGTCCTCCACGTGAGCCTGGCAGCCGGCCGCGGCGTCCGCCGTGGTTGCGCGGCCTGAGTGAGGCGGATTATCAGTCACTGCTGGAAAAAAGAGCTTTGCACGACCTGGTACTGGCCATGTCGATCGATTCCTTCCGAGCGGCGTCCCAGCGCGATCTCTGGCTGCGCATCATCATCGTTTTTCTGGCCACGCTCTCGGCCTTCGGTTCCGGCATTGCCTGGCGCAACCTGGCGACCTCTTCGGACCTGCAGATTCGCCTCATCCGGGCCAGCGAACTCAACACTCACCTCAAAGAAATGAATCTCGCCGCCGCGGGGCTCGCCCATGAAACACGCAATCCCCTCAATATCATCCGCGGCCTGGCGCAAATGATTTCGCGCCAGCCCGAAGCCGCGGCGGAAATCCAGCAGAAATCCAAGGAAATCGTCAGTGAAGCCGACAAAGTGGCAGCCCAATTGAACGAGTTCATCAATTATTCGCGCCCGCGGGAGGTCCGCCGCTCGATGGTGGTATTGAACTCCCTCATAAACGATGTGGCGCGCGCGTTGAGTTATGATCTCGAGGAAAAGAAAGCCCGGCTGGAGATCCGCGGGGAAGCGTTGACCATCGAGGCGGACGAACAGATGCTGCGACAGGCGCTTTTCAACCTGCTGCTCAACGCCATTCAGGCCGTGCAACCGCCCGGCCAGATCGAGGTCGTCGTAGAGCGCCGTGGCGCCAGTGAAGCGGTTCTCGAAGTGCGCGACAATGGCCCCGGGGTCCCGCCCGATCGCCGGACTGAAATCTTTAAGCCGTACTTCACGACCCAGAAGACCGGGACGGGCCTAGGCCTGGCGGTCGTGCAGCAAATCGTGCTGGCGCATGGCTGGGAAATCGAATGCGCGGCCAATGATCCGAAAGGAGCCGTCTTCCGGCTCTCACACCTCAAGATCCGCAGCTAAAGCAAAGGCACCGGTTTAGGGCGCCTCTTTGAGCAGGGAAATGAACTGCTTGATCGCCGGAGAAAGAACCTTGTTCTTCTTGTGAATTAAGCCCAGGGGCCGCGAATACTCTCCATCTTCGAGGGGTACCGCCGCCAGCGTTCGATTGCTTACTTCCTGGCGAATGGTTTCCTGGGGAACAATCGCCACGCCGGAATCGATCTCGACCGCGCGTTTGACCGTCTCAATGTTGTCGAACTCCATCACGTGCTGAACCGAGACGCCGTGCTCTTTCAGAATGCGATCGACCGCCTTGCGGGTGGGAATGTCTTTCTCGAAACTGATCATCTTTTGGCCGCTGAGCGCCTTGAGTTTGACGCTCTTCAATTTGGCGAGAGCATTCTGGGGATTGCAGATCACGACCAATGGGTCCTTGCGTAAGGTGACCAGTTCGAGCTTGGGGTCGCGCACCGGGTAGGCCACCAGGCCGAGATCCACCACATTTCCCAGGACATCCTCGTACACCTGGTTGGCCCGTTGATATTCCACGTGCACGTTGACGGTCGGATAGCTCTTCAGGAATTTTTTTAAATAGGGCGGCAGCACGTGCAAGCCAATGCTGTAGATGGTCGCCACCCGGATGTTTCCGGAAATGATTTCTTTGATTTCCTGCAATTTGCTGTGCAGCGCGTCGTAGGTTTGCAGGATCTGCTTGCTATACTCGTAAAGAACCTGGCCTTCGGAGGTGAGCCGGAAATTCTTCTTGCTCCGTTCGATTAACAGAGATTTGAACTGCCGCTCCAGCGAACTGATGGTCTGGCTGACCGCCGATTGGGTCACCCCGTTGATCTGAGCCGCTTTGGTAAAGCTTTCGGTCTCCGTCAGGTCGCAAAATACTTTCAAGCTTTCAATTTGCATAAGCGGAGTGAATAGAAAAATAGACTCAAAGTCAACAACTGTTGTTGATTACAACCGCTCGGCTTTTTCAAAAAGATAATCATCGATTCGCCCACCCGCCGTTAGCTCCCCAAGCCGCAACCGCCGTTCCGAGGAGATTGGCCCTCGCCTGAGGGTCAGCCGAGGGCCAACCACCATCCGGCAACCAGCGACCGTCCCTTGACGATCGCCTGTTTTGATGCTTTTGTACAATGGTCGAGGGGCTTGAGCCTGTGGTCCTGTGCGCAAGGTCTTAGTCGTGGACACGATTTCCCTGCAACCGCCGACCTCCGGCTTCTCGGTCAGCATTGCCCTTTTGAACCGGATGAAACCTACTATTTGCATTTGTTGCGGCGAGCCGATGGTGCAAGACGGCAACGCCCTCTCGCGCAATCCCAATGTCTGCGCCTGTTGTTCCAGCCTTGCCGATGGGATGGACGACTCGGCCCTGCCGAATGTCGACGTGGGAGAAAGTGGCGCCCTCGCGAAAAAGAGGCCGGTCACAGACGGTCTCCCCGCCCCTTATCCCGCGGTCCCAAAATAAGCAACCTGGCGAGGGCGTTCACCCGACCGACGCCGCAAGATTCAACTCCCGGCGATGGGCGCGGAGATCGTCTGCGGCCCGGATTTGTCTCTTTCTTGACAGCATAAAAGCAGTAAGCTGAGGCCGCGGTCCAAAACTGGGCCGCTGAATGTCCCACGAGAGCCGCAATAGCCGAGCGCAAGCGCCGCGCATCCTGATTGTGGATGATGATCCCGGCCAGCGCAGTCTGCTCGAGTCCTTCCTCAAGGGGCAGGGATTTGAAATAGTCGTGGCCGATTCGGGCGAACGCGCCCTGGCCTTGCTGCGGACCGAACCGTTTAACCTGATGATTTCGGATGTGCGCATGCCCGGGTTGTCTGGTTTGGAGACGCTCAGACAAGCGCGGCAGGAGCACGCGGTCTTGCCAGTCTTGCTCGTGACCGCTTACGCCGACATTCGTGAAGCCGTCGGCGCCATGCGCGACGGCGCGGTCAATTACCTGCCCAAGCCGATTGACCTCGATGAGCTCTTGGCCATCGTGCGCCAGGCAACGGGAGCGGCCGGACCTGGTATCGCCCAGGCGGGAGCCGAGCGGGCACTGCCTGCGCACGTAGTCGCGCAGAGCCCGTTGATGAAAGCCGTCTTTCAAGACGCCGCGCTGGTCGCGCCGTCCGAAAGCCGGGTCCTCATTACCGGCGAGAGCGGCGTGGGCAAGGAGGTTTTAGCCGACGTGCTTCACTCCTGGAGCAACCGTGCCCCGGGACCACTGGTAAAAGTGAATTGCGCCGCCATTCCGGAAACCCTGCTCGAGAGCGAGTTATTCGGCCATGAAAAGGGGGCCTTCACGGGCGCGGTCGCCCAGCGGATCGGCCGCTTCGAGCAGGCAAATGGCGGAACCATCTTCCTCGATGAGATCGCCGATATGTCTCCGCCGCTGCAAGCCAAGCTGCTCCGCGTCACCCAGGACGGACGGTTCACCCGCGTCGGCTCTAACAAAGACCTGCTTACCAATGCGCGGATTTTGGCCGCCACTAACCGCATTCTCGAAGACCAGGTCAAGGCCGGCTTGTTCCGCGAAGATCTTTTCTATCGGCTCAACGTGGTGGAACTCAATATTCCCGCGCTGCGCGAGCGTCCGGAAGATATTTTGCCACTGGCCTCCGGTTTTGTCGCACACTTTAGCCAGGGGCGGGCCCGGTTTTCGCCAGGAGTGACTTCGGCTCTGTTGCGCTATTCGTGGCCCGGCAATGTGCGCGAGCTACGCAACGCCATCGAGCGCGCAGTCTTGCTCTCCGGCGGGGAACTGATCCTGCCGGATCATCTCCCCGCCAGGGTGCGCGGCAGCCCGGAAACGGCTGCCCTCAATCAGACCGTTGATCCAGAACGGCTGGGTGAAATCGAACGACAAGCCATCCTGCAGGCACTGCGCAAGCATGGATTCAATCGCACCGAAACCGCCCGGGCCCTGGGCATCAGCCGGCGCGCGCTGCTGTATAAACTCCAGCGTTTTCGCGAGCTGGGGCACGCAGTCGACCCGGAATAACAACGTTTTCTATGGCCAAACTGGTATTTGATATCGAAACCTCCGCTCTGCCGCCCGAGCATTTCGATGAAGCGCAGCAAGAGTATTTGTTTCGCGATTGCGAAAAGCTCGATGCGCAGCCGGCGCGCGATGCGCGCCGCGCCGAGATTCAGCAACAATTCAATCTCTGGCCCTTTACGGCCCAAGTCGTTTGCATCGCCATGCTCAATGCCGAATCCTCCCGCGGCCAGGTTCTGTTCACAGCCGAAGATTACGAACAAGACATCGGTGAGGCCGGCCCGGTCGAGTTCGTGCCCTGCGTTGATGAAATCGAATTGCTGACCGCTTTTTGGGATATCGCGCGGCACTACGAACATATCGTCACCTTCAACGGCCGAAGTTTCGACGTGCCCTTCGTTTACCTGCGCTCGGCCCTGTTGAATGTGCCCATTTCCCGCAAAGATTGGCTGGGATACCGCTACCAAACAGAACCCCATTGCGACCTGGCCGAACAACTGACCTTCTATGGCGTGAGCGGCCGCGAGGGGGCCGCCCGGAGATTTAACCTGGACTTTTATTGCAAAGCGTTTGGGATCGAATCGCCCAAAAGTCACGGCGTGAGCGGCCGTGACGTCAACACCCTGATGGCCGAAGGCCGGTTCCGCGAGATTGCGGAGTACTGTTTGCGCGACGTCCGCGCCACCGTGGTTCTGTTTCAGATCTGGCGGGATCGGCTTGCCGGCATCAAATGATGCCTACCCTGGTTTGCTTCGCCGTCAAAGAGGAAGCGCGATATTTTCTGCGAAAAGCGGGCTCGCGTTCTGACATTCGAACCCTGATAACCGGAATGGGCGAGGCCAACGCGCGGATTTCCGTCGAAAGTGCCCTCGCTCGCCAGCGGCCGGGCCGGGTCATCACGGCGGGTTTCGCCGGCGGTCTCGACCCAAGCCTCGAGCGGGGCGCCGTTGTGTTCTTTGCGGATGATACCGCGGACCTCGAGGGCGCGCTCCGAGCCGCCGGGGCTCGCGCCGTGCAGTTCGCCTGCTCGAACAAGGTTGTCAGTACCGCCTCAGAAAAGCAGCGCCTCTTCGCCCGCACCGGCGCCCACGCCGTCGAGATGGAATCCGGCCCGATTCAAAAGCTCTGCCGAGCGGCGGGGATCCCGGCCGCTACCATTCGAGTGATTCTCGATACGGCCGCGGAGAATCTGGCCTTTGATTTTAACGAACTAATGACACCTGACATGCGGTTGGATGCTTCCAAGCTCGGATGGGCCCTGGCCAAGGCGCCCTGGAAGATCCCCGCTTTGCTCAGGCTTCAGCGCCAGAGTTCGGGCGCCGCCCGGCGCTTAGGCGAAGTTTTGGAAAAGGTCCTGCTCGGCAGTGTTAGGAAATAAACTTAGAGCGAATTTTAAAGCGCCGGCTGGGCGTGGGCACCTGGGTTTGAAGTCCCGCCTTCAGGTGGTTTGGCGCCGGGCCGCCTAAAGGCGCCTAAAGGCGCGACTCCAAACGGAATTTTAAAACACGCTCTTAGTTCACGGCCCGCTGTTAGCGGGTGGTTGACTCGTGGTGGCCGGACCAGCGGAATGTCTTTCCTTCTGATGTTCGCTGTAGCTGATCAATCCGGCGCCAATCATGATCAGGATCACGCCCGCCCAGCGAACCGGAGAGACTTGCTCGTCCAGGAACCACAAAGCAGCCAGCGTAGCGAATACGAAGCTTAAACCCGTCAGTGGCCATAAAAAGCTAATGTCGCTTTGCCTCATCAGCACCAGCAAACAGACAAAAAATAATGCTTCGAAAAACACGCCCAGCAGGATCTGGGGACGGGTCACACCGGCTTTCACCGCCTGCACGACTTGCGAAAAACTGCCCGCGTTGATTGGACCGAGTTGGGTCATGCCTTTCTTGAGCAGGACCACCCCGGCGCTCTCGAAGACCAGACCAATAAGAAGGATGAGCAGCAGCTTGGCCATAGGCTATAAATCCTGATAGCGGATGAGTTGGATCCCGCGCTCCTGGATTCGTTCCCGGACACGCGGGCTGATTAAGGCCGCAAATTCCTCCTTAAACTCGTCGAGCGACGGATGGGAGTAAAGCTCCGAGTCGCCGGTGGGCAAGCGCTCCAGAAGCCGGCAGACGTACTCCTCGTCGACCCTTGCGTTTTGCAGCAACCCGAAGACGCGGTCCGTATGCTTAAATCCGCGTTGTTCGAGCTTCGGCCGCGCTCGTGCCGAGAGGCTGTGGAAAATCACGGCGTGCGAGGTCCGGTAAATCAGCGCTCCCGAAGCCAGTCCCAGGTTCAGAACGAACGGGTCGCGCGTAAGCCGCACGCGGCTGATCCCGAGCTCGTTGGCGTCCCGCATAAGAATTCTGAAAATGACCGGGTGCAAATGGAGGTGGAGATGGCCGTTCAGGTGGTCCAGCGGCAATCCCGTGGCCCGAAACCTGGCGAACTGGGCGTGCACTTCCTGGCGCAACTGCGGGTGCAGGCCGGTCTGAAAGAAGTATCTGAATCCGGCTTCAAAAGAGCTGTCCGTGAACTCATTGGCAGAGTTCACCAGGCCTGGAATGAGGGCGCGCGGGGATGCGGCATGGCCGCACAACAGGGTCAAGTGCAAACCGACTCCCAATGACGGGTGCTTCCGCGCCAGTTCAACCGCCTCCTGACTGGCGGGTTCATTCACCATCAAGCTCGCGGTGGTCAGAATGCCCTCGCAGTGCGCGCGGATCACCGCCTGGTTTATCGACGCGGAACGGCCGAAATCATCGGCATTCACAATCAAGCGGCGCCGGCCTGTGCCAGCCGCCGACGGCTCAACTCCCATAACTCGGGGACATGGCCCCGACGGCGAAGCGGTACCAGGCTTGAAAAATGAGCAGCAGCTTTTGTCCTTTATTCAGTCGCGGGGGATTGAGCCCGAAAACATTGAATCGTTTGGATTCCAGTTTGCACAATAACCGCCAATAGACCGATGCCATCAACTCGGCCGCTACCATCGAGCGGCGGTCTGGCTCCGGCAGTGTCTCGCGCGCTTTTTGATAAAAATCCTTCGCCACGCCAGCGACGCTTTGGGCGAGAGCAAAAAAGCGTTCGGAGTATTGCGACTGAAGCACCTCCTCCGCCGTCACGCCGAACCTGGCCAGCTCGCTCAGTGGCAGGTAAATCCGCCCGCGTTCGGCGTCGGTGCGCACATCCCGCAGGATATTGGTTAACTGGAGGGCTTTGCCCAGGAACACTGCGTATTGTCGCGAAGCGGCGACGCGGTAGCCAAAAATTTCAATGCTCAACAAACCCACTACCGAAGCGACGCGGTAACAGTACAGGTCCAACTGGTCGTAATCCTGGTAGCGCTTGATATCCAGGTCCATTTCGACGCCTTTGATCAATTCGTCGAAATGTTCGAACGGCAGATGATATCGCTCGATCGCCGGCTGAAGCTCGCGGTTAACCGCAAACTGCGGCTCCTGGCCGGCGCACGCCCGGCGAATGTCCTCGCGCCAGTCGGTCAATTGTGCCCGCCGCTTTTCAACCGCGATGCCCTCTTCGTCCGCGATATCGTCTACCTCGCGGCAGAACGCATACAATGCAGCCATGCCGTCTCGTTTGGCTTTCGGCAAGAGCGCGAATCCCCAGGTCAGATTCGACGCGCTCTTCCGCGTGATGGCGCGGCTTTGCTCCATCAAAATCAGGGCAGCGGGTCCGGCGGCCGCTCGGTCCGCAAAGGCGGCAGCCCCCCGGTTTCCGCCAGAGTCGGGTTGCGGGGACGGTGCTCGCGCCGCCGGCGGCGCTTGCGGCGGTATCGTTTTTCCTCGCCCATGTCTGATTCGCCGTTTTCCGAAGAGCTCATGGAAGCCGGCGGGCTATGGGAATGATGGTGATGATGATGGTGACGGCGCTCGCGCGGGCGTTTTCGCAGATACACCGCCCATAAAATGACCAGGAGCGTTACAAAACCGAGTGCGCCGAGCAGCAACAATAGCTCTTTGACGGTCAACCCCATCCAGCGCCAGGCGCCGGGGATAACATCGGTGGGCAGAATATCCTGGGCAAAGAAAGGTTGGCAGATACTCATGGGGCATCAAACTTTGTGGCTGACCCGGCCGGCTCGTGTTCCGTTTCCGCAGGTTCGGCAATGTTGAGCCGTTGCATCCGGTAGCGGAGGGCATGGCGACTGATCTTCAACTGATCGGAAGTCTTGGCCAGGTTAAAATGATTTTGTTCCAGCAATGTGCTGATCAGCTCTCGCTCATACCGGGCCATTATCTCGTCGAGTGAACCGTTGGCGCTCAGCCGCGATGGGGTGCTCTTATGCAGCCGTGCTTCGAGGTGGAAATCCGGCAGACTGGACGGCTGGATTTCGTTGGTCTTCTCGAGAATCAACGCCCGTTCGATCACGTTGCGCAGTTCACGGACGTTACCCGGCCAATGGTAGGACATGAGCGTCTGGCGGGCTGCGCGCGAGACCCGCCGCGTAGCTTTGTTCAGCGATACTCCAAAGTTCTTCAGAAAATGATCCGCCAGGAGCAGGATATCCTCGCCTCGGTCTCGCAGGGGAGGTAGACGCACTTGCACGACATTGAGCCGGTGGAATAAATCCTCGCGGAACTGTTCTTCGGCAATCGCTTGGATAATGTCGCGGTTGGTGGCCGCGATCAGCCGCACATTAACCCGTAATTCCTGCGTCCCACCCACCCGCGTAAACGTCCCGTCTTCCAGAAACCGCAGCAACTTCGCCTGCAACGGACGGCTCATATCCGCAATTTCGTCCAAAAAAATCGTGCCGCCATCAGCTTCCTCGACGCGGCCGGGCTTTTGTTTGAGCGCACCGGTGAAGGCGCCCTTTTCATGCCCGAAGAGTTCACTCTCCAGTAATGTTTCCGGAATGGCGGCGCAGTTAATGCGCACATAACCGGCCCGGCTGCGGCGACCCAAGCTATGCAGCGCACCTGCGACCAGCTCTTTACCGGTTCCGCTCTCGCCCAGAATCAACACCCGGGCGTCGGTTGGACCAAAGGTCTGAATCTGCTGGCGCAGTTCGCGGATTTTCTCGCATTCACCCACGATTTGGTCCAGTTGATAGGTTTCGCTGGCGCGGGCCCGCAGGCGCTCGTTTTCCAGCAGCAATCGGTAGCGTTCGACGCACCCGGCGACGGCGTGGAGCAATTCTTCCGGGGCAAACGGTTTGGCCAGGTAATCGATGGCGCCGGCTTTGATCGCTTCGACGGCCAGTTTCGGAGTGGCATAAGCCGTGATCATCAGGATCGGCAAATCCGGCCACTGGCTGCGCGCCTTGGCCAGGAACTCATACCCGGTCATTCCTCCAAGCCGGGCATCGGTAATGACCATGAAAAAGTCCTCCCGCGCCAGCAGGTTCAGCGCCTCCTCGGCCGACTCCACGGCGCGCACCTCGTAACCTTCATCGGATAGCACCGTCTTGAGCGAGCCGCGCATGTTCTTCTCGTCGTCCACGACGAGCACTGGTGGCAGCGGCAAGTTCATAAGTTCAGTTGCGCCGATTTCATCTGCGTCTTAGCCGGGAATACTAAAATGAAACGCGCTCCCTTTCCAAGCTCAGATTCCACCCGAACCGAGCCGCCGTACAGTTCGATATTGTGCTTGACGGTGGCCAGACCAAGACCGGAGCCCTTCTCTTTGGTCGTGTAGTACGCCTCGAAAATTCGCCCCAGCTTTTCCGGCAGAATCCCCGGGCCGTCATCGGTGATCGAAACCTCAATGGACTGGTCATCATGGCATTGGGCATCCACGAACACATTGCCACCCTCGGCGGGCATCGCTTCACGCGCGTTCTGCAACACATTGATGAAGGTCTCGGAAAGGTGCCGCCGCTGCATCAACAAAGGCGGGAAATTCCCTTGATAAGACCGGCGCACTCGGTGCGGGTAATGAGCGGCCTGGGGAAATACACGCTCGATCGCCAAATCCAATTCCTCGATGACGTTGAGTTTCTCGACATGCCCTTCGCTGAGCTGAGCGTAGCCCATGACTTGCGTGATGATGCGGTCGGCCCGTTCGACTTCCTCTTGAATCATCTGGATCTGCTCCAGGGGATCCCCTTTGTTTTCGCGCACTGCGCGGTGCAGGGAATAAGCCGCCGTATTGATAATGGCCAGCGGGTTCTTGATCTGATGAGCGAACTCGGCCGCCAGTCGGCCAGCCGAGCGAATTTGGCCTTCGCGCATGGCAAACTCGCGGGCTTCCTCCATGGCCTGGCGCTGGCGTTCGAGCAAAACTTGTGCGGCATAACAGCACAAGGTCATTAGGAGCAACAAGACCAGCCGCAGCAGCAGCGGTTCGGCCGGCGTATCCGTCGCATAGAGCTCAAGCACGTGCTGATCCGTGTCCGTCAGGTTCTGCGCCACATAGGAATCGATGACCCCGGCCATGATAAAGCAGGCGCTCAGCGTCAAGTTCAGCAGCAGTTGTGAGGTGGCCCGGGGAACGCTCACGGCCGTGCGCACAATCAATCCCAGGAACAGCCAATACAGCGGGCTATTATACCCGCCCGTGACCACCGTCAGGACCCCCAGGAAAATCCCATCGACCAGCGTCATTACGAAGACCGTCCCCTCGCGTAACCCCGGGGGAATGCGTCGAACGAACAGGATCAAAACTCCAGCTACGATGTTTGCGGCCACGTACACCCAGAAAAAGGTGTAGGCCGACCGCGGACTAACATCCAGCACCTTGGCCGCTTCGCCAACCCAGGCGCTGAAATACGACGGGCGCAGCAAGATGGCAATCCAGGCCGCCTTGATCGGCAGGATGATGTGCTGCTCCATCACCACGATCCGCTGGAGCACCTGGGAGGCAATCGGCGGGGGAATCCGCAGCAGTTCAACCAACGAATTGAACTCGCGCCGAATCGCGGCCAGGATCCCCCGCGAGTGCCTGGCTGTACCGGGAGTCAGCGCCGGACCGGAAGGTTCGGGTGAGCCTGGCTTGAAGCTCGCCCGCGGGAGTTCCGATGTTTCCGGTAAGTTCATGCGTGCGGCGCCGGTCCTCCGGTGCCAACCGGTGCTGAATTGTAGCTGAAAACAACTAGCTTACCAACTGAATCGCGCGCTCGGCCACTCGCTCCACCGGCCACAGCCGTCCCAACCCTTCATATCCGCAGGAAAGCAGTCCTTCTTCCGGTCCAATGAACTCAGCGCCGCGCGATTTTAGCGTTGCGACATTTTGTTGAGTCGCCGGATGCAACCACATTTTGCCGTTCATGGCCGGAGCCACCAACAACCGCGCCCGCGGTTGCAGCGCCAGCGCGATGCAACTCAACGCGTCATTCGCCAGACCTAAAGCCACCTTGGCAATCGTATTGGCCGTGGCAGGCGCGATCAGCAGCAAGTCCGCCTCATCCGCCAATTTGATGTGAGTGGGTTTCCAGCCTTCCTCCTCATCATACAGGTCGGTCACCACCGGATGCCGGGACAAGGTCTTGAACACCAGTGGCGTGATAAACTCCAGGGCGTCAGCGGTCATTACCACGTGAACCTCGCAACCTTGCCTGGTAAGCTGGCTGGTCAGTTCCGCCGCTTTGTACGCCGCGATTGAACCGGTCACCCCCAGTACAATGTTCTTGCTCACCTTAGAATTCCGGCGCCTGCCCGTGGCGCGTGCGCAGTTTCTCGGCCTCGACGATTGCCAGCGCCCGGCGCAAGTCCTCTTCGATGCTCCCGCTGAGCACCAGATAATCGAAGTGCTTCCATTGGGCGATTTCCTGGCGCGCGACGGCCAGCCGTTTTTGAATCACTGCCGATGAGTCGGTGCCCCGTTTGCGCAGCCGCTGTTCAAGGATGGCCAGCGACGGTGGGGTTAGAAACACGGAAACCAGGGCGTTGCCCAACTCAGCGTCTTCTTGCGCCTTTTGGCGGATCGTGGCCGCACCCTGAACGTCGACATTGAGCAGCACATCCTGGCCTTGCCGCAGCCGGCCCAGCACCTCGGATTTCAAGGTTCCATAACTGTTCCCGTATACAGTGGCGTGCTCCAGAAAATTTCCCGCCTGCACCCGTTTCAGAAATGAGTCGGCGTTGAGAAAGTAATAGTCGATGCCGTCGCGCTCTCCGGACCGTGGCGCGCGGGTGGTGCAGGTCACCGCTCGGCTCATGCCGGGCCGGGCCGCCAGCAGTTTCTCGCAAAGCGTGGTCTTGCCGCCGCCGGATGGCGCCGAAATTAAAATCAACAGCGGGCTGACAATGGCCATGGTTTCGGTCGGGCTTTGGCTGGTTTTTTCCCGGGTTAATCCGCTCATCATTCGACATTCTGCGCCTGTTCCCGGAATTTTTCCAGCTCCGCTTTAAGCGTCACGACCTCGCGCGCGATCAGGCTGTCGTTGGCCTTTGAGCCAATGGTGTTCACTTCCCGGTTCATTTCCTGCGCTAAAAAATCCAGCGTCCGGCCCACGGGTTCGGCCGACCGGGCACAGTCGTCAAATTGCTTGAAATGGCTTTGTAATCGGCTGAGTTCCTCGGAAATATCCGATCGATCGGCGAAATAAACGACTTCCTTGAGCAAACGCTCATCGTCGGTCCCAGGGGCCTGCAATCCCGCTTCCTGGATGCGGTCCAGCAGTTGCTGACGGTAGCGTTGCGCGACTTTGGGTGCCTGCTTTTGGACGCGGGCCGTAGCCTTTCGCATGAAACGGATGCGTTGCGCCAGGTCTTTCGCCAGGTGTGCTCCCTCGCGTTCGCGCATTTTTACCAGCGTTCTGAGCGCAATTTTCAGCGCCTTTTGCACCGACGGCCAGAAGTCCTTTTCCTCCACGATTTGTTCATCGGTTTGGAAAACGCCCGGAGCGCGTGCCAGCTGATCGAGTGTCACCGGACCGGGAAGCTTGAGTTGGGCGGCCAGCCGAGTCAACTCGCGGGCATACGCCTTGGCGAGCGGCACATTCAGGTGCATGCGCGCCGAAAGCTTGCTGGCGCCGGCGTGCAAACTCACTCGCGTCGTCAGCCGGCCACGGGAGATGTACTGGTTGATCACGTCCCGGATCTGGGCCTCGAGCATTTCCATCTCGCGGGGCAGCGCGACTGAAATCTCACTTTGCTTTCGATTAACGGAACTGAGCTCGACGGTGATTTTGAAACCATTCTGGCAGCATTCGCCCCGCCCGTATCCCGTCATCGATTTCATTTCTTACAAAATACAAAATCGAGCAGTAGGATGTCGAATGCTCAGTTAGCCCGGCTTGGTCAACGAGCTCTTGGCCGCCACCTGCGCCACATCCTTGTCGCCCCGGCCGCTTAGGTTCACGATCACGATTTCACTGGTTCGCATTCGTGGCGCTCGTTGGATCACCTCCGCAATCGCGTGAGCGCTTTCCAGCGCCGGAATGATCCCTTCGAGATGCGCCAGCCGATGAAACGCCTCCAGCGCCTGGTCATCCGTGGCGTAGGTGTATTGGACGCGCTCCTGATCCCGCAGCCACGCGTGCTCCGGCCCAACGGCGGCATAGTCCAATCCAGCCGACACACTGTGCGTCAATTGCACCTGGCCAAACTCGTCCTGCAAAAGATACGAGCGCGTTCCTTGCAAAACGCCCAGTGACCCGCCTTGAAATCGCGCCGCATGTTTGCCCGCGCTAATGCCTTCCCCCCCCGCCTCGACCCCAATCATCTTCACCGATCGATCGCCGAGAAACGGGTAAAACAAGCCAATCGAGTTCGAGCCGCCCCCAACGCACGCCAGGAGCAGATCCGGCAGCCGGTTCTCCTTTTCCAGGATTTGCCGCCGGGCTTCGTCGCCAATCACTCGTTGAAAGTTCCGCACCATCACCGGATACGGGTGCGCGCCGTAAGCTGTGCCCAGGATATAATGCGTCGAGCGGATATTGGTCACCCAGTCGCGCATGGCTTCATTAATGGCCTCTTTCAAGGTTTGTTGGCCGGCCTTGACAGGCACGACTTCGGCCCCGAGCATTTTCATGCGGAACACGTTCAGCGCCTGCCGGTCGCAATCCACCGCCCCCATGTACACGACGCATTTGAGCCCAAACATGGCCGAAACGGTTGCGGTGGCGACCCCGTGTTGACCCGCGCCGGTCTCGGCGATAATCCGCGTTTTGCCCATGCGCCGGGCCAGGAGCACCTGCCCAATACAGTTGTTTATCTTATGGGCGCCGGTGTGCAGCAAATCCTCGCGTTTGAGATAGATTTTGGCTCCGCCCAGCTCCCGAGTTAGCCGCTCGGCGAAATAAAGAGGAGTCGGACGACCGCAAAAGTCGCGCAGGTAATAATCCAATTCGCGTTGAAACTGCGGATCCTTCTGTGCGCGCGCGTACTCCTCCTGCAGTTCCTGCAGCGGATGCATCAGCGTTTCGGGCACGAACCGGCCGCCATAGGGCCCAAAATGGCCAAACGCATCCGGCATCGGGTCTGCTGCGATCGAACTCATTCGGATCAGTGCTTGTGTTTGCCACCCGCGCAGTGGCAGCCGCAGGAGCCTCGGCTGTTGCTCTGGCAACTCGGAGCAGGTTCGGCCGCACCACCACCGGAAGAAGCAAACACCGACAGTCTCTTGGAAAGCTTGGTCGAACCGCAATGCGGGCACTGGGTGCCCTCCCATTGGCTCGAGCGCACCAGCAACTCGCTATCCTTCTCGCACTTCTCGCAATGAAATTCGTAAATCGGCATGAGCACAGGATATAACACCGCGCCCGAAGCTCAAGCCGCCATCGGAGCGTGCTCGCCGTTCTGTTCACCCTCGACGCGCGGTACTTGCCAGCATGTAGCGCGTCTTTCTGCGCTTTAACAAATTCCTCGACCATTCCTGGATCTCTTTTCCCCCCTCTCAGCTTGCCAGCACGAGACCGATTACGCCGGCCACTGCCACGCCCGAACCTAAAACCGCCCGGCGGGTGACGCGTTCCCCTTCAAAATAATGCGCCAGCGGCAGAACGACCAGAGGCGTGGTCGCCACAATCGGCAGCACGATATTGGTGGGTTTGAGCATCAGCGCCCATTGAAAACAAGTGACTCCTGCCGCGGGTCCCGCCAGGGCATGCGCAATCAGCCAGGGCATGCCCCGCCTCCAATCCGCACCGGAGCGAGTTCCTGCGCGGTCCCGATCTGTTCGCTGCGGGTCAATGGCCCCCATGCCCTTCGAAAAAATATCGAGGTGGCCGAGTATTTTCAGAAAAATCAGAAATCCCAGTGAGAAAGCAATCCCGCCAACCGTCCGCTGGTAGGCTGCATTGACTCCGTCCAGTAGAACTGGACGGAAAGATTCGCCCGCACTGGCGGCCACTTGATAAGCTTTCCGGCTTAGCACCGCGCCGCCGGCTTGTCCGGCGGCAGCCAGGATCCCGAACAAAACGCCGGCCGCGCCCGGCTTGCCATCGGATGGCTTATTGTCGGGGGGCTGAAGGGCGAGACCAACACCCGAGAGAGTCACACCCCCATATAAAGCTTGGGTCAGAGTCGGCGCGTGGCCGAGCCAAACCCATTCGCCGACCGCCCCGATCGGCGCTGCCAGACACTGAATGAGAACAACGGTCCGGCGCGCGCCAATCCGCCGGTAAGCCGCGAACATGGCCAGATCTCCCAAACCAAACCCAACGCAACCGCTGAGAAATAAAACCGGGAAGGCGCGCCCGTGAATGCCAAACCCAAAAACGTGCGACCAGAGTCCAAGCATCGTTGCCGCCAGCCCCAAACGGCCAAGGTTTGCCTGCGTCGCGGTTAAGTATTGGGAAACTCGCCGGCCAAAAATGGCGGAGAGCGAGAATAGCAGGGTTGTGAAAACCGCCGCAAGCATCGCCGGCGAGTGTGAAGGCCGAGCCGGAGTTGGGAAGCCAAAACGCTGTTGGAACCGCAACCCACTCGTGCGCTTAAGCACCAAATCCGAAAACCGGAGGACCAACAACCGCTCGTTAATCCCATTCGGATTTCGGATCTCGGATTTCGGCCTTCCTTCGAGTTTCGGATTTCGGCCTTCGGGTTTACTCCTCCACGGCCTCGCGGATCATTTGCTTGAATTTCTCAACCCCTTCGTCGAACGCGGCCGCGATCGGCAGCACCCGCACCTTGCGAATTTTGGTTTTGAACTTCTTGAGATTCGCTTCCGCGACGGGCTCATCCATTTTGTTGCCGACAATCAGGCGCGGCCGGTCGAGCAGGCTTGCATCGTAAAGTTCCAGCTCGCTCAGCAGGTGTTTGTAATCGTCCCAGGGAGTTCGACCGTCCGCCCCGGCCATGTCGAGGAGCAACACCAGGACTTTGCATCGTTCAATATGGCGCAGGAACTCGTGACCGAGCCCCACATTGCGGTGCGCCCCGTCGATCAGCCCGGGAACGTCGCACACCGTTAACCGGTGGAAATCCCCATACTCAACAATCCCGATTTGCGGATGCAAGGTGGTAAAAGGATAAGGCGCTATCTTCGGTCGAGCCCGCGAAATGGCCGTCAGCAAGGTTGATTTGCCCGCATTGGGATATCCCACCAGCCCGACATCGGCAATGATGCGCAGTTCCAGTAGAAAGTGGCCTTCCTCGCCGGGCTCGCCCGGTTGAGCGAACCGCGGCGCCTGCCGGGCAGCGGTGGCAAAATTGCGATTCCCCAGCCCGCCGCGGCCTCCCTTGCAAAGTACAAAACGCTGTCCATGTGCCGTCAGGTCCACCGCCAGTTGCCCCTGCTCGGGAACGGCTCCCGACCCTGCGGCTTGCTCTTCGGTATGTTCGAGGTCGATTTCCAGCGCCCGCGCGCTGACACCGGTGCGGAACAGCGGGCGCCCCGAGCCCGTGGTGGCCAAACCCGTCCGTTCGGTGGATCCCGCGGGTTTTGGCTCGTCGCCTTCGGAGCCAGCCGCATCCTCGGCTAAACGCCACACCATGGTGCCGCAAGGCACCCGCACGACGAGGTCTTTGCCGGCATGCCCGTCCATGCCTTTGCCCAGCCCGCCTTGCCCCTCCGGCGCGATGAGCCGTGGCTGATAATATTGACCAATGAGGTTATTAAGATCATGGTCCGCTTCAAGGATCACGTCACCCCCACGGCCGCCATTGCCGCCGCTCGGGCCACCCTTCGGACGGTACTTTTCACGCTGAAACGCCACACAGCCTTTGCCGCCGTGTCCGGCCCGGGCGTAGATTTTTATTTCGTCGACGAACATGAAACAATAATGACTTCGCGAGGTTGGAAGTCCTGCGGCTCAGGACTTCGTCCAGCCGGTTATTGGCCGGATGAGGCGGCTGGTTTGTGGCATAAAAAAGGCGAGGCATCGGCCTCGCCTGCAAAATATTATGACCCGCTTTAGCTGTTGACGGGAGCGGCTTCCGTTTTCGCGGCAGCGGCCGTTTCGGTTTTGATATTCACCCGATGTCCATTCCGGTCGAAGCTGACCTTCCCGTCCACCAGCGCAAACAGCGTCCAATCCCGCCCGGTGCCGACGTTTTGGCCGGCGATGAATTTGGTGCCGCGCTGCCGCACCAGAATGCTGCCGGCAGTCACGAACTGACCTCCATACCGCTTCACGCCCAACCGTTTGCTGACGCTGTCCCGTCCATTGCGGACGCTGCCTTGACCTTTCTTGTGTGCCATACCGACTTCTTAAAGTTATAGTTTGATTTCTTTGATCTGAACGACCGTCAGTTCCTGACGGTGCCCGATCGTCTTGTGATAACCCTTCCGGCGCTTCATCTTAAAAGCGATTTTCTTTTCACCCCGGATATGCTCGAGGACATCCCCCACTACCGTCGCATTGGTCACGGTCGGGGACCCGATCGAGAGCTTCCCATCGTTGTTGACCAGCAGCACGCGGTCGAAAGTCACAGGTTGGCCGGCCTCGATGGCGAGCCGCTCCACTTGGAGCTTGTCACCGGCGCTGACTCGATATTGCTTACTGCCGCTTTCTAATACTGCGTACATAAAAGTCTCGTCCCGAAAGAACGGTTAATTAAGCAAAACCACGATCAACTGTCAACCGCCTATTTTTAGATCTTCCTTTTTGGGTTCCTTCCGCTAGATTGCCCGGCATGCCGGAGATCGTCGAGTTTGTGAATCGTGGGGCGGCGTCGATTACACCCGCTGTGGTCGAAAAGATGCTTCGACATCTGCCGCAGTGGAAACTCGAATTCACCCAGATTTACGAGCCCCTTTTTCCCCATCTGGTCGACCAATTGGAGTTTCTGGCCAATGCCGTTGAGGACATTGCCGAGGGGGCCTACAAAGACATGCCTTATATCGCGTTCGCCCAGGCGGTTTTCGCTCTGATTTATTCCCACAAAAAGGTCGGCATTATCCCCG
This sequence comes from Verrucomicrobiia bacterium, assembly GCA_035651635.1. GTDB lineage: Bacteria > Verrucomicrobiota > Verrucomicrobiia > Limisphaerales > UBA8199 > JANXQE01. The sequence goes on along the minus strand of DASRFK010000015.1, from coordinate 12,957 downwards.
ATACCGTGCTGAACTTGGGCCGTGCGGACGACTCCAGTGTGGTGCGGGCCGTCTTGATTCAAAACGAGAAGGTGTTCGCCATCTACGCCGCTTCCCAGAATCTGGAATGGTCCCGTATTACCAGCCAGCCCTGAGAGGGCATAGTGAATCCCTATTCTCGTCAGACCACACGACTGTTGTGGCTCGGATTGGCTCTGACGGCCACCCTGCTGGTCCTGGCATTTCTGCTGGCCGCCTTTAAGTCGCGCGCTGCCAAAGCGCGTTCTCTCCCCGTTTATGGTCAGGTCGCCTCGTTCGTCCTGACCAACCAGGACGGCCAGCCGCTTGCCTCGAGCAACCTGCTTGGCAAGGTCTGGGTCGCCGACATCATTTTTACCCGCTGTCCCGGACCGTGCCTGAAAATGACCCGGCTCATGCGAGATTTGCAATCCGCGCTCCCTCCCGCCAGCCAGGCGAAGCTCGTGTCTCTTACCACCGACGCGGAATACGACTCGCCGCCCATCCTGAAAGCCTATGCGCAGCGCTTCGGCGCCGATTTCAACCGGTGGATGTTTCTCACCGGCACTCCCAAACAGATCGCCGAGGTGGCCATCGATTCCTTGAAATTGACGGCCATCCCAAAAAAAACCGAGGAACGGGAGTCACCGGCCGATTTGTTCGTGCATAGCACCATTTTTGTCGTCGTGGATAAGCACGGCCAGTTGCGCGGGATCTTCGAGACCACCGGCGAAGACGTCGACCCGGCCCGGGTCAAGCACGACATTGTCGCGGCAGTCCGGCGACTGGAGGATGAGTCGTGAGTCCCCTGGACCTGCCGATCGTGAATGCTTGCTTGAATGGGCTGAGCGCTGTGCTTTTGGGCTGGGGTTATTACTTCATCCGCCGAAAGGATCAGCGGTCCCATCGCAATTGCATGCTGGCAGCCTTCGTGACCTCGACTCTATTCCTAATCTGCTACCTGACCTATCATGGCTATCTTGCGTATCATTTGCACCGCGGGCCAACGGTATTCCGAAACCCCGCTTGGTTTCGGCCCATTTACCTGGCCATTCTGTTGACCCACACGCTCTTGGCGGTCGTAATCGTTCCGCTGGTCTTAATCACCCTTAGCCGCGCCCTGAAACAGCGCTTTGAGCTGCATCGCAAGATTGCCCGCTGGACCTGGCCGCTCTGGATGTACGTCTCGGTGACCGGTGTCGTGATTTACTTGCTATTATACCAAATTTTTCCGCAATCCTAACCGGCCCATATGCTCTGGGCACGCTGAAGCAGGATGTTAATGAGAATGGTGGATGTGGAGCTTTGGCCGGCATAACCTAACCGCCTCAGGGTTTTGGCTCTTTCGTGAAAGCGTTGATGGCCTTGATTCCCGCGGCTTTCGCCGCGTCCATCACCTTCACGATTTGACCAAATGGCGCGCTCTTGTCGGCGCTAATCGCCAGCTTGAGGGAAGGAGTTTTGGCAAGAGCTTCCATCAATCTCTCTTTCAAGGCATCCGCCGCGACGGGCGTTAAGTCGGGACCCAGGCGCAGCGTGCCGGCCGCATCGATGCTCAGGACCAGGGGAGCGTCCTCATGCGCTCCGGTCTTTTGAGCCTGGGTGGACTCCGGCAGCGCCAGTCTCAACGCGGGTTGTTGTTTAAAGGTAGTCGTGACCATCAGGAAAATCAGCAGAACGATCAGGATGTCGATCAAGGCCACGATGATAATGGCCGGCGGCTGACGACGCTTTCGGGTAAAGAAGCGCATGCCTAAGCCTTGCTGGTTTCCTCGCGATACTGGCGCCGGACGAATTCGTCGCAAAGGAACTCCATCTCGACGCCCAGGTTCTCGATTTTTTTCGTGTAGTAGCTCCAGAAAATGAGCGCTGGAATGGCAATCAACAGGCCGAACAAGGTGGCGCGCAGGATGAGTGAAATGCCCTGGGCCAGCTTCGCGGCGTCGTTCAGCCCCGCTTTGCCCACATCGCCGAAAACCGAGATCATCCCCAGAATCGTTCCGACCAGTCCCAGCAGCGGGGCGATCCCGATGATAATCTCCAATACCACCAACCCGCGCTCCAGCCGCGTCAATTCGTGCCGCGCCCGCGTTTGCACCGCGTCGATGCACTCGGCTTTCGGCCAATCCAGATGGTCGGCCGCCAGGATCAACAATCGGCCCATCGGCGAATTGTGCTGCTGACACACCCGCCTCAGCATCGGCACATCTTCCGGCGATTGACACGATTCCACCGCCGCTCCAATGGCCGGCGGCAACACCTTGCTCCAACGCAAGGCCAGCCCGCGTTCGATGATAAACGCCAGCCCGACCGTCGAGGTGAGGATAAGAAGAATATAAACAATGAGTTCCATAGCTAATTGATGTCGTAGTAGAAGGTAAATTGAATGGGCCGGTTTTCGCCGATCATCCGGCGCATTTCAATCGGCCAGTTTGGGAACGGCGCCGGCTCCATCACCGCCTTTTCACAGATGTAACCCAGCACCTCGCCGGCGGTGTTTTCGGGCATCGTCATATCGGTGATCCGTCCGTCCGGATGAAGTATGAATTGAAGCACGACCTTGCCACGGCTCTCGGCCGCGTAGTTCCGTTCGTCGAGCAGTGCGTACCAATGGGTCTGGATGGCATCAATCAACATCCGGTCGTAAGCGCCAAAAGGAGTCGCCACGGTATCGAACAAGCTGGTCTCCAGTTTCCGGCGCACGCCCCCCTCCTGTTTCACCTTCTGGCCGACGATCTGGTTGTCCGGTTGGCGCGCCAGCGCTTCCGCGACGGTGAGCGGCCGCTTATGAGGCGCCTGACCGGGGTCTTTGACCGGCTTGGGTTCGGGTTTGGCCATTGCCAAATCTCCTGGTGGTTCGGCCGCTTTGGCTTTGGCTTGTTCCTGAGGTTCCGGCTCCTTGGGCGGGGGTGGTGCCGGGGCCGGCTGCAAGGGCATTGGCTTGGCGCGAGCCACGTCCTCGGTTTTGGGCACGTGCTTCTGCTCACCGCTGATTTTCGGCACGTTGCTGTCCTTGTCGATGTCCGGATTGGCGGCCTGGGTGTTCAGATCGGAATAGTGAGTGGCGTTTTTGGGAGGGTCCAGGCTGGCGTTCGCCGGGTTGACATCCACAAACAGCAGCGGAGGCTCGGACGGCTGCAACGCCTGGGCGGCCTGGAGATTTTCTTTCTTCTTGAGCGCGTCGGCCAGTTTTTTGACCGGTGAAAGCCAGCTGGGCCAATGCGCATTTTGCCACCAGTTGAGTTTCTTGCCGGTTTCGTAACCGCCAAAGAAAAGCAAGTGCAACACCATCGAGATCACAAAGGCCCAGGCCAGTCGTGAAGACTCGGCCCGTTCCTGGCGCAGCGACGTTTGCGGTATGCCGGCAACAGACATTTTCTCCTCATCTTGCCGCACCCCAAGAGCCGGAGCAACTGCATTACGGGGCGGCGCGCGGGCATCCTTGCCCGCAGAAACGGACGATAACCACCTGTTGCCCGACACGCATCTGGCCAGGGAAAGGTTCGGGTCCGCCGGTGTCCGGGCGTTCCTGCGGGCAAGTGATGCCCGCGCGCCACAGCAAACCGGGTTGTGATCGCGGCGCTTTGATGGAATGCTCTAACTCAATGTCAGTGATCGTGAAAATTTGCGGAATCACCAATCTCGAAGACGCGCTTGCGGCCGCGGAGTCGGGAGCCGATGCGATTGGCTTTGTATTCCACGAACCCAGCCCGCGCTACGTCTCGTTCGAGCAAGCCGCAGTCATTGCCCGGAAGCTTCCACCACACGTCGTTAAAGTCGGCGTGTTCGTCGATGCCCCCGATGAAATGGTGTTCGGCGCCGCCGCCAGCTGCGGGTTGAATCTGCTGCAATTTCATGGAACGGAAACCCCCGAGTACTGTCTCCAGTTTGGTTTGATGAGCATGAAAGCTGTCCGGGTGCAGGACGAACAATCGCTTCGGGACCTTGAAAAGTACGCCACGGATGCCTGGCTGCTGGATTCGTTCGTACCTGGCCAACCCGGCGGCACGGGCGCGACTTTCAACTGGACGCTGGCGCGTCAGGCCATACGCTTGGGCCGGCCCATTTTCCTGGCCGGGGGCTTGACGCCTGACAACGTTGCCGAAGCAGTTCGCACGGTGCAACCCTACGGCGTGGACGTTTCCAGCGGGGTCGAGGCTGTCCCCGGCAAAAAGGATTTGCAGAAAGTCCGCGCCTTCATCCAGGCCGCAAAAATGGCCGCGGTTTCATCATCCATTACCGCTTAGCTGATGAGCGCTCGCGCATACAATTCCAGATGGCCGCACTCAATGCAGCGGAAGCTCTCAATTCGGCGTTGTTCCCTGCCCGGTGCAGTTGCGTCACCCTGAACGGATGTTTGTGGCTTGTCCGCCATCCAACGTGTCGGGAACTTACCATCGGTAAGGAACCCCTCCTCCATTTTTGCGCCGCATTTCGGGCACTTGTCGATGTTCATTGCTGTTGTTCGCGGCGCATTTGCGAGACAGACCCACAGGCGCCGGCCTTGCACACCACCGCTTATTGATTGCGCAATTTGCTCCCACGTTCCAGCCGAATCGCAGGTCACTCGTTCAGCGCTGACAATTTTGTGGAGCGCGGCGATCATTAAGACAATGCTTGCAAACATACCATTCGTGGAGTAATTCTTATCAGTCCACAGTAGCTGCATGCTTTCAGCGGACCTTCCCGGCCTGCGAGGCGATTCGGTGGGCTGTTGTGGCAATTACAAGGCGCGGGTGCGATGCCCGCGCCGTATTGTTTGCGGCGGGGAAGCCTCGACTCCGGTCCGCGTTTGGAGTCCCCCCTTCAGGCGGCCCCCTCTGGGTTTGGAGTCCCGCCTTTAGGCGGCCCAGCGTCAAAACCGCCTAAACCGCCCCTCCAAACCGCATTCTAAAACACGCTCTAATAAACCCCACCCGCGCGTGTCAATTGAGTATGAAGACCAGAAACCTGTTTATCTTCCTTGTTTTCGTGGCCTCCACGGCCTTGCCCCTGAGTATCCGGATCGGACGGGACATTAATTTCGCGAAAGATTACAACCCGGCCCGAGCCGCGGCCATCCGTCAAGTTATCCAGGACGAGCGCTTTAAATTTGTCGACGGCATTGTCAGCTACTGGCCGCCTGATTTCGGCACGCGGCTGAGCTTTGAGGGCGACGCAGCGTCGTTGAACGAATTCTTCGACGCACTTCGCGGTTTGCACGGCATTAGTCTGCGGCTCATCCTCTATCGCGGTCGCGACGACGAACAGCGGCGCGACAGCCCTTGGCAGCTCGACTACTCCCAGGCCCGGCCCGATCAACTCACGGTCTATCTGAACCTCAACGCGCCGAGTTTGGACTTCGAAAAGGTAAAGCTGCCGGAGTGGCCGGCAAATTGAAGATCTCCGGGCTTCCTGTGCTAGGCTAAACGTCATGATAAAGCTGATTGTAGAGATTGAGGAAGCGGTAAAAGGAGAGCCGAAGGGGACGGGCGCGAGTTTTAGAATTGAGGAGCAAGACCCAACGGAAGCCGAGAAGTTTTGGGCTGGACGCATGTTTCCGGTGTTGCAAGAGGCTCTCCACACACGCGGCCTGATTGGTGAACGTTTGGAAAAAGCACCACCAATGTGAAATGTCCCTCGCGGATTGGGCCATAGCCGAGGTGTCCGCATGGCCCGCCTCGCGCCGTCCGGTTATTGTCCACTTACCTGGAGCCATGACTATTGTTGAAAGAAATCGTTTCTGCAAGTGTGGGCGGAGCGCGCCCGACTGAAGTCCTGTAAGGACGACGCGAAATAGCCCAGGGCCAAAGCGAGGAATGAGCGCCGCCCTGGGTAAAAGACACAAAATGAACAGCTCCCTTTTTTGAAGTTTGGTTTTCCGCGCCTATAGCGGAAAACCAAACTTCAAAAAAGGGAGAAATGCTTTGGGGAAAAGGTCCGGTCCTCGGTTCAATCGGTGTTGATCACTGCGGTTTATGATGTAAGCTCATCGGTACGAGGCAATTGAATGAGAGAAACAGGAATTCGGATCAGCGAACGACTCGTTCGTACATCCAGTGGTTAAACTGCTCAACCATGCATTCCACGTTCAACAGGCGCACGGCAACGAAGGTGAAAGATGGTCGCGTTCAGCGGAAGAACCATCACCGACCCACCGGGCACGACGGGTATGTTTTTGACCGTGAGTCTCCAGGCCGGGGCTTTCGGCACGTTGTTACTAAACGAGATCTGCAGGCTTTCATCGACATCATCCCGGAGTGGGACCGCTTTTCTGAGAGACTGGAGCGAATTGGATTGGGCAGTCGCCCTGACCGCAGTGATTGCAGCGATGGCTTGCACATTTTCTACCATCGTGAGGAGACAGGAGCGATTTGGCTCAATGCTTGGCCGGAGGACCTGTGGATGGAAATCACCATATCATACTTCGATGCTCATGCGGGTATTTTTGAACGGTTGGGCGTTTCATACGACCGACTAAAGGATGGTGTCATGTGCCGCTTCACCGAAGCACAAGCTCGTGCCTTCATGCTATTACACGTGTTCATGCATGAGCTAGGACATCACTTTGACCGCATTAATCAAAAACATCTCAGTTCTACGAAAGGGGAGCCTTACGCAGAACGGTTTGCCACCAGTCGATTCGAGCGATTGTTGCCCGAGTATCTTGGCGTTTTCGGGGATCCCGCGAGAGCAGTTTAACAACTCGATGAAGCCGAACCGCCGCTATCTGATTCCACTCGGTACGAAGCAGAAACTTGGGAACGTCTTCCGCGCTCCACCTTTACTCCCGGCGGTCGCTTATCGTGTTCGTTGGGCGTCTTGCGTGTATGGGCGAAGATAGAAAAAAGGTCCGGTGGTTGCGAGTAACCGGAGCTTTGTTGCTCGGCGTCCTGCTGCTTGCGGCTTTACTTCCTAGCACTGGGGGCATCATTGCCGGGTCGGCACCCAACCCAGAGATGAGGCGCTGGGGACCATTTCTGGTGTTCCCAAGTGCGTTCTTCGGCGTCATCGCAACCATTACAATTTTGACGACCTGCACCGTGTTCGGCATTCTGCGTCGAAATAACTGCGAGTTCATTGGATGGGCTTTGTTCGGGCTCGTGGTCTTCGTTATGATATTCGCATGACCAGTTTAGTTATATCGTCGCCGACTGGCGCCGTGCTTCCTGTTTTCCAGGGCCTCGGGAGATTCGCCGCTCCGGGCTTCGTTCAGCGCCGTCGTCAGCGCCATCGGCTCAGCTCAGCGTTAAATGTCAGCAACCCGTTCGCATTCCGGGTGTCAGTCTGCGCCCCTGTCGGTCGGTGTTATGCCTAAGAGCGTGTTAAGAACTCGGTTTGGAGTCCCGCCTTTAGGCGGCCCGGCGCCAAAATCGCCTGAAGGTGGGACTCCAACCCCAGATTCCCACACACAAGTCCATGTTTTAAAACACTCTAAGGCGCGAGAACTCCCACAAACTCCTGAACAGTTTGCTGGAAGAGTTGTTTGCGATCTTTCCACAGTCTTTGCGCTTGCCCGCAATCTTTTTATCCCATAGTAACTCTGGTTAACCGTGCTGTGTCTCGAGCGCGGCATCATGAAGTTTTCGAACTGGTTGGGCGCTTGGCGCAGTGGCTAGCGCGTCTCGTTTACACCGAGTAGGTCGGGGGTTCGAATCCCTCAGCGCCCACCAGCCCCGCGAAGCGCGGAAATCCGAAACCGAAGGTCGAAGGTCGAAAATTCCTGCCCTATCTTTCTTTGCGCTCTTTGCGCTCTTTTGCGGCTACTCAATCCGAATCCTATTGCTGCGGCTTTTTCCAAATTGGAACGACTTTCTTCATCTCCTCGATTAGCCATTGGCAGGCCTCGAACGCTTCGCCTCGATGCGGGGCGACCATTTCCACCCACAAGGACGGCTCGTTAACCTTCACCAACCCGACCCGGTGAACCAACCGGACGCTCTGGATGGGCCAGCGCTTCTCCATTTGGTCAAACAATAAACCAAACTGGTGCTCGGCCATCTCTTGAAACGATTCGTACTCCAGCCCGGTGATTTGCCTTCCTTGTTCGGTTCCACGAACCACTCCAACGAAATAAATGATGGCTCCCATTTCGGCGGAGGCTTGGCGCGTTGCGAGCAACGCCCGTTCGTCGATCGGAGTGGTCGTGATAGTCAATTCTCGCCTCATGCTCATCCCCCCTGGACCGGTGGAAACAAAGACACCTCATCGCCGTCTTGCAAGATATAGGTCCGGTCCTGGTACTCGACTCCGACGGCGACCAGCATCGATTTTTGCATCGGCCCAAGTTTCGGGAATTTTACCACGAGCCGCTTCACCAGCTCCCCCAAAGCGCTGCCAGCCGGAACCAGTTCCGAAGTGCCAGCGCAACCGGCCAGGTCCTTGAAAAAGGAATAGAACCTGACTTGGATTCGGATCTGCTTTTGGTTCTCGGCCATGATTTCAAGCTACCGGGGTGACACCACGGAGGGATATAACCACGGAGGAACACAGACAAACACGGATGGAAGGCAACTGAAACCACCATTTGGTAGGGACATCGCGCTGCGATGTCCCCGCCCGTAAAGCGGGCGGAGCAGAACCGAAGCGGGTGCACAACAGTTTCATTCGTTACGCCGCTAATACGCGGGGCGGACGCCGCAGCGCGACATCCCTACCTCGGGCGGTGGTGTCATGCGTTTGCTTGCTCTTCATACACCTGCGGGTGCAGCACGCCTAGGAAAGGCAAGTTGCGGTAGCGCTCAGCAAAATCCAACTGAAACGAGGAACTGGAAGGCACAATATCGACCGACCACCATTTGGTAGGGACATCGCGCTGCGATGTCCCCGCCCGTAAAGCGGGCGGAGCAGAACCAAAGCGGGTGCACAACAGTTTCATTCGTTACGCCGCTAATACGCGGGGCGGACGTCGCAGCGCGACATCCCTACCTCGGGCGGTGGTGTCATGCGTTTGCTTGCTCTCCATACACCTGCGGGTGCAGCACGCCTAGGAAAGGCAAGTTGCGGTAGCGCTCGGCAAAATCCAGACCGTAACCCACGACAAAAACGTCGGGAATTTCGAAACCGACATAGTCCGGTTGGACTGCTTCGACCCGGCGCGTGGGTTTGTCGAGCAGGACGCAGACCTGAATGCTGCGCGGCGACAAAGCCACCAGTTTGTGCAACACCCGGCTGATAGTTCTGCCTGTATCGAGAATATCATCCACCAGCAGCACCTCGCGCCCGCGCACGTCCAGGCGCAATTCTTTCGTAAATAGCACCTCGCCGGATTCGGTGTTGGCTCGGTAACTGGACACGCCAATAAAATCCAGCCGCAATGGCATCGAGAGATGTCGCACCAGGTCCGCCAGGAACATAACCGTGCCGTTGAGCAACGAGACCACAACCAATTCGGTCCCACTAAAGTCCCGCTGGATTTCGCGCGCCATCGCGCGGACCCGCCGGGCAATTTCGCTGCGCGGGATCAGCACGGTTTCCACTTCGCTGCGCCAGCGTATGGGCACCCGCGCCGTGTGGGCCGGCGGCCCCGTCGGTTTAGAACCTTTCATGATCCAGCGCCAATTCCATGAACACCACTCGCTCGCTTGGATTAGCATAATAAGGCGGGATCGGTTCGAAGCCCAACGAACGGTACAGCGCGATGGCCGGGGTCAGCGAATCCAGTGTGTCCAATCGTATCCGGCCATAGCCGATTTCGCGCGCAGCCGCGATGATCCGTTCGGCCAGGACCCGCCCCAAACCCTTGCGTCGCCAGTTCGGCCGCACATACAAACGCTTCATTTCACAGATCCCTTCTTCGAGCGGGCGCAACGCCACGCATCCCACCGGCTCCGCATTTTCTTGCGCCAGAAGCAATCGGCCGCGCGAGGGCGCGTACTTGCCCGGGAGCGTCGCGAGTTCGGCTTCGAAATTTTGAAAGCAAAGACTGATCTCCAGCGTTGATGCGTATTCAAGAAATAAACCGCGAATCTGTTCGAGGTCTGCTGCCGAAGTCGCTTGGCCCAGTTTGACTTTGTCCAAAATCATCAAAGCTTCGCCAGCTTAGCCATGCCTCTCGTCCTTGGAAACCCGAAATCGGAACAGTCGAGGTAGGGACATCGCGCTGCGATGTCCCCGCCCGCGCAGCAGCGGGCGGAACGAATGTGGACGCGCGTCCGTCGAGGTAGGGACATCGCGCTGCGATGTCCCCGCCCGCGCAGTAGCGGGCGGAACGAATGTGGAAGCGCGTCAAAACCCTTCGTGACATTGCACCGCTAAACGCAGTGCAGCGCGCAGCCCGAAGATTCCGTTCGCAGGTAGGGACATCGCGCTGCGATGTCCCCGCCCGCGCAGCAGCGGGCGGAACGAACGTGGAAGCGCATCAAACCCTCTGTGGCATTTGCACCGCTAAATGCGGTTCAGCGCGCAGCACTAGCGCTCGAACCCCGGACGTTGCCCATCCGCGAAATAAACAAAAGGCCAATCTTCAGCACGCGCAATGAGCTGTCTTCGAACCGGGTTTTCTAAAATGTAATCCGCCTTTTGCCGGCGACTTTCCTCCTGACGCAGACGATGTTCGAAAAAATCCCGCTGCCAGACAATCCCGATCTCTTTAGCTGTCCATTCTTTCCATTTGCTGACGACCTGTTGGATCGGTTTGCCCGAGGGCGGAAAGGAAAGCAGCGCATGGAGGTGGTCCGGCATCAGCAAAAAGAGATATGGCCACCAAAGAAATTTCTCCTGACGATGGCGGACAGTTTCGAACAATGCGTTCGAGACTCGCGGCAACGTGAGTTGATTTGTCCACCGCTCGGCGCAGTTGACAGTGATGAAGTAAATTTCCCTCGTTGGGTCTATCCAAAACGGCACGGCGTGCGGCAAAGTGGCGCGTCGCGGAACCTTCACAACCCCAGAATAGGAAACCAGATTCCGCACGCAAGCCTCTGGTAGGGACATCGCGCTGCGATGTCCCCGCCCGCGCAGTAGCGGGCGGAACGAACGTGGAAGCGCGTCAAACCCCTCGTGACACTGCACCGCTAAACCCGGTGCAGCGCGCAGCCCGAAGATTCCGTTCGCAGGTAGGGACATCGCGCTGCGATGTCCCCGCCCGCGCAGTAGCGGGCGGAACGAACGTGGAAGCGCATCAAACCCTCTGTGGCATTTGCACCGCCAAACGCAGTGCAGCGCGCACCGGGGACATCGCAGCGCGATGTCCCTACCTTTCGCCTTCGGATTTCTTGTCCGTGTGCCCCAAAACGCACACTTCCACGACTCCCCCCGTTCACACATCCTTTGTAAAGCTAATGTTGACCAGGCTGCATTATCGATTTGCTTTCGATTGTCGGCTTTATATCCTGTCAGGCTTGACGGATTAGCTGGATGAGACAGTTCATTACCATCGCCACCAATGCCTTTATGGAACTGGTCCGGCAGCCAGTGTTTTTGCTGCTGATGACCTGCTCGGCGGTCTTTGAAATCTTTCTGGCCACACCGTTTTATTTTGCGTTCGGGGACGAGCCGAAACTGGTCAAGGACAGTACCCTGGCGACAATGCTGCTGGCCGGGCTCTTTGGCGCCGTCTTGAGCGCCTCGGCCTCATTGGCTCGCGAAATCCGCAGTGGCACGGCCCTCGCCGTCCTGTCCAAGCCGGTCGGGCGCGCCCAATTTCTCCTGGCCAAGTATGTGGGCCTCATTTGCGCCCTGGCTTTACTGACTTATGTAAACCTGCTCTCCGCCCTGCTGGCCAGCCGCATGGCCTTCGACGCCTATGGCTCGACCGACCTGTTCGCAGTCGGTGTTTTTGCTCTCGCATTACTGCTCGCCTATGGCCTGGCCGGATTCAGCAATTTTTTCCTGCGCCGCCCGTTCGTTTCCGACGCGGTGTTTTGCACCCTGTTAATGCTCACCTGCGCCTTTGTCGCCATTAATTTCTACAACAAACACGGCGAAGCGCAGGCTTTCGCCACTGGCGTGGACTGGCGGATGATCCCCGCTTCGGTCCTGGTGCTGTTCGCGTTGTGGATCCTGGCCGCTCTGGCCCTTGCCTGTTCGACGCGCTTTGACATGATCCCCACGCTGGCCATTTGTTCGGCTTGTTTTCTGCTCGGGATCATGTCCGATTATCTCTTCGGCCGGCGCGCGGAGCCAGTCTGGCGCTACGATTTGCAGGGCGAAATCTCCAGCCGGCGCTGGTCTCTGGACCAAAAGGCGCTGCTGAAGGATCTCGTGGCCAAATATGACGTGGACCACAACGGAATTATCGAACCCAAAGAACGCGCTAAAATTACGGAGGCCGACAAGACCCGCTTGTCGCGCGCCGGCATGGGCGGCACCTGGTGGGCCGAGGTGCTCTACACCGTCACTCCAAATTGGCAGCTCTTTTGGCTGGCGGACGCCTTGAACGAGGAAAAGGGCGTGATCGATTGGAGCTACGTCGCCAAAGCCTTTGCTTATGCGTTCGGCTACGCGGGCGCCGCGCTGGTCTTTGCCGTGGTGCTCTTTGAGAATCGTGAACTGAGCTGAGCGGGCCTTGTCTGGAGCCGATAAACGCCAAATCTCGATGGAACGGAACATACAAAAGAACGGATTAGTAAACCTGGTAATCTCACTGCTGGCCGGGGCCGCCGCGTTCGTGGTCGCCCGCTATAGCAACTCGCTGGCGGGCATGGTGACGGTGCTGTTCCTGGGGCTGGGAACCCTGGTGGCCGCTGTCACCTGGTTCCAGATGCGCCTCGAACAGAGTGAGCAGCTCGAAAAGCTCGAATTTGACGAGATGGCCCGAGCCCATGGCAACTCGGCTCTGTTCGAAAGTCGCGATTCGGAGGTGTTCCCGGCCCAGCGCTCGCGGGAACAGTTCGAGCGCTATTTTATCCCGATCTTCACCGCGTTGCTTTGCCTGACGGAGGCCGGCGGCGCGTATTTCTTCTGGAAATGGCTTTCCGGCACCACGGTCGCGGTGAACCTCAAGGAGCCGATGGCCGGCATGTTCGTGTTTTTCGTCCT
>DASRFK010000014.1:0-34028 GCA_035651635.1 Verrucomicrobiia bacterium | reverse complement strand
GCTCTTTTTCATATTGTAGTATACATACTACAATAACAGGGTCAAAAACAAGGAGAAATGCCAAAACCCACTTTTATCTCGTCCACCCTTGCGGATCGGCTCACTTGACACAATTGCTGGTCAGCAAATAGTCTGGCTAATATGTGTGCTGCGCGGCACAAAAGAACCACCCTCGCACGTTTTTGGACGCGTTGGGCGAGTTTTTGCTGCGGGCCGAACTAGTCATGCAGCTTTCACAAAAGCTTTCGGCGGTCTTAAGAGTACCCGGGGTTTATAGCCTCTTCCAACGCATGTTCCGTGGTGGAGATCACTGGAGCAGATATCTGAAGGAGTATGTTCAACCGGCAGAAGGTGAGAAGATTTTGGATATTGGTTGCGGACCGGCGGAAGTTTTGGACTACCTGCCCAGCGTCCAATACACCGGATTCGACATCAGCCCTGAATATATCGAGGCCGCGAAGAAAAAATTAGGAAACCGAGGCCGATTCTGGTGCGCGGATATTGGCTTGGCAAACCTTGAGCACGAGCGGGGCACCTTCGACCTCGCGCTTGCGACGGGCGTACTCCATCATCTTGATGATGCGCGGGCAGCAGACCTGTTCGCTTTGGCGCGGCTGGCGCTGCGCCCCGGGGGACGCCTCATCACTCTGGACGGTTGTTATATGTCCGGGCAATCGAGGGTGGCTCGATGGCTTCTGGAGAGGGATCGTGGGAAATTTGTTCGCTCCCAGCCGCAGTACGAGCATCTGGCCACAAGTGCGTTTTTGAAGGTTGAATCGTACGTGCGCTGTGATTTCTTTAGAGCGCCTTACACCGTGTTGGTCATGCGCTGTCGTAACTGATTTCCCGGTGGGCCGGACGAGCCGCGGCAAGCGGTAACCAAGTACCTATTCTATCGTGCGAGCTGTCCGTGCCCTAGCGACTACGTTCAACCCGCTCGACGATGTATGGTGGCCGTTGCTTTACTTCGTGATGAATCCTGCCGATGTATTCCCCCAGGATGCCCAGGCAAATAAGCTGAATACCTCCCAAAAAGAAAAGCCCGACCGCCAGCGTAGCAAAGCCGGGCAATTTCTCGCCGCTGAAGAGTCGCCAAATGAACATGTACGCTCCAACCGCGAGCGACAGCCCTGCCGCGCTAAGGCCCAGCACAGTGGCGAGGCGCAGGGGCCCTTCGCTAAACGTAAACACGCCGTCGGCGGCCAGGGCCAATAGCTTGCCAAGGTTGTATTTGGATCTGCCGCCGGCGCGTTGCTGTCGCTCGTAGAGCAACCCGGTTTGCCGAAATCCCACATAGCTACGCAAACCGCGCACAAACCGCCGGCGCTCTGGCATCACCTTGAGCGCGTCCACCACACGCCTGCTCATCAACCCGAAATCGCCCGTATCAAGGGGTATGTTGATAGGGGTCAAAGCTGCCAATACTCGATAAAAGCTCCAATACAGCAGCCGGAGGACGAAATTCTCCTTTCGCGAGCGTCGGATTGCATAGACCACGTCATATCCTTCGGCCAGCTTTTTAAGGAATTCGGGCAGGATCTCCGGCGGGTCTTGCAAGTCACCGTCCAACACTGCGACGGCGTCGCCGCGAGACAAGTCTAAACCTGCACACACCGCCATTTGATGGCCAAAGTTGCGGCTGAGATGCACCCCGATGAAGCGAGGATCCCGCTGACAGAGCTGGCTAATGCGAAGTCCAGTCGCATCGCTACTGCCATCATCAACCAGCAAGACCTCCGTTGAGGCCGGCAGCAGGCCCAAGGCACTCAACAGACGCGATTCCAATTGGTCGAAGATAGCAGCCTCGTTATACAGGGGGATAACCAGGGAAACGGCGGCTCCCGAGGGCGCGTGGGTGGAGATGGAGGGAGTCACGAGGTTGCTGGTTTGCGGTAGTTGCCCATTACAGAGGTCCCAAACAAAGGATGCGGTATCGGCTCCAGCGCGCCACCAAAAGTCAAAAGAGCGTTGATCAACCGGCCGGGAGGCTCGTAACCACGGCGCGTCACGGCCAATGCATCGGTTTGGCCGGCCAGCCATAGCCTGCGTAGCATCAACAGCGGCACAAAGGGAAGTCCCCAATAACTCGCTTTCAAGGTTTGCAAACCCATCTGCTGGCACACCCGGTTTAACTGCTTGAGGGTATAGCGACGTTGGTGGCCCATGACCTGATCATATCGCGAAAATAAAATCATCAAAGCAGGCACATTGATGACCAGGCAGCCTCCGGGCTTAAGGTGAAAAAGAACGGCCTCCAAAAAGGGCTGCTCCTGCTCGATGTGTTCGAGGACATCGAAAAGCACCAACAGATCGTAACAGCCGGCGAAATCGGGGTTGCGATCGAAGATGTTATAACAGTACCGCGCATGACTGACGGCTACCGAATTGCGGAGTGCGGCTTCGTTCAGGTCAAAGCCGTCGACCTTTATTCCGAAGTGCTTTTCAAACTGTTGCTGAACCAAGCCATGCCCGCATCCGATCTCGCCTACTCTGAAGTCAGAAATGGGCAGAGGGCGCGTCAGTTTGCGCAAGACCTGGAATCGTCGTTTAATCCAAAAGTCATTGGCGGTGGCAATGTCAAACCATTCAACGGCCATGTGGACCGTCATTGGTTTGGATAAGTGGACAATGGTGCTCACAAGCGTGAACGCAATCCAGAAGGTTCCTCGCTAATTTGCGCCCGTATCATTTTCGCAAGGAACGATCTTGCGGACAAGGTAAACACGTTCCGGCTGTATTCGAGAATATCTAACGTATGGTCGAGGTGAGGCCATTGCCCTGAGGTTAAGCATCTTCGGCCAAAGCGGGCAACAGCTATTCAAATTGGAGGATGCATCTTGGGCGCGTAAACGCCGGGAGGGCAAAATAGTCAACGCGACAGAAGAGGCGTCAAAAAGGCCTCTGGACATCAAGGGAAGCGTCGGGGCGAAGCGCTCCTTTTTTGTAGTCACCTCGGCTGAAGTATTTTTCGAGCCAGATGTAAAGGCAGATAAATAGATAGCGACTTCCCATCTCGCGGAGCTTTAGCTTGGCTTCGCCGATCCGACGGTTTCGCCAAGTAGTTGGAATTACTTTCCAGGAATAGCCGCGCACAATGGCTTTGAGCGGCAATTCCACTGTCAGGTTAAAGTGTGGCGAGATCAGCGGCCGGCAGCCTTCGATGACTTCCCGGCGATAAGCCTTGAACGCGTTGGTGGTATCGTTCAGCCGGATTGCGAACAGGGTTTTAAGGAAGAAATTGGCTAATCGATTAGCAATCAGTTTTGTTTTCGGATAATCGATCACCCCCCGCCTTTGATAAAACGACTTCCGAAGACGCAATCCCAGCCCTCGTTCAAGCCGAGCCAATAGCGAACCACGTCCCGGCAGTCGTCGGATTCATCCGCCATCATGACAACCACGGCATCGCCGCGCATCTGTTCCAAACCGCACGCGACCGCGCGGCCGAAGCCGTGCCTGGTTGCTGACCTGCAAGGGCAGCAACAACAAGCATCCAAGCAGAAGCGAGAACGGGACGCGTCTGCTTCGGCCAGGATTTTCAAGTGTTCTCGACTCGTCCTTTGCGCCACTGCCTTGCGGACCCGTTCTGGGAAGCGGATCCTCGTCGGAACCTGGAGCTGTCTGTGGTGTCTCTGCGGGCCGATCCGTCTTGGATTAATGCGCACTTCTCGATGGGGTGGCAAGGTCAAATCCTGGCTTTGAAGGTCAAAGCCTTAAGGCCTTTTTGAGCGCGGGCATGGATCCGAAGAAAAAAGGCGAGAATCCTTTTGCCAATATCTGCAAGCCAGGGTAGTTAACTCAGGTAAGTCTGAGATATTTGAAAGTAAGCTTCGCACCAAGAGTTCGGCTCGCGCCAGCGTTTTTTATTCTGATGCTGGCCCTCCTAGTATTTCCTGCTCGTGGAAGGGCGGAGTTTAGAACGTTGACCAATCAGTGGTCGTACGTGCTCCAGTATGCCAGTGATTCCTCACCGGCTATTGCGGACGACGGCACGATTTATTTGGGGGTCTGGAACGGGGACTTGCGGGCGTTCCTGCCGGATGGATCTCCCAAGTGGATCTTCAATGCGGGACGCGAGATCAAATCCTCCCCCGCGATCGGCTCCGACGGAACCATTTATTTTGGCAGCCGCGACCGCAAATTCTATGCCGTGGGGCCAGATGGAAAAAAGAAATGGGACTTCAAGACCGGAGCATGGGTCGACTCGTCACCGGCCATTGGCCTTGACGGCACGATTTACTTCGGTTCCTGGGACAAGAGTTTTTATGCTCTAAAAGATGACGGCTCGGAACGGTGGCGATTCCGAACGGGAGGAGAAATCAGTTCGTCACCAGCCATCAACTCTGAGGGGACGATTTATTTCGGTTCTCATGATCGAAAATTCTACGCACTGCAGCCAGACGGCCGCCCTGCCTGGGTATATGAGACCGGCGGTCCCATCATCTCGTCGCCCGCCGTCGGCAATGACCAAACGGCTTACTTTTCGTCCACCGACGGCTTTTTTTACGCGCTGGACGCGCGAGGATCACTCAGGTGGAAGCTGAAAACTGGCGGGATTAGCGAGTCCTCGCCCGTCATCGGGAACGACGGCACAATTTACATAGGGGTTAGTTGTGATTGCTGGGCCATTTCCCCGGCAGGTAAAAAACAATGGGAACTCGGTGGTGGAACGGAGTTAATCGATGCGGCCCCCTTGGCGCTCGATGATGGCACGGTCTGTTTTGTTTCTCGTGTGGGTATTTTGCTGAATCTGACAGATCCAAACAGGTCCAATTGGGTCTTTTATCAAAATTGGTATGGCTCGGTCTCGCCCGCAGTGGGGCGGGACGGAAAAATCTACACCATGGGTAATATCGTCGGAACCGGGATTCTCCTCTATGCTTTGCCCACGAATTCCAAGCTGGCGAACTCGTCCTGGCCGCGGTTCCGTGGCGATGCTCAAGGCACGGGAAGACAGAATCGGGCCAACTAGTGCCGAATTACGGCGCATGAGCTCCGCAGATTCGGGGCGACCACACTCTGAGGGAAGAAGAGGTTCAGGGATCCAATGCGCAAATGAATGGTTCCGGAAAGTCTCCCCACTACGTGCCTTCGCCATGCTGAAGAGGCACCGTCCACGCGGGCGGGGGGAGAGGGTGACGCCTTCGGGGCGCTAGCTAGCAGACCATTCAGCTGAGTCGCAGGGTTGCCCGATAAACTTCGAGCACTTCGCTGGCGCATTTGGTCCACGAAAAGTTGGCTGCTTGGGCCAATCCTTTCTCAACCAACTCCTTGCGCAGGGCCGCCTCGCGGCTGACTTGCCGCATGCATTTGAGATAGGCTTCAGGCGTCAGGTCCGCAAATAGCGCAGCGGCGCCGCCCACCTCCGGCAAGCTGGCCACGAGCGAGCAAATCACCGGACACCCCAGAGCCATGGCTTCCACTACGGGGAGACCGAAACCCTCATATTTGCTCGGAAAAACAAGCCCGATCGCACGCCGGTAAAGATAGACTAGAACTTCGTCGGGCAGCCGCCCTAAGTAGTGCCAGCCTTTCGGCGGTGGGCCCTCATGCCTGACACCTTCCCACCGTGCGCCGACAATCAGCAAAGGGGGCAGGAGAAGCCTCTTGCTTTCGGCGAGGGCGTAGACCTCTTTAAGCAGAGCGAGGTTTTTCCCAGGCTCCAAGGAACCGACGAACAGGAAGTATTCATTGGGGAGAGTGAAATCCGGTTTCGCTTCGAGCGGTACCGGCTCGCTCGGATGAAACTCGCAGCCGTTATGAACCACAATAAACCTGGAGGCAGGCAAGTTCAGCAGCGCCATCGCCTCTTCGGCGGTAAAGCGGCTGATGCAGATCACCTTGTCGGCTCGCCGCAACTTCCTCAGCCGCCGGCGACCCGAAGCGCGCTGCCAGGAGCGAAACCGCTCGGGATGCCTCACAACGGCGAGATCGTGCAGCGTGACCACCTCTTTGACACCGCGCGGCGGCCTGATCAGCGGCACCGCGGTGGAATGGAGCACCGCCACCTGGTTCTTGCGGAGGCGGGGCGGGGCGATAATTGTCCCCCAGATCAGCTCCCGATAAAATGTCTTGAGAGCACGTTGCGGTTGCCGGTACAGAAAATTCTCCACTTCCCAGGCGACAGGCAGCAGTTTCAAATCCGTTGGCGCCACGCGCTTGAGGCCACTGAGCAGGCCGCGGATGTACCTCGCCACCCCCGCCTGGGTGGTATAAAGGCCGTTGGTGTCAATGCCAACAACGGGCATTCTTTATACTTTCCGGGCGGAGCGACGGGTCAGTGCCGCAATTTTTTGGGGCTGTGGGCGGTAAAAGTTGGGAACTGACCCTTCGCCGGTTACGCATTGTTAAGACTTTGCGAAGATATAGAAAAAGCCCTCGGTAGTCGGGCCGGCCGATGCGTCGGGCTCACGATGGATCAGCTTAAGGCCCGCGGCTCCAGCCGCTGCTTCGACCACTGAACTCGGGGTGTAGTACACGTCAAAGGCAACGGAACTTCCATGCCGCCAGCGCCGGTAACGGCGGCCCATTCCAAACGGAAGGGATTCGACTAAGGACTTCCTGAATCTGGCCATCGAATCGGTCTGCAATGTCCGGGTTGGCAACTGGAACGCAACAATTCCGCCCGGCGCGCAGATCCGGCTGAACTCAGCAATATAGCTGGCCGCAATCGGCCACGGCATATGTTGCAGGCAAACAAAAGAGAAGACCAAATCGAACTCGCCTGCTTTGAAAACTTGCAGATCATCACTCTGGTTGAGGACAAAATTGATATGCCCCCGTCCCGCCAAATTATTGTTCGCGATTTGGAGCATACCGGCCGAAATATCCACACCGGTTACTCGTTTCGCCCGGCTCCCCCAAGCGAAGGTCAAACGGCCGACCCCACAGCCAAAATCCAACACATGCGAGAACGTGCCAGGCGCATCCACATATTTGGCAATCAACCCAGAATAGTGGGCAACGGCCTGCTCGCCCGTTTCCATGAACTCCCGCAAGTCCCAACGCCCGCCTCGTTTGTCCGGATGGGTGTAAATGGCCCACAGAGGATCCTCTTTCCCCAGCACCTCCCACGTTTCTGTCAAATGCCTCAAATCTGATTTCATCCTCTTATCAAATCCGACATTGTCAAACAGGCTGGAGACGCCAGTCTTCTCTCGATGCTGCTGGTGCAGGCGCAGGCGCTTCTGCTTCTTGCCGGATCCCGCCGTTCAACGAAAGGCTCAAACCGATTGCCCCAGTGAAGAGCCCTAAATCAATAAAGAATTCGCCGTAAAAGATAAAGTAAAAGATCAGGCGACCGATGAAATATGAAAGCAAAAACGTATTGACGGATCGCAGTTCGGGCGGACTGTACCGGTAATTGCGGTAAAGCACCCGCAGTGACGCTCCGCAAAAGGCTGAGAAAGCCGAAAACCCCCAGATGCCAAATGGAATGATCAAGGTCAGGATGCCCTGATGATAGTCGCTGCTGATCAGCGCCGCGTCATAAGAAGTGGACATGCCCCGTTGCGCGCCCAGTGTGGTCAGATAGTAATCCGTCCCGTCGAAATTAAAACCTTTGCCCAGCAACAAATAGCGGGGAACTTGGGGCAGGATCACACGCCACATTTCAACCCGCCAGTCCCATGTGCTCGCCGCGTCGCGTCGGACCGCCGGGTTAATCTGCACAGGGAGAAAGCTGATGCTGCGTTGCACCGGCATCGGTAGTTGATCAGCAAATGCAAAAAGCAGCGTGAGCCCGACAACTCCGCCCAGGGAGAGCCACACAAAAAACCGGCTGCGAAGCAGGCCCTCGAAGTAGAACTGGACCAGGGATACAAGGGCAAAGACAACCAAAAAGGATCGGAACCCCCCGAGCAGACCGAACGCAATCATCCCGACGAAGCTGATAAACCTCCAAGGTTTGTTCCAATCAAGGATGCCGCGGATACCATACCGCAACATCATGAAGCAACAGACGGCTTGCGACATGAACATCACCCCAACAAACCGCTGGAGATCCAAGGAGAAAATACTCGTATCGGCAGACGCGATTGAGGTTAGGGAAAACGCCCTGAGCAGGAACTGAAACCCAGGCCCGGCAAGCGCGATCAGGACTGGGATTACCGATGTTACCCCCGAAAGAAAAAACAGGCCGGCCATGAGCTTTGCACGATGAGGCGCTATGGGCTGACTGATGAACGCAAAGTAGCCGGCGATGGCGCCCAGCACCTGAAAATATCGCATCGCCCCCCAAGCATCCGAGCCGAGGGCCCGCGCATGAATGCCGCCGGTCTGCTGCGCCGTGATCAGCACGACTCCCGCAAGCAGGATCAAGGGAATACTCACCGATGGACAATGGATACCGTTGGGTTGGCGCAACAAGGCCCGCTTGGCAACGGAGAACACAAGGCTTAGCCCCCCGACTAGGTAACCCACTGCCGGCGCTCCGGGAAGGAAAAAAGCTACCAGGGCGAGGTTCCAACTGATGATGAGCGCTTCGTGGTGCCACTTGAGCAGCAACGGACTGAGCAGCAAAAACAGCGTCATTACTATCCAAACCATGCTGGTTGGGTCCAACGGCGTGGCCAACAGGTAACCCAGGAAAATCGCCAACGGCACGCAAATCCCGAACACCAATAACCCACTAAACAACGAGGAATCTTTAGACATTTCTCCGAAGATTAGAATAGAGGAGCCGGTATTCCGCAACCATTTTCGTGGCGGAAAACTCGCTGAGCACCCGTTCGCGAGCCGCCTGCCCTGCCTTCTGGAGAGAGGCAGGGGCCGCCATCAATCGGCTCAAAATTTGGGCTGCGGCTTCCACCTTGTTGGCTTCGAACAACCAGCCGGTTTGGCCATCGGCAACAATCTCCGGCACTCCGCCGACCCGCGAGGCCAGGGCCGGAACGCCGGACTGCCCGGCTTCCAGGAGAACGGTCGGGAACGGATCGAATTCGCTCGAGGGCACAACCAACAGATCGAGGCTTCGCAGAAACTTTTGGGGTGATTTCACCCAACCAAGCCAGCGAACGCGCGGCCACCAGGCCCGCGCGCCATACGTTCTTCGGAGGTCCTCCAGCAACCGTTTTCCGGTTTTCTCCGTAGCATCCCCGGCCAGATGCAATTCCCAGGATGCACCCCGGTCAGCAGACAGCGCGTCGGCAATTTGGAACAGCGCGCGGAGCCCCTTGCGCTCCGAAAATGCGCCCAGAAAACCCATCCGGAAGGGACCGGCGGCGCGCGGTGTTACCGTAAAATCAACCGGCGGCAACCCGTTGCGCACCACCACCAGTTTGAATTGAGGGTAACCGGCGTCAACACAGGCGGTTCGCACCGCTTCGGAAACACAGATGATTCTTTTCAATCGGTATTTGGCGCTCCAACGCATCAGCCGCCGGCGCTTGCCACTGATAAAAGACGCTTCCGGGTGATCATGCAGCGTGCCGATGGCAGAACATCGACAGCGCCATCCGGCGAGCGCAGCTAGTTCCCAATCCCGCGCCGCCCAGCCATGCACGAGGTCGAATGGAAATTCCGCATGAAATTTTTTAAGGGCCGCCGCTTGCCGCCAGATCGGGAGGGGAGAAAAGGCTGGGCAAGGCTCAAGCCAGAGGGGAACCGCCTCGCGAGGCAGCAGGCCGGCTACCCGGCTTCCGCCGACGGCGGCAACCGCCACTTGGCAGTCGATGCGAACTAATTCCGTGAGAAAATAGCCCAGCATTGTTTCGGCCCCCGCAAAGTATTGGGTTTCTGGATGGATGATCAGGACACGCATTCGCGAAAGTTAAACTGCGGTCCATACCCGAGGGGCCAATGTAATGCCAGCCAATTCCGTCGGCAGGCGGGACAACGGGTGCGCAACGGGCGAATCTCAGTTTTTGCTTAGGGAAAGTTCCATTAGGACCGGACCCTCGTCATTACCCACACCTTTAACCGCACCCGCTGAGGTTATTTCATTGGTCCGGTCGGGTTCAGGCCGAAGGCCCGTTTCATACCAGCCCAGGGCGACAGCCCTGGGCCTACGTGCGCTTTGAGTTTAGTGCAGGCCAACGGCCTGGCTCATCAGACCTATGAATCGCGCTTTCAGCGCTCGCCTTAGACGTTTGGCCATCAACCCAGGGCTGTCTTGTCGCCCCGGGCTGGTATAAAGGACGCCGTTGGCGTCAGTACACTTGCGGCCGTGCACAGGATTTTTGGACTCAGAGCGCAGGTTCGCCAGGCCGTTCGGCTTTACTTTATTTCCTCAATCCCTACCGTTCGCGGCAACGATGAATTTGCTTTTTCGCCTCAGAAGATGGCTCGCCCGATTGCTGCTGCGCGGCGCCCTGCTGGACTGGTGGGTTTTGCGGCGGGGACGTCAGGTGGATACCGCTTTCCGTGCAGAACTCATTAAAACCTTAGCCAGCGAAACGGCACCGCCGAGAATTCCGAATCTCAGTGCGGGTAACAAGTTAAGGCAAATCCTCTGTGTAGCCGACGACCTCTGGGGACCCGTCGGCTTGGCACATGATGATCTCTGCCGGATAGCCGACACCCGTGTGTTGGATTTGCATTCTGGTTTGGCAACCAATGATCCCGAAAATCCCGAAGGGCGCGCAACGGTCGTCAAGTTGGTCCGCGACTTTGCAAAGGCAAACCCATCGCTGTCGCCGGATGTCGTGATATTCTACCTGCGGCCAGGATTGCTTTCGGATGAGGTCTTCGATGTGATCCGTCAATCCTGGAAATGCCCGTTGTTCGGGTGGAATCTGGACGACAAAATGGAGTTTTTTGCGTACGACCTTTTTGCGCACGGCAACCACAATTACCAGTATTGGGCCAAGAAGTTTGACTTGAACATCACCAACTGCCTTCCGGCGACGGATTGGTATCGGCAGAAGGGTTTGCCCTGTGTGTACTCCCCGCAAGGGGTTCGTATCACTCCTGAGATGACCTTCCCGACTTCGACCAATTTCAAGTACGAGTTCAGCTTTCTAGGCCAGGTGAAGGCCGAGCGGACTTACGTCGTGAATCAATTGCGCCGCGCGGGAATTGAGATTCGGACTTTTGGCCGGGGCTGGCCGGACTCCGAGTACGTCAAAAACCCTAACGACGTGTTTCGGGGCAGCCAGATCAATCTCGGGATAGGTTTGGCCTCGCCATCGCTTACTCTGACGACCACCAAGGCGCGCGATTTTGAATGCCCCGCCGCGGGCGGGTGTTACCTGGCAACTTACACCTGGGAACTGCCTCTGCTCTACGATTTGGGCAAGGAAATCCTTTGTTATCGGAACATCGAAGAGCTGATTGAAATGTATGTTTGGTATCGCCGAAGGCCGGAGGAATGCTTGAAAATCGCCCAAGCCGGTTGGCGTCGGTGTGCCGCCGAGCACACTTGGGAGAAGCGGTTCCGTAAAATCTTCGAGCAAACCGGATTCGGGGTCTGAAACCTCGGCTGGGGGGCGCTTTTACAAATACCCCGGCAACCCAAAACACTGACATTCCATTAACGCCACCTAAAGCTTGGTGATATCCAGGCCAACGGGCGCGAAGATCAAGTTGTCGTAGCCGTACCGTTCCTTCAATGTATGCGGCTGAAATCCGGATAAGGTCGAGTCCCAAGCGGTATAGTTTGCCCCTTCCAGCCAACGAACCAAATCCCTGCTCGTGGTCTCATTTCCAAAGTCGCCGACCTCAACCGAAAGCAAGGGGCGGTCCAGCTGGAGCAATTCTGCTGCGCCAATAAGAATCTCCTTCTCCGCGGATTCCGCGTCGATCTTTACGATTGCAATTGGCCGGCCCAATGATTGGCGCAGCTGGTCCAGCGTAGTCGTCTCCACCTGGAAAGGTGTTCCCTTGACTCCGGTGTCCAGTCGAGCCCGGGTAAAGCTGTTGAAGCCCATCAACTGCTGGCCGTAGTCGTTGAAAGTCATCGTCTGTCGTGACGACCAGACCGCATGCGGATGCACGGTCACTTGCGGAAATCGGCCCACATTCCGCAGTCCTAGCGCGCGTGTAGAGGGTGTCGGCTCGAACGAGTGAACCTGCCCCTTGCTGCCGACCAATTGCGCGAACAGCACCGTGAAATAGCCAAGATGCATGCCGATGTCTACCACCACCTGGTCGGGCTTAACCAGGCGCAGGAATGCTTCAGTGAGTTGGTCCTCAAAAACGCCATAGGAAGCAATTTCGTTACCCACGCCTTCACCGACAACGATTGAGAAATCAGATGCATGAAACGCAGGAACATTGCGCAAAGTACCGATGGGCGGACGGAGTACGCCGAATTTGCGCAATTGGTTGGCGAAGAACCGGCGTGGCTCAACGAATGGTTTTCGCCACGACGCCGCGCGCTTGTAGCGCATAGATGCTTGAAAACTTTGGCTAAGTTCGCCGGCGTTCATACTAGAACGAGCGCTTGAGAAAGGATTCGATCGGCAATAAGCAGCCGCTGGACCAGACAAAGAACACAGCGCTTCGAATCAACAGCAACGCGTTCGGGAGCGCAAGATAATTTGCAAGATGGTTACATTTTGCACTTTTGCTAGCCTCGTCGTCTTTGGCTCGTCTGGCGAGACTTCGCTCTTTGCCGGGTGTTCATGTCAAGCACACACTCTCTAACGTCGCGATGAGAATCTTATCTTTGATTGACAGACAGTACTTCATTTATTACTAATACCACTTCAGGTGGAATTTTCGGAAACACCTGGACTAAAATATGAGTGCTGGCCATTTGTCTGCCTGGAGGAGCAGGTTTATTGCATTTGTAATCTCGGCGTTGGCAGGTTCCTCGTTAGGCTCAGGGATAGTAACCAACTGTAACCAGGCAGACCTGCGGAAAGCGTTGAACGGCGGCGGTGCTGTTCGGTTCGCGTGCAACGGAACGATCGCCCTCACGAACACGCTGATTATTAGCTCTGACACCGCGCTCGATGGCAACTCCAACACCATCATTATCAGCGGGGGCAGTGCGGTAAGGCTCTTCCAAGTTGCCACTAACGTGAACTTCCAGTTAAAAAGCCTCACCTTGGCAGACGGTCGCGTCATTGGAACAAATGGCTTGGACGGACACCCCGCAACTCCCGGTCAAGATGTCCGCGGGGCAGCCATTCTTAATCTCGGCGGAAATCTGGTTCTGAATGACTGCACACTTACCAATCATTATTTAAAAGGTGGAGCCGGAGGCAGCGATTTGAGCTTTACCACCAACGCAAACGGTGGCCGGGGCGGCAACGCCATCGGTGCCGCAATCTGCAGCCTCGGTGGAGAATTGAACTTGACGAATTGCCTCATTGTGGGCAACGCCGCGGTCGGTGGTAACGCGGGTTCGTATGTTGCACTTGGTGGAAGCAAGACCGGAGATGGGGGACGCGCTTTTGGGGGAGCTGTTTACTGCGAAAACGCAGCCGCCGGGATCGAGCAACTTACGTTTGCAAGCAACAGCGTTTCCGGTGGTGCTCCGGGGGGAGCCGATGGAGACTTCGGAAAAGGAGGCGACGCAGCCGCAGGCGCGCTTTACGCGAGCAACTCTGTAATCTTGCTCGAAAAATCGGTTCTGGCGCAGAACAACGCCGTGGGTGGAGGACCACTAATGGTTCCTTCATCTTTGTCTCCAGGGTTTGGAAGCGGGGATGGACTGGGCGGGGGTCTGTTTATCTCATCAGGTTCGAGCGCGACGGTTAGGCTTTGTTCGTTCGAAACCAACTCGACGATGGGTGGAAGCGGCGGGACGCTTTACCCATGTGGAGCCGGGCGCGGTGGTGGCGTCTTCAACGCAGGTGGCATGCAGGTCTGGAACTCGACTTTTTCGGGGGGGCTGAGTGTCGGTGGCTCCGCTCCGAATCTCTCTCCTGCCGGTGGTTCCGCCTCGGCCGGGCAAGGTGGCGGCATCTGTTCGATTGGTCCGCTGTCGGTTAATAGCTCGACTTTTGAAGGAAACACGGCAATCGGTGGCAGTGTAAGTGGGCTGTCTGCCGGCAGTCCGGCCGGAGCGGGAGAGGGCGGAGCGATCTGGAGTTCGAGTCAGCTGTGGATGACGAATTCAACGATCACAGCCAATCGGGGCGTCGGCGGCACCAACTCCTACATTCGTACTCCGGGCGGCCCCGGAAACGGAGGTGGTATTGCTCTGACCGGTGGAACGGCCAGTCTTGTTAATGTTACCGTCGCCGCAAACACAGTGGATGCGACCATCGTCGGGCCTGCCCCCCTGCAAGGTGGCGGAGTTTACAGCACCAACGCGACCGTAATTATCCGAGGCTCTATTGTCGCCAACAGTACAAGAGGAGCTGATGTCTGGGGTGTCCTGACAGACGGCGGGTACAACATTTGTTCGGATGGCACAGCCAATTTTTCGGCGATCGGAAGTCTTAACCAAACTGACCCGATGCTCGCGGCTTTGAGCAACAATGGGGGCCCGACGGCGACAATGGGCTTGCTGGTCGGAAGTCCGGCCCGCGACGCCATTCCCTTTGGCTTTCCTCCCACCGACCAGCGGGGAGTGACGCGGCCGCAAGGGACTGCCGCAGATATCGGCGCATTCGAGGCCGACTTTATCAGCACCGCTCCCACTATCATCACTCAGCCCCGGGGAACCACCGTGCGAGCTGGAACCAACTACACTCTGACGGTCGGCGCCTCAGGTAGCCAACCGCTCTTTTATAAGTGGCTCAAGGACAGCAACGTGATTGCAGGAGCCACCAGTCCGACACTCGCTTTGACCAATCTGCAAGCCGCCGCTGCCGGAACCTATTGGGTGGTGGTTACCAGCACGTTTGGAAGTGCCACCAGCCAGGGCGCAGTGTTGGTCGTGGACTCCAGGCCCCTTATTCTGACTCAGGCAGAGTCAGTGCTAATCTCGCCCGGCGCGACAACCAATTTCAATATCCTGGCGGCCGGACCCGCATTGGCTTACCAGTGGTGGCACGGCGGGCTCAACGTGCCGGATGCAACAAACTCTACTCTGATCATCAGCAATGCCTTGGCTGGAGCCCAAGGCAACTATTTCGTGGTCGTCTCCAACTTTGCGGGCTCAGTCACCAGCGCGATTGCCACGTTGAGCTTTGACGCGTCCGCCTTGAAAATCCTTGTGCCGCCGAAAGATGCAACTGCCGAAACGGGCTACTCTGCCAGCCTCAACGTGCTGGCGTCCGGCATTCCTCCGTTCGCGTACCAGTGGGAACGCGACGGAACACTCCTTGCTGGCGCAACCAACAGCAGCCTCACGCTCCAGAGCGTCCGCACGAATGATGCAGGGGCCTACACTGTGGTGGTCTCTAACCTCTACGGAAGCGTTACGAGCTCAGCAGGTCAACTGACAGTCACCCCGGGCGCGGTGCCGCCTCAATTGACCCTGGGGCGACTGGCGAGCAATCTGACGATCACGTTCAGTGCCGAAGCCGGACGCACCTACCGCTTGCTTTCTTCGACTAATCTGACGGCATGGTCGGCCGTGGCTACCAATTCCGTCGTGCTGGCCGGCCCAGTTCAGTTTGTTCGGCCCATAACGGCGTCGCCGCGCTCTTTCTACCGCATCATCACGCCTTAAGCTGGTTTTTAGGGCACACACCACCAGCCGCCAGCACTCTGCTTCAAGACAAGAGTGCAATCTCTTTTCCGGGTGATCAAAAGATCAAAAATGTTTCAAGATTCAGCGGTCAAGAGGCTTGCCCGGCTGGCTGGCATGGCTGGCGCTGGCATTGGCCCATTGACGCAACCTGCCCCTTTTCCTATGCTCGCCTTCACAAAATGGCAGAGACCACCAGCATTGCGGAACTATCGGGACAAATTGCCGGCAAAAGTATTGACGAGGTCAGGCGTTTTTGGGACGCCCGACCGTGTAATATCCGGCACTCGCGCGCCGAGATTGGAACCAGGGCCTATTTTGACGAAGTGGAAAAGCGGAAGTACTTCGTCGAGCCACACATCCCTCCGTTCGCCGAGTTTGAGAAATGGAAAGGAAAGCGAGTGCTGGAGATCGGGTGCGGCATTGGCACCGACGCGGTAAATTTTGCGCGGGCCGGCGCCGACTACACGGGGCTGGATCTCTCCGCCGCGAGCCTGGACCTGGCCCGCCGGCGTTTTGCTGTCTATGGGCTTGGCGGAACGTTCCATCTGGGCAACGCCGAGGAGTTACCTAAAGTGGTTCCGGTTCAGGCTTTCGACCTGATCTATTCTTTCGGAGTGATCCATCACTCGCCCGAACCGCGACGAGTCATCCGCAGCCTCAAAAGGTACCTGGGGCCCGAATCCGAGTTCAGGCTCATGCTCTACGCCAAGCACTCCTGGAAGAACATCATGATCGGAGCCGGATTCGATCGGCCGGAAGCCCAGAACGGATGCCCCGTGGCTTTCACCTACACGCCAGAGGAAGCTCGGGAACTGCTCAAGGACTTCGAAATCCTTGATCTTCACCAGGACCACATTTTTCCCTACGTTATCGAGAAATATGTCCGCTATGAGTACGAGCGCGTGCCCTGGTTCCGGGCGATGCCGGAAGAAGTGTTCCGCGCCCTTGAGCAGGCCCTGGGCTGGCATATGCTCATTCGGTGCCGACTGGGACGCGCCTCCAAATAAGCACCAGCCGCAGCAAACGTTCTGAACTATATGTCGTCAAGGCTCGTTTCGCGCCCGATCAATCGCCGGAAAAGTCGGGAAAGTGGCCTGTGAACTCGATTTGAAAATCGAGTCATCTGCATTTTGGACCCTTTGCTAAGATTCAGAAAGCGCCCATTGAAAACCGTTTTGGAGAATGCTGTTTCCATCGCCTGCAAATAACGACTAACCGTTTCATCTCCAAACATAGCGCGTGCGACTTTTTGTGCCTCGATCCGCCGCCGCCACAGTAATTCAGGATCCTTCGCGGCGCTGGTTAACGCCTTCACCGCCGCTTCTGGGCTCGTCGCATCGTATGTCCATCCGCCCCCCTTCGCCAAAATAAATTTGATGCCTGGGGAAATACAGGGAACGACGCAAGCCAATCCACATGACATCGCTTCTACCATGGCGACCGGCAAGCCTTCCCATTGGGAACACAAAAAGAAAATGTCGTGATCGCGCAAACCGGCCGCCAGCGAGGCTGAATCTTGCCATCCGTGAAAATGCACGAAGTTTTCGTTTTGCTGGCGCTTTATGTCTGACACAATCAGTGCTTCGGCCGGTCCTGTTCCGTAAATGTGCCAATGGAACCTGGCCCCTGTTTTAGAACATTCATCGATAATTCTCGGCAACCAATGAACCCGCTTCTGAACCGTCTCGAGTCGTCCCACAAAGCACACTTCTAATTCATCCCTTTGCCTGGCGGCTTGTGCGATTGGGGGAAGATCCAGGAAAACGCCGTTAAGCCGATACGGCACCACCATCCCCTTGACCTGTGGAATGGATCGGGGGTCGATTTGCTCAAGCACGTCCATGGTATTCACCGTCAGAATCTCCACGTAAGGCCCTACCTGGCGAATCAGTTCTTGAACGTCCACATATCGATGGCGCTCAAGAGAAAAAATGTGCGAGGCCCGAGGCACTTGCAGGAATCGCAACACGTCGAGCTCCTCGATCCCCGAAACGGTGTAAACAAAATCTGGACGCGTCCGCTCAATCGAATCCTTATAACGACTTAACCGCTCCCGCCAGTGTTCTCCCCCTTTCTTGGGAACGACCTCGTAATCTCTTATTTCGGGTTTAAGGTCATCACTGCCAACCAGTACGGACACATGGTGGCCGCGAGACTCGAAAAACTCCATCAGTTGCACTGTCATGGACGTGCTCCCGCCCCGCCCTGGAAAGTGTGTTAAAAGAGTAATTCGCATTAACCTCGAGTCTCACGGGAAGAGCATTCGCCGGAAAACAATCCGCAAGCGGCCTTATCTTTTTCTCGCCCGCACAAAAACACAGACATAGAGACTGGACCGGTTTGAACCTTCAACCCTTCCTTGGTGGTTGAATGTGCCGGCAAACCAGTTCAACACAGGTCTTAAAAAGCGGACGTACGCTTTGCGTAAAACCGCCAGGTGGATATGTAAGACACGATGATCCGGGCAGCGTAAATGCAGTACCATCTGATTTAACAACTGTACAAAAGCGCGCATCTCTGTCGTGAGCTTTCCGCTTTCAATCACTTCAAAGCCTGATGTTTCAACAAGCTCCTCCAAACCGCGGCAAGTCCAGCGCTGAAAATCATACGGACAACCGTGCTCTTCAAACTGGCCATGAGTGGTCAGAATCAATTCACCATTCCGGCGCAGCAGACGATGACACTCGCCCAGGTAAAGGCGCGGTTCCTTGAGGTGTTCCAATACCTGCGTTGACAACACTGTGTCATAGCTTTCACTGGGTTCTTGTGTCATTCCATCGTCGTTGAGAATTCGGTCAACCGCCTGGCTGGAGGCAATGTCAGCTCCTATGTAACTTTTGCAGTGTGAGAAAAGTCCTCGGTAAGGTGCGCATCCGCAGCCGTAGTCAAATACTTCGCCTTCGGCCTTGGAAGCTACCAGAGTCATAAAATCCAACAAATCCTTCAGGTGGAGATAGTCGATGTCCCGAAAGCGTGGTTGCAACCGTTCACGGATGTAAACTTCGTTCGACATTGCCTCGTGAAAGGCCTTGCTCGGAGGTTCAATGGGGCAGGCGTTGGTCATTGGTTGATCAAGTCTTGATGAGGAAAGCCTGAGTGGATTCCGGGACACAAAGGACCTCCTGTCGATTTTTTGCGCAGGCTTCATCAATGGCGCGCCGTGCCCCATATGTTGCCGGCCAACAGTAATCGTCGAACAGAATAATGCCGCCGTGGACAAGACGCTCCAGGACGAAATTCGAGGCGGCCAGAGTTGGTTCATACAGGTTGACGTCAATGTGGGCGAAACAGAATTTCTCCGCCGACACTTGCTCGAGAGTGCCGGGAATCAAACCCTCAATAATCCGCACTGTTGCCGCTCGATCGGCCAGCAATTGTTCGACCTCCTCCTTGCTGTTGCATCTGCAATCATTCAGACGCACATGCTCGCCATCCTTGGAAGCGTCCACCCTTTGATAACCTGCAAAAGTATCTAAAAGCCACATGGGCTTTGTGGTTTTAGATTCAGCCAAACAATTCAACATAAGTCGGGCGCTGCCGCCGCTTCCGGAACCAGCTTCGAAGACATCGCCTGGCAGTTTAATTGCCTGCGCAAATAATTTCGCCAAAAAATAAAGTTTCTTCCGCGAGAGCATCGTATTCTGCACCACCTGCGTGGTGAAGTACTTGTCCCACTCTCTGCCAAGCCAAGGCCGGAAAAGTCGGCTGAAATCTTCCGGGCCCGTGTACAGCTCGGGATCGGGAAGCTCAGAAGGAAGGATTTGCTTTCTGCTGACTCGGCGTATTTCAAAGCCGGCGCGCTCTAGAGCTGTGCGAATTATTCTTAACATGCCGGTCTTGAACTAGATTGCCTATTGACAAGTGTTCGGTTTTCCTTGCAGCAATCGTATCAGAAAGGCCTTGGCCCAATTGGGTGACCGGCGGATCATTTCGGTCCGTAACGAGGCCTCTAGTCCGTAGCGCAGGAACAAGCCTGCTGCGATGCCTCCAATCGCTCCCGCGTTTAGAACTAATTTCATCAAAACGGCCAAATTCCTTGTTGCCAGGGATACGGACAGGGCACACACCAACACCATAACAATTAAGAGAAAGGATGTTCGGTACCATTCTATCAATTCCATCCAATTCAAACCGAAGTACTTGCGTGTTCGCCGCAACCCATAAGGGAAAGTGAAGCATAGGCTGCAGATCAACGACGCCATCAACAGGCCAGTTATGCCCAACCCCTTGACCAGTCTGGATGCCAAACCCACAAACGCAAACCCTTCCAGAAAGAAAAGCCAGCGCAAAAACCGGAATGACTTTGTCTGCCCAACCAATCCAGTATGATTATGAACCGATACAGAAACCACAAGCCAGGCTCCAAGGATCCAATCGTTTACCGGGTTCCAGCTTATCTTTCCCGCAGTCCAGACGCTCACAAATGGGCCGTTGCAAGCGGCGAACAGCACGCCCGCTACCAGGCCCAGATTGATTGAAAGCGTATCAATCGCTCGAAATCGCGCCAACAAACGCTCCCGCTCATTCCGAACAATCATTTCGGCTAGGGCCGCAGTTGAGTAATCGAAAAAACTATAGATCACCTGCATGAGCAACGCGTAAGCTCGTGTGCAGACGCTCCAGGCGGCTGCGGCCTCCAATCCCAACCAGCGTGTCAGCAAAATGGCCTGGCTCGCGCTGACCAATTGGGCGCCCAATGAAAACAAAAAAACATCGCCGCCAAACCCAAACAACTCCTTGAAAAGCACCATTGTCGGCCTTCCCCATTGGCCCGCCAAGGGAAGAAATTTCAACCTGAGGCAACCGGTGAACGTAAGCGAGGTCGCCACCAACCACGTCGCACCGCTGGCCCACAACAAACTGAATACTCCAGCGCCGGCTCCAAACCCTATCCAGAGAACGGCAAGGCCAATCGCAAAGGAGGCCACCCGTGAATAGTTCGCCACATCAAACCGTTGGTGGGCCCCAAGCATGTGCCTGAAGATATCGGTCGCGAAGGCTAGGGCCAGGAGCGCGCTTTGTCCAGCCATGAGCCAGCAGAAGTCGTGAATCAAAGCCGGAGCAACTCCAAGCCAACCTCCGGCCAAAAATGAGAGTGCCGTTCCTGCCACCAACACGACCAATCCCTGAAGTGTGCCGACAATCGCGCCGGTCTGCACCAGACTACCATAATGGCCACCTTCCCTCCGATCCTTATAATCGACCATAATCCGCGACACGGAGCCTCTCATGCCGAAATCCAACAACGCCATGTAACCGCCCAATTGGCTCGTGAGCGCCCAGAGCCCGAATTCGGCCTTGGATAAGTAATGCAAGGCCAACGGCACGGAGGCGAGCGTGTAAACCACGTTCGTTCCTAAAAGCACATAACCCGACACGAGCGAATGAAGAAAATTCCTAAGTCGCGACATCTGATCCAAAAAGGACATCCGAAAGCAGTAAAAGCCCTTCCATCCACGCCATTACCCTTCTCGATTCTGCTAACCCGATGGCCTTTCCGCAAGTACGATTGGGCCGCCGAGGGCCAACGAGTGGTAGTATCAAGATGCGCTACGAATGGAGGAATGGAAGGAATGGAAAGGAATGGGTTCAATCGGATAAAATGGAATTGCAATCGCTGGTGAATCAGTGCAAAAATAGGTGGCCGCAGGGAATCCCTGCGTGCCGGAAGTCACGATTGCTTCCATTATGGCGACAACCGTTAGCTTCACCTTTCCAAACTGTGCGCGGCCGAGCTCTCAGCGAGTCGAAGCCTTGCTCTCAGGCTGCGCCCACTATTTTAAATCCGACCTGCCTCTCTTTATCAGTGGATACAATGAGCTTTGTCGTGAAGAGCTCAAAGGGGGTAGGATTCTGGAAATCTGTTGCGGTGCTGGAGAATTAGCCGCCGGCATGGCGCGGATCTTTCCAAAGACTGAGGTGATCGCGCTGGATTGCTACCCCGAGGCGGGCGGCGCCTTGAAGGAGGCAGTGGCAAAAGACGGGTTGCAGAATGCTCATTATCTCTGTGGCGATGCGTTGCGATTGACGCAGTTCGCCGATGCCACTTTCGATCTGGTTTATGGACAAGCTACGCTGCACCACCTCGCCCATCAATGCGGCGTGCTTCGAGACGAGCTAGCCAGGGTTCTCAAACCTGGTGGCCGGCTCATGTTCTTATTTGAACCCTTGGGCCATAATCCAGTTTGGGCCATGATCCGCGCCTGGCGGATCTCACGTAGGGAAATGGGTGACGAAAGCAACCTCTTCGTTTCCCAACTCGAGTACATCGCCCGACCTTTTTCTTCCTGCCAGGTCCAGCCGTTTAATCTCTTCGGCTACCCTTTCAAATTTCTTAGCCGTCTTGGCGGTTTTCCTATCTTTAGTTTAATTCATCGAACGGACACTTGGTTAATGAAACGATCCCTGCGCCTGGCAAGAATGGCAGCCAACTTTAATGTTGTTTTCACTAAATAGACGCTCAGAGAGAGGACTCATACGTCGAGTCCACCAATAGATTTTCGACGGAAGGCGAGCCTCCAGGATCATTCATGTAACCTGTGCACGATTGAGGAGCGTCCAATGTGCAGACGAATCGCCCCTCAGTGGAGACCTGGGGATTGGGTGGATTCAAGAGGAAACAAAAACGCTTGACTGTATCTTTTTCAGCTTGAAAGAATTAGTGCGGAGATGAAGAAGGTGCGGGCACTCTTAAGCGGCGGTCCCTTTCCGATTCGGCGCGTGGGGCGACGGTTACTCTGGAGACATCCAAGGTTTTACCGTTGGTTTGGGATTTTGAGAGATCGAGGCGATTGTATTAAGAGGGGGTTTGACGTTTGGTTTGGAGGTTATCCGCGATCGGCTAACACTCATTGCGTGGCCGCATTTACGCTTGCCAATCCAACGGTGCCGATCGCCAGCCATTGGCACATCCCCGCATTCATTATTCACGCTTTGGCTCTGGGAAAGCCGGGGATTTTCCTGATCCGTCGCCCGGTTGATCCGGTCATCTCGTGGACAATTTTTTTCCAAGGGCAACTGACATTGCGGGATTCATTGCAGTACTACATCGATTTTCACAGGGCGATGCTGCCGTACCGTGAACAGCTTTTTGTTTCGCCCTTTGACTCCATTATTCACCATTTTCCGAGCGTGTTGCAGGCTTTCAACTTGAGGTTTGGAACCAACTACGCCGCCCCGGCGCCGAGCCAACAGACGGCCGACGACTGCCTGGCCCGCGTGGAGGATTGGCTGAGAGCACCCGATGGATCGATCAACGAATTTATTGTTTCACGCCCCTCCTCAAAACGAGCGGCTATTAAAGCCGACCTGCTTGAAACTCTCCAAGAATCTCCTTCGCTTCGCCGGAAATTGAAAGTGGCCGACGCGTTGTTTGAACAATTCACTGGTGAACTCGGACCGATCGCTGGAACAATAGTCCCTTTTTCGACGCAGCGGAATGTCGCACCAACTCTCCGATAGTCGTTAGACCTTTCGAGGAGCTCACCTTAAATTCATGCCGGCCTCGGACCGCAAAAACGCCTTGAGCCGTAGAGCGTGTTTGGAAAATCGCCCGGTCGGGGACCGGGCCAACAAAGAATTGCGTCTAAAGTCCAATCTTGTAGGCCGCGTGCCCTCACGCGGCATCCTGTTGCAATTTGAAACACGCTCTTCGTTTGGCGAACTGTCCAATTCACCTGAAGGGTTAAGGCTCGGCGGATAATAGCGCCGCGGCAAGATTGCCTAAATGCCGCGATAGACAGAAGCTCTGTAAAAAATGGCTTCTCAGGTTTTCCCCTGGGTCCAAAAGCAGAGCATGAAGAGCTTTAGCTATTGCTGTTGGCGAGCGAACTTCCACAAACCCAGGATAACTTTCAGGAAGAAGCTCCGGAATCGATCGCCAGCGGCTTACGAGCACGGGAAGACCAAAGGCCATAGCCTCGATTATGACCAGGCCAAAGCTCTCGGCGTGATAATAAGTTGGAAAACACAAACAATCGGCTTTGGCCAGCGATCGGTTCTTAAATTCCGAGGATAGAAAGCCGAGATATTCAACAGCGGGATAAGAATCATCGGAGCCGATGGATGATGGTGACGAGTTTTGGTCTGCGTCACGCCAAGCGCTCCGAGTCAGCCAAAGGTCTGGGCTGGCAATGCGTGCATCGAACATCTGTTTTTCCTCGGGGTCCACGAACTCACCGGCAACCTGCAACTGAAAGCGCAAGCGAGAATCGGAGCCCTTCAGCATGGTGTTCGCGAGCGCTACGGCATCGAGTGCGTCGAAAAGCCCTTTTTGGCGCGAACACTGCGAAAGATAAAGAACCTGCACCACGTGCGGGTCCGGTCCTGTCTGAGCACGTTCATCGGGGGTCAGGACTCCGCTGGTCATTAGTTTCTTGCGCGCGGATAGGCGAGCTAAGCGCCGTGGCAGTACCTCGCGCTCGAATTCAGGGCATGGATCGGCAATTCCATTCTGAACAATTCGTATCTGTCGCGAGCAGACCTTTTGGCCATCCTTGATATTGTACTGCGAAAGTACAATGCTCAATTCAGGGTGACCAAGCAGGCGTTGGGTGAGCCAGCGCGTAATCCATGAAGCGGAATTTTCCAGCCAGTCTGCCAAGGCTGCCGCGTGCCAGTGCAGGATGACACCTTTGAAAAACGGCCGGCAAATCATCATCACCAGCCAGTCCCGATAAACAGCAGTGCTCTTTCCCGGAGCAGGGACATAGTAAAAATTAGGGACGTTGTAGCGGAATCGGCACCAGATTGCCTGAAGGCAATATCCGATTAGGAGAGGAACTTTTCGGGCCTGAAAGCTGCCAATCTCCTGGGTGGTCCTCGAGAGGCGGGCATTAACATGATAGCATTCGATGCCAAAGGCTGCCGGCTTGGCTTCGGTACCGTGGGGACTCCGGCGATCGCCGCCAAAGCCGTCGAGCATGAGCTGAACCATGTAGCTTTGCCCATGGTGCGGCGGCGGGGTATGAGCAAAAACGAGCAACTTCATCCCCGGATCGAAGAACTCTCAGGGGCCGTGCATTGCAGTAGCAAGTCGTTTATTGCCGACGAAATAAGCAAAGCCAAACCCGAAATTATAGCGTTGCTGCAGGGTTGGCAACCATGCAAAACAAGCAACGGCGGCGGCAATCGGCCGCGAGTTCCTCATGAATTATCTCTTTGCAGTTTCTGCGGGGTTCTCTCTAGACTTTCCCCCGGGTCCGTGATCCTTTCGCCAGGACATCGTTTTTCACCTGATTAATGGGACTGGCAGTAGCTCGACGTGAACAACGTTATTGTGGCAATCCTGTTAATGATGGAACGCGCTGCGTGCGTTTTTTTATGACGCGCAGCCCCGGATTTCAAGGGGTTCAACTGGCGCTGTCCATCCTGTGTGAGAATCCCAGGCGCCGCACCGGGTTATCCACTCTATTCCCCGCATTTGTGTCGGAAGCGCTCGCTGCCTTCCCCGAGGTGAGATGGTTAATCTTCGCTGGGCCCGAGCAACCGTGGTCGGTTGCCGATGACCGCGTCAAAGTGGTTCGTCGGTTTGCCGCAAACGACCGATTATATGCGAGATTATGGGCAGATCATTTTCGAGTTGCGCCCATGGCGAAGCGAGGCGGAGCGGCGGCTTTGCTTACGGTAGGTTTTTGTCCCGTGGTTCGAGCAAACCTACCGACGGTAATGCACGTGTTCACGCTCCACCACCTACGACCGGGAGGAGGGCTCCGCGCCAGATATCGCCGCTGGGCTGTGAACCATGGTGTCAAATGCGCCTCGCTGGTTATCGCCAACTCGAATTGGGTTGCCAGCAAACTCGCAGTGGAGCCAGGCCGTTTGCTCGTTAGTTACGAGGGCCTTTGCCATGACACGTTCAGGCCTGATGGCCCTGGCGCCATCGGATTTCCGGCGGGAAGTTACCTGCTTTGGGCGAGCAATTTCTATCCCTACAAGCGAGCGGAGCTTGCCTTGCGCGGCTATGCACGATTGCCGTTGCAGGTGCGGTCGAAGTTTCCTTTGATCCTGGTGGGAGGCGATTGGAATGGAGGGAGGGTGGTTGCCGAAAAAGCTGCGGCACAACTCGGGATCAGCCAGAACGTGCGTTTCCTTGGTTGGGTATCTGATGAGCAGTTGCCAGCGCTTTACCGAGGAGCGCGAGCGCATCTGTTGTCGACCGCTGAAGAGACGTTCGGCCGCACAGTAATTGAAGCGATGGCTTGCGGTTGTCCCTGTGTACTTCAAGATCTGCCCGTCTTGCGCGAAGTAACGGCGGGTTCAGCGATGTTCGTTGATTTCACAGATACAATTCAGGCGGGTGAGGCATTGCTGCGCGTATGCACCGACGACGCCATGTTTGAGCAGTTGCGATCCGCAGGACTGAGAAGAGCCAAACAGTTCAGTTTTGCCCAGCTTGCCAGTGCGCGCGTTGGCGCTATCCTTGAAATGCTGCGACAGCGCGCGTTCGAACGACCCGCCACCATCAGTGCATCCTGACTCTCAATGGGCAATCCTGACATTAGCGAAAAAGAAAAAGGCACTCGAATGCCTCACCGCGGCTGTATCGCGCCCGCCCCAAGTGGTACTTCCCGGTCGCTCGGAATCCTGGGGACCTCACTCGAGCTTACGAGCTACGCCGCGCTCACAGGCGAACTTCAGAGGCTAACCGCGTTTGGTCGCTCAATTGTTGTCGATTTTTCGAATACTCAAATTGTCACGCTGCGCCGGCACGATGCGGTTTTTCGAAAATTGACGGAGAGGTTCGATTACTTCGTTCCCGACGGGATGCCCCTCATTTGGTGTCTCAACGCCCAGGGTGCCCACTTGCGCGATCGCGTCTATGGTCCAACCTTTATGCGTCATTGCGTGATGGCCAGCCCACCGCCGTTCAAGCACTATTTTTTGGGCGGTTCGATGGAATGTTTGAATAGGCTGAAGCAGTCTTTTTTGCAACAAAATCCAAACCTGCAGATTGTCGGGACGAGAAGCGGTTACTTTGCTCCTGAAGCAGAGCGCGAGATCATCGAAGAAATTGTGCGGCTTTCTCCGGATTTTATTTGGGTAGGTTTGGGGACCCCAAAACAACAAGCCTGGATCGCGCGCAACCGGGATAAACTCCCCGGCGGGATTGTGCTGGCAGTGGGATTCGCCTTTGATGTCAATGCAGGCACAAAACCCGACGCTCCCGCTTGGATGCAGCGTCTGGGGCTGACCTGGCTCTTTCGCGTCGTCTCTGAACCGGTGCGCCTGGGCCCACGCTACCTAAAATACAATCTTCTATTCTTGTTCTACCTGCTTTGGGATGGGCTTCGCGGGCGCGTCTGGTCGTCGGAAATCCTTGGAAAGCCGGCCGACACAGGCTAACCAGGAGGAGAGGGAGAAGCCTCGGCGTCGTACCTTAGGCTTGGCCTGGGTCACCTCCTCGGCCCCAACCGCGCCGTCGCCGCCAAAATCCCTTCATCAACCCTTCGTTCGCGGGCACAATTGGTTCTTGGCCTTTACGCCGCCTCCTATTCGCGTCCGTTCGTGTCCATTCGCGGTTGAATGGCTAGGCTGCTCACCCGTTTTCGGCGTCAGAGTCGGGACAATTCGGAGTGAGACATCCGAGTGAGATGTGCGTCAAAATGTCCCATCTGGCACAGTTTGAGAAATGCGCCACGATTATGCTTAAAAACGATAAGCTGCCTATCTACAGGACTTTACGACATTGCCATTAGCGGTGGCATCGGCGCTGCTTATTGGTGCTTGGATTTGTATCTAGTTTAGGAGCTTTTTATGGCAAAAGTAATTGGAATTGATTTGGGAACGACCAACTCCTGCATGGCGGTTATGGAAGGCGGGGAACCGACCGTATTGGAGAACTCGGAAGGGCGCCGAGTCACGCCTTCGGTGGTGGCTTTCACGAAAACCGGCGAGCGCCTGGTGGGTGATGCCGCCAAACGCCAGGCGGTCACGAACTCGCGCAATACGATTTATTCGATCAAGCGGTTCATGGGCCGCAAATTCAGCGAAGTTGAAGAGGAACGCAAGCGCGTGCCCTACAAAGTTGTCTCGGGCCCTAACGGGGATGCCTACGTCGAGGTCGAAGTGGACGGCAAGCCCAAGCAGTACAGCCCAGCTGAAGTTTCGGCCATGATTTTGGCCAAGCTCAAATCGGACGCGGAGATGCGCCTGGGCGAGAAGATCAACCAGGCAGTCATTACCGTTCCGGCTTACTTCAACGATTCGCAGCGCCAGGCGACCAAAGACGCCGGGCGCATTGCCGGCCTCGAGGTCCTTCGCATCATCAACGAGCCCACGGCGGCTTCCCTCGCCTACGGCCTGGATAAAAAGAAAGACGAGGAAATCGCCGTTTACGATTTAGGCGGCGGCACGTTTGATATTTCCGTCCTGGAAATCGGCGATGGAGTGTTCGAAGTCAAAGCCACCAATGGCGACACGCACCTGGGTGGTGACGACTGGGACGGTCGGATCATGGATTGGATCCTGGACGAATTCCGCAAGGAGCACGGGATGGACCTGCGGAAGCAGCCGGACGCTTTGCAGCGCATTAAAGAAGAGGCCGAAAAAGCCAAAATCGCGCTGTCGAGCTCGCAGGTGTATGACATCAACCTGCCATTCATCACGGCCGATGCGAGCGGGCCCAAACATATCACCATGAAGCTGACCCGCGCCAAGATGGAACAGCTCTGCGATGATTTGTTCGAGCGGACGATCACGCCGGTGAAGAATTGCCTGCGCGACGCCGGCATTGGCGCCGAGAAAATCGACGAGTTGGTCCTGGTCGGCGGCATGACGCGCATGCCCAAGGTCGTCGATACGGCCAGGTCGCTAGTCAGCAAGCCACCGCATCAGGGAGTTAACCCGGACGAAGTGGTTGCGGTGGGCGCCGCGATCCAGGCCGGCGTGCTCAAGGGCGAAGTCAAAGACGTGCTTTTGCTGGATGTCACCCCGCTCTCTCTGGGAATCGAGACGTTGGGCGGCGTGTTCACCAAGCTGATCGAGCGCAACACCACGATTCCGACCCGCAAATCGGAAATCTTTTCAACCGCGTCCGACAACCAGCCGGGTGTGGAAATCCACGTGCTCCAAGGCGAGCGGCAACTGGCTCGGGACAATAAAACCATCGGCAAGTTCCACCTGACGGATATTCCTCCAGCTCCGCGGGGCATGCCGCAAATCGAAGTCACCTTTGATATCGATGCCAATGGCATCCTGCATGTCAGCGCCAAGGACCTGGGCACCGGCAAAGAACAGAAGATCACGATCACGGCCAGCAGCGGCTTGAGCAAGGACGAGATCGAGAAGATGCGTCGCGACGCTGAAGCTCATGCGGACGAAGACAAGAAACAGCGCGAAGCGGTCGAGGTGCGCAACGAAGCGGACAATTCCGTTTATCGTTCGGAAAAAATGCTCAAGGACAGCGCCGACAAGATCTCCGGAGCCGACAAGAGCAAGATCGAGGATGCTATCAAAGAAGTGAAAGAAGCCCTCAAGGGTGGCGACGCTTCGACCATACGTTCAGCCAACGAAAAGCTTAACGAAGCGTGGCAGGCGGTTTCCGCCGAACTGTACAAGGCCGCCAGCGAGAAAGCTCGCGCTGGCAAGGAACCAGGCCAGCCCGGCGCTGCGCCGGATGGTTCGGCCGGGGCCGGTCCGACGGGTAGCGAGGCCAGGAAGGACGAAGGTCCGATCATCGACGCGGAAGTAGTCGACGAAAAGAAGAGCTGAGTTTTACCAGCGAGCGCCCCGGTTTGTCTGAATCGGGGCGCTCGTTTTTGGCGCTGGGAACACAAGTCAGTGATTTTTCCCCCGTGAGTGCGGGTGGATTTTGATTAAAGTCTAAAACCAACAGAAAAAAACCAAACTATGGCACTAAACGTAAAACCTCTCGGTGATCGCATCCTGGTGGAAGCGGTCGAAGAGAAAGAAGTCAAGAAGGGCGGCATCATCATCCCTGACACCGCCAAAGAAAAACCCATGGAAAGCCTGGTCGTGGCCCTCGGGACGGGCAAGACCGATGACAACGGGAAGAAAGTTCCGTTTGAAGTCAAGAAGGGTGACCGCGTGCTGGTGAGCAAGTACGGTGGCACCGAAATCAAACTCGATGGCAAGGAATTCAAGATCCTCAATTCGGACGACGTCCTGGCTGTCCTGGAGTAACGCTCAACTCTCAACCAAGAACTGATTAACTAGAAGCATATGGCAGCAAAACAATTGATCTTCGACGAGAATGCTCGTCAAACCCTGTTAAAGGGCGTTAGTAAACTCGCCAAGGCGGTCGCCGCCACGCTCGGCCCCAAAGGTCGCAACGTGGTCCTCGACAAAAAGTTTGGCTCACCGACCGTCACCAAAGACGGCGTGACCGTAGCCAAGGAAATCGAGCTGGAAGACCCCTATGAAA
Organism: Verrucomicrobiia bacterium; assembly: GCA_035651635.1. Classification (GTDB taxonomy): domain Bacteria; phylum Verrucomicrobiota; class Verrucomicrobiia; order Limisphaerales; family UBA8199; genus JANXQE01. The sequence continues at coordinate 4,113 of DASRFK010000014.1, read as the reverse complement.
ACATGGGCGCCCAGATGGTGCGCGAAGTGGCCAGCAAAACCAGCGACGCCGCCGGCGATGGCACGACCACCGCGACGGTGCTCGCCGAAGCCATCTATCGCGAAGGCCTGAAGTACGTTACTTCCGGAGCCAACCCAATCGGCATCCAACGCGGCATTAACAAGGCCGTGGCCGCCTCCGTCGAGCAGCTCGACAAGATCGCCAAGAAGGTCAAAGACAAAGAGGAAATCAAGCAGGTCGCGACCGTCTCCGCCAACTGGGACAACACCATTGGCGAAATCATCGCCGACGCGATGGATAAAGTCGGCAAGGACGGCACGATCACGGTCGAAGAGGCCAAGTCGATCGAAACTACCCTCGACGTTGTCGAAGGTATGCAATTCGACAAAGGCTATCTTTCTCCCTACTTCGTGACCAACGCGGAGACGATGGAGACCCGCCTGGAAGACGCGTATATCCTGATCTATGAAAAGAAGATCAGCAGCCTCAAGGACCTCCTGCCGGTGCTCGAGAAGGTTGCCAAAGTCGGCAAGCCCCTGTTGATCATTGCCGAAGAAGTCGAAGGCGAAGCCTTGGCGACTCTGGTGGTCAACAAACTGCGCGGCACCTTGAACGTGTGCGCGGTCAAAGCTCCTGGCTTCGGCGATCGCCGCAAAGCCATGTGCGAAGACATCGCCATCCTCTCCGGTGGCAAGTTCATCAGCGAAGACCTCGGCATTAAGCTCGAGAGCCTGAACCTCGATGATTTGGGCCGCGCCAAGAGCGTCGTGGTGGACAAAGAAAACACCACCATCGTCGAAGGCGGCGGCAAGAGCTCTGAGATCCAGGGCCGGGTCAACCAGATCCGGCGCCAGATCGAAGAGACCACCTCGGACTACGACCGCGAGAAGCTCCAGGAACGCCTGGCCAAGCTCGCCGGCGGTGTGGCCGTCATCAATGTCGGTGCCGCCACCGAGACTGAGATGAAGGAAAAGAAAGCCCGCGTCGAGGACGCGCTGCACGCAACCCGCGCGGCCGTTGAAGAAGGCATTGTGCCTGGCGGTGGCGTGGCGCTGCTGCGCACCCTGGCGGCGATTGACACCGTCAAGCCCGAGAACGACGACGAACGCATCGGCGTGGATATCGTCAAGCGCGCCATTGAGTTCCCGACCCGTGCCCTGGCTGAAAATGCCGGCGTTGAAGGTTCGGTGGTGGTTCAGGAAACCAAGAAGCGCAAGGGCAACGAAGGCTATAACGTCTCGACCGGCGTCTATGAAGACCTGGTCAAGGCGGGCGTGGTGGATCCTAAGAAAGTCACCCGCACGGCGCTCCAGAACGCGGCCTCTATCGCCGGCTTGTTGCTGACGACCGAATGCCTGATCACCGAGATCCCCGAAAAGGAGAAGAAAGCTCCGATGCCGGGCGGACACGGTGGCATGGGCGGCGAGATGGACTACTAAGCCATCCGGTCGCAACCTCTGATTCAGGCGAGGCCGGTGCTGAACCGGCCTCGCTTTTTGTACCCGAATCGAAACTAAAGCTCCCCGTTCCCGCTTTTTCGCTTTCCCGCTTTCCGCTTTTCCCTCGTAACTTAATCGTAACGGTTCTGCCACCCCTTCGTCATCGCTCCACCCTATCGTCCCGCGGATGACTGACCAGCTCCCCACGGGGCAATCCGCGGGCTTTTTTATTAAGCGGTTGCGCGTTAAAATATTGCGGCTGTCATCGCGGCTCTTAAAGGCCGATGGCGTTTCCGCCAGTCAGTTTTGAAATACTGGCCGCGTACCTGGAATGGAACGTCCCGGCCAGTCTCCACGCTTGCCGCCCCGGCGATACGCACCTCGCGGCGTTTCGATCCCATGGCTCCGGCCTGAAATTGTAAAACGGCGTCCGCCTACCCTCCAGCCGCGCCTCCAAGTTCATCCAACGCATTTTCTCTTCCTCGCGGCCTGCGTTTTGTCGTTGGCATATGCAGGACCGCTGGCCGCGGAGTCGCCAACAACGACCTCGATGACCTTTAACGTGCAAAGCTATGTGGTCCACGGAGGGGCGGCCCTCTCCCGCGACACCATCAACTCGGTCGTGTCTAAATTCACGGGAACAAACGTCAGCCTGACGGAGCTGGCCAGTGCCGCGGCGGCGGTGCAAGCAGCTTATTGGAATGCCGGTTATACGAACCTGAGCGTGGCGATCCCTTCAGAGCGAGCGACCAACGGTGTGGTCACCATGAACCTATTCCGAGCCGCCGTGCCGCAAATTCTGATCTCCGGCAGACCCTTTACCAACACGATTGGAGCGCTGGCGCTCGCGCGCGGTTCAGCCACGCCCGGTGGGACAGCCGCCGCCAAAACCAACGCCCCGCCGGGGTTCCCCGTGAAAGGCTACGAAATTACGGGGGATACGCTGCTGTCGACCAACACGCTAATGTCGATTTTCGCCAAACGCACCGGGACAAATATTACCGTCAACGACATCGTTCAAGCTGCATCCGACCTGCAAAATGAATATCGAGATCGCGGCTACCCGACCGTTGCGGTGTCAGTGCCCCAGCAGCAGATCACCAACGGTTACGTGAAGATCCGAGTCTTCGAAGGAAAACTGGCCGACATTCTGGTTACCAAGAACCATTATTTCAGCTCCAACAACGTCATGCGGGCGCTGCCCAGCCTGCATACCAACATCATTTTGCACGGCCCCGTCTTTCAGGCCGAGCTTGATCGGGCCAATCAGAACCAGGATCGGCAGATCTATGGCGAAATGGCGCCCGGCCCTACGTCGAGCACGACCGACTTGATTCTGAACGTAAAGGATCGCCTGCCATTGCATGCCAAGGTCGAGCTGAACAACCAAAGCTCTCCGGGTACGCCGGAACTCAGGGTAAACTCGTCGGCCACGTACAATAATCTGTGGCAGCTGGAACATTCGATTGGCGTGCAATACAGTTTTTCTCCCGAAACGTACAAACCCAAAGACGCATGGGATTTCTATGATCTCCCCCTGGTGGCCAACTACAGCGCCTTTTATCGCATGCCTCTCAGTACCGCCGAAGCGGTGGAAAACTCGATTTCCGTGGCGCCCGGCAATTTCGGTTACGACGAAGCGACACGCAAATTCCGTCTGCCGCCTTCGTCGGGTCGCCCGGAATTGAACCTGTATGCAAGCCGTTCGACCATCGATACGGGGTTGGAGCAATTTCCTGCAGAACAGATCTACAATGTGCCGGGTGTGCGCCAGGTGTTTCGGCAGGACGTTCAGGATGATGTCACTGTCAATAATGCCTTGGGATTCCGGCTCACGGCGCCACTGCCGCAGGTCAGCGGATGGCGCTCGACTCTATCAGGTGGCTTTGATTTCAAGACCTACGACCTGAACAGCAGCAAAACCAACGTTTTCAAGTTCACCGAAATTACCATCAATTCTTTCGGCCAGCCCAACCCGCCGGTAATCAGCAGCGTTTTCTCGCCGGTACCCACGACTACGAGAAGCGTTCAGTACCTGCCTTTCTCGATTCGTTGGGATGGCAGCCACCCGGACAAGTATGGCACGACCATTCTTGGCGTGGGTTACAGCCCTAATTTCTTCGGCGGGCGGTTGTCCGATCCAGGAGCGTTTCAAAATGTTGCCGGGTCCACCAAAGCAAACGGCTACTATCAGATCGTGACTCCCAGCCTCACCCGCGACCAGATTCTCTACAGAGACTGGCACCTGCTGGCGCGCGTGGATGGCCAATGGGCCAACCAACCCCTCATCAGCAATGAACAATTTGGCATCGGCGGCCTCAACGGTGTCCGCGGCTACCGTGAAGGGGAAATCTTCTCCGACACGGGCTGGCGTATCACTTCCGAGATCAAAACTCCGCCCCATATCCTCGGCACGGTTTACGGCAAAACCCCGCTGATTGTCCGTGGCTCGATTTTTATGGATTATGCCCAGGGGTATCTCGTTGACCCCAATGGGCGGCTGGGCCACACTTCCCTGTGGGGCACCGGTTTCGGTGCGGTCGCCAGTATTTCCCCGCATTGGGACGCACGTTTCCTTTTCTCCTGGCCCTTGAACAGCACGCCTTTGACGGAAGCCGGCCAGCCCCGGTTCGATTTCGGCCTGAGCTTCCAGTTCTGAAGTTCCCTGTTTTCC
>DASRFK010000013.1:0-37747 GCA_035651635.1 Verrucomicrobiia bacterium | reverse complement strand
GCACCAGCACGCGAGTGTTGGCGGGGGTCATGAAGTTTGGTCGTTCTCTCAGCGGTTCAGCCGCTACCCAAAATTTTGTGTAGCCGGCTGGAAACTGGAACCTGCGCGGCATCACGCCTATGATGGTGAAGTGCTGCCCGCTGAGTTTAATCCGTTTACCTATGATATAAGGATCGCCGCCGAACAGTGATTGCCACCAGGAATAACTCAGGACAATGACAGAATCCCCGATAGGCCGCCGATTCTCGTCGACGGGCGTCAGTTCGTCTCTGGCAAAAGTGCGCCCCAACAAAGGTTGAACCCGAAGCAGTGAGAAGAAGTTTGGCGACACCCACGCTCCGCCCTCGTTTTCAGTAAAATCCCCCGCGCTTCTTTCCATGCCAGCGCTGTCAAACCATGCGAAATCAGAGAAGAAATCCCCAGCATCACCTAAGGCTTCGAGCGCCGGTGGCGATACCCCATAAAATGCCGGCATGTTGTTTTCCTTCGCAAAAAGACCTTGCGTATAATTCTGCTCGGCAATCTGCATGAGTCGGTCTGGTTGTGTCCCCGGAACCGGATTGAGCAGTATGGTGTTGACCACGCTGTAAATTGCCGTAGTAGCGCCAACACCAAGGGCCATGGAGAGGATTACTACAGCTGTGAAAGCCGGAGCTTTTCGCAGCATCCGCAAACCAAAGAACACATCCTGGAACAGATTATCCAGCCAAGCTACCCCACGTTGGTCGCGGCAAATCTCTTTGACGGATTCCAACCAGCCAAACTCGCGGACCGCTGCGTCATGCGCCTGTTCGGGGGCCATACCACCCTCGATGTTCTCCTGCCTCTGCAGTTCGATATGCAAACGCATCTCAGCGTCCATCTCCGAGTCAAGCTCAGCCTTTCGGAAAAGGCTGCGGAATCGGGCCAGAAGTTGTTGCCTCCATTTCACGGGGCAAGGAAGTTTAGGCTGGTCGCACGATGAGGTTAATGGCCCTTGAAAGCTTCTCCCAATTGGAGGTTTCCTCGACTAATTGTTTCCGTCCAGCGACTGTCAATTTGTAGAACTTCGCCTTTCGGTTATTGTCGGACACTCCCCACTCGGAACTGATCCATCCTTGCCGTTCCAAGCGGTACAGGGCGGGATAAAGCGAGCCTTGTTCCACTCTCAACACGTCCTCCGACATTTGCCGAATCAGGACGGAGATGCCAAACCCATGCATCGGCCCAAGCTTGAGTGCTTTGAGAATCAGCAGGTCCAAGGTGCCCTGCAAAAGATCCATTTTGTCTTTGCTCATAACGTTTCCTAGGCTGTCTGCAGGAACACTACGCTCGGCCCTTGTAGAATGTCAACAGGAGAAGCAGGTGCAAGCATGAGAATCATGAGAATCGGTGCTTCTGCCCAGGAAGAAACCGACAAAGGCCTACCACTGCCAAAATCATGCCCACAGCATAGCCAAGCCTGGGACAAACTCTCTGTCCTAAGGAGATTCGATAAGCGCGCCGAAGCGCTTGCGAGCCGCACCGACAGAGTTCCCATCCAGCAAGAGGAAACCGCTTCCCTTCGTAACTTGGAGCCTGGCCGCAAAATCCAGGTTTGTCTGAATCGAGACGACGCTGGCTGCGTTAGAACCATGTGGTAAACCCGTTTGGTTGGTCACCAACTCCGAGAACGAAACCACCGCAAACAGGTCGGTAGATTCCTTGCGAACCCGCGGGAAAAGGCAGCTTTCAGGCCGACGTCATTGGTGGACCCATTCAGGACAATGGGATTCGCCCACAAACATGGAGCATTCACATCCGTCTGCCGTGCTAATTCTTGGATGGCTTAAAAAATCAGCTCCAGGCGTGCTCTTCAGAGTGCCACGCAATGATCTGAGCTCGCGACCGCCAAGGAACCAAACTTGTAAGCCGTTCGTGTCCGAAAAACTGGGCCTACCGAGCGCCAAACTGGAGTGAAGACCTTCGACGCTCGAATCTTGCAGCGCGATGACGTCCGCGTAAACGTTGACCGGTTTTCGTCTGCCGAGCACTATATCCTCCAGGCGCGGCACCCAACTCCAAGATGAAGCAGACGGGATCCAATGGAGAATTTGATCGCGCAGTGGTAACGGCCTTGAGAACGGCCGGTGCAACACCGAGAACGGAGGGGGATTTGGCTGTCGCCAGAAGACGAGTGCCACCACCATGCAAATCAACAGGCACGCTATCGAAACCAGTAATCTCAAACCGACCGGAAAGAGCCAGTTCATGGTGTCAATGCCAACACCGTAATGATCGCTAAGTTGCGCCTTCATGATCCACCCACTCACAAGAACGACTAAGCTCAAAACAGCGAAGTGAAGGGTCCGAAATTGGAGAGGGATTTTCTCGTGGAAATTCATACATCGCACGTAGCACTGGGTATGCTGGCCATTTATGCCAGAAACCAGGAAGACCAAGATTGGTCTGAACGCTCGGGGCAACAAAAAGTAGGCCAAGCCCATCATTCGTTGATGACCGACGAACAGGCTATGTGGCGGGTCCAGATGCAAGACGACCACGTTGCATTCGCACGACTCCTCGAGCGCTGGCAAGGGCCGATCCGTAACCTTTGTGCGCGTATGACGGGAGATGTTCATCGGGGCGAGGATATTGCCCAGGAAGCCTTCGCTCGTGTCTTCGCCAAGCGAAAGGAGTTTCGCCCCGAGGCGAAATTCTCCACTTGGCTTTGGCGCATCGCTCTGAATCTTTGCTATGACGAGTTACGCCGAAGGACACGGCGCAACGAATGCTCGCTAAGCGCCGAGAGGAGCGATGAGGAGGTCAGTGCCGAAAAACTGTCCGAGGAACCCGCGCCGGACCAACGGCTTGTTTCAGGCGAGGAGTGCGAACTGGTCCGCCAGGCCCTTGTTCACTTGCCTGAAATCCAGCGCGCAGCTTTGGTCCTTCGATATTGCGACGGGCTCAAACTGCGAGAGATTGCTGAGATTTTGCAAATCCCCGAAACAACAGCCGCGTCGCGGATAGCGGCCGGATTGTCACAGATTACCCGTGTTTTGGAGCCGCAATTGGGTAAAAAGACAAACTGAGCTTTTTCATAAAACAAGAGGAACCTAGATCAAAACCTTATGAATCATCCACGCCCGGAAGAATGGTTGCTTTACATGGAGGGTGACGTCTCCGCTCAGGATAAGGCCCGTCTGTTTCAACATCTTAAGGAGTGCCCTGACTGCAGCGCAGAACTTGCAGGCTGGCGTCGGAGCGTGCAAAAGCTTGAACGACTGGCGGACCAAGATCAAACTCGCACGACAGCAAGGCATCTGAAACGTTCATTTGCAGTGACGACAGTGGTGCGCTGGGCGGTGGCGGCCGCAATCGTTTTGTACGTTGGATTCACTTTAGGCCGGCTATCAATTCGGCCTGGCGCTTCGGAGAGGGTTATTGCCGAGCGAGTTCGCGAAGAAGTTCGCGGCCAACTACGCAACGATTTACTGGCTGCTATAGATCCAAACCGAAAGGCCCAGGAAGATTTCCAAAAGCAACTACGCGAGGGGTTTAAAGGAGCTTTGGACGATGCGGTGAAAGGCACAGCTCAGAGCACAGGAATAGCCGTCGACACCTTGCAGCTTGTTCATCAACAACTGGATGAGCATCAAAGGCGCCTGCTGGAATTGATAACGACCGTCAGAAACCAGCAAATCGCAGACTACGTCTCGCTGCGACGGGACCTGGAAACCGCTGTTTCGGCAGCGGACACTGATCTGCAGGAAAACAGCGTCCGACTTAATGAACTAGCTGATACTGTGGCTGATACGGTGGTGACTATCAGAAATGAATAACCATTAAGCTTATCGAAGCATATGAAGACTGCACTGGCAGCAATTACCGCCACGATTTGCGCATTCTCGCTTGCTTGGGCGGACCCCCAGATTACCGACGCCCTCGACGTGAACGCGGCGGACGTCGGGCAACCACAATCCTCCACGGTGTCGACCGGCAGAGCGATCTCGCTCCAACGCGAGGCTTACCAGAAGGGAATCGCGCCGTCCCCAGGAACAGCCTTTGTGCCAACGAAACCAGACTATGATTCCATCAAAGTCGCCCAGGATTACGCCAGGGTCGCAGCGCGGGACGCAGCAAACCCAGTCTCTATTATTTCTTTCAGTCCGCTGGATCCAAAGACCATCGATGAGATCACCGAGGATCTAAACATCCTGTCCCTGATTCTGGCCAAAAGCCTTGAACAGGCGCTGGGTGACCAATCTGAAGAAAATGAGTATAAGCTGGGGATTCCGATGCTTCTCAAAACCAGTGGCCGCTCTGTGGAGGCACAATATATTCAAGGTTTTGGCGCGATTCTTAATCTGAGAGTCCCATTCCCTTTAGTGGAACCGGGGTCGGAACGGGACAACCCACAATCGCCCCCTAACTCAAACTCCGAGTGGGAAGAGGCCCGGCGTGCCCTTACAGATCCGAGCCAAACCTACTCTGAGCTGTGGCGGACCATGCCCGGCGAAAACGGTGAACATTACGATTCCAAACTCGTCGAGACCCTGAAGAGCCGTGTTGTGGAGGTTCTTAAAAATGTGTCCAATCTGCGGCATTTGAAAGCAACCGAGTGCGTGGTGGTTACAATTTACGGCCAGCCAAGTGTTTTGCCGTTCGTTTCGGGAGTCGTTGTAAATGGAACACGCCCCGAATCTGACGCGAAGCCCATTGCACAAGCTGCAGGTGACGCTTCCGGCATTCCTGCGCCCCCTTCGGCCAAAATACCTTCCAGAAGAGGGATTGGAAGTTACGCTCCGAATGCTGCCTCGATTAAGATGTCCATGCCAGCTCGTCGGACAGTAATGACGATACGCACGACAAAGGAAAATGCGGATGCGCTGGCCGCCAGCAAAATCAACGGACAACAATTCGTCCGCGCCGCTGAGGTGACCACTTATCTCGGCCCAGTGGTAGCTAACGCCGTGACAACCAATTATCGTATTCGAGGAACTGAGCCGAGGAAAAGCGAAGTTCCACATCCTTGAGGAAATGAGAGAGGCTACGAACAGGTCGTTTATGTGGCGGAGAGTTTCTTTCACGATATCGCTCCCGCCTCGAGAGCTCGGCACCGGCCGACCACATTTTAGGTCGCCGCGGAAGTCACTTGTGGGCGTGCAAATAACTTCGTTTTCAGGCGGCTTCTGGTTGGGTGCGTATTCAGAATGAGGGCAAAGAACCGACGAATTGTCGGACGGGTTTTCGACCGCAACGGATCACTGTCCGAAATGGTTTCTAAAGCACGAATTCGGACCGCGATGATTCGAGGCACAACATCAGCACAACGAGCAGCGGTCGTGTTAAACAGTGGTGAAATTTGCAAATCTCCACGTATTACCATTGTTGCTTCCTTTTAAAATATCGCAAGGTCGGGACAGGCGCTCTTAAGAGTCTGGGAAGCGTTGATAATGAGTGGTGATGAGTGGTGATTGACATATGTGTTACAGAGTTCTAACTGAACCAACAGGAGTATTCGGATGGGCCCACGAAGCGTAATGCTTAAAACCTGAGCGAGTCGCGCCGGATATGGTCAAACGGTCCGCGTCCTTGAGCACGAGCGGTGCTTCAGATCGAGGGCGCAACCGACCCTCATGCATCAATGCTTCAAGCGATAGAACATGCTTCCTTCGGTGATCGGTGTAGTAACCCTGAAGGTTCCATTCGTTTGCCGTATAGAATTTGTCACGTCCAGCCAATCGCCTAATGTGAGGTTTGTCTTTGCTTGAAGGACGTCCGGGATTGGCCCTATCGCGGGCCACGATAAATCAATGGCGCGACTGCTTGTGCCGACCGTCAAACGAGGAGGTGGCATGAGCCCATAGACATTCACGCGCCCCGAAAAGGTAGCCAGGTAGACTTTCCCATTCGCAACCCTCGGTGGAACGAATTTTGCAAAGTTTCCTACGGAATCGCGAGTTCGGATCTGCTCTGAATTCCAGAGCTCTTGCCCCACGTTTTGAGCATTATACGCCCGAAGGATGCCAGGGCGTACGCTTTGGTTCGCATCCCCAGAAAGTTGATGGGAAGCCCAAAGGATGGCGGTGTTGGCATTTGTGTGGTTTGCCGAAAGCGACAGGATGCCGCCGGGCTGACCCACAGGCGCTGTCGGTTGGCCTTGAGCATATGCGGGCAGAGTGAATTTTTGCATGCTCCAGTCGAATTCGTATTGCTGCAAATTCACGGATGCTGGCCAAATGTAGCTGTACGAACCATCCGGTCCATCCCACCATACCGGTCCGCCATGCACCTCGTCAGGCGTTACTTGGAAGGTTTGAACGATGTTAGTATCTGCATTGCCCGAGCTCAAACCGCCCATTTTATCCCTGTTGACGAGATACACGACCCCTTGCTTGCCCCCCGAAAATGCGAGCTTCGTACCGGGAATTAATAAAAGGCCGCCTGAACCCAAATCCACGTCGCCATTCTCGAGTTCTTGCCAGTTATACGGGGTGAACCAACTGGAAACGTTCAGCGCGCTTCCGGCACGGGATAATTTTAAGAAGCTCTCACCTCGATTTACGACACTTCCGAGGTCTCCGCCATCTCCCACGGTACCGTTGCCAACGGAAAGGTAAAGATTTCCACTATCGTCAGCAGCCGGAGCCTGACCGCTCATCCAAATGCCTCCATTGTAGCCATTTGGAGTATTATTGAACACCACCACCTGCTTGAGAGTCGCTGCATCATATCCGATTACCCAACCATGATAAGGACCCCAATCACAATGCGACGACCAGCCGATGTAAACGACACCGTTCACAAGTGCTAATCCGGGCCTTTGATTTTGCCGTTGCGAATCGAACATTATTGTATTGTTCAGGCTACCCGCGCCGTTACCGCGGTAAGTTGCCACGATTGCGACGGGGCTGTTGCTCATCTCCAGACCATTCGCGAGGTCGAGCGCATGCAATCGTTGAACAAAGCTGCCATTACTCTCCTTCGTTCGAGCGACCACGTACATGGTCCCTGTTGAGGAATCGATGACCGGCGTTCCAACGATTCCGATTTTTCCGCTGAAATCCTGATAAAAGCCTCCACATGCCCCGGTCATATCACTGTTTCGTGGCGCCACGGCATTGGACCCGAGAAGACTTGCGTGCCAGTACGGCACCGACAGTGAAGCATCATCGGCATCAAAGCCGTATACAGAATCATTCACTGTGGCAACGATCAGGAGATTACGCGTCCCACGACCAGGGATGCTCACGTTGGTCATGACTAAAGGTTGGGCGTAAACCTGGTCGTCGACGGACCTGCTAAATACGAGACCAAACTGGTTGGTGTTCACGTTTTTCGCAGTCAAAATGTGCTCATCGAGATTTGCACCGGTGCGGGCGTTGTCGTTATGGTGCGTCAAAACAGCGGCGAACATGGTCGCAGCATTCGTAGGCCAGGTGGTAAACTGAATACTGTCGGTCCAAATTTTTCCCGCAGCATTAATTGCTTCTGCGGTGGCGAAATACGTGGTGTTGGCGGTAAGCGCAGTTACGGGTTGGGCAAATCCTGCTGCTTGAAACCCAAGGGGAATCATATACGTCCAGGCACTTGCATTAGTGCCCGCGTCGAATGTTCCATAATACAGATTCACATTCGGAATGTCGCCTCCGGCGTCGAGCACTTGGCCTGTGATCGTGGCTTGGCTGGATTCTATGTCGATCGCAGGAACGAGCTGGACCTGCGGCAATTTGAGAACAGTTGTGCTAAATCGATCGGAGGATGAAGCCCAAACTGTCCCGGCCAAATTGACTGCTTGCACCGCCACAAAATAAGAGGTGTTTTGTGCCAGATTCGTGAGTTGTTGGCTAAAGCTCCCGGTCTGTTTGCGTAGATTTACCCGGGCATCCCATGCGGTCGAGTTTGTTCCGCCGTTCGCTGTGCCGTAGTAAATCGTGATATTAGGAGCGTCGCCCCCGGTATCCGAAACGAACCCCGTAATGGTTGCACTTTGCGCCTCGACATTTGTTGCTTCGATATTGGTTATGGACGCAACGCCCACTGCCGAGGTTGGAAAACCACTGATGGCATAAATCGCGGTTGCTCCCACTCCTGCAGCCTTGCTGAATGTTAGGCTCACCAAAGGCTTATTATTGGTTCCCAGGGCTGCTGCCAAATCAATCGTGGTTTGGTAAAATCGAGGATCGCTTGGCCCTCCTTCGGTCAGACCGTTGTTAAGGTAGATCCGATCCACACCTTGCAGAGCAAATCCCGGGTTTAAGAACCAATCCTGAGCGTTATAGCTGGCAGTGATAGAGCTACCTCCGGCAAAATGCAGAACCAATTGGGGAGTTCCTCCTCCGCTCGCGGAATTAGCGATAACGGCAATTTTCTGATATTGAACTGGGGTTGCGAGCGTCAAAGTGCCGGATGAAAGGCCAGTCTCGCTGCTCAGAACCAACGCATTCTTGTTCGTGAATGGTTGAAACTGAAAAACTGTACTCCCGTCAAACGCGCTGGTGAACGAGCCGACTGGCAATCCAAACTGTTTTTGAGGCAGGCCCTTTTCGTAAAAAGCAGTGCCTTCTCCCGGGTTCAATTCGGCCGCCGCTGTAAAAGGCGGACCGACGGCGGTTTTTTCAAGCACGACGTCACGGTTAAATCCGTTCACAGCGATGGGCGTCAAGTTTGCTGCGCGGGTAGGGAAATGCGCCAAGCAAACCATGGCGAGGCACGTGAACGGAGAAAGCGGCAATCGCCGGTTTAAGGGTGAATGGGCTTTTAGGGTAAGACCGTTATTGTTCATTTTATGTATGGTTTTGGTCGTCTGGTCGGAGAGCGAACGAAAGCGGGCGACCCAAACCCCAGGCCGCCCGCTTTACCGTGACCTCACTTCACTCCATCACTGTTCGGACACCGCAAGTCGAGTTTGGTTGCGAAGTTTCGCTGGTCTGGGTGGTGCGGGCCGCTGTCGACGCTTCATACAACCAAGATCCCGTCACAAGTAAAATAGTGACAACTTTTCTTCAGTTATTTCTGGTCCCGCCGAGAAGGTTATGGCGCAAAGGGGCATCGCGATTCTTTTTTGCAGATTCGTTGAAAACGCCTCCCTCGGCGTATAATCGATTATGAGGCGACTCTCTCCGTACGTTGGTTGTCTACTGGTCGGTCTCCTGAGCGGGGGAATTATTGGACATAGAATTAAAGCTCGTGAAGTGGAATCACTCTCGTCAATACCCAGCCTGGATTACTTCACGGCAGACGAATCGTTTTCTGAAATCGAAAACGCCAAAGCGGTCCTTGCTGGCCTGGCGGGCAGATTTTTGACGGAGATTCAGACCGAAAGATGCCTTCAGCTTCGAAATTCCGTGCCAGGTTCGGGAACCATGGCTTCTTCGTCTCTGCCCTACCCAGACCAATTGATTAACCAACTGGAACTGGGTTTCGAGCAATTCCGAGGCACAGAGGGGGAATTAATTTTGGCGCATAACCTTCTTAGCGCTCTGCGATCAAACGCCCTGTATGAACGTTGGCTGCGCACTTACCTCACCCTGCTTTATGCGCATCCGACCGACGAGCTAGTCGTGGCCCACGCCGAGGAGGCAATTGCAATTGGAGCGCGTTTAGGGCGCGAGAAAGAAGTTCTCGACGGATTACGGCACCTCGATGAGATGCCACCAGCATTTCAAAATAAGACGGAAGGGCATACCACCCTCATCCAACTTCAGGAGAACCCCAGCGTCGCTGCAAACCTGAAGATTGCTCCTGGTCGCTAAATGGGACCCATCGAGCATCCCTTTGAGATCAGCTTAATGCGCGATTTATCACGACTCCCTGAAATCGCTAGGCGCAGCAGAACGTTGCGAAAGAAGCTTCCAGTGGTGGCGTTTTGCATGCTCAGGCTTGGTCCGAGAATTGGTTTTGGAACCTCCCGGTCGCGCAGCGCGTTGTGGGCGTCGATTGCCGCTGTTGCCATTGCTGCTGTTGGACTGCTGCGCTGGCGGTTTTGTCTTTGCCTGGCTATCGGCCATAGCATGTGGCCAACTTTGGCTTCAGGAGACTTGCTCCTGTTGGACCGGTGGGCTTATGTCCACAAGGATCCTAGCCGTGGAGATATCATCGTTGGCCGGATGGGGCGGGACCTTTTGGTTAAAAGGGTTGTCGGACTACCTGGGGAGGAAATTGAGATAAATGCAGGCCTTCTCTTCGTTAATGGGAGCTTGATGCGAGAGTCCCACACTTATAAAATCAGTCCAGATTTCAACATCGGAAAAGGCAAACTGTTTAAGGGAAGTTTTGCGACACTTGGGGACAATCGAGCTATACCACCGCGTCAGGCTGTTCATCCGATTTTTTCGAGTAATCAGATTGTCGGCCGGGTTTTGTTTTCTTTAAAGCTCTGGCCTTTCCGTGACAAGGACACGTGAGTATACGAAACCAAATCCATCAAAACGCGATCCGCCTCATGGGCCTATCATTTGCCTGGCTTATATTTTGTTCCACCACCAGTCCCGCGGCCGAGGCTTATGGAGTAGGAATTGCATTGGCCAAGCACCCATCGGGGTTTCTGGTGACCAAAGTCGTTACGAATTCCCCAGCCGCCTCTGAAGGCTCGATTGCTCCCGGGGACTTGATAACTGCGGTGGGCCAGAGCAACGACCCGCCGGTGGCGTTAGACAGCAGTATGCCTATGCAAGAGGCGGTTTCCAGGATTCGCGGGCCGAGAGGCAGCCTTGTGCGACTGACCATCGTTCCTGAGGCGACAAACGTACTGCGAGCGCGGGTCGTTAGTTTGGTGCGGGGAGAACTACGCGGAGTGCCCTTTGGCGGTCTCTGGGAGCGCCTTCCCAATGGCGCGATGGCACCAGATGTGAAACTCACAAGACTGCCGGACAAGCGATCAGAAAAGTTGAGTGAATTTCGTGGAAAAATGGTGGTACTTGAGTTTTGGGCTACCTGGTGTGGACCATGTTTGAAGCTTATGCCCGACATCCAAAAGGAAGCTGACAAATTGGCGTCCACGGATGATACGGTTTTCATTGCCGTTAGCATGGATGAAAACCCAGACGTTGCTTGGAAACGACTTGAATCCGAGCACTGGACAAAAACGCGCAGCGCTTGGGTGGACTCAACGATTGTCGGAGCTTTCGGGGTCAACGCTATTCCGAAGATGTTCCTGATAAACCGCGAGGGCCGGATTATCTATTCCGGCCTACCGTTGGATTCGGAAGCGTTGATTGTCGCATTGAAGGTTGAAGTGGGTCTCCGCCAGCATCAGAGAGTTAGCAATTCAGCCAGGTGAGCCAGGAATCTCCGCGCTGCCCAAAAATCTTGAGAAGAGACTCAAGCCCGACCAAAGGATTCTCCCTCGTTGAACTGTCCATTTAGAATTACTCGTCTTTTTAACGACAATTGCTTCACACAAGCGCTTCGAGTAAACAATGCATTTCGTCCTCTACCTGCGCTTCGTCATTTAGGGTCTGAGCGATTTCTGTTTTGATAAGGTCACGAAACCGCCGTCGCAGCCGGTGAATTGCAACTTTGACGGCTCCTTCATTCATTCCTAGTTTTCCTGCTGTTTCAGCTTGTGAGAGATCCTCGGTGTCACCCGTAAGCCAGGGTTTAAGCGCCTCGAACAGGTTGGAAGTTCCAGCAACGGTGTGTTCTGCGGCGAGTGTTGTTAGAGCTCTGTCCAGCAATGTTAAACCCCATCTTCGATCGAATTCCCGTTCGGCGCTCGCAGTCTTTTCATCCGCTATTTCCAGACCAGGGGAAGTGTCGGTCTGGACTTCAATCGGTTCCATAACCCGGCCTCCGCCGCGCTTAAGGCGCCGTGAATGTTCGTGGTAGTCCGCCAGGAAATGCTTGACCGCGCCTAGCAGGAAGGAACGAAACCTTCCCCGCTCCCGCTTTACTGTATCGATTCCCCGCCGACTGAGAAGACGCATGAAGAATTCCTGGGTGAGGTCGCGCCCGATATCTGAATCCCTTACTTTGCCGCAGATAAATGCAAAGACCGGGCTGTAATAGGCCGCGCACAACTCACTGAGCGCCGTGAGTGCGTCGGGAGATTCTCCACGCGCCTGCAAAACCCGCGTCCATTGAGTCGTAACGAATCGTGCGCAGTTCGGCGGCTTTGATTGGTTGGAATTCAGGCCATCTGACATTTTCAATTCCAATTGGTTTTCCCGAAAGCTTCAAGGACACATCTCAACCATCGCTTATTTGCATCGCTTGGAACTGAGCCTCATTTACCGTTTGTCATCTCAAGCTTTTTCAATTGAACTGCGGCGATATCGCGGGCCAGTTTGGCATTTTCGTAATCTGTCGATGTGGTTCGCCCCACTTCAAAAAGTTTCGATGCCAGGTCGAGTTGCACCTGAGCGGACTCGAGATTCAGTTTTGCGACTCCTAACTTGTCCTGACTCAATTCAGCCGCGGCAATATCGCGAGCGTACTTTGCTTTTTGGTAATCTGCCGAGGTAATGACGCCTGCCTCATTTCGCGCCTTGGCTCGTTCGAATTCCAGCTCGGCGTGTTGAAGCTTTAGACGAGCGATTTCGTCTGTGGTGGCTGTCGCTTCGTTCGTAGCAACTACCGGAGGATTGTGGTTTTCGGCCGCCTGGACCAAATCCAGTTGTGCGGCTGCAGGGTTATTGCGACGCGCTAAATGGTACAGCAGAAAAGGAAGAATAATCGCTGCAAGCACGCAACCGGCGGCCGCCAGAGCAAATCGTTTCCAAAACCGCCGGCCAGGAGGGCCCGTTGGAGCGACAAAGGGAGGCTGTCCAGGCGAAGGTCGATTTGCGATGGACTCAACAGCGGTTTTCACCTGACTGGCCTGTTGGTAACGCATGGATGGCTCTTTTTCCAACGCGTGCAAAACCACCTCGTCCAAACGAACGTCCACTTCAACCCTTTGAGAGGGTGGTTGAAATCTGCCAAGGGGCAGTTCGCCAGTGAGCATCTCGTAAAACACGACGCCCAGCGAATAAATGTCTGCCCGATGATCGACTTTTTGACGACGTTCAAGTTGTTCAGGCGCCATGTAGTTTGGCGTTCCCAAAACTTTCCCTGTTTCAGTGAGATTGGCTTGGGTTGCATCCGCACCGGGCGCTTTGGATTTGAAGGTGGTCGAGGATTCGTTTCCCGACCCGTCAATGGTGCTTTCTCTCTGGACGAGCTTCGCGATTCCAAAGTCA
The DNA here is from genome assembly GCA_035651635.1 of Verrucomicrobiia bacterium. Lineage (GTDB taxonomy): Bacteria > Verrucomicrobiota > Verrucomicrobiia > Limisphaerales > UBA8199 > JANXQE01. Next base: position 24,605 of record DASRFK010000013.1, on the reverse strand, counting down.
GCGATCTTCACGCGGCCCTTGTTATCCAAGAGGATATTCTCGGGTTTGATGTCGCGATGAAGGACTCCTTCATTGTGAGCAAATTGGAGAGCCTCGCAAATCTTGGGAACCACTGCGAGTGCTTGCTCCGGGGTAAATCGGCCTGCCTTCATTGCTTGTCGCAGGTTCACTCCGTCAACAAACTCCATCAGCAGATAAAAGAGATTGTTGGCCTGACCGAAATCGTGAATGGTGACGATGTTCGGATGATTAAGAAGTGCCAGCATGCGGCCTTCCCGGGCGAATCTTTCGGCAAAAGCGGGGTCTGCCGCCAGCGACTGGGGAAGGATTTTGAGGGCGACGATGCGATTGAGCTTCGGTTGCCGGACTTTAAAGACAAATCCCATTCCTCCCTGACCAATGAGCTCCAGGATTTCCAATTGCGGGAACGCAGCGGCGACTTGTTCACGCGTCGGTGGGGGCATCAAGGCCGGGTGCGGTATTTCTGTCGGAATGCTTGCCTGCGACAAAAGGCACTTTGGACAGAGCCCCTGTGGGGCTTCAGAGGGGATCGCTCTTCCACATTTTGAGCAAAGCTTGATCGTCGAATTCTCGTTCATACCTCTACCTGAGGCGTTTGTTGAGACAAGTTACAGCAAATACCTAAATGACCGAACACCGCTTTGTTCGCGCTAAGGGCAAAAGACCCTAGCGATGGAAACAATAGCGCCGCAATGAGGAGAGATAAAACCTTGGCAGTTTTCATGCTTTTATTCTCTGTTGGTGAAATCGTTGTTCGAGCCTTTAACCTCACGCCACCCGGTGTCACGACTTATTAGGCACGTGTCGTTAGGAGATTGCTCCTGGTTTTTGCTCGATTTCTGAGCGACAATCGTAAAGCCCGCACGCGAATTGCTGAAGACAGATGCCAGCACGATTGCCGGTAAATTTTGCGTTCCTGCTCCTTATGGGATTCGCTGTTCAATTGTTCATTCCGCCTTCAGAGCAACGGCCGGATTTACTCTCGTGGCGCGAAAAGCTGGAACGTAGCAAGCGACGAACGCCGTTCCTGCAAGGATCATCGCCGAAGTGAACAGATTGATTGCTTCCAGCGGCCGGGCGTTTGCAAGCTGGGCTTTAAGCAAATTGCTGCTGGCAAACAAACACAGAGTGCCCAAAAGCGCGCCGGCCACGAAGGGTCGTAGCCCCTCTTTCAAGACCATGCAGAGCAATCGGGTTCGATCCGCCCCGAGGGACATTCGGATACCGATCTCACGGGTTCGTCGCGCTACGGAGTACGTCAAGGCTCCGTAAAGGCCCAAAGTAGCAAGAAATTCTCCAGTAGCGGCGAAAAACGTTAGAATCCCGGCATAAAGACGTCGGCTGTATGTGGAGCTGTAGAGCTTGTCTTCGAGCCACGTGATGGAAGGGGCCGTAGTCTGCCCGAGAATAGCTCTGACCGTTGCTGGCAGGGATTTAGACATGGATCGGCGATCCAGGTTGCTTCGGATATAAAAGTAAGGAGACACACCCTGAGTGGATTCAACCCGCTTGTAAGGTTCGTAAAAGGTTGGAACAGGTTCATTTTCGTACCTCCAAGGTTTGGTGACTTTGACGACGCCAATCACTACCTTAGAGGTTCCCTGGGGAGCTTTCCCTCGCAAAATGTGTTTTCCAATCGGGTTTTCACCGGGCCAGCACATCTTTGCTAGTTTCTCGTCAACGATGACCGAGTCGCTCCCGGAGACAGCGTCTGATTGGTCGAAGGGGCGACCTGCCAATAGAGGCGTCCTCAAGGCTCTGAAATAGTCCTGCATCTGGATCCCGACTAAGGAATCGCGCGCGTACACGGTTCCTTCGCGTCCCTCAGCGAAAAAATCACTCGCGAACCCACTGTCGTGAAGACCCACTGAAACTGTGCCCGGAAGCGCGCAGAATTGCTTGTAAAGTTGTGCAAAGGACTCATTTCGAGCAGCTAGATCAGTAGACTTATTGTGCGGATTTTCGACGGTAACCATCGCCAAATTATGTGGGTCCAGCCCCGGGTCCACTCGCAGCAACCTTATGACGCCTCTTATCATCAGCCCCGCTGTCGTCGTCAGCATGAGGGCCAGCGCAACTTCACAGGTTACTAAAACAAAATGGAAATCCTTGCTTCGCCTGTCAGTTGAGGACGTCTGACCTGTTTCCTTAAGGGCTCCATTCAGGTCCGGTCGCGATGCTCGCAGGGTTGGGATTAGACCAAAACCCACTGCCGCGATTCCCGAACTCAAAAGCGCAAACCCTAACATTTGGGCATCGCCCCGGATCGGCCGAAGCATGGGCGTGGAATTCGGCACGAACGCCAAAGGCATCGCCACTGCCCATTGGGCTACGATGAAGCCGAGGAGCCCCCCTACACTCGCCAAAAGAATGCTCTGAATCACTAAGAGCCGGACAACATCCCAACGGTCTGCGCCCAGCGCAATACGAATTCCCAACTCCTTTTGCTGTTCTTCAGCGCGAATGAGCTGAAGGCTTCCCAAATTGGCGCACATAATAAGCATCACCAAGCCGATTGCCACCAACATCGTCCAGAAAGTGAGCTGCACTTTTGGGGCGAGGAAAAGGTCGCTGATCGGCTTGGCGCGGATCTGCCAATCGGTATTGGACACAGGATTTTGGACGCCAAGGTTCTTAGCCAAACCAGCCAAAACCACTGCGGCTCGGGAACGAGAAACGGATGGTCGCAGCAAGGCGATGACCGGATAGTCGCGATCGAACCGATGCTCGGGGTTGTTTAGAGTTGCAGCATCGAAATGTAGAGGTTCCCAAATTTGCGTAGTCCCTGAAGGAAAACGAAAATCACTGGGCATCACGCCCACTATTGTTACCTTTCGTTGTCCCAAACTAACCGTTTTGCCCATAACCCTATTATCCTCGCCGAATTGCGCCCGCCAAAGATCATGGCTGATGATAACGCAATCGTCAGCCGGTGCTGAGTATTCCTCAGGACTGAATAATCTCCCTATTGAGGGCGTCGCCTTTAGTGACGCAAAAAAGCCATCTGTCACCCGGCACCCGACAAGGTTCTGAATGAATTCCCCGCCCATTATCGGCACCCTTGTTTCTTCGAAACAACCCAACGATTCAAACACTTCGTGCAATCCTTTTAAGTCCGCATAAAGGGGTGGGGAAACGTTACGCTCCTGCTCACGGCGACCGTTGTATTCGCAGATCTCCACCAATCGAGAAGCGTTCCGCCCGGGAACCGGATTCAACACCGCCGCATTAATTACGGTGAATACAGCAGTGCTTGCACCGATCCCCACTCCCAGACTCAGCAAAACGACAACTGTGAAGAACGGCCGTTTTATCAATGTCCTTACAGCGTAGCGAACATCCTGAAAGACTTTGTCCCGCGAAAAGGTCCGCTGTTGTTGCGAGCAGAAGTGGGGCAAAGCCTCGGACCCTGCTGTTTTGAAGCCAACGAAGCGTCGGATCCTCTTATATGCGTTCATGATCCTCGTGTTCTGTGGCTCTTCTGTAATGGCGTACGGTCTCAGATTTCATGAAGGGCGTGGGCAGCAAAAAAGCGGGAAAAATGCTGCGGAGTTCACAGCGAGCGGGACGATGCCCTCGACGCCTGGGAATACATCCAAAGGATTGTTGCGCATGTATGCGATTCTCAATAAGCAAACAATCCACCAGCCACTTTTAGATAGTTCTTTGGTTTGGTTCAAAGAGCAGGAAAAGCGACGACGAAAGGACAGCCAAGATGAATGGCATTGCAACTATCACGCGAGGCCGAAGAAGATTTCGTTCTTTTCAAAAAGGTGTTTGTTTATCAAAGGATTATGAGTGTGCTCATGTTAAAAACGCAACTGGATCTGTCAATAACAATATGAGCACACTCATATGAATTATGGAATGCCCGTGTTTAAATCCGAACGGCTTAGCGTGGCGGCCACTCCGGAAGCTTCACTTTAGAAAGATCAAGCATGGTCGCGCTCACATTCAGATAAAGCATCAGGCGATCAGGGTGTGCTTGAGAAAAATGCAGCTGCCAAGGACTATCTCGGCGGAGTTCCTCATTGCGTCCACGATAAAGAACCACTCCCAGGCCAATTCCCTTTATATTGCGCGATGCGGCGACAAACTCGTTTAAAGATTGCGCATCGCCCTCAAAACTTAGGCGAGTACCGTAGTCCGGTGCCCATTCGCTGACAATCCCGTCCACGAATTTGAACCTTTCGTCCTTAATTACTTTAAGGATCTGCCCGGCCTTTTGAGGGTCGAAATCCTGTGGGAATCTGATGTCGCGCCCAATGGGCACGCTCAACGCGAAAATCTTAACTGTGGTTAGCAGCAAAAGAAGAATCAGCGCAATTTTGACATTTTTGATTTTCATATTTAACTCCTATGTTTTTATTTGGAACACTGACACCGTTGCGGTGTGGTTTTGTTAGACGGAACTTAGCAGGGAATGCTCCCCTGGCCTTGCCTCGTTAATCTCGAAGGACACAAGTCGATTGGCGCTTTCATCGAAATACCCGAACATGGTGCAACGAGATCCTTGGGTTGTTTTACGAACGGACCTGCCTGGCAGCAACGTTCGTAAATGTTCGTTAACCGTCGGCTTCATACAATTTTTCGACGATCTCACAAACCTCGGCCCCTGAGCGCACATGCCCCGAAGCAATGCTGGCATCTTCCCCGGTTCCGTCTCGGTCGAGCCAGACCCGCTTGATTCCCAGCACCCTTGCCGGCGCGATGTCGTGGTACAAACTGCAAGCGACATGGACCCAGTCCGAGGGTGCGACCCCGGAGTTTTGCAGGAAAGCTTCGAAATGTGCCAAGGACGGTTTGTAAGCCCGCACGAATTCTGCCGTCACCACTAAATCAAACGGATGCCGAAAGTATCGTTGGGTCTGCTCAAATAAGTCATTGTCACAATTGATCAGCACGGCCAATTGGCAACCTAGAGATCTCAAGCTGGCGAGCATTTCCTCAACGTCGGCGAACAACGGCTGAGATGGCCACGCCTCGGGCAACCGCCGAGCCTCGGCCCGTGAACAATCGAGGCCGATTGAGGTCGTGGCACGTAATAACGCGGTAACGAGCACGTCCTTGTAGACCCGGTGCGGACTTTCCGCCTCTACCTCCCGCTCGAATTCATGGTAGGCTCGCATCACATCCGCTGTTTGGTTGCCAAACAGCGGCGACAAGATGATTGAAAACCCCGTGTTCCAATCCACCAGGGTGCCAAAGCAATCGAAACTGACCCAACGCATGCGCATTATCTACTCTGCCACCGTTCCGTTAAAATGCTCAGGCATCATGGCTCAGATCCCGGTTCCGTTCCTGATTACCCCGACCACTCTCCGTCCAAATTCCTGTGCGCAAGTAAGGCAGCAGCTTGTGTTTCAAATCCTTTCGACCAGAATGAATTAGGGCTTTCGTCGCCGCCACAGAGGTCGCCAGCACCGAAGCGATTTCTGCATACGAAAAATCTCCTTCCCGAAGCAGAAGGATAGCTGTGCGCTGTCGCTCCGGAAGGTCCATAAGCGCTTCGTTAACCTTCTCCAAGAATTCCGCTCCGATGGCCGCCTGAGAAGGAGAATGCTGATGGCTAAACTCGATCTTTGGCTGCGCGCGATGTTCACGCTCATCGCCCTGCTCGTCAAGAGCCTCGGTTCGATGCCGCAATCGGCGGCGCAACTCGTTTAAGCACGTGTTGCGCGTAATTGTGAACAGCCACGTGGAAAACTTGGACCCAAATCGAAAAAACCGAGCTGCCTTGAAGACCCTCACAAATACATTCTGGGCGACGTCCTGAGCCTCAAAGGAATCACCGAGGGTTCTGGCTGCGAAGTTGATGACCCGCTGTTGGTGTCGCTCGACTAATTGCTCGAACGCGCAAAAGTCGCCTTGTCTTAACCGCAACATCAACTGCGTGTCATAATCAAACCCGACCGGAGCGATGTGGCATTCTTCGGCAACCAACTCCTCAAATCTGAGCTGCGAGGCGTGAACAGCAATTTCAGGCGACCGGAACCAGGAGCTTACATCCCCAATTGGTCTTGGCTCGGACTGAAGTGAGCACGACTCCTGAGTCGATTCTCCTCTGTAACACATATTCATTCAACCGGTCTCAATCAGCTCTCACCATTCGTAAAGGAGGATTTTATCTGTCCTGAACTCGCGATGTGAGGCTGCAACGATGGTAATACGCGGGGCTTTGCAAGTTCCCCGATTAAATCGGACAGCGGTGCTCGTCGTGTTGAGGTCTGCGCGTCCAACTGTCGCGTTGGAATCCTCGTTCCAGAATTGTGGGACATTCTTGCCAAACCGCCGCCCACCATGAGGGTGCTGTGGTTTGCGGAGCCTGAAGTCTCCGCAACTGACACATGATAGCGAAGATCCTAGCATTCTCGTTCATCTGCCTTTTCAACATTGTTTTCTCATTTGACGTCGATTCTAAAACTCAAATAGTCGTGTGCTTCAATCAATCTGATGCTTCCCGGGACCAACTGGTGACATTGTTTTTTTAAAACTTCAGATTGACTGGCATTTTTCAGCGAACGGACTAGTGTGCTCACACGGTTTCCTGAGGTATCCCATGGCGAACGTTACACACAACGATTGTTGATACATCTTTCGAAAGAGCTTGTGAATATTCACTGAGTTCGAAGCGACAGGCCCGACGGGGTCTTTGCAATGTCAAAAAGCTGAAAACCCGGCGGAAACCTCTTTATGAAAGGAACCCATTCTGGCTGTGAAATATCGGCGATGTGCCTGGCGCTTGCTTTGGGCAATTTCCAAAGCCTTTCTGCGGCTCCAGTAACTCTAGCTGCATTCGGGCATAGAGTCATTGCTCCTGGTCTGAGCGCCGGATATTCAAACGGCGACACCTGGGATGGGGCTTGGGGCTTAAACGGCACGCTCTTTTTACAGCACGACGATGGGACAGGCTTTAATAAAGGTGCAAACGTTCACGATCGGCTTTGCCAACTTCAGGGCACACCGGAAATTCCATCGACGCTCTTCGGGGTCGACCTGAACCCTGGAATCCTGGGCGATTCACTTAAGGGCAGTCCCTGCTATTCCACGGGCATTTACGAGGTTGACGGAGTTCTCTACCACAACGTGTGCTACAGTCGGCAAATACCGGGTGCGTGGGTTTTCCACCACACCAGTATCCTTAAGTCATTGGACGGCGGAAGGAATTGGATGAACCACCTCGGTGCCATGAACAGCATGCCGCCGGATGATATCAATAGATCGTTTTTCCCGAGTGAAGACTGGGGCCAGGTAAATTTTGTTAAGTATGGCAGGGGCGGCATGGCTCTGGCTGTGGACAACGCTCAGACTTATGTTTATTTTACCGCGTCGTGGGGAGCGCTTCGGCTTGCGCGCATGGCCCGTACGAACCTGCCAATGCTTGACAGGGCAAAAATGCAATTCTACGCGGGCGGGGATGGTTTGCTCGATTCAAGCTGGACCAATGATATAAAATCGGGCAAACCGATCCCAGTGCCCTCCAGTTCTCCGACCGCAGTGGTATTCAACGCTGCGCTCGGACGCTACCTCATGACGTCCTTTACCAGCGACAGCTGGCAGCAGCCTCCAATCGAAAGCACGTTGCGGATTATGGAGGCGCCGCATCCGTGGGGACCTTGGACGTTGGTGTTGGACGAAAATGTAAATCAATTCGAGGGTGACAATTTGACTTGGGCTTTTCTTCTTCCAAAATTCACCAGCAGGAGCGGCAAGAAGATGTGGATGTCTGTCGCTGGCCGGGCTCCGTACGGCTTGCAATTGATACCAATCTATCTTTCCACAAATTCCGTTGTCACACAGGAAGCAGAAGACGCTTCGATGACTGATGGGGCTGAAGCCAATTCCAAGTCAGGATTTTCCGGTAGAGGTTACGTTTCCCTTGATGCTGTAGGAAAAAAATGCGAGTTCACCTTCAAAATGGCGGCAGCCGGCACGTACATCGTGAACTTCCGCTATAACACGGAGGGCTATGGAAGGTTTGGCTTAGGCGTCAATGGGAAGGAGCGTGCTCGTGTTGAACTGGGAAAATCAGAACAGCCTTACGCGACCTGGACAGAGATGTCGATTCTTGCCAGATTCGATATTGGAACAAATCGCCTTAGACTCGAGTGCGAAGACAACGTCGGGAAGATTAACCTGGATCGCCTATCAATCGCGTTGTGGTCAACCGATGATCCGGATGATCGAAAAGACTTTGCCGAATTTAGCTTGCAGGAAAAGCTTCCTTGATTGCCGCTTGTTAAAGCGGTTTTAGAGCGGAACGTGAGGTCGCTCGGCCTGACCGTGTTGTGAGGCATTTTGACATCGGTTAAAAATTCATTTCGTCGAAATCGCGACCTCGCACGTATCACTAAAATGATTCGACAACCGGTGCAATTTCCTGTGTTCGCACCGTCCCGAACTCCACCCTTCGCAAACGCGATAGGAACTTCTTGCATTTGCCTTTGGAAAGGGTCTCGTTGCTTGTCTGGAAATGGCCCACAGTGAGGCAATCAATTCGGTCGCTAAGGCCTGATTGGGCGGTTGCATGTTTTTAATCCTGGCTGCCTCGACGTTCGCAGAACCGGCATCTTTAACGGTTCAACTTGGCGAGAAGGTTGACATCGGTCGTGAGACGCCGGCGTGGGGGCGTTTCAACCCGGCCATTGCCGCAGATCCTGGAGGCAGTGATACCGTGATCATCGGAACACGGTTGCCTCACAAGGCGAGCGGCTCCAGGTCACGGATTCTTTCCACTGTTCAACGTTCAACGAATCAGCGGTTTCACCCTCAATTTCTCAGAGAAGATTATTGTGGATGGATTGACGCAGTCATTTGGCTCAATTTCTGAAGTGCTTCCTGCTGGTCCGCTGTGTTGATGTATGGCAGCAACTCCGAAACAGTAGTGGGTTGCTGACCTGCGTTAGCTGCAGAAAACGCTTGTAGCGCTGGCGTAAGGGCATCCAGCGGATTATTTTTAAAGTTCGTGCTTCCGCGACCAGAGGGCCCAAGGATCAATCGCGAATCAAATTCGGCATCGACGGGAGAAATCTCCGTGACAATCCACTTCCCACCAAGACCGACATCCGCAATCGCGTTTGCGGGGAAAACCCCATAACGCTCCAGCATAGAGGGATCCATTGGCGTTTTAAGATACCCCTGGAGAGCTGAAAGGTCCGTAGGGAATTTGCCGTCATTGGCCTGAATATATTGCGACAAGGCCGGCTGAATCAGATCGGCAAATTTGCCTTCCGCAGTGCTCCGAAGTCTGCTCATGGCGCGCCGGTAATCCTCTTCTGTTTCCAGTTTGTCTTTCGCCGCATCCAGCCAATCTTGCTCGGTCAAGAGCCGGAACTCAGGAATCCGCTTTTCCGGTGCTCGCTGAAAGGCTTGCTTCAATTCCTGGGCTCGGCCAATCCAGGTGGCCGCGGCGGTGTCGGTTGAGTCAATATCACCGTGAGCGACTCCGCCTTTGAGCCGTGCGAGCTCCCGGGAGTCCTTCTGAAGACGAGCAACTTGCCCGCGCAGCCGGGCAAGCTCAGAAGTCTCCTGACGCAACTGCTCCAATTCCTGCTGGGCCTGATCCAGCTTGGCTGTCGCGTCTGACAAGTTTTTCCCCAAGATGTCAGCCTGGGTTTTCGACGGCACCTGCAAGCTCTCAAGTTCATGATTTCGGAGCTGAAGCCGTGCCGCGCGTTGGGCTTCATAAATTCCGACAGCCAACGCGGCCGCGAATGAAAGTGTCACAATCGATTTTTGCAGTGCATTCATAGCTATGGTTTTGGTGATTGCTGTAGTTGCCGCCTGCTGAAGGGTAGCTCCTGAAATAAGCGATGCTGAGCTGATGGTTAAGTGTAATCCGGCCGGAGCGGAATGCACGACATTCGTGGTTAGGGTGAGTGCTAAACCGCTCGCCCCCACCAGTACGCCCCTACGGGTTAAAAAGTGCCTAAGGCGATCGATAGCCCGGCTGACGCGCTTTTGCGCACCATCCTCAGAGAGGTCAAGGATTTCTCCCACTTCCCGCAGGCTTTTGTTTTGAAAAAAACGCAAGAGCACCGCGGCGCGGTCCCTTTGTCCCAACGATTCGATCGCTTCATCCAAGAGCGGTTCGATTTGCGACCAAACAGAAGTACCTGAGTTCACATCAGTCATTTCCAACGCCCTTTTCTCTCGAGATTGACGGCGTGATTCACGTCGCATCAAATCAACAGCAGTACGGCGGGTGACTTGATAAAGCCAGGCCGGCAGGAAGGTGTCCGGCCTAAGCTGAGCAGCCTTGCGCGCCAGGTCAGTAAACACGGCTTGCGATACATCCTGCGCCATTTCAGACGATCTCACCTGTCGCAGAGCTGTTGAGTAGACAAGATCCAAGTGCCGACGCACGAGGAATGCGAACGCTTCCTCTGAGCTTTTCAGACAATACGCCTCTAATAATTCCGAATCCGTCATGTTCTTTTATAAAGATCGCCACTGGCGCGCAAAATCCGACAATTCTTTTCGGAATTCGATCCGTGCAAATAGCCCGCTTTTTTGTATCGCCGGGCTTGTTAAAGAGATCCAGGACAATGAACGGAGTAAGGGTAGCACTCAAGAGCTCTTCAGGGCGTCATTTTGAGTCGGTAAAAACGATGTGTGCCCGCTGGGGCATTGGTATCCCAAAGGGTAACTCTAGTGTTTATCGTAGCGGAATTGGTGTATCGGTCCAAAGGCTGCCAGAGCGGACGCTCCAAATCGGTTGCGAATTCGAGCTGATATGTTTTTGCAGGCACGGCGTTCCAAGAAACGGCCAAGGACCCGGAAACCGGTTGGTTCGTCTGGGCCACCGAGGCGGTCAAGACCAAAGGTGAAGCATTAGAATCAAAAGGAAAAGGATCGTAGAAATTGGGTAGGCCGTTCCCGTTCGAGTCGATGATTTTGCTGAAGCGTAAAGCCCGGTTAATGGAAACGGTCGTGCCGTTCGTCACTACGTCAACGGAGCTATTTGGGCCAGCAAATGCGCTAACCCACCGAAGATGACCCTCAAACTGCCCGTCGAGAAATTCCTCCGGTTCCTGAGGGATGCCGTTGGAACTCGGAGGAGTCACGAAGCCCAGCCTGGCAGCCGCGTAGTAAATCGTGAGGCTAGGATCGATTTCGATAAGGTTCAAATAATTGCTGCCCAAGCCGGTTAAATCCAACAAATCCACGTACAAGCCGTTCTTGCCGCCAGCACCAGCAAAGAAAAATAATGGCGCTTGGCTTGGATTTGTGCTCTGCGCCTGCAGCACGAGTTGACCAATGGCTGCGTTGTCAGAGTAGCCGTCGGCACTAGCACCGCGGTCCGCGCCGGCCCAAACATGATCAACTTCAACAAAATTCGGGGGTGCGTCCTGAAACGTCGTACCTAACAAATCGCCGATGTCCGGTTTGAGGAATAGATTGAACCCGTTCTTTATTTGAAACGAGTTGCTTGATGTTGGACCGGCATCAGAGAGTGCGTTGGTTATGGCAAAGTTCAACGCTCCCATTGCCGCCAATTGAGCATTGTTGAATTTTAGGACATCGAAGAAAAAGTCGATGTCACCACCCGAAGCGGTTTGATCATTTTGGAAGATGCCGAGACCGCCGTGGAAATTCAAAGGACCAACGGTCGCGGATATGGATGCATCATTTTCGATAAGGCCGCTACGAATGTTAATGCTCCCGGCACGAAGGGTTCCGATGTTGATGAAATCCGAGTAAGGAAATGCGCGGTCATCCCCAAAATGAGCCTCGCTCGGAACCGTCAGGGTGCCGTTGTTCGTGAAAAATAGCAAATCTGGTGCATTGGTGTAGACCCAATTATTTAAGGCGGTGGTCGCACTACCGCCGCTGGCAGTCTGGAGTGCTGTACTCGTCAACGCGAGGTTCCCGTCCAGGGTAAAGCTCTGACCGTCGAGCAAAAAGGTTTGGACAACGCTGAGGCTGTCGCTAATCACGATATTTGTGCTGTGGGTCACTAAATCCCAGGTTACCACCGGGACACGAGCGGCAAGACCGTCTCCGTCAAGGATGAGAGCGCATAAGCCAATGCTCGCCGTGTTGGTTAGAGGCGAGGGCACAGCATTTGTACCAATGATCACTCCGTTGGTGTCGACGATGTTTGTAACAACAAAGTTGTTCGTAAAAATGAGGGTCATTTGGTTAGACCACAACCCACTCCAGGCAAGGAGGTCTCCTTTCAGCCGGAGGACACTCGGTTTGGTAAGCCCGCTCACATTCAGGCTGCCATTCGTCGAGCCAAGAGTGTAACTGAGGTTTTCACAGTCCACCGCCGCGCCGCTGCTCGAGAGGAGATGATTGGCTTGGACGACCACCTCACCCTCGCCTCTCACCCTCGCACTCCGAAAATCGAGATTGTCAGCAAGAATCTGAATGCGCCCGGGGAAGTTCGTCACCGTGCCCGGGGTGCTGGCTAATGGTTCAGAAGCCAGATTGTTGACCCGAGCGGAGTATCCGGCGTATTCAGCCGTTACAATCGGATTGGTAAAGTTTCCCGGATCGAAGAGAAATTGGCCATCTGGATTCACGTTACCCGGAGTTCCCGCCGCGAAGCGCCCATCATCTATGCGAGACAAGTCGTAATTAGCTGGCCTTTCATCAAGGAAAGGAGGAAGGGCTGTGCCTCCAAGGTCCACCATTAAGCCGCGATTGGTTTCGGAGGCAAGGGTATCGAAAAAATAGAGACTGGTCTGATCGAGAGTTCCGGTGATGACGTTCGTCGCCTCCAGAGCCAATTGTACGCAAACGGTTCGGAATGGGTTTGCGATGCTCGTGCTGGGGAAAAACGTGACTGCCGCGGAAAGCACGGAAGGGTCACTCACGCTGACGAAGACCGCTTGTTTGATTATATTCGTCGGGACGAGAATATTTGTGACCGAACCGTCACTGTTTGTGAGGCTTAAAGGTGCGAGGTCTGTCGCATTTGAATAACCGAATGCGAATGGCTGGTTAATGGAGAATGATTCAAGGACGAAGGGTCCTCCAGGGCCAATCTGCACCTGGTGGGGTGGTGTGGTTGCAGTATTGCCGTTGTAGACGGTGGCGCTATTTAACGTCAACCCATTGGTCTGGCCCCACGAGACATCGTTAATGCCCACATCATTCAAGAAGTTAGTTTGCCCGATGATTACGCTGCCTATCGGTTGAAGTGTGGTGACCTCGAGAGCGCTGCGCGCCACATTTACATTGGTGCCCACGAGCCGTAGCCACCCGTTTCCACCCACGCTCAAGGTGCCCTTGTTAACTAGATTTGAGGCGCTTACCCACAGGTAACTCGCACTTGAAGCGTTGACCCCGCCAAAGCCAAACAGACCTGCGTCGAGAGATTGTATAAGGCCTTCGTTCAGATTAACAAAGCTGTTTGCAGGTTTCCGAATGCCAGTATTCGGGGCCGCGTTATCAAAGATCCAGCCCGGGGTGCAGATCATGGTGCCGGAGTTGGTGTAGTTGCGAGTACTTGATGTCTCAAAAGGCAAACTCGAGTTGATGTCGATTGTGCCCGAATTAACGAAATTGCTGGCGTCAATCTGAGGCGGAAAAGTGATCGTTCCAGAGTTCACCCAAATCGAATCCGTTGCAAAGATCGTGTTCGGCATCAAGAGTCCAAACGCCATCAGGCAAAGCAAAACCGCATGCCAAATGGGCCGGCCTGCAACCCCATCCCTTGTGCCAGCAAGCGGTTTCCATGGTGACGCGTGCGGTGGTGGTTTCACAGGTATCGTGTGTTCACGATGTCGTGTTTTAGCGTCAAGCAAAGAACCGTGGAAAGGATCGACCACTTGTTCGCGAGATTTTATTGTGAGCATTGGACAGACGTTGGATTATTCGAGCAGCCGCAGGATCTTTAGACGCGATTTGGCCCGCCGGCTCGTAAGCGTGATACGGCTCAATGGGGAATTTCAACGACTCCAGTTGTGGGGACGAGCCGCTTAATTCTCGAAATCATTTTCCAGAAGCCTTGAGATGCGGGCCAACGCTACTGCACACCGCGAGGCGGCTGTCGTTTCTGGAATTTGGAGAGCATTAGCCACTTCTCGCAGTTTCATTCCTTCGCAGTAGCGCAAGATTAGGATCGACCGCAACGATTCCGGTAAGCATGAAAGCGCATTCTCCACCAGTTTTGTTTGCTCCGTCGTCAGCAGGTGTTGCTCAGGAGACGGTTGATCCGAAACTATTTCATTAGTCTCTATGGCCATGTCCTCCCTTGGTTGAATCTGACGATCCAACCTCGATTGTGCACTCCGAAGTTTGCTGTAGCAGAGATTTAGCGCGATGCGCCAAAGCCAAGTAGAGAATTTCGATCGAGGTCGGTACTGTTTGCGTTTCGTGAACACCCGTGTGAACGCCTCCTGGCACAGATCTTCAGCAAGGTGAGCGTCTCCAGTCACCTGCGTACACAAACGCTTAATAGGCCTTTCCCATCGCTGAACGAGGCGGGTGAAAGCTCCATGATCGTCGTTTGCTTGAACCTGCCACATTGCTTCTTCGTCTGTAAATAGCTCCGGATTGGCCTCGAGTCGGGTGCTCACATAAAGCCGATGCCTCTCGAACGTGAAACGTGACAGGAATTATTTAAAAAGATAAATGTCACCAGATTCAGGCAAATCGAATCACTCTATCAGATGCTAAATTCAAGTTTGATGATCGATGAATGCGCAGAGTCCAGTAGATCCTGAGAAAATCGATTGCTTCCCGGACGCAGAGTTGGTGCGCGCCGCTCAAAGGGGGGACAAGCGTGCCTTTGTTGAAATCGTTGCTCGCTGCCAGGCAATGGTTTGCGGTATCGCGCTTGGGATATTGGGCGACTTCGCGGCAAGTGAGGATGTTGGTCAGGAGGTTTTTCTCACGGCCTGGAGAAAAATTCATGACGTTCGTGATCCCGAATGTCTTCGGGCTTGGCTTGGGCAGATCGCGCGCAACGCGGCAAGAGGACACCTGCGGGTTCGAAAGTCCCATGAAGAATTAAGCGAGGATTTAATCTTATTGGACGCTTCGCCGACCCCTGACGAGACTGCGGTAAGCGAGGAAGAGGCCGCTCTTGTTCGAGAGTCATTAGCCAAGCTACCCGAGACCTACCGTTTGCCGCTGGTTCTTTATTATCGCGAAGGCAAGTCAGTACGCGCCGTAGCAGAAGCGCTGGGAATCAGCGAAGACGCCGTGAAACAGCGTCTGTCTCGCGGACGCGAAATGTGTCGTGCCAGACTTTCGCGAGTAATCGAAACCGTGCTGACCCGAACCACGCCCTCAGCGGTCTTTACCATGAGTGTTGCCGTAGCCATCGGAGCTTTGGCTGCGCCTTCTGCCATTGCCAGTTCTGCATTTGGTGCCGGAAGCTCCATCGGCGCTGCTAGCGCCGGTTCCGCGATAAATCCCGTTCTGACCAGTGCTATGACTATTTCAAAAGGTTTTTTGCTCACCACCGCGGTCGTCACCCTCATCTGCATCCCAATAGGGTACAGAATGCGGGCTGTTGTGACCGCTCCTTTGCCACCCGCCGCGTTGCAGGCTGGAGTGTCGAAGGCCACTCCCGATAACCCACCAAGTTCTGAGGATAGTGAATTGGTTGTCGAGTGGCGTTCACTCCATGAGAAGTACGGAACGAACGCGTTGGCAATGCCTGAGTTGTACAAAGCCATCCATGGGCTAAAGGATTCGTTTTCGCGCCAAGCTTTGGGCTCGGCACTAATTTCCGAATGGGCCCAGGTCGACCCTAGCGGCGGTCTGTCCTTCTTAATGGGAAAAGGCCACAATAGTGCCGAGCGCCAGCAGTTCTTTAGGGAATGGCTGAGCCGCGACCCGCGGGCTGCCGTGAATGGGCTGATGACTTCAGGAGGGGAATGGCAAAGCACCGCTTGTGTCTGCCTGAAGGATATCGCCCAAGCAGCTCCCGATAGGGTGGCTGAAATCGCCGCCCTGTTGCCCAAACCGGATAATTACTGGGATACAAATGTTCGCGACGCATTCGCGGTAGTCGCTGAACAGGGCTTGGACTCAGCCCGCACAGCCGCAGAGACCCTGGCGGGACCTAATCGTGACCAAGCTTTGGCGGGCGTAGCACGCACGTGGGGGAAAACAGACTTAGCGGCAACCATCCTGTGGGCTAAAGGATTGCCTGATGGGATAGATCGTGACGAAGTTCTCCGAAGTGCGTTAGTGGGCAAAGCCTCGGTGGATCCGGCAGGGGCATTGGATGCTATAGGAATTGTTCCAGAGGGGGGAAAACAGAACTTTTTTGCAAGCACCACCGGGGCAAGAGTACTTACCGAAGCGGCACAAGCAGATTTTGATGGAACCGTGGCCTGGCTGGCCAGTCACCCCGGTCGACTGGGAAGCGAGGATCTGCTTGGGCTGGCTGGCGCGGTCACGGACAAATTGAACGCCGATCCTGCTGGGTTTCTTAGCGCGCATGCAGCGGACGGCTCTCTCAAAGTGCTCCTGCCAGCTATCGGCAGTGCTCTACTCAACAACTCCTCAGGCGAACGCGGCCCCATATGGGATTGGCTCAAAACCCAACCGGATGGTGAGGTTATCAATTCGCTTAGAGGTCAGGTGCTGAACGGCTCGGCATGGCAAGACCCGATATTTGCTCTCAAATTAGTTCCCGACTTGCCAAACACACCCGAGGGAAACCTCGAGGTGCAAAACCTGGCCAACAGTCTTTTTAACGGCGGATCCATGCTGGATAGATTCGACCAGCTTTTTTCCGTAGCTCCAGACCGGCTTAAAACCCCGCTTGTCGAGACCGCATTCAATTTCCTCAGAACCGACACCCTTTCCAATCCGCAATCATGGGTCAATAGATTATCCCTTCTGCCTCCTGCGGATCAAAGTCACGGTGCGGCGTCCCTTGCGCAAGCCTGGGCCGGCCAAGATCCTTCACAGGCGATAACATGGGCTAACTCGCTGCCACAAGGAGACACCCAGAATGCAGCCACCGCGGCGATCGCTTCCGGTTGGGCCAGCAAAGATGCCTATGGTGCGGCCAATTGGGTAGCCTCATTGCCCGTCGGGCCGGAACGTGACAAAAGCTCAGAAGCACTGGTCTTGGCGGTTGCCGATCAATTTCCTCGAGATGCCTGGAATTGGGCGCTCAGTATTGGCGACACCACCGCGCGGGACACTGCAGCGGCCCGCGTGATTCAAACCATGGCCGGGCAGGATCCCTCAACCGCGCGTCAATGGATTGACTCTGGTCCCTTCAGCCCCGAAACGAAGCTGAAGCTCCAAGCCTCACTTCAGAAATCGGGTCCCTCACACTGAAATTACTTTCAGAAATGCCATGAAAGTTATTAGCCACGCATTGTTGATATTAGTAGCAGCCAGCCTTGGTCTTGCAGTTGGGTTCACGTGGAAGTCTCGGCTTAGACCAGGGGCCACAATTGGCACAGCGTCAGGGCTGGACGCCAAAAAGCTCGAGCTAACCCAAACGAACGGCGGGACGAAAAAGGTGCGGGTGCCTCGAGACGATTCACCTTTGGCAACGAGTTTGGAACGCGATCTTTCGAGGTCCTCCGGCGTGATTAAATGGCTATGCTGGATGTCCGCTTTGGAAAAGGCCCAGGCAACCGACTTCCCGCGATTAGCTAAGCTTGCTCGTGGGAACCAAGCAGTGTGGCGAGCGGTTGTCAATCGTTGGGTGGAAATCGCTCCGCGCAACCTTTTCGACACGCTCGTAAATGTTTCGAAATTCGGTGGCGATCTGCCAGTGAGCGAACTGGGCCAGACACTATTTGGCCAGTGGCCGAAACAGGATCCCGATGCCGCTATTGCCGCTTTGACTGAGGCGGGCGATATAGGCATGCGCGATACCTGGCGCCTGAAAGCAGCCATGGCGGTGATAGAGAACAATGCGGAGCAAGGGCTGCAGCTTATGTCTCAGTGGCACATCAATCATTTTGGACCGAGCATGGGCGCCGTGGATGCTTGGGCTGCAGCTAATCCCCAGCACGCAGCCCAGTTCATCATAGCGAATCCCGCCGGATACGCCTCACAAGTCGCCATGGATTCTGTGGGAGAAGCCTGGGCCAAAACCGATCCCGCAGCCGCTCTGGTCTTTGCTGTCTCCCAAAATAATGATCTGGGATCCCGTCTTGCTAGCACCGTTTTGAAACAATGGGCCGGACGGAATCTGAAGGACGCCGCAGATTGGCTAGCTGGTACGGATGATCAAACTCGCAATCAGCTCAGTCCCGCGTTCGTTCAAACTTGGGCTCAGCAGGACTCAGCCGCCGCCCTCTCCTGGTGTGAAGAAAACCTGCAGGGACCACAGTTAACGCAAGCGGTTAATGGGGTCATGAAAGGAGCGACTTCAAAGGATGTCGCCGGCGCGGCGGCGATGGTTTCGAATATGCAAGCGAGCCCAGCCCGCGCGGAAGCGGCCGCAGTTGTGGCGCAGAATTGGTTCCCACATCAATTTAACTCGTCTGAGCCCGTGAAACCCGAAACCTTAAGTTGGCTCTCCGGTTTGGACCCAGGGTCAGTTAAGGCAGTGCTCTCGCAGGTTTCGTGGTCCTGGGCTGAAAGCGATTCGCAGAGCATGGCAAAATTTCTTAGCTCGGCAAACAACAATGAGGTTCCCTCGTATATCGATTCGATCCTGTCACGGCAGTGGGCCAGAACCGATCCAACTGCTGCACTAGACTGGGCGGCAAGCTTGCCAGAAACACGAGGTCTGGCGGCTGGCAGCGACGCCTTCTCCGTTTGGCACCAATCTCAACCAGACTCAGCAATGGCCTGGCTTCAGGGACTACCAGCAGGCGACGGCCGTCGCCAGCCATTTTTCCAGAGCATGGTTGAGTCGCTGGCCAGCGATCCACAGGTTGCCGGGCAACTTTCCTCCATGTCCGCTTCCGATCAGGCCGCTGCTCAAGCCATTATTGCCAAAATGACGCTTCCGGAAGACCAACGCGCCAGAGTTCTTGCTTCACTAAAACCGCATTGACACGTTGAGAGAAGCGCTTCGTGCGTTACCGGGAATGCCAGTAATCTCACTGTCTGAGTTAGTAACGCACGCGACTCGAATGCGTAAGCCAATTTTGCAATGAAGGCGCGCTTAGTTCGACCGTTTAAACGCGGGCGTGGTCCAGTAGAGATTCGTGACGACAACCGTGCAACCTGGAGGGAGGTAGGTTTCCCGGCCCATCGATGCGCGCCTTGAGCCAAACTGCTCAGTGTCGCCGACTATACTGACTGTGAAAACAAGGCTTTCCTTGGTGGGATTGAAAATCTTGCACAGGTTTGAGGCTGCGGTGGAGGCTATGAGTTCATACGGCTTCGCATAGCGAACGGCTAAAGGTCCCAGTCTTTTCTTCAAAGCTGTGAGCTTGGCCGTGGTCGCCTCTCGCACAGGCGAGTCCTCGCGGAGACTGTCCATACCCGTCTCCAGTTGAAGCAATCTTAGCTGCTGAGGTGAAAGCCGGGGTCTCGCCGTCCACGGAAAAACTTCCGCAGATTGCGTGTTTTGGGAGTAACTGTCGCAAAGGCAGAGGCTTACAAAAAAGAGAAAAAGAATTAAATTCTTCATAAATTCTTTACGGCTCACAGGTCATCACCATCACACGACACGTTAACTTAGACAGAGCCCGGGAAAGAAATGCTCCCGGAAATTGACATCATTCTTCGGAGAATTACGCTGTCGATCTGCGCGTTTCCGTATTCACTGAAAATATTGATAAAGCAGTCTCCTCGATCGTTTTCCAGACTTGCCCAGCGGTTTTCTTGTCACACGCCTTCGCTTCGCTGCATCTACTCGGTGGTCGCTGATTTGTGATTGGACCACTTTAAAGAATAGCACGAAGATGCCAAATGACCCACAAGTGAGCTCATTTTCCGATGGAGACCTGGTGCGTGGCGCTCAGGGCGGAGACAAACGAGCCTTTATCGAAATTGTTGCTCGTTACCAGACGATGGTCTGCGGAATTGCGCTGGGAATCCTGAAAGACTTTGCTCTTAGCGAAGATGCGGGCCAAGAGGTTTTCCTGACAGCTTGGCGCAAAATTTACGAACTGCGCGAGCCTCACAAATTGCGCCCATGGCTCAGCCAAATAGCCCGCAACGCCGCACGGCGTCAGTTTCGGAGTCGTAAACAGGAGGAGAACATCGAAGATTATGTTATTTTACACGATAAATCACCTGGACCATACGAGAACGCCGCCTCAGAGGAAGAAAAGGCTTTAGTGCTCCACGCACTCGGAAAGCTACCTGAAATTTACCGAGTCCCGCTGGTCCTTTACTACAGTGAGGGCAAATCTGCACGTTTAGTCGCTGAAGCTTTACAGATCAGTGAAGACGCGGTGAGGCAGCGTCTTGCGCGGGGGCGAGAAGCCTGTCGGGAGCAAATCTCCGGGATGCTTGAGGCCGTGCTGACTCGGACACACCCTTCACCGGTTTTCACTGTGGCAGTGGCGGTCGCAATCGGAGCATTGGCGGCTCCGGCGACCGTTGCTGCCGCGGCATTTGCGGCAAAGGCAGGCGCTTCTGCTGTCGCGAGTACCACAACAACCACCTCGTTCGTTTCTACATTTATGAGCACTTCGAAAGGGTTTTTGGTTTCCACCGCGGCCGCCGCCGTGATCTGTGTTCCGCTGGGATATCACATTGCTAACAAACCTGTGTCCAAGATGGCAGCGCAGGAAGTATCGGTCCCACTTCCGCCTCAGAACACGATTCCAAGGGCTGATCCCTTTGAAAGTAGCGCCTTGTTTGCTGAATGGAGGGAATTGCACCTGAAATATGGTACCAATGCCGAATCTATGCCCACTCTCTACAAGGCAATAGACTCATTTAAGGATCTATTTCACAAACAGGCTCTTCATGCTGCTTTGGTTTCAGAATGGGCTTTAGTAGATCCCGCAGGAGGGATTAGTTTCTTGCTGAAGAAGCAAGGAGCGGGACCCGAAACACAGCAGCTCTTTCGCGAGTGGCTGGCCCATGCTCCGGCGGCCGCAGTCGCGGGAGTCCAATCAGGGGGTTCTGGTTGGGAATCGCTCGCGCGGGCATGCCTGAAAGACATAGCAAAAGTACTACCAGAACGGGTACAAGATATTGCGTCTCAACTTCCAAAGCCCGAAAATGGTTCGGATAAAAGTATCCGTGAAGCGTTCACTGTTCTGGCGGAGAACCGTTTAGATTTTTCTAAGCGGGCTGCCGAAGCAACGACAGGTCCAAATCGGGAGGAGGCGCTGGAGGGGGTGGCGACAGTTTGGGGTAAGACGGACCTGAACGCGACGATCTCCTGGGCAAAAGCTCTTCCCGAAGGTGTCAACCGAGATGAAGTCATTCGCATGGCCCTAATTGGAAAGGCAGCCGTAGATCCGGCCGGTGCTTTGGAGTCTGTTGGATTGGTCCCTTCCGGAGGAAAACAAAACGCTGTTGCCAGCACCACGGGCGCCCGGGTCCTGAATGAAGCGGGAACGGCTGATTTTGATGGGACACTTGCCTGGTTGACAAGCCATCCGGGTCGCTTAAGCGGACAAGATCTCGAAGGGCTTGTCGGGCCGGTAACTCAACGACTGAATGCGGATCCCGTTGGGTTTCTTCAGGCGCAGGCTGGTGATGGATCACTGGATCTTCTTCTTCCGGCTCTGGGCAGCGCGCTTCTTAATGGAGCTTCAGGTTTACAAGCAACGGTATGGGATTGGCTTAAAACACAGCCGGATGGCGCCGCAATACAATCGCTAAAGGCTCAGGTTATAAACTCCTCCGCCTGGCAAGATCCGTCGCTGGCGATGAGCCTAGTGTCTGACCTCCCCAATAACTCCGAAGGTGATAAACAGATCAAGGACCTTGCTGAAAGACTTTTTAATGGTGGTTGGGCCCTGGACCGATTTGATCAGTTGTTTCCAACAGCACCAGAAAGGTTACGGACTCCGTTAGTCGAAGCTGCATTTAGCCTATTGCCAAACGCGTCCGTGGTGGATTACCAAGCTTGGGTCGACCGTTTGCAGTACTTACCTGAATCTGGTCGCGTCAATGGTGCGGAATCTCTTGCACTCGCCTGGGGGCAGAAAGTACCAAGTGAGGCCATAACCTGGGCGTCTTCTCTTCCGCCCGGAGACGTGAGGAGCGCTGCCTCGGGCGCCATCACTTCCGGTTGGGCCACACAGGATCCTTTGGCCGCCGCCGCATGGGTCTCTTCGCTGCCTCAAGGACCTGACCGCGATCACGGGGCCGAAGCCTTGGTCGGCGTAGTTGCGGACCGATATCCAACTGAAGCGTGGCAATGGGTTTTGAGCATCAATGATCCAGCTGAAAGGGATCGCGCCGCGACCCAAGCTGTGCGAGTAATGGCTGTCAAGGATCCTTCAACCGCTCGTCAATGGATTGATTCTGGTCCGTTCACCGCTCAGTTCAAGACCGAACTCCAAGCCTCGTTTGTTAGTCTTCAAGGTCAGACCAGCACGCATTGAGGGTTCGAAAGAAGCTCAAACATGAAACTTATTATTAATTTTCTCACGATGAGTATTGCCGTGTCACTTGGACTGGGCCTCGGGATCTATTGGAAGCAGGGCAGGGCAAAGAGCATCGCGGGCCAGCAACAGGGAAACCGAGCCACAACGCAGCAGCCTAAAAAACAAGCCGGTCGTTCGCGGTCTCAAGTGGACGATTCCCCTCTTGCAACACAGCTCCAGCACGACCTTTCGATG
Source organism: Verrucomicrobiia bacterium (assembly GCA_035651635.1). Taxonomy (GTDB): domain Bacteria; phylum Verrucomicrobiota; class Verrucomicrobiia; order Limisphaerales; family UBA8199; genus JANXQE01. The sequence continues at coordinate 1,938 of DASRFK010000013.1, read as the reverse complement.
TCTTCAGGCGTGACTCGTTGGCTCCACTGGATCGAGGCACTCGAGCGTGCCCATCCAGAGGACTACTTCCGCCTAGCAAGTCTGGCACGTGGCGATGCAATAGCGCTAAGGTTCGTGGCGACCCGTTGGATCCAATCCGCGCCTCGGCACCTGTTCGATACTCTGGTCGAAGCGTCCAAATCAGGCGGAACATTTCCTGTGCGGGAGCTTGGACGCGCCCTCTTTGACCAATGGCCCAAAAGCGATCCTGAATCGGCAATTGCCGCCTTAAATGAACCCGGAGATCTTGGGATGCGCCACACCTGGCAAACGCAAGTCGCCGCTGCTATAGCAGAAACAAATCCGGAACGAGGGATTCAGATAATGTCTCAGTGGCATATAGAAAATTATGGCGCGCCAATCAATGGAATAGAAGCCTGGGCGCGAGCTAATCCGCGGCACGCCGCGGAATTTACTCTGGCCAACCCGGCTGGCTATGTTTCACAGCTTTCTGTAGACACGATAGGAAGCGAATGGGCGAAAACCGACCCTTCTGGGGCTCTCGGCTTTGCCACCTCGCAGTCTGGTGAGCTCGCATCGCGGCTTGCAAGCAAGGTCTTGAAGGATTGGGCAGGGCGAAACTTAGGCGAAGCTGCAGACTGGCTGGCTGCCACAGATCAGCGAACTCGGAATCAATTAAGCCCAGCCTTTTTGGAGACTTGGGCCAAGCAGGATACGGCCGGTGCTTTGACCTGGGCTCAGCAAAACCTTGACGGCGACAGGATGAATCAAACGGTAACGAGCATCGTAAAAACTGCCGCCGAAAAGGACTTGGCTGGGGCAGTTGCGATGGTTAACGCTATGGACCCCTCCGCAACGCGTTCCGCTGCTGCCGTCGCTGTTGCACAGCAATGGTTTCCTGGCGACAGGTCAACAGATCAGCCCAAGCCAGAGGCCATTCAATGGTTATCGAGCCTGGATCAGGATTCCGTTAGACGAGTACTCGATAAAGTGAGCTGGAATTGGGCAAATTCCGACCCGAGCGGCATGGCTCGCTTTTTGGCCTCGGCGAGCAGCGCGGAGGTTCCGCCTTACACGGATTCCATTCTGGCGCAACAAATGGCGCGAACGAGCCCTCGTGAAGCTCTCGATTGGGCCGCAAGCCTTCCTCCTTCTCGAGGCAATGGCGCCGGAGCCGACGCATTTGCCGCGTGGCGACGATCTCAACCGGATGCTGCGGTGGACTGGTTAAACTCGTTGCCGCCCGATGATTCCCGACGTCAACCGTTCTTCGAACAAGCAATAAAGTCTATGGCTTACGATCCTCAGGCGCCACAAGAGCTAGCTAGTTTGCCTCCTGGACAGCAGGTGACAGCACGAAACGTAATTGCGACGATGTCGTTGCCTGAAGCTCAACGCAACCGGTTATTGGACGCTCTCAATGGTCCGTGAGTGGAGCATGACGCGCACTGCCACAAAAATGCTCAATCGCGTATGTTCCGGAGCCACTGGGCAGTAGAGCATGCCGAGGCTCTTGGGGCTCGGCCGAGAAATGGAACCCCTCTTTTCTGTTGATTATTGACAATAGAGCCATTCAGTCTCTGCTCCGAACCGTGCTGGGTTGTGGAGTGCTCGGCATCGCCGACATGACCTTCCAAACTTCCAAAAGCAAGTCATCGACAAAAATTGTGCTCGTTGAAACTGGATCTTCAGGCGTATCACACTTGCGAGTTGGGTGGACAGGATCCCGCTTGTAACGATTGCCGAACCGACATTGTACGATGATTATGGCCAGTGAGCGCTATTGGAAGGACCTGTTGTGAGCGGCGGAACGGAACCTTACGGAAACCGCCGGGTTGAAACTTTCCATTCTTCCGTGAGATCTTCTTGCAGCACTTAGCAACAAAATCTCTTCTTCCTTCTTCGATTTGGTTTCTACCTTCCGAGTGGGGTTTTGAT
>DASRFK010000012.1:0-23613 GCA_035651635.1 Verrucomicrobiia bacterium | reverse complement strand
CCGGCACCCAGTCCTCCAAGGCTGGCGGAAGCAGGAACTGTTGGCCGTAATCGGGAGCTATCGGTTGAACCATGGTGATCCGATCCTTTTGCCGGCGGTACGTTCAAAAATTCCTTCAAGAAGTTTTGAGACAGTCTCCGCTGCGATGTCCCCGCCCGCGCCTAGCGGGCGGAACGAATGCGAGAGGAGTTACGTTCACATCCAACGTTGCGCCGCTAACGCGGCACGGACGGCGCAGCGCGCCATCCCTACCGCGGGAAAGAGCGCCCGTGAGGTAGGGGCATCGCGCTGCGATGTCCCCGACCGCGTCTAGCGGGCGGAACGAATGCGAGAGGAGGTACGTTCACATTCCAGCCTTGCGCCGCTGAATGCGGCGCGGACGGCGCAGCGCGCCATCCCCACCGCCAGAATTAGATGCGTTTGCCCTGCTTTCCGAAGCTTTCCAAGCCCTTGCGGAAACCCGAGCGCGGTGAACTATTTGTAGCTGGAAGACCCCACTACTATTTCTTTTGTTTTTCAACGTCGACAGTCCGTTTCCCCCGAATTTGGCCCCGTTTCCTGTTCGCCATCGCACCGCCTGAAAGTGGGCCTTCAAACGTCACTGATGTTCTAATGTCGCTCTCAGGTTTAGCTCGGCTCCTTCGGTGACCTTGATGTCCCGGCGATACGGTTTAAAGCCAGCTTTCTTGACTTCGATGACGTGCATACCCGGCTCGAGTTTCAGCTTGGACGGGGCATTTCCGACAAAATTGCCATCGGCATATACCTCGGCGGTTTCGTCATCGGCTTTCACGGTGACCACGCCCGACATGCCGGTGCGGTGGCCAGGTTCGGCGGTTTGAACCGGGGATCCGCTCTGCGGTTTGAAGTCTCGCGCCAGTTTCTGCCCCTCGGCAATCTGCTCCGGGGTCATGGCGCGTTCCGCCATGGAAAGATTAATCCGGGCTTCGTTGTTGTGTTCGCCGCCTTGCGCCGCGGAAAGGTTGAACCATTTGTACGCCTCGAGATAATTTTGCGGGACACCTTTCCCTTTCGCGAAACAGAGGCCATAACTATTCTCAGCGGGCGCGTAGCCTTGTTCGGCGGCTTTCCTGGTCCAATCCACGCCCTCCGGAACGTCCTTGGTAACGCCGTAGCCCTCGAAGTAACAGGTGCCGAGAGCATACTCGGCGGGCGGATAATTTTGCTCGGCCGCTTTGCGGTACCAGGTGGCGGCTTGGACCGGGTTTTCGCCAACTCCCTGACCCTCCGCATAAGAGCGGCCCAATTCAAATTGCGCTTCGGTCGAGCCGTGCTCGGCGGCCCGGCGCAACCATTTAACGGCTTCAATGGGATCGGTTTTCAGTCCGATCCCGTTTACATATTCATAGGCGAGTCGCAATTGGGCTTGTGCCAGGCCTTGTTCGGCGGCTTTGCGGTGCCATTTCGCGGCTTTGACCAGATCCCGGCTCACCCCCGTGCCAAAGGCGTAATAATTGCCCAGGGTGAATTGCGCCAGCGCGTCGCCCTTGTCCGCTTCGGCTTTCGTGGCCGCGAATTGCTGCCGTTCCGCCTGCGTGCTTTGGCTCGAGGATCGAGTCGCTGATCCCAGCCACACGATGAGCACCGCCAGTCCAATTCCAGTCACGTTCATCCTGCCAGAGTAAGTTCTTTGGAGTGGCTGACAAGCGGTCTCTTTCTTTCGTGGATCCCAGCCGAGGTAGGGACGTCGCGCTGCGACGTCCGCGCCGCGTATTAGCGGCGCAACGAATGAAACTGTTATGCACCCGCTCCGGTTCTGTTCCGCCCGCTGTCGGGCGGTGACATCGCAGCGCGATGTCATCTACCAAATGGTGGTAGTGTTCAGATGCGCCTCCAAACGAAGCGGGGCGTAAATGTGGTGCACTTCTACCGGGGCGGTTTATCTTGGTCCACACATGAGCGCGGGTCCGGCGCATAGTTCCGTCAATGAGAAGCTCGCCACGACCAAGCCGGTCGATATGCACGTGCATATCGTCGGCAACGGGTCAGGCAACACGGGCTGTTGGTTGCGGGTCAGCCGCTGGCGGCGGCCGATGGCGAAGCTGATGTTGCACCACGTCGGGCTGCCCGCGACGGCGCTGGCGGAAGATCTGGACCGTCTTTACGTAGAGCGGCTGTTGGAACTGGTGCGCGGTTCGTCGCTGGGAGCGGTGGTCATCCTCGCGCAGGAGCAGGTGCATGATGATCAGGGCAACGCGTTGCCCGAGCTCGGTTCGTTTTATGTCCCCAACGATTACGTCTTATCTTTGGCGCGACGTTATCCGGAATTCCTTCCAGCGGTTTCCATTCATCCAGCCCGTCCGGATGCACTCGAAGAACTGGAACGTTGTGTGTCGGGCGGCGCCGTCATGATGAAATGCCTGCCGAACTGCCAGAACATTAATTGCAGCGATCGGCGGTATACGCGGTTCTGGGAGCGCATGGCTGAGGCGCAACTGCCGTTATTGGCCCATACCGGCGGCGAGCATACCTTGCCAGTTATTCGGCGTGAATATAGTGACCCGCGCCTCCTGACGCTGCCGCTCGAATGCGGGGTTAAGGTCATAGCGGCTCATTGCGCCACCAAAAGCGGCGTGAGCGACCCTGAGTACTTTCACATGTTTGTAGAGATGACCCGCCGTTTCAGCAACCTTTACGGCGATAACAGCGCCTTCACAGTTCCGATTCGCGGCCGGCACGTAGCTGAGTGCATCACCTCGCCCCTGGTCGAGCGCATCGTCAACGGCAGCGACTTTCCGGTCCCCGTTTACGGCCACTTTCCTTGGTTGCGTGGGTTCATCGACTGGAAAACCTTCCGCCACTGTGAGGGCCTGTCCAATGTTCTCGAGCGCGATTACCAGTTAAAAGTTGGCATGGGTTTTCCGCCGGAGACGTTCACCCGGATTCGCCAATTGCTGCGGCAGCCCGCGCGGACTGAATCTAATCTTGGGCAGAGGCTTAACGATTAGCTGCGGAAGCATCTTGCTCAGCAGCCGGCTTTGGGTCACAAATGCCTTGCATGGCCTCTGTCTATCGCCCAGTTCAACCGCGATTTGCTCGTATCGTCCATCGTCTTACCCTGCTGGCAATTTGGCTCGGGGTGACTGGCGCTCTCAGTGCCGAAGCAAATAGCGCGAAATCCAAAACCGAATATGCTGCCGAGCTCAGGATGCAGCTTGCCACCAAGGTGCTGCCCTACTGGTACGACACGGCGGTTGACCGTCAGAACGGCGGATATGTCCTCGCCGACGACGCGGCAAAAAAAGCGGGGCCGGCCACCGAAAAACAGCTCGTCAGCCAAAGTCGGATGATTTGGGGCTTTTCGCACGCTCACTTGAAGGGTTTTTCAGATGGCAAACGCAATTACCTGGCGGCAGCTGAACAGGGCTATCGCTTTCTCCAGGCACATTTCCTCGACCGCACTGACGGCGGCTATTTCTGGACGACGGACCTGACCGGTACACCGCTGGACCAGCGCAAACTTCTTTATGGCGAATCCTTCGTGATATATGGCCTGGTAGAATACTACCGGGCCAGCGGGGACCGAACTGCGCTGGACCAGGCGTTGCAGCTCTATCACGCAATCCAGAAGCACGCGCACGATGATAGAAACGGCGGTTGGGTGGAACACTTCGAGCGCGACTGGACGCCCATCACCGATCCGAAGGCAAATGTGATTGTGGAGTTGGGAGGCGCAAAAAGTGCCAATACGCACTTGCACTTGATGGAGGCGCTGACGGAGCTGTACCAGGCCACCCACGACGCCGAGGTCCGCAAATCACTGGACGAGGCGCTCAAAATAAACTCCACCTGGTTTTATCCCAAGGATCCTTCCAAATGCGCGTTTCATCGGCAGCCGGATTGGCAGCCGGTTACCGCGCCGTCCAGTGCCGGGCTTTCTTACGGACATAATGTCGAGTTCGCCTGGCTGATGATTCGAGCGGAAAAGGTGTTGGAGCGGCCACCATCCTGGGCGCATTTTGAAGCGCACCTCAACCACGCTCTGAAATATGGCTACGACCACCAACGCGGCGGGCTATACAGCCGTGGATTTGATAATCAGCCGGCCAACGACACCGACAAGATTTGGTGGGTGCAAGCCGAGATGCTCGCGGCGTTAACCGATGCGATTAAACACAAGGATAATCCGGATTACGACGTGGCTTTGGACAAGCTCTTGCAGTTCATCCTCAGATATCAAGCAAACCCGAGCGACGGGATCTGGCTCGACACAGTTACCGCGGAAGGCAAAGCAAAGGTCACGGCCAAAGCGCACAACTGGAAGGCCAATTACCATGATGTGCGGGCGATGGTGAAGTTTGTCGACGCCTTCGGGCCTCAAATGAAGGTGCGGTGAAAGAGCGGGAGACCACGGATGGACGCGGATGAACACTGATAAAAGCATGGTAGAACCTGAACAACCGATTGGTGTCACTTTTGCTGCCCGGGTGCTGACCCCATTCCTCATCCATCGACAGCGGTCTCTCTGGTTGCCCCGAATCTGCGGGTTGAAAGCTTTTGTGACCTTGGGCGAAGTGAAGAGTGGCAACCTCTTGTTTCTTCATCTGTGGTCGCCCCGGATCTGCGGGGGTTGAAATCCTTATGACCTTGGGCGAGACGCCGGTGCTCCAAGCGGGCCAGCAACAGGCCAGGAAATCCGTGTTGGACAGGGGTGGCGGGTCTGGTAATGGTGTGCGGCAGCCAGCATTGACAGGCGCCCTATGAGAGAACTTTTACTCGGAATCGACAGCGGCACGCAATCCACCAAGGTTTTAGTCGTCGACTCACGCGACGGCAAAGTGCTGGCCTCGGCAGCACAGGAATATGATTTGATTCCCGACCTGCCGGCCGGAGCGAAGGAACAGCACCCGCATACGTGGCGCGATGCCACGGCCAGCGCGATCCGACGCGCCTTACGCCAGGCCAAGGCTTCCAGCGGAGATGTCAAAGCCATCGGTGTCAGCGGCCAACAACACGGATTCGTGCCCCTGGACAAGAACGGCGAGGTGATCCGACCGGCCAAGCTTTGGTGCGACACCTCGACCGCGGCGGAATGCGAAGAGATCACTAGCCGTGTTGGCGGACTCAAGAAAGCCATCCGGCTCCTGGGCAATGCCGTGCTGCCGGGGTTCACGGCCGGCAAGATTCTTTGGCTGAAGAAACACGAGCCGAAAAACTTCGAGCGGCTCGCGACGGTCTTGTTACCGCACGATTACCTGAACTTTTGGCTGACGGGTGAAAAATCGATGGAATATGGAGATGCGAGCGGAACGGCGCTGCTGGATGTGCGCAAACGCAGATGGTCGGGTCCAGTCCTCGAAGCGATTGACGCCGGGCTGGCGTCCAAGCTGCCTCCCCTCCGGGCCAGCGATGAACCGGCCGGAAGCTTGCAACCCTCAACGGCCAAGCTGCTGGATTTGAACGCGGGCATTTTGGTGAGCGCGGGCGGCGGTGATAATATGATGGGCGCGATTGGGACTGGTAACACGCAAGAAGGGGTGATTACGGCCAGCTTTGGCACCAGCGGAACGATTTATGCCTGCGCCGAAAAGCCAGTAGTGGATCCGGAAGGGGAGATTGCTGCTTTCTGCGACTCGACGAATCGCTGGCTGCCGCTGCTGTGCACGATGAACGTCACGGTCGCCACCGAGATGGTGCGCGAAGACTTTGGCTGGTCGCATGAGAAATATGCCGGTGAGTCGAGCCGGATTCCGGCCGGGTCAAATGGACTATTGTTGTTGCCTTACTTCGAAGGCGAACGCACGCCCAACGTCCCGGACGGGACCGGAGTTTGGTTCGGAGTAAATAAAAAGACTTTTGAGGCAGGGCATTTTGCGAGAGCGGCGATGGAAGGGGTGACCTTGGGAATGAACTACGGTCTGCGGCGGCTCGCGGGGCTCGGGGTCAAACCCACGCAAATCCGCGCGACCGGCGGCGGCGCCAAATCGAAGGTTTGGCGTCAGATTATGGCCGATGTATTTAACACCGAAGTGGTGACATTAAAGGTGAGCGAGGGGGCGGCTTACGGGGCGGCGTTACAGGCGCTCTGGTGCTGGCGTCTGCAAAAAGGCGAGAAGCTGTCCATCCAGGAGATCACGGATCAATTTATCGAGCTGAACAAAGGCGAAACAGCGGAACCGGAGCGGGACAACGTGGCCATTTACAAGGAATTGCAGGGCTTGCAGGACGAAATGTCGCGCTCGCTTCGCGAAGTATTCGCCAGGCACAGACGTTTTGTGCTGAGGTAAGCTTGGATCGGCCGGTCCAATAAGCTATTTTGCGAGTGAATGGCGAGCCCAACCTTGACGAAGCGCGGTGCCTGGACGGACCAGGAGCTGGAAGATCTGCCGGCCGATGGGCATAAGTACGAACTGCTGAACGGGCGACTGATTATGAGCCCGGTCCCTGCCAATCACGGTGCGATTTGCGTCCGACTCATCTTGCTGATTGGTGCTTTCGTCCAGCGGCACAAACTCGGTGAGGTTTATGATTCGAGCACCGGGTTCCGGACCTCCGAGTCCATTCTGCTTAGCCCGGATGTTTCGTTTGTCAGTAAAGCCACTCTGAAGAAGGTTTTTCGCGGGCCGGACAAGTTTCTGCGCGGCGCTCCGGATCTGGCTATCGAGGTTTTATCCCCGAGCGACCGGACTCAATTGATACACAAAAAGCTAGATCTCTATTTCGAGCATGGAACGCGCCTGGTTTGGATCGTCAATTGGAAGCTCCATCAGGTCCACATCTATCGACCGGACAGCATTTCGGCGGTCACCCAATCAAACGATCTGCTTTCAGGCGATGAAGTGCTGCCAGGGTTTAAGTGCCGGCTGCACCAGATTTTTCCAAAACTCTCCCGGTGAGCTTTGCGACTGAATTCGAGACATTAAGCGCGCCAACTTTGGTTGAGCGTGCCCGTTCTGCCACGCTGCCTATGGTCCAGAATGCTCTGGACAGAAACCAGCTTGGCCTGGCTGATTTTGCCGTTCTGATTTCCCCGGCCGCCGGAGAAGTTCTGGAGGCGCTGGGTCAACGGGCGCGCCAGGTGACGCAGCAGCGGTTTGGAAAGGTGATCCGGCTATTCGCGCCGTTGTACCTCTCCAACGAGTGCATCAACAATTGCCGGTACTGCGGTTTCTCGCGTGACAACCCTATCCTGAGAGTAACCCTCAGCGCGCAGGAAGTGCGCGAGGAGGCGCAGGCTCTCGTTGCCCAAGGATTTCGCAATATCCTCCTGGTTTCGGGCGAACACCCGAAGTTCGTCTCGAACAATTATCTGAGCCAATGCGTTCAAGTGGTGCGCGAAGTGGCGCCGAGCATTTCACTCGAAATTGGTCCGATGGAAACGCCCGACTATGAGCCTTTGGTCCAATCAGGCGCCGAAGGCCTGGTCGTGTACCAGGAGACGTACGACCCGGCAGTGTACCACCAGATGCATACTTCGGGGCCAAAACGGAATTTCGCCTGGCGCCTGGCCACACCCGAGCGGGCGTATGCGGCCGGATTCCGCCGGCTGGGCATTGGCGCCTTGTACGGTCTCGCTGACTGGCGTTACGAGGCGATTTGCCTGGCGGCTCACGCACAATACCTGTTGCGAAACTGCTGGAAAGCTTCCCTGACGATTTCACTGCCGCGGCTGCGGCCCTGCGCGGGCGAATTTCAGCCACTGACCCATATGACCGATCGCGAAATGGCGCAGCTCGTTTGTGCGTTTCGCCTCATGTTTCCGGATGTTGGCCTGGTGCTTTCAACGCGGGAATCCCCGCGGTTACGCGATGGACTGGTGCCTTTGGGGATAACACTGATGAGTGCTGGCAGCCATACCGAGCCGGGCGGCTACACGGGCGCCGGCAGAAACAATCTGCATCACACTGAAGGCGGCAGAATTGTGGAACTGGGCGCAAGCGAATGGGCGAATGCCGGCGAACAGGCCGTGGCGACCGGCCAGTTCGATATTGCGGATGAACGCACGCCTCACGAAGTAGCCGAACGGTTGCGGCGGCTGGGCTACGAACCGGTGTGGAAGGATTGGGATGCGGCGCTGGCCTCTTAGAGCGGGTCTTAAGATTTGGGTTGGAGTCCCGCCTTTAGGCGGCCCGGCGCCAAAACCGTCTGAAGGCGGGACTCCAAACCCAGGTGTCCACGCGCAAGCCGGTGTTTTGAAAGAGACTCTACGGATGTTCAGGGCACACCATGCATGAATTCAGCCCGGGGAAACGTTGTTGCAAACGGGAAGGAAATTGAGGCATCGTTGCCTTGCACACTCGAGGAATTCCTGGTTTCACAACGGCTTCTGCCGCGCAGTGTGGTAGTTGAACTCAACGGTGAGGCAATAGCACCGTCAGAATTTCCACAACGGCAGCTCACCGCGGGCGATCGAATGGAGATCGTCAAAATTGTTGCCGGAGGTTGAGCGTGAACCTCTTAAAGCCTTTGGGGTGGTTGCGGGTTGCGGCGCAGAACGCGGCCCAAATGGTGCACCGCGACGACCTTACCCTGGTCAACCGCGCTCGAGGCAGCCACTTGCGCTTTTGGAGGCTGGTGTTGTTGGGAACTGTTCTTGCCGCTCTGCCGATCGGCGCGCAAACCAACACCAATAAGGTGGCTGCGACCAACCATCCTTCGGCGTTGGTTGAGGATGTAGAGCACCTTAAACCGGTCACGTTCAGGCTCGACCAGTTTGCGCCGCTTCGCGAGAACACATTCCTGGGAGAGCCATTGTGGAAATATGCCGCGTCCCTGATCTACATCCTGCTGGCACTCTACGCGGCCAAGTTGATTGATTGGATCACGCGCACGTGGTTAAAGCGGGTGGCGTCGCGCAGCACGATGGGCGTTGATGGAGTGCTATTGGACCTGCTGCACGGGCCAATCCGGATCGTCGTCTTTGTCACGCTGCTGAATGTGGGCCTGAACATTTTTGATTGGTCACCACGGATCCGGCTGTACCTCTCGAAAGGCCTCATTATTATCGTTGGCGCTGCACTGACGTACCTGGCGATCAAAGTGCTGGATCTGCTGCTGAATATCTGGCGCCGGCGCCACGCTCGCGAGGCGGACCGCAAATTCAACGATCAACTGTTCTCGGTTATCCGGATCAGCCTGAACACCTTCGTGATTCTGGTGGCGATTCTGGTTACCGCACAGAACATGAACATCGACATCACCGCCGCGATTGCCTCGCTGTCGATTGGCGGCCTGGCGGTCGGCCTGGCGGCGCAGGATACCCTGGCGAACTTATTCGGCGCGGTGGCGGTATTTGTCGATAAACCGTTTCGGGTCGGGGACCAGATCAAACTCGACGGCGCCGAAGGGACGGTGGAAACGGTGGGATTGCGCAGCACTCGTCTGCGAAGCCCGGAGGGCCACCTGATCGCGGTTCCGAACAAAACGATGGGCAACGCGACCATTACGAACATTACCCAGCGACCCAGCATAAAAACGGTCATGAACTTTGCCCTGGCACGGTCTTTGCCCGCGGAAAAGGTCAAACGGGCGGCGGCTTTGCTGGAGGAGATCTATCGGGCTAATCCTATGACCCAGGATGTCTGGGTCAGCTTTAATCAGTTCACCGGGCCCAACCTGAACATTCAGGTCATCCACTGGTGGAAAGGCAACGACTACCAAAAGTACCTTGCGGGAATGCAAGAAATGAATCTGGCCGTCAAAGAGCGATTCGACGCGGAAGGGATCGCCTTCGCGTGAGAGCTACTTGTTGGCAGCGCCCGCTGGCGGCAAAGCGTTTGTAAGGGAGGCACTGCCCGCCGGGCTCGCCAAATAAGCGTCCAGATGGTATTTAGTGACGATCGGCGCAAAATCCGGATGCGTACGACCATACTCAGCCAGTCTCCGGACAAAGTCCTCGATGCCGGGATGATTATTGGCGTATTCGGCCATGAGCGGCGCAGCGGCAAGCTGAATCGCGTTTAGGTCTGCCTGCGTTGATTGCCATTGTCGCCGAAGGAAGACGGACAAGGTGCCGCTAATGACGATCAGAATCAGCAACAGGGAGGAGACGAGTTGTTGCAGTTGGTCGTAGCGCGCCTGGAGTTGCAGCAGATCAGGTTGCGGAGCGGTGCTGGCGGCAGGGACGTTTTCCATAAATCATTTGCCTCCAGACCGGTTGGTGCTGGCTGGGGCTGGCGAGGAGTTGGGCTTGAACCCGGTGGATTGGAGCAATGGATCGATGGCCGGATTCTTTTTGCTGTACTCGAGGACGTCCTTTCCGAGTGAAAGAATCAGGATGCGATCGTTCTGAGCGACTGCGGCTTTGAACTGCACTTCGCGCAGCTGTCTGGCGCTGCTAATGTACAGTCCGCAAAAAACCACCGAAGCAAGTGCGCTGGCTACAAGGATGACCAGCAGGACTGTTGTTCCCGGACTCTTGTTCATACGTTGAGGCTGCCGAGACTCTTCACGGCCTTCACGATGGCATGGGCATCGATACCGTACTTGGCCAGGAGTTCCTCCGGTTTGCCGGAATGAGGCAACTCGCGCACTGCAAGTTTGTGCACTTGAATGCCCGAGACGCTGAGCTCGCCGGCTACGGCGTCCCCCAAACCACCTTCTGCGTAGTGATCCTCGACAGTCACGACAACCCCACCGGTTTTTTGAGCCGCGCTGAGAATAACGTCCTTTGCCAGAGGCTTGATGCTATAGGCATCGATCACGGTAATGCCGATCCCTTCATTCTTTAGGGCGTCAGCCGCTTTGAGCGCCTCATACAACGTCACGCCGGCCGCGACGACGGTCGCTTTATCGCCCGCTCCCTGTCGCAGCACCTTGGCGCCACCAATCGGAAACTGTTCGTCATTTGAATAGATGACCTCAGTTTTTGGCCGCGAGGTGCGCAGAAAGCAAACTCCCCGGTGCGCGGCCATTTGGTCGACGAGTTTCTCGGCGCTGACGGCGTCGCTTGGGTAAAGCACAGTGCTGCCGGCCACAGCGCGCATCATCGCCAAGTCTTCCAAACCCATCTGAGAGGGACCATCTTCGCCAATGCTCACCCCGACATGCGACCCGCACAATTTCACGTTGGCGGTGGAAATGCCCGCCACCCGGATCTGATCGAAGGCGCGGGTGAAAAAAGTAGCGAAGGTGGACGCGAACGGCACCTTGCCCCGAGCCGCGAAACCGGTAGCCACACCGACCATGTTCTGTTCGGCAATAAAACATTCGCTAAAGCGGTTTGGGAATTTTTTAAGGAACTTGTCCGAAAAGGTGGAATTCTTGGTATCGCCATCCAGAGCAACGACCCGAGGATCGACTTGACCGATCCGAGCTAAGGCAGTTCCAAAGGCCTCGCGGGTGGCAACTTTGTCGCCAAGTTTGTAGCTGAGCGGCGGGTAACTTGCCGGCGCCGTATTGTTAGGGGCGGGCAGTTGAGCCGGAGCGGCAATGGGGTGACCCATTCCAGATCTGGCGCTGGGCTGCAGCTCGGCAATCGCGCGTTGGGCTTCCTCTTTGGAGAGAGGCTTGCCGTGCCAACCCTCCTGGTCCTGAATAAAGGAAATCCCTGCGCCTTTGAGAGTCTTGGCAAGAATGACCAATGGTTGATTGCCCAATCCGACGGCCGCCAGAACCTCGACAATTTCCTCAAGGTCATGTCCGTCGATTTCTTCGGTGCGCCAGCCGAAAGCTTCGAATCGGCGCTTGTACGCATCCAGGTTGTGCCCGAGCGGAGTTGGATCACTTTGACCGAGGCGATTGACGTCAACGAGGGCAATTAAATTATTGAGTTGATTGTAGCCGGCCAGGGCCGCGGCTTCCCACACGGAACCTTCGGAGCATTCGCCGTCACCCAGCAGCACGTACGTGCGATAATCCAGGTTATCGAGCCGGGCGCACAAGGCCATACCGACGCCGACGCTCAGGCCCTGGCCAAGAGAACCGGTGGCGACGTCAACAAAGGGCAGGCGCGGCGTTGGATGGCCTTCGAGCTCGCTGCCCAACTGACGCAGCTTAAGCAGTTCCTCAGTGGGAACTAAACCGAGCTCGGCCCAGACCGCGTACAGCAGGGGTGCGGCATGGCCTTTGGAAAGAATGAACCGGTCGTTGTTATAGAAGTGCGGATTCTTGGGATCAAACCGCATATGGCCGAAGAACAGAGCGGCCACGAGGTCGGCGGCCGAACAGCAAGAGGTGGGGTGACCGCTGCCGGCAGCCGTGGTTGCGTTGATGGAATGGATCCGCAACTGGTTGGCGATGCCCTTGAGCGTCTCGGTGTCAATATCATTCATGGATGTGCAAATTTAATTCCTAAAACCCAAGAGGAAAGTGGATTGTGTCCGTTCCCCACGCAAGCTGCCGGTACGCGAGGAGAGGGTCAAACTGTCAACCTTCACCTCCGGAAGCCAGACGACGCCCACACCAACTCGCGTAAGGTCTATTATGGCAAAGAGCATCCCGATTGTAAATCCCAACATTCGCCATTTGTTATCGTTTTCATTGTTGTTGCGGTTGAAGTATGAGTTCACAGCCGTTTCTTGGCAAACGCACGACCCGAGGCTGATTTCAAATACCGTTCGAATTCAACCGCACGCTGGCGGTCAGCAAAAGCAACGGCAGTCTTAATGCGCCAAGGACGGCGTTTGGCCGTGTGGTAGACTTGTCCGGCATTGTGGGTTTCCAGACGAACCCGCAAATCCTCTGTGAACCCGACATAGAAGGTTTCCGGGGCCGCTTCGCTCTGGAGAATATAGACGTAGGAGAATTTCATTCCTTTTCTTTGCTGGCTTGCCGAGCCGTAGCTCGCTCGTCAGACGGCGATGTGGCCCGCCTTCGCCCGAGGCTTCGGCGCGGCAGCCTTCGCTCTCCACTGCGTTGCGAGCGAAGGCTGGTGCGCGAGGCGGGGGTCGAACCCACAACCTTCGGCTCCGGAGGCCGACGCTCTATCCAATTGAGCTACTCGCGCACTGGACAGCGGAAACGTAGGTTAAGTGCGCAGCGACAGCAACCTCTTTTGCAGCCGTGATCAGGGAAGGCCAGTGCACCCGGTGAGCGGCGGCGTCTCGCCCGCGAATTGCTGTGTCACCAAATAACGAACACTCTGGCGGGAGGCCGGCGCTCCCAGTCTCTGGCGCGATGCGCTCTTACGAGGTCGGACAGCACTCCACCTTTTTGACTGCTTCCATTAGGTTGCGGGCCATGGCGTCGGCGCTGAATCGCTCAAACACGACGCGCCTTCCGGCGTCACCCAGAGCGCGCGCGCGAGGCGGATCGAGCAGAAGCTGCTCGATGGCGGCGGCAAACTCCTCAAAATTCCCAGGTTCGCACAGCAGTCCGCCGCCGGTAAACTCGATCAGCTCGGGAAAAGCGGCGGTGCGCGGCTGAACGACCGGCACCCCGGCGGCCAGCGCCTCGATCACATACAAGCCGAATGCTTCTCCATAAAGCGCCGGGACACAGAACACCGAAAAGGATTGCAAGAGCTTGAGCTTCGTAGGGCGGTCCACGTTGGGATGAAAAGCGACATCTTCGCCCAAGCCGGCCGCTGCCAGGCTTTCCTGAAGATCGCGAACCAAAGGCATATCGGCCGGTCCCAGGCTGCCCGCGACACAAAGCTTAAGCCCGGTCACTTGTCCGCGGCGGCGCACCTCGACAAAAGTGCGTACCAGCGTTTCCAATCCTTTCTCGCGGCACATTCGCGCCAGGTACCCGAGAACAGGAACGCTGCCCTGGCCCGGCCGGAGAGTGGAGCCCGGGTGGGCCTCGTCTCCAGCGGAGCCGCGGTTCAAATCCGCGTAGCCGTCGAGATTAATGCCATTATAAACGACTCGTATGCGTTCAGCGGGCAGTTCCAGCCGGTTCTGCATGAGCCGGGCGAAATAGCCGCTGGGAGCGACGAATAAATCGGCGTCCTTGGCGCGAGAGGCGAGCGCGGACCAACATTCGCTCCGATCCGGCTCGGGCAAGCTGTCGAGAAAGTAATCCTCGCCCTGAAGCATGCAGATAAGAGGACGTTTCAAGACCTGCTTTAGTTCACGAGCCAACCCGAGCAACAGCGCGTTCGAAAGGAAAATCATGTCCGGCGGCGGCTGGCTCTTGAGCCAACGCACGAGATCGGTCAGTTCCGGCGCCTGGTTTCCGGCTTCGCCCAGCAACATCGAGAGGGTTAGTGGCCCGAGGCTTTCGGCACGAGTTTTGGAAGATTGTCGAGCCGCCCATTTCAGCAGGCCAGGCGAGGCCAGCAGATGATGCAGCCAGCGAGGAGCTTTGCGGAACCAGGTCGACTTCTGGTCAAGATACACATTAATGCCGCTGAAAAATACCGGGGTGCCGGCGCTCTGATCGTTTTCGTCCAGGGTCAGCGGAAGATAGAGCGGGACCATGAGCACCTGGTGGCCGAGTCGGCGCAACGCCGCGACCAGCGCGTTATCGCGCAGGCAATTGCCGCAATACATTGTGCCGGCGCCGGGAGTGAGTTGCAGGATATTCACGACCTACGGCTGCTTCGCCCCAAAGCAGTAAACCGATCCGTCATCGCAGCCGATCACGACTCGACGCGCCGCGACGGCGGGGGAGCTCTCGATGGGCTGACCAATCTCGTAAGACCATAGCTCAGTTCCCTTATCGAGCGAGAGTATATAAAGGCGTCCGTCGTCTGAACCAACCGCCACTCTATCGCGGCATATGACCGGAGAGCTGTCGACCTTCCCGCGGGTCGGAAAAGCCCAGAGGGGTTTGCCATCCTCGCGTCTCACGCAATGCACCAATTTGTCCCGGCCGCCGAAAACAACACGATCCGCAGTGAGGGCCGGCGAGGAAAAGTACGGGAAGTTTCGATCTTGAAATACCCAAACTTTGCGACCCTCTTTGATATCGATGCACAGGAATTGGCTTTCATATTGGCCGAAGAAAGCGCGGCCGGAGTCCAATGCGACCGAAGCCGCCACATAAGCGCCGGCGTCCACTTCTTTGACCTGCTGCCCGTCGCTTAAACCAATCACATGCAATAAGCCATCGCAGCCCCCAAACACCGATTGATTGTCTGAAACGGCCGGCGAACCATTGATATAGTTGCCGGTCTCGTATACCCAGTTGGTTTTACCGCTCAATGCGTCCAGACAGTGGAGCTTAAAATCATAGCTGCCAATCAGGACAGCCGATTTGCCTCCCGCTCGTGTCCAATTCGGTGAGCCAAGAATCTTGTCCCCGGTCTCGTACTTCCAGGCCAGCGTCCCTTTGTTCGCGTCCAGGGCGTACAGAAAAGCGTCGCTGGAACCAATGAAAACTTTGCCGTCCAGAAACAAAGGGGAGGATTCAATCTCGGCTCCCGTTTTATAGGCCCACACCTTCTGTCCACTGTCGAGCTTGAGACAATAAACATTACCGTCGGCCGAACCGATTATCACTTTATCGCCGGCGATGGCTGCGGAAGACTTCACCGCCCCACGGGTCTTGAAGCTCCAAAGCAGAGCCGGCTTTTCAGGCAGATTCTCGGTCGTAACACCACACAAGCCCGGGCCGCCGCGAAACATAGGCCAGTCGTTGGCGGCGTGGAGCCTGGGACAAGCCAGGAACAAGAAAGCGGCCACTGCTCCGATCCATCGAGATGTTGGGAGCAGGGCCTCGCGGGGGCTTGCCCCTCCGGCCGCCTGGGCGCGCCGGCGTCTCGCCGGCGAGTTCCGTGCCGAACCAGCACCACGGTGGCACGCCGACGCTGCCAAGTGCCCGCTCAAATGCCCTTCCATTTCGTTCGAAAAGCGCCGGGGACTGGCGCCCTCCACCGCTTTTTAATGATAATCAATCGATGTGGCGGAGCGAAGAAGTCCAGATCCTGGTGGCATTGGGCCGTGCCCTACGGCTGCTCGACTTTTGCCGAGGCCTCATTTCTTATCCCAATTATTAGCTTTGATGATCTGCTCGAGCTGGAGCTTTCCCTCCGCATCCTCGGGGATGATTTCCCAGCGAGCGAGATAGCGCGCGACGTCACGCAGATGCTTTAGCTCGTCTTTCTTGGCGGCCAATTTGTCAGGCGGAAGCTGCTGGATGTCGGCCAGGTATTGCCCGGCCAGGACTTTAGCTCTTTCGAGAGCGGCGTCGTCCCGCTCGTACACCAGGGACTCGCCCAGGCGCAACAGCTCCGGGACTGGGTTGTTTGGATCCTTGAGCTTTTCAGCCTGTTCACGCAACGAGGCCGCGATTTCAGCGCGCTTGGCCATGGTGGCGTCGACCGTCAGATATCCATCCGTGCCACCTTCGATGGCTCGCGGAGGCAGCGGCCGGTACCAGACATTGCGGTACCGCACCGGGTTGCCGTGATCCTGCAACTTGAGGGGGCCTTTGTCCGGGAAGGGGCCCGGCTTGGCGCGGGCCATATGACCGGTTCCACCTTCGAGCATGGTGTGATCCTGGACCAGGACGCCATTTTCAAAAACCGTCACGTAACCGGGGTCCACCGCTTTGCCATCCTTGTAGATCGGCCGGCGAAAAACGATATCGTAGCTTTGATATTCGCCGGGCGGTCGGAGCGCATTAGCCATCGGGGGGTTCACACCGTAAACCGAGGCGGCAAATCCGTCGGCATAGGTAGGATTGTCGTAGTTGTCCAACACTTGGACCTCGACCAGGCCCATCAGGAAAACACCGCTATTGCCGCGACCCTGGCTTTCCCCCTGAACTTTCGTCGGCGCGGCCCATTCGACGTGCAGTTGACAATCGCCAATTTTGTCCTTGGTCCGGATGTAACCCGAACCCGGCACGCATTCCATGGCACCGTTCTTTACGACCCATTTGGTAGGCACGCCTTCACCCTCGTCAGCTTCCCATTTTGAGAGATCCGTTCCGTCAAACAGGACGATCGCATCGGAAGGAGGTTTGCCCGGCTGCTCCTGGGTGCTGAAGGAACCGGGCGTGACCAGCTTGGGCTGGGGGCGGTTCCGGTCATGGACGGCCCAGGGATGGTGATCGTCCGGCGCATCGCCATAGAAAGCTGAGCCCGTGTTCGCGGCCAGGCCGCTGCACGCAAGCGAAAGAGCGCCGAAAAAAACAAGTGAAGGGAATTGAGGTTTCATAGCGTTGGTCCGATTCAACTGTGGCCCAGTAATAAAGCCTGACCTTTTGAATGTCCAGCTTGCGCGCACGGCCGCTGGGCCGAGTTACAAGAGCGCCAAAGCGTCCGGCTTCCTCTGGGACGCCCCGGTCACTGGTGTCAAGGCCCTATTGAACGAAAATGCAGGTCACCGCATCTAATCTTGTGTATGAACTATAAGAGGCACCCTGGAAATGCCCGCCCCGCTTTAGCCAAGGGCCAGCTTTGGAAGCTCAATCATCTCTACATTCAAATTGTTGAATTGGGCAAGAGAATCATCCATTACCGCATGCTCAGCGATCTGAAAGAAACTGGCGCCCGCATTAAGACCAGCAGCGTGGATGTGCTCTGGGGTTATTTGCAAAGCCGGCACGCCCGGTTGGTGCGCGGCACTACCTTAGCGAATCAAAGCCACATGCCCGCCGGAGGGGCCTGATCGAGCCGTTCCAGGATCAACCAAGGTAAATCCCGGTGACACGGAAAAACGGGGCGGTTTGCCGCGATTTGACGAACCGTCTGCTCGGAGCCTCAATCCTATGGGTCCCTCGTCCGGGTTCATCCGAGCTTGCAACTGCGTTTTGCTTTAAAGCGATTTTTTCAACAGCTCGATGAATTGCTTCATAGCCGGGGAAAGTACTTTGCCTTTCTTGTAAATTACGGCTAATTCACGGAAAAATTTCCCCTCCAAGCGCACGGCGGCCAGGGTTTTGTTGGCCAGCTCTCCGCGAATGGTCTCTTCGGGCAGGATCGCCACGCCCGAATCGATTTCGACGGCGCGTTTGACCGTTTCGACGTTATCAAACTCCATGACGTTGTTCACGCTGACGCCGTTTTCCTTGAACATTTTGTCGAGGGCCTTTCGAGTGGGAATGTCTTTCTCGAAGTTGATGAACCGTTGGCCGCTCAAGGCTTTGAGTTTGATCGACTTGGACTTGGCCAGGGCATGTTGCGGGTGACAGGTCAGGAAGAGGGCGTCCTTGCGCAGCGGCACAATTTCGAGCTTGGGATCCGGCGAAGGATACGCCACCAGGCCCAGGTCGACAATATTGCTAAGGACATCGTCGTACACCTCGTTGGCGCGGCGGTATTCCACGTGCACGTTTACGGTAGGGCAATCCTGCAAGAATTTTTTGATGCACGGCGGAAGATCGTACAGACCGATGCTGTAGACGGTGGCGACATGAATGTTGCCGGAGAGTACGCCCTGAATTTCCTGGAGCTTGCTCTGTAACCCTCCGTAGCTCTGGAGAATTCTCTTGCTGTAATCGTACAGCACCTCGCCTTCGGGAGTGAGCCGGAAGTTCTTTTTGCTTCGCTCGATGAGGAGCGATTTAAATTGGCGTTCCAGGGCGCTGACGGTCTGGCTGACCGCCGACTGGGTGACCTTGTTGATCTGCGCGGCTTTGGTGAAACTTTTGGTCTCGCTGAGATCGCAAAATACCTTCAAAGATTCCAATTGCATGCGGGCATTTGACAGGAAAGCGGGGGGAAGTCAATATTTTACTAATGATGAGGTATTAGTTGGCCGCGGCGCGGTTGTCCCATTGGCGCCACCCTGTTGGTGCGCGACGGAACGCGATTTGCATTCGACAACTAAGCCTTTGAGCGACAGATTTCCGCATGGTCGCAACCAATTCCACGATGTTGCCTCTCGGGAGCAAGGCGCCAGACTTCAGGCTGCCCGATTTCCACGGAAAAAATGTCTCTCGGTCAGATTTTCGCGATGCCCCTGGACTCATGATTGTTTTCATGTGCAATCATTGTCCCTACGTGAAGCACCTTCGTGGCGGTCTCTCGCAGCTCGCGCGCGAGTACCTTCCGCTCGGCATCGGCATCATTGGAATAAATTCCAATGATGTAGACCATTATCCGGCGGACAGTCCCGAGAAAATGGCCGAAGAGGCAAAATCGGCGGGCTACTTGTTCCCGTACCTGTACGACGAAACGCAAGCCGTCGCCAAAGCATATCGGGCGGCGTGCACTCCCGACTTTTATGTTTTCGACCAGAACCAGGCGCTGGTCTACCGCGGCCAGTTCGATGATAGCCGTCCAGGCAATGGCCTGCCGGTCACGGGCAAGGATTTGCGCGCGGCTTTGGATGCCTTGCTCGCGGGCAAACCGGTTTCACCTCAGCAAAAGCCCAGTATCGGGTGCAACATCAAATGGAAGCCGGGCAACGAACCCGATTATTTTCGCTGACCCGCGACAAAGTCCTGCCTTAACTTCCGCCTGAGTCGCCTCAACCCAACTGGCCGAATGCTCATCGGGATCGAAATCGGCGGCACCAAGCTGCAACTCGTCGCGGGCGACGAGCACGGAGTCATAGCGACTCGGCTTAAGTTGCCAGTTGACTCGGCGCGTGGCGCGGCAGGCATTCGAGAACAAATCCAGACGGCGTTACCCAAATTGGCGGCGGACTCGATGGCTTCGAGCATCGGCGTTGGCTTTGGAGGACCGGTCGACTGGCGGCAGGGCCGGATTTGTCGGTCGCATCAAGTCGAAGGGTGGTCCGAGTTCGACCTGGGGGGCTGGCTTCGAGAACTCACGAGCTTGCCTGCGCGTGTGGACAACGATGCCAATGTCGCCGGTCTGGGCGAGGCTGCTTGTGGCGCGGGCCGTGGCCGTAATCCTGTATTTTACGTGACGCTCGGCAGCGGCGTCGGTGGCGGCCTGGTGATTGATGGCCGGATCTATCACGGAAGCACGCCTGGCGAAGCGGAGATCGGGCACGTGCGGCTGGACCGCAAAGGAACAATCGTTGAATCGCGTTGTTCCGGTTGGGCCGTGGATGCGCGGATTCGTGTTCTAAAGACGAGCGCTCCGGAAAGCTGGCTGTGCCGAGCGCCCGGCTTCGGCCAGGGCGGTGAAGCCAGGCACCTTGCGGCGGCGCTGGCGGCCGGCGACCGCGCCGCGGCTGGCTTGCTGGCGGAATTGGCGGAGGATCTGGCCTTTGGACTTTCACACGTCGTTCATTTGTTTCATCCGGAAATCATGGTTTTGGGCGGCGGGCTTTCCGGCATAGGCGAACCGTTGCGGGTGGCCGTTGAAAAGGCCGTCTCTGGTTTCGTCATGGAGGCATTCGCGCCCGGGCCCCGGATCGCGTTGGCGGCGTTATGGGAGGACGCGGTTCCTACAGGGGCGCTTTTGCTGGCGGCTTCGGTACTGAACGGTGCGTAAGGGGTTAGTTGCGGCGGGGCTTGGGTCAGTTCGCACTTTTTCCCGCCCGGACCCCCGGAAAAGTTTCGCACTGACCCCAAGCCCCAACGGTGTGCGAAATTGGCCTGACAATGGCAGGCTGGCACGGCATGCTGGAGGTTAGATGAAGCAATGGATTGCGAATTACATCAACGCCCAGAAGGTTGCCCACGATTCCATTCCGGTCGAGGCAGTGGCGCAGCTCATTGAACTGTTACGCCTGGCGCTGAAGGAAGATCGGCAAATTCTGGTTTTTGGCAACGGCGGCAGCGCGGCCAACGCGTCGCACTTTATGACGGATCTGGGCAAAGGCGCGTCCGACAAAGCCGGCAAACGTTTTCGGGTGCTTTGTCTGAGCAGTGACGTG
This sequence comes from Verrucomicrobiia bacterium, assembly GCA_035651635.1. GTDB lineage: Bacteria > Verrucomicrobiota > Verrucomicrobiia > Limisphaerales > UBA8199 > JANXQE01. The sequence continues at coordinate 3,025 of DASRFK010000012.1, read as the reverse complement.
AGCTGGATTTCGGCCCTGGGGAACGATTATTCCTATGAGGACGTGTTTGTGGGCCAGCTACAGAATTACGGCCGGGCTGGTGACATTGCCCTGGCTTTGAGTGTGAGCGGCAATTCCCCGAATTGCGTGAAGGCGCTCGAATGGGCCAAGCAACATGGGTTGCGCACCATCGCCCTGGTCGGCGCCAAGCGTGGGCGGATGGCGGAAATTGCCGAGCATGCGCTGGTGATCAATGACACACATTACGGCCGCGTCGAAGACGCCCAAATGGGCATCTGCCATCTGCTTTGCTACGCTTTCATGGAACACCCTGAACTGGCCCGGTAGCCTCGGTGCGGCAGGAACATCGCATGGCTGCGCTTATTCTCACTCAGTGTTACTTAATTCCTGATCGTTCGTACCTGACCGCATAGAGCTCCACTTTTAGATCGACCGGTTGGGTCTCCAGGGAGAGGCAATGGATTTGGAGCGGAGCGCCCGGGTCCAAATCCTTGGGGCTAATCTCGCCGACCGCCCAGGAAAGACCGCTCCAAATGGCTTTGTCGTAGTTGATTCGTACCGGAACGGATCGTCCGCGAACAGCGGCTTGAATGGGAAGAATCTTACCCAGGGTTGTGCCGTTGGGCGGAGCGCCTCGCGAGCTTCGCACGGGTTGGCCTTGAGCGGATTGGCGCATGACGATGCGAAGATTCGCGTTCGGCGGAACCTGGATCTGGCCGGAAACCGAGTTGCTGCCATCCGAATGAAACTCACAGGGAATGGGACGAATGTCGTTCGGGATGCGGGTGTCTTCCTGAATCCCGAGATCGTATCGAGCTTTGGCAAATTCGCCGTAACCAATCACCGCCAATTGTTCCGGGCCAAGGCTGATTTGTTCTGTCTGAAGCGCGCCGAACTGGTGTGAGCGCACCGGCTCAAACCCGGCGTCGCGGAACAAAATGCGGCCGCTTCGAAGCGGCGGCTGCAAGCGATGAACCCGGGGCAGCGTGACGGCGCGACGGCTTTGGGTCGGATTTATCACCGTATAGACCGCGCCATTAGAGGCTAACGCGCAAAAGCCATAAGGCTCTTCGCGCCCCGGCAATCCGCCGAACGGATAAGTGCGGCCAAAGGATTGGAGCTGGAAGAAGAGTTGCTGCACCTTGGCGAACCAGGCGGCCTTGGGCTGGTCGAGGAGTTCGAGGTTGCCGTAGTACACATTCATCCAGCCGCCGCGGGCATGTTCGAGTAGAAGCATGCTTTTCCAAGCCTCGGTGCGACGCGCATAGCAGGTCCCCGCCACGCCGAACATGCAGCCGGTGTTGTCGATCCGTTCCAGCGGGACACCATTCGCCTCGTAATAGCGGACCATATGATCGCTGTAGATATCCATGGACCGCCAGAAATTCATGGCGGGCACATCCGCGAAGCGGGGATCGCCGCAATACAACGAGTCAAACGCTTCGAGCCAGCGCAGATCGACCGTTTGGCGGACCGGGACAAAGGTCCCGGCCGTGTCGCCGCCGAACCCGTTAAAGGCCGCGAGCAGGACCTCGGGGTTCTTCTTTTTGAATGCGATCAACGCTTCACGTAAGGCATCGCAGTTCTTCCGGAATATTTCCTCTTTGGTGAACTTCCGGGCCGCCTCAGGTGTGGCAATGGTGAAGTTGGCAAAATCGAACTTAAACAATCGCACGCCCCGCTCGTACCAGAACTGCATGGTATCGATGAACTGCGGCAGAAAACCGCCATCGAAAAAGCACATCGCCGACCCGGTAGCATCCATGGACGACTGCCACTCGGGGATGACGTCCAGGCGAAAGGGCACGTTGGAAGCGACCCATAAACCCGGTTTGATGTTATTCGTGCGGCACGCTTGGAGCCAGCCTTCCGGACCGCTGGGCCAGTTCGGTTTCCGAAAGAGCCGGTACCCACCATTGGTCGCATACCAGAATGCGTCCATCAGATAATAGTCAATCCGCACTCCTGCCCGGCGCAGGCGCACAATTTGGTCGAGTTCTTTCAGGGCCAGCGCCTCCGTCAGCTCGATGTTGTCGGAGAGTTCATCGTACGCGGACCAGTTGTTATAGACGGCGACAGGTTGGTTCAGGGCAACTGTGCCGCGAAACGGGACTGAATCAAAATCTCCGGCTATGGTTTCTGTGACTGCGAGCAGGAGGGCGCCCGCCCAAACCAAAAAGGCGGTCAGGAGAGGATGAGGGGGGAAACAAAAGCAGGCGAAAGGAGCGCTTTTCATTTTCTCGCCGAAAGGTAATTGGCCGTGGCCCAACCAAAAGCTAAAACAGCGAATGAACGCGAATGAACAGGAATTGGCACCGACAAACACGGAGGGCTAAGCTCTGGGCGGCCGGTTGAGGATACAATTCATTTTGCGTCGGGCAAGGAACTCGCCGGCGAGAGGCTGCCCTCCCAGGCAGTCCGTTTGGACTTTATCGCTCCAGTCAGATAAGCTGCGTGCAGCACGAACATGGAACGCGAACATAGAACGGGTTTGGGGCGAATGGTGACGCTTTTGGTAGAGACGTTCGGCTTGAGCTACGCGGCCGCCTGGTCGGCGTCGCTCCTGATCGTAAGTGTGCTTATGTTTGGCGTATTCTGGTTCGTGCATGCGGCTCCGCCACGCAGCATCGTCATCACCAGCGGGACGCCCGGCAGTTCGTTCGAAACCAACGCTTATCGGTACAAACAGATCCTGGCTCGCAGTGGAGTGAAGGTGAAAATTCTTGCGTCACAGGGATCGATTGAGAATCTGCAACGGTTGGAGGACCCTTCGGTTGACGTGGACGTGGGGTTTGTCCAGGGCGGCATCAGCAATGGACCGAACACGGCGAAATTGGTTTCGCTGGGAAGCATCTCGTACCAGCCGTTGTTAATTTTTCACCGCGGCACCAACTCGTTATCGCTGCTTTCCGAGTTCACGGGCAAGCGCCTGGCCGTTGGCGCGGCGGGCAGCGGCACGCGAATGCTGGCTATGACTCTGCTGGGGCTCAACGGAATCAAGCCGGGCGGCCCGACTGAGCTGTTG
>DASRFK010000011.1:0-83854 GCA_035651635.1 Verrucomicrobiia bacterium | reverse complement strand
CAACTTTATTTAAGCACCTTTTCTAAAAGTACCAGGCAAAAATTGCCTACCTAATCTAAATCTCGGTGCGGCTGGGCACGGCTATCCAACGCTAGGTCAGCTGAATTACCGAAAGGCATTAGCCTTTAGGCGGCCCGGCGCGAAACCGCCTGAAGGCGGGACTCCAGACCCAGGTGCCCACGCCCAAGCCGATGTTTAGAACACCTTCTTAGAGTGTGTTTTAATAATGATCTTGGCGGCGAGACGCCAAAACCCGCCGGCCAGAGGCCCGCCCTACGTAGCGCAGGCGTCCTCGCCTGCGGGTTCCGGCGGCGTCTCGCCGCCGGAATGGCGCCGCGGACCCATTTTTAGAACACGCTCTCCAAGGCCCTCCCGGCCCTCCTGGTTCGACTTTACCGCCCTGGTCCGAGTGCATATGCTGCCTTTGGGCTCGCTCGCGCATATGTGGCAAACATTCATCTTTGGCGTGCATTGGAGCCACGAGGGCAAAATGTATTATGATGAGTTGCCCGCCGGCTCCAAAGAGGAGGCCGCGCAGTATTTTAACGAACATAAACGCTCTGACGTCACTTTGGTCCGGGTGGAGTTGGTAGGCCCGGATGATCCGGGCGTTCGCGAAGTTCCCGGTTCGCCTGTTTCACCGTTTAGCCCATTGAAGGCTCGCCGCAAGCCCGACCAGCACGAGGATGCCAGGTGACCTCAGCACCTGGCAACATGCTGGGCTACTTTGATCTACTGCATTTCAAAGGAACAAATATGGAAAAGAGGCAATTAGGAAGAACTGGTTTGACGGTTTCGGCTTTGGGTCTGGGCTGCATGGGGATGTCGGAGTTTTACGGCCCGCGCGATGAACACGAGTCAGTCGCTACGATTCACCGGGCGCTGGATCTTGGCGTAAATTTCCTCGATACCGCCGATATGTATGGTCCCTATACCAATGAGGAACTGGTCGGCCGCGCCATTCGGGACCGGCGCGATCAAGTCGTGCTGGCGACGAAATTCGGCATCGTTCGTGACCCGGCCAAACCGAATGTGCGAAGCGTCAATGGCCGGCCGGAGTATGTACGAACTTCGTGCGAAGGCAGCTTGCGGCGGCTGGGAGTCGAGACGATCGACCTTTATTACCAGCATCGCGTCGATCCCAACACGCCCATCGAGGATACCATTGGCGCCATGGCCGGGCTGATCCAGGAAGGCAAAATCCGCTTCATCGGCATGTCGGAAGCCGGACCGGAAACGTTGCGCCGGGCGTGCGCCGTCTATCCCGTGACGGTGCTCCAGACCGAATATTCATTGTGGAGCCGGGATCCCGAGGACAATATCCTGCCGGTCTGTCGCGAGTTGGGGGTTGGGTTCGTAGCTTACAGTCCGCTCGGCCGGGGCTTTCTGGCAGGGAAAATCAAGCGATTCGAGGACCTGGCCCCGGACGATTACCGGCGCAACTCGCCACGGTACCAGGGAGAGAACTTCAACCGCAATCTGGACTTGGTCCGCAAGATCGAGCAAATCGCGGCTAGCAAAGGGTGCACGCCCTCGCAATTGGCGTTGGCCTGGGTATTGAGCCGAGGCAATGATATTGTCCCTATTCCGGGCACCAAGCGGCGTAAATATTTGGAAGAAAATGTCGCCGCGTTGCACCTCAAATTGAGCCCCGCCGACCTGGCCCGCCTCGAACAGGTCTCGCCCAAGGGCGCAGTATCGGGAGCACGCTACCCTGAACCTATGATGCAATTGCTGGAGAGGTGACGGGACTCAGCTGCATGAACGCCCGACCACGCCGCTCGGCTGTCAGAGGACTTCCACGCGGACCCGCGAGAGCAGAATTGCTGGCTTCGACTGACAGGACTGTACCGGATGTGATTGCGCGTGGACTAACAGTTCTGTTTTGCGGCATTAACCCTGGTCTTTACTCCGCCTGGGCCGGGCACCATTTCGCGCGGCCGGGCAACCGGTTTTGGCCGGCCCTTTTCGCATCCGGCTTTACCCATCGCTTGCTACGGCCGCAGGAAGAGCACGAGATGCTTAAGGCAGGTTACGGAATCACCAATCTCGTGGAGCGGGCCACGGTCGGCTCTGACGAGCTTAACGTCGAAGAACTCCAACGCGGTCGAGACGTTTTGGAGCGGAAAACCCGCAAGTACAGACCTCGCGCGGTGGCCATACTGGGTGTGACGGCATATCGCGCGGCCTTTGAGCGGCCCAAGGCGATCGTCGGCCCGCAACCTGAGCCACTGGCCGGCGCGCTGGTTTGGGTGCTGCCCAATCCCAGCGGCTTGAACGCGCATTTCACGGCGCCGGCGCTGGCCAAGGCTTTTCGTCAGTTGCGCGAGCGCATGGCAACGAGGGAACGATTCAGATTTGGGTGATCTTTCCACCGTGCACGATCGCCTGGTAAATTGCGAGTTGTAACCGTGTAACGCTTCCTACCCCCCAAACACACCCACGCCTCCTTCCGTTTTTCCGCTTTCCCGTTTTCCGCTTTCCGCTTTTCTTCCGCTGTCGCTACGCAAACTCCGCAAACTCCTTTGCATTCGCCAAGCGGGCTGATCCCGTTTTAACGTTTTAACGTTTTAACCTTTTCAAGCGCCTGAACATTCGGTTGCGGCTCTTCAACCCGGTATCGCTGGTGCATGTAAAGGTCATCGGCAACCTGGAACAGCGCCATGGCATCCGTTTCGAGTTCCCTCTCCAGCGGACCGCGGGTGTGCCAGGGCTTCATTTCCGTCAGTTTCGGGTTTCCGGCATAAAACTCCTCGGTCTTCATCAGCCCCAGCACTGCCAACCGCTGACCTGCCAGCAACCCGATGTCGCGATTATGGTTCATTAGCGCCCGCCCGGTTTCATTGTCGGAATTGAGCAGGTCCTGGCCGAAGAAGGTGCTTTGGTACGGACGCCCGGTCAATCCGAGCAAGGTCGGAGCGACATCAAGGGAGCAGCCGAGTTGGCCTACTCGGCGCGGATGCTCGACAACCGCCGGCCCGGCAATCAACAAAGGGATTTCATATGAATGAATCGGGATGGTTTGCTCGCCGTACACGCGCGCGCCGTGGTCGGCGACGACCGCGAAGATGGTATTGGTCCAGAATGGTTCCTGTTTCGCCAGCCGAAAGAACTCGCCCAGGGCGAAATCGGCGTATTTGACGGCATTTTCGCGACGGTGCTCCTCCGGGTTTTCGGCAATTCGGCCCCGCGGATACGTATAGGGCTTATGGTTTGAAACCGAAAGAATGGTGGCGAAAAACGGCTGTCCGGCCTTTGCGTCAGCGCGAAATTCCTCGATGCTGCGCCGGTAAAGGTCTTCGTCACAAACTCCCCAGACGGTTGTGAAGGTCGGATGCTCGAAGTGTTTCTGCTCGATGAACCGATCGTAACCATTGCGCAGAGCAAACGAGCGCATGCCATCGAAGATCCCGCGGCCGCCATATAGGAACAGAGTCGAATAACCATCGCGCTTCAGCAAACGCGCCAGCGTTTCAACGTTGTCCGAGAACTCGCGCTTTACGATCGATTCGCCGGGCAGCGGTGGAAAAGAAGCCAGGACCCCTTCCATGCCGCGCACCGTGCGGTTGCCGGTCGCGTACAAATTGGTGAACAGAATGCCTTCAGCGGCCGCGAGCTTGTCCATTTCCGGCGTCAGGGTGTTGGTGCGCCCCAGGCATCCCCAAAATTCCGACCCGAGACTTTCTTCGAGCAAAATGACGACGTTCAGTCGCGGTCGGGTGGAATCGCCGGCGACCGTGCGACAAAGCGAATCGGGCCGCGAGACATACTTCGAATTAAGACGGGCAAGCAGAAAGCGCGCGCGCTCGTAAGCCTGGTTCCGGGGCAAGGTTTTGTAGAAAGCGCCATAGTCGAGATGATGCGTCAACGCGGCCGCAAAGAAGGCCCATTCGCCGTTATTGGCAATTTCGTTTAAGGTCCGATCGGAACTGATCCGGACGCCGGGCAGACTGGGTGGCGAAGTGAGCACGCCGGTGAGCGCGCCGGCCACCAGGACCAAAGGCGCCGATGCGGCCAGAAACGCCAACGCCATAGCCGCCGCGCGCCCAAGCAGGCTTCCGCTCATTTCGCGTTCCCATATTGCCTTAAACAATTGCGCGGCAATCGACACCCAACCCACCGCCAAGAGCAGGCATGCCCCGATGACAATGCCAACGTGGTACGAATCCCAGATATTGACGAACACCTCATTGGGGTACTGCAGATAGTCCACCGCCACTGTGTTGAACCTTGAGCGGAATTCGTCGAAGAAGAAGTACTCGGCGAACAGTAAAAACGCCTGGCTGAACCAAAAGATAAAGCAGGCGGTCCAGAAAAGGCCCCGAGTGAGTGCGCGACGCGGCGGCAGGAAAAAAAGCCAGGCGAAAACCGGCAAGGTCAACCACAGGCCCACCGCTGCATCCCGGTAGAGCCCATGAAGTAAGGCTTGGAAAGTTTCTTTCGCCGGCGCGGAGGGGAGGAATTGCAGAACCAGGAGCAGTCGAAGCCCAAACCAGGCAACCAGCAATGTGAGCAGCCACGCCAGGATGAAGGCAAAACGGGATGCCTGCCAGCCTCGTTGTGGAGGAGGCGGTGTTTCGTCCGTCCTGGGCGTGTCCATCGATTGTGACGTCAGCGGTGTTTCGGTCCGTGCGCATCGCACGAGCAACAGCGGATACAAGTAGCTGAATTGAACGGTCCGTGTAAAGGCCGGCGCGCCTGAGCGCTCAGGCGGACCATACAGGGTAGGGTTTGGGTGACTTGACAGAAGCCAGTTTTTCTTTCACCCGTATTCGTGTTTTTATGGAGCTTTGGAATATGACCGGGCGTGCGGGACTGAACGGGCCACGAAAATTCGTCATTTGCCGGGCTGTCGTCGGTTGTGCTCTGTTATGCGCGTTGGTGCGGACCACTCTGGCGTCGGAAAACGTGCCACACTTGCCCTTTGCCGAATGGGCAACGGTGCCGGCGCAAGGTCAGTTGGTAGTGGGGTTGGTGTATGAGGAATCCGAGGCTTACCACGTTTGGGCATCCGGCCAAAGGCAGAACATTACCTGGCATAACAGCGGGGAGAGTTATGGGATTGATATCAATCAGGGCTACGTGGCCTTGCAGTACGGAATCACACCACGCTGGGCGGCCGATTTGAATATCGGTGCGACCACGGTGGGCTGGCGTTCGTTTGACAAAGGAATCATCCAATCGACTACCGGCCTGATGGACTGGTCTTTCGGGGTGCGCTACCAGATTTTCGACGAAGCCCAGGCGCCGGCCGCATGGCTGCCGACTTTGACATTTCGCGCCGGTGGGGTGCTGCCCGGCTCCTACAGCCAAACCATGGCCTTCGCCCCGGGATTGCGCTCAGCAGCGATTGAGCCTGAGATTTTGCTACGCAAACATTTCGGCTGGCCGGGGCTGGGTGTGTTTGGCGACGCGCTGTTCCGATGGAACCGGACAACCGAAAATGACCAGTACATTACGGCGATTGGCCTTTTCCAGGAAATCAAAGGCTGGGAACTGGACGTAGGCTATCGGCATCTGCAGACCTTATCCGGCGGCGACATTGTTCTGTCACCGGATCTGAGCATCGATTATCCGCGAGACGTGCGCGAGATCAGCGACGCCATCGACGCCGGTTTCAGTTACACCACTTTGAAGCGCCACATTCGCTACGCGTTCCACGCCCGCACGGTTGTGGATGGCAACAACACAGACTCAAAATTCTGGGTTGGAGGTTCGGTGCAAATGCCGTTCGACCTTCCTTGGGCAAAGCGCGAACCGTAGTCCGGCAGCGTAGGGCAAGACCCCATTCCATTCCTGAAGCGGCATCCGCTAGCGTTAACCCACTTCGGTTGAAACAAGCGGGCAAGGGACTAGTGAAATTATGCGCTTACGATCAAAGCCACCGGAACCAGTCCATTTGGCTGGGATGGAAAAGGGAGAGGAGTACACCTTGAAGCACGGCAAAGAACATGGCCGCGGTGGCCGTCAGTACCGCTCGGCGCGTGACGCTACCGGTATCAATGCCGAGCAGCGACGGCCAATCCACCCCGCAATGCCCGACATTCCGCCGGCGTAACCTCTCGCTCGCGAGCCGAGGCTGTGTCATGAAACCCGGTTTTTTGGCTGGAGCAGAAAGCCCTTTCGCCACGCTGCGCCGATGGGCCCAACCGTCAGCTGCCACCGAGAGCTGCGAATTCTGCAACACCAGCCTGGGTGAAGAACACCGGCACCTTTTCGAGCTTGCTACCCGCAAGCTGATTTGCGTCTGCGACCCCTGTGCCTTGCGATTTGAGAATGTGGTCGGGCGCTGGAAGCTCATCCCGAGAGACGCCCGCGCGGTGCCGGGCTTTCAAATCACCGACCCGCAGTGGGAATCGTTGGCGCTTCCGATACAGTTGGCCTTTTTCTTCGAGAACAGCACTCTCGGCAAAGTCATCGCCATGTACCCGAGTCCGGCCGGGGCGACCGAGTCACTTCTGCCTTTAGCCAATTGGCAAGAGTTGATGGAAGCGTGCGGTGGAAATGTCCGGTTACAGCCCGATGTGGAAGCGTTGCTCGCCAACCGCCTTGGGCCCATCCCAAGGTACTGGGTGGCTCCCATCGACCTTTGTTTTGAGTTAGTCGGGCTTATGCGCCTTCACTGGCGGGGCCTCTCCGGCGGTGAAAAGGTCTGGGGCGAGGTGGAAGGATTTTTTGGCCGCCTGGAGGCGCGCGCAAAGGCCGGTGTACCGGCATCCTGCGAGACGGTTCATGTCTAATTTGAATTTCAGCATCGGCGGCCTGGAGGTGGCGACGCGTGCGCTGACGCCGCTGATGCAGTTCACTGTCAATATCCAAACAGTGCCGGAAGATCGCCAAATTGAAGCGGTGCTGCTCGCCGCGCAAATTCAGCTTCAATGTCCGCAAAGGCGCTACGCTCCGGCGGAAAAGCAGAGATTGCTCGAATTGTTTGGTCCTCCCGAGCAATGGGGCCAGACCTTGCGCAACCGGCTTTGGGCACATGCCAATACCACCGTGGGCTCGTTCTGCGGCATGACTAAAGCCATGTTGACGGTCCCTTGTTCCTACGATCTGACCATTGCCTCGACGAAGTATCTGTACGCCCTTGAAGCGGGCGAGGTGTCGTTGCTTTTTCTGTTTAGCGGTTCGGTGTTTTATTTGAATACGGAGGGGCGGCTCCAAGTGGAGCGCATCTCGTGGAGCAAGGAGGCAGTTTACCGGTTCCCGATCAAAGCCTGGCAAGACCTCATGGAAGCACATTACCCAAACAGCGCCTGGGTCGGTTTGCGCCGCGACGTCTTTAACGAACTCGACGAGTACAAACGCCGGCACGGTCTCGCGACCTGGGAAACAGTCATTCAGTCACTGCTTTCCCTCGAGGACCCCCGTAAGCTCAACTCTGCTTCGTCCGCAACTTGTCCTTCGAGACCCGCGCCGCGTCCCGAGGAGGTGCCGGCATGAACTCAGCCACCCTCGAGCAAATCGTTCAAGCCGTGCTCTACGAGGGCTACATCCTTTACCCGTATCGTGCTTCTTCAAAAAAGAATCGGCGCGAGCGCTTCACTTTCGGCCGCGTTTATCCGCAAGCCTACAGTCAACTGCAGAAGGGCGCGGAACCCTGCCAGATGCTCACCGAATGCATTGTGGAACGGGGACCGAATGACGCTGCTCTGGAAGTCAGCATGGGGTTTCTGCATCCGATAGCGCGGGAAGTTGGGACTTTTGAGCCGGACCAATCTGGCGATTGGAGGCAGCGTTCGTTTCGTGTTGTTCCTGAATTGCGCGTTGGCGGAGAGGTATACCAAACCTGGCATGAGGCTGCTGAGAGACGCGTGAATGTCCCCACCCTCACGTTGGAGAATTCAACGTCCTCGAAAGTTCGAACTCCTTTTGAGTTCCCGCCGTCCTGCCACCTCCAACCTCTCCTCCAGGGCCAGGAAGCTGTTGGAGTGATTCGGAGGCGCCAGCACGCCATCAGCGGAATTATTGAAGTTACCGCCGCACCTTTAGGCCCGGGCGTCATCAAGGTTTCCGCGCTGATCGTAAATCAAACGTCGCTTTGCGAAATCAATCCCGAAGAGCCGGAATCAATCCTGCTGCAGACCTTGGCTTCGACGCACACTGTCCTCCGGGTCCGCGGCGTTGAATTCGTCTCATTGATGGATCCGCCGCCAAAACATCAGGGTGCCTGTGGCCTGTGTCAAAACATCGGCACTTGGCCGGTCCTGATCGGAGACGAGCCATCGGGCCAGCGCGACACGATGCTTTCGTCGCCCATCATTTTATACGATTACCCGAAAATTGCCCCCGAGAGCCCCGGACCGCTTTTCGACGGAACCGAAATTGACGAGATCCTTTCGTTGCGGATTCTCACGATGACCGACGAGGAGAAAGGCGAAATGCGGCGAGTGGACGAGCAAGCGCGTCGAATGCTCGAACGCACCGAGTGTCTGACCTCGGATTCGCTGTTGCGGATGCATGGCGTCATGCATCCCGGCGCGAATAGGGAGCGGGACACGTCTCCGCCTGCGGTTCGGCAGGCTGGTGCGGCGTCGGTAGTCGAGTTCGATGACTTTTTTGGCGCCAATACCCCTTTAGAGGGCGTGAAGATCGAGGGCAGGTTGTTACGAGCCGGCGATCGGGTGCGAATCCGTCCGCAAGCCCGAGCTGATGTGCTGGATCTGGCACTCCAAGGTCGCACCGCCATCATTGAAGCGGTCGAGCAGGATGCCGAGCGGCGCATTCACCTGGCGCTGGTTCTGGAAGACGATCCGGGCAAAGACCTGGGCCTGTTGCGGCAACCCGGTCATCGCTTTTTCTACGGCGTCGAGGAAGTGGAACCGTTGTGTGAAGAGGCCTTATGAATCGCATTTTGATTGCCGGGATCGGGAATGTTTTTTTTGGCGATGACGCCTTCGGCGTCGAGGTGGCCCAGGCTTTATTGAAGCGCGACCTGCCCCCGGGAGTGGAGGTGCGCGATTTTGGCATCCGCAGCTACGACCTGGCTTTCGCGCTGACGGACAATTACGACGCGATCATACTGATCGACGCGGCCGCGCGCGGCCAGCAGCCCGGCACGGTGTTCCTGATCGAGCCGGATCTGGCGGAACTTCGTGAATTGGACCGGACCATTCCGGATGCTCACAGCCTGGACCTGGTGCGCGTGTTGCAAATGGCCGAATCGTTCGGGGGAATCCGAACGGCTCCGTTTCTAGTGGGCTGCGAGCCATCGTTGCTGGAGTCCTCGGACGGCGAGTTGGGGTTGAGCGATCCAGTGCGGGCAGCGGTGCCCAAGGCGGTGGCCATGATCGAGGCGTTAGTAACCAATTTACTCAACATTGAAACTAAACAAGAACCCGGCTTTCTGCCGGTTTGAAAGGAGTCACAACATGCGAAGAGCTTCAAGGAATCCTGTGGCAACGGCCTGGCTCGCCTTTGGCGGGCTGCTGGTAGTAGGGATGGCATTCCTCGTGGTGCGCGAGTTGCCGTCCATGCGTCGTGAACTGCGCCTGATGCGCATGTAAGGAGGTTTTTATGACAACGCCCAAAGTTAACGCGAATCATGCTCCGGCGGTCAAAGAGATACATGTGGTCTGGATGACCACCGGCTTGAGCTGCGATGGCGACTCGGTTTCAACCACCGCCGCCTCACTGCCCAGCATCGAGGACGTCGTGCTCGGCGCCATCCCGGGATTGCCCAAGGTGCACTTGCATAATCCTGTGCTGGCCTACGAAGTCGGCGACGATTTCATGCAATACTGGCACAAGGCCGCCGCCGGCGAATTGGAGCCGTTTGTGCTGGTGTTGGAAGGTTCTGTACCAAACGAGGAGATCAAGAGTGAAGGATATTGGGCGGCGATGGGCACCGACCCGAATACCGGCCAGCCAATCACGACCAATGAATGGATCGATCGCCTGGCACCCAAGGCGACCGCCGTAATCGCGGCCGGCACCTGCGCCACTTACGGCGGCATCCACGCCATGCAAGGCAACCCCACCGGTGCCATGGGCCTGGCCGATTATCTCGGTTGGAATTGGCGCTCGAAAGCCGGCTTGCCGATCGTCAATGTCCCCGGTTGCCCGGTCCAGCCTGACAATATGATGGAGACGCTCCTGTACCTGCTCTACCAGGTCGCTGGACTGGCGCCCATGATCCCGCTGGACGATCAACTGCGCCCCACTTGGCTTTTCGGCAAAACGGTTCACGAAGGCTGTGACCGCGGTTCCTATTATGAACAAGGCGATTTTGCGCACGAATACGGCTCCCCCAAGTGCCTGGTCAAAATTGGCTGCTGGGGGCCGGTGGTCAATTGCAACGTGACCAAGCGAGGGTGGATGGACGGCATCGGCGGCTGTCCGAATGTCGGGGGGATTTGCATAGCCTGCACGATGCCGGGATTCCCCGATAAGTTCATGCCCTTTATGGATGAACCTCCGGGGGCCACTTTCTCGAGCATGTTGATAAGTTCCTATGGCCCGTTGATTCGCTCGTTGCGGGCGATCACCAACCGCGCGGTGAACCAGGAGCCCAAGTGGCGCCATCGCGGCCCGGAACTAACGACGGGCTACGAACCGGATTATTACGGCGAAGGCAATGGCGCGCCCAATGGCAATGGCCACGCCCATCATCAACACCACCACTAAACCTTAACCCAAGAAACGATTATGGCAGAAGCAACATTAACAAAGCCCGCGACTGCGCAGCCTCCCCCAAAAGGAAACCTGGTGGAGATGAACTGGGATCCGATCACCCGCATTGTCGGCAGCCTGGGCATTTATACAAAAATCGATTTCGAGCAAAAGAAGGTCGCCGAGTGCCATAGCACTTCGTCCATTTTCCGCGGCTATTCGATTTTCATGAAGAATAAAGACCCGCGGGACACGCATTTCATCACCAGCCGGATCTGTGGCATTTGCGGTGATAATCACGCCACTTGCTCGGTATACGCGCAGAATATGGCGTATGGAATAAAGACGCCTCCCTTGGGTGAGTGGATCGTCAACCTCGGTGAAGCCGCCGAGTACATGTTCGACCACTGCATTTTCCAAGACAACCTCGTGGGCGTGGATTACTGCGAAATGATGGTGCGCGAAACCAATCCCAGCGTGTGGGAGAAAGCCAAACGCACCGAAGCCCCGCACGCCCAGGACCACGGGTACCGGACCATCGCCGAGATCATGACCGCCCTCAATCCATTCCAGGGCGAGTTCTATCGGGAAGCACTGGTCATGAGTCGGTTGACGCGTGAGATGTTTTGTTTGATGGAGGGCCGCCACGTTCATCCCTCGACCCTTTACCCGGGCGGTGTCGGCACGGTTCCATCTATCCAGGTGTTTACCGATTATCTGGTGCGGTTGACGAAGTACGCTGAGTTCATGAAAAAAGTCATCCCGCTCCACGACGACCTGTTCGACTTCTTCTATCAGGCCTTGCCTGGCTACGAGGGGGTGGGCCGGCGCCGCATTCTGCTCGGTTGCTGGGGCTCGTTCCAGGATCCGGACGTATGTGATTATCGCTACGAAACCATGGAACGCTGGGGCCGTTCGATGTTTGTCACTCCTGGCATCGTAGTCGATGGCGAACTGGTCACCACCAGCCTGGTGGATATCAATGTCGGAATGCGCATCCTGCTCGGCTCCTCCTACTACGAGGACTGGGAGGAATCCGAGACGTTCGTCCAGGAGGATCCGCTGGGCAACCCAATCGATCAGAAGCATCCCTGGAATCAGACCACCATCCCCAAACCGCAAAAACGTGATTTCGACAGCCGGTACACCTGGGTCATGTCGCCGCGCTGGTTGGATAAGCGCACCGGCGATCACCTGGCCCTGGATACGGGCGGCGGTCCCATTGCGCGGCTGTGGACCACCGCTTTGGCCGGGTTGGTGGACATCGGGTACGTCCAGGCGCCTGGGGACAAAACCGTGCGCATTCGTTTGCCCAAGACCGCCACCAAACCGGAAAAGGAGTTCGTCTGGAAGATTCCGCAATGGAGCAATGCCATCGAACGCAACCGCGCCCGTTCCTATTTCCAGGCTTACGCCGCGGCGGTCGGTTTGTATTGCTGCGAAAAGGCGATGCAGGAAGTTCACGCGGGCCGCACGCAGACCTTTACCCCCTTCAAGGTTCCGGACGAAGCCATTGGCTGCGGCTTCCATGAAGCGGTGCGCGGGGTCTTGTCGCATCACTTGGTGATTCGCAACGGCCGCGTAGCCAATTACCATCCCTATCCGCCCACGCCCTGGAATGCCAGCCCGCGTGACATATACGGAACACCCGGCCCTTATGAAGATGCCATCCAAAACACCCCGATCTTCGAGGAAAACGGGCCGGACAAGTTCAAAGGCATCGACATCATGCGAGCCGTCCGCAGCTTTGATCCGTGTCTGCCATGCGGAGTTCACATGTACCTCGGGCCGGGCAAACAACTCGAACTGACTCATACGCCCACGGGCATGTTGGGGCTGAATAAACGGACGGCCAACAAGACCGCCGTGCTCAAGTAAGAACCCGCGTTACGTGATTACAGAACTATCGCCGATATCAAACGCTGTGCCGCAGAGCGCGGCGGCACAGCCCGATTCGCTCCACCGCGCCGCGCCGTCCTCTCCGCCAAAGGACCTCTTGCAGGAAGGCCGCAAGCTCCAGCAATTAATCCAGCAGGTCGAGCAACTGCGGGATCCGGTGGCGCGCGCAACGGTGCACGAGTGCCTGCAGTCGCTGCTCGCGTTTTATGGGGATGGCCTGGCCAGGCTGCTGCGCGTGGTGCAGGCTTCCGGCACGGCCGGTGAACACGTTTATGCTCAGATCGTCGAGGACCCAACGGTCCGAGGCCTGCTGCTGATTCATGGACTGCATCCGCTGGACCTGCGAACGCGGCTGAACCAGGCGATGGAGAAGGTTCGCCCCTACATGGAAAGCCATGGTGGCAACGTGCAATTGATCAGCCTGGAAAATGACGTCGCCCGCTTTCGACTCCAGGGCGCCTGCCAGACTTGCCCTTCCTCTTCCATCACTTTGGAATTGGCCTTGCGGCAGGCCATCGAACAGGCCTGCCCCGATTTGATGGGGTTCGAGGTGGATAACGCGCCAACCCATTCCGTCTCATGATATGTGTTTAGCCATTCCCGGTAAGGTCATCGAGATCCAACAGGACGACGCCGGCGTGCGAATGGGCAAGGCCAGTTTTGGGGGCATCGTTAAACAAGTGTGCCTCGAGTACACGCCTGAGGTGAGCTGTGGCGATTACATTCTGGTCCACGTCGGCTTTGCGCTGAGCAAGGTTGACCCCGAGCAGGCTCGCCGAACCTATGAAGCGCTCGATGAACTCAATCAACTGACGGAATTGCAGGTCGAAACCGAGCTAAAGCCGATCCAAAGCTCTGGACCATCGCCATGAAATACCTGGACGAGTATCGAAACGAGGAAGTGGCGAACAGGATTCTCCAAGAGATTCGGCGCGAAGCGACGCGGCCGTGGGTTTTAATGGAGGTCTGTGGCGGCCAAACTCATAGTATTGTCAAATACGGGCTGGACCGCCTGCTGCCTGACGGCATCGAGTTGGTGCACGGTCCTGGGTGCCCCGTGTGCGTGACTTCCCTTGAAATGATCGATAAGGCGCATGCAGTTGCGCGGCGACCGGAGGTGATTTTCTGCTCGTTTGGGGACATGCTTCGCGTTCCCGGTTCAAAAGGAGATTTGCTCCTGCTCAAATCGCAAGGCGCCGACATCCGGATCGTCTATTCACCCATCGATTGCCTGAAGATCGCCCGGCAAAATCCGGATAGAAAGGTTGTGTTTTTTGCGATCGGCTTTGAGACCACTGCACCGGCAAACGCCATGGCGGTCTGGCAAGCCAAACGGCAGCAGGTTCACAACTTTTCCGTTCTGGTTTCCCACGTGCTGGTGCCTCCGTCCATCGCCTCAATTTTGCAGTCCCCGCTCAACCGGGTACAGGGTTTCCTGGGACCGGGACACGTCTGCACGGTAATGGGTTACCGGGAGTACGAACCCATCGCCGCGCGGTTCAAGGTTCCCATTGTCATTACTGGTTTTGAACCGATCGACTTGCTCCAAGGGGTCTTGTGCGCCATTCGCCAGTTGGAACAAGGGCGGGCAGACGTCGAAAATGCCTATCCGCGCGTGGTGCGACGGGAGGGCAACCGCGCGGCGCAGGAATTGATCGGCAAAGTGTTCGAGGTTTGCGACCGCAAATGGCGCGGCGTAGGTTCGATCCCGAAAAGTGGCTACAAATTGCGTTGGGAATTTCGCGACCATGACGCCGAGCGCATTTTTGACGTAAAGGAAATTGATACCAAAGAGCCCTCGATTTGCATCAGTGGAATGGTCTTAAAAGGGATCAAAAAGCCGACGGACTGTCCCGCTTTTGGCAAGCAGTGCAACCCGGAACATCCCCTGGGGGCGACCATGGTTTCGGCTGAAGGCGCTTGCGCGGCTTACCATGCCTATGGCCGCCACCTGGCTCTCGAGCCCAAGGAGTTGGCTCCCTTAGGCTGACGCTGGATCCATGAATGCCATCCCTCAGCTTCCGGTCGTGGACAGAACCCGCGAGCCTTTCCGGGACAAGATCCTGCGCAAATGCGCCGAGAGCGTCGAGATGAAGGAGAAATTCTTCAGCCGTTACGCCGAGCAGATTGAGGCCATGACCCGTGAGATGGCTCAACG
This sequence comes from Verrucomicrobiia bacterium, assembly GCA_035651635.1. GTDB lineage: Bacteria > Verrucomicrobiota > Verrucomicrobiia > Limisphaerales > UBA8199 > JANXQE01. The sequence continues at coordinate 69,186 of DASRFK010000011.1, read as the reverse complement.
CTTTTCGGCCGGCAAAAAACTATTAGTGATGGGTAACGGCGGCAGTCTATGCGATGCGTTGCATTTCAGCGTCGAATTCACGCATCCGATCATCGAGAAACGCCGGGCCTTCCCGGTGATTCCACTGATGACCGACGTTGCAACTATAACCGCGATCAGCAATGACATTGATTACACCCGGGTTTTTGTCAATCAGCTCCAATTGCTGGGACAACCAGGTGACATGGCCCTGGTGGTTAGCACCAGCGGGAAATCCCCGAATCTCATCTATGCCGTTGAGACCGCGCGCGAGAAGAACATGTTGACCGTTGCCTGGCTGGGCAAGGATGGTGGGCGGTTGGCTGAGATTGCGGACTACGCCTTTATCGTTCCCTCCTATAGCATTCATCGGATTCAGGAGGTTCACGCCACGCTGGTTCATGTGGCATGGGACCTGATTCACCTTGCGTTGGGAGAAGAAGACGTCGTCTGAACCGGATCCCGAAACGAGTAGGAAAATACCCCATAAACTTGCCGGGGCTTCCGCTTTATCCTTGACACTGCCTGCTAAGCCACGCAGGGAACCTGGAAAGTGGACGCGTAAAAGTGCTAGACCTGCAACTGACAATCCTACTCAGCCGCGCGAGTCGTCCTCTGGTGGCATTCGCTCAGAATCACGAGGTAACCTGAAAATGAACTCGACCTTGATTGACCAGATCGTCGAGGCAGTGCTCTACGAGGGCCATCTCCTCTATCCCTACCGGCCTCAGTCCAATCGCAACCGCCCCGAGCCGTGCAAGCTGGGCTGCCTTTATCCCGATACGTACAGCCGCCATCACAATGGCGCTCAACCATGCTTGATCCAAACCGAATGTCTGGTCGAGCTCGCCGAGAAGGCCAGCCTCAAGGCGAGCGTGCGCTTCCTTCATCCCATCCTCCGCGAAATTGAGCTGCTCGATGAGGCCCCTCCCGTCTCCATCCTTAACGCTCCGCCGTTTGAATGCGTTCCCGAATTCACACTTGGAAAGGGGCTGTTGCAGAGCTGCGAGGAGTCGGTCGAGCGACGTGTCGAGCTGCCGAGCTTTCGGCTCAGGGTATCGAGCTCGGTAAAGTATGAAATTCGTTTCCAATTTCCGCAAAGCGTGTTGATGCAGCCCATTGTGCGTGATGAGACGGTGATCGGCTTCATACGCCGGCGGCAGGAAGCCATCACTGGCACCGTTGAAGTAAGCGCCGTACCCGCCGGGCCGCATCTCTTGAAAGTGGCTGCCCGGGTTTTCAATCACACTTGGGTTCCGCCCATCGACCCTGAAGAACCCGAGCCGGTCCGGCTGCAGACGTTGTCCTCAACCCACACGGTCTTAAGCGTCGATGGAGCGGAGTTCGTGTCATTGCTCGCCCCCATGCCGCAGTACCGACACGCTGCCAAATCTTGTCGCAACCTGGGGACCTGGCCGGTGCTCGTCGGCGACGGCCGTCTTCGCGAGCGCGATACAATGCTCTCCTCTCCGATCGTCTTCTGTGACTATCCGAAAATCGCGCCGGAGATCCTTGAGCGGGCATCCTATCAAACTGGCGCTGGTGGAATCCCGGCTTCAGGCGCGGCAATGGCGTGCGCTGGCGAGCAGATCAAAATTCGCAGGGTTGGCTCGATCGGCGCTCTCAGGCCTGCTCGCAGCGGGTGCGGCATTCAGAGAAGTACCCGGCAAAATGGTTGCCGTTTGCGGTAGACCAACGGCACGCCGACCTCAGAGCCTGTTTGGAAATAATAGCCATCGAGGTAACGAAGCGGGCACTTTTTTGAAACTCTCTTGAATCTCAGCACGGTCACGCGAAAGCTGCTTTGGCCCGCGCATTTTTAAAGCGCTCAGTGGCCGTTGGCCGAAGCGCGCAACTGTAAGATCTTGTCTAGTGTCTCGCGCGCCAGGCGATCGGTTGGATCCAGCTTCACCGCTGCGCGAATGCTCCGCTCGGCGCGCTCCAGCTTCCCTGAATCCCAGAACACAAAGGCCAGGTTGCCGTACGCTCGCGCGTTTTTGGGATTAAGCTGAATGGCCTTTTCGAGCTCTGTCTGAGCCTCAAGAAGCTTGTTCTGGGTGCGGTAAATGACCCCAAGGTAGTAATGGGGCTGATCGAAGGTTGGATCGTCGGCCGCCGCCTCCCGGAACGATTCCATGGCCTGCTGCACCTGGCCGTGCGTCCATTGTGTGAAGCCCAGCTCGCTGCGCGCCTTGGCGTTCCTCGGGTTGCGTTTCAATCGAAACTGGTCGTACCCGGCGAACATTCGGATATTCTTCTCATTGCACGCATCCGCTAAACGGGTGGCGTCATTCGTCCCGTGCAGCAGGACCTGGAACCATAACTCGGCCATTTCATCGGACGATTGCGGTCCGCAAAGCACTTCCCTGGTCGGGCGGTTAGGATTGGCCGGGTTGGCCGCCGAGTTATCGAAAACGTAGCGCATTTGCAGCAGCGTTCCCGCCGGCACGTGAACCGGATGTGAATAGCGATAGTCGCCCTGCCAGTTAAAATCCCAATTTGGGATCAGCAACAATTGCTGAGTCTTGCCATCCGGAAGTGTGGCCATCCCTTCTAACCGTTTACCCAGGTAATGCGTATGGGGCAGCACGGATAATAGCTCACCGTCCACCGGCATCGTGAAGCTGTCCTCGACGACACAGTTGGTTGCTTCGGGAGGCAGATCGATCGTGAGCGAACTCAAAGCAAACACCATGGTGGTATTGGTTGGTGGAATATCCGTGAAGTACAAACCGACCCGCGCCTGAAGTTCCTCGGGTTGGCCCGTCGGCCGAAGGTGCATCTGCACGACCAGGTCCTGCCCCGGGTTTAACGTCCAGCCGAACCCAGGCGGTTCGGCGGCGGGCATTTTTCCGGGTTGATAACTCAAGAAATAGCCGCTGGGCATCTTCACGCTCTCCGGCACGGTCATCCCCTCAAAACCGGGCTGTCCCTCAGTTCCCTCCAGGCGGCGCACCTCTCCGGAAGAGTCCACTCGGACAAAGGCGTGGTGGACGATCCGTCGGTTGTCCGGCTCAAACTCGACTGCCCGCACATATCGCGGCTTCTGCAAGGGAACGGGAATTACAAAATTCCGATAAACGTCCTGTCCGCCGGCCTGCAATCTGAATTTTTTCGGCATTTGCACTACCAGGTCAGGCTTGCCCAATTGCCACTCCTCATCCCACTTCGGCCGCGGCGGCAAATCCCCCGGTGCCCCTTCCGGCATTCCAGACCCTAACCATTGCTGGAATACTTCGATCTGTTCCGATGAGAGGCGGCGGTCTCCCAGAAATTGGCCGAATTCTCCGGCGGGAAGCCAGGGTGGCATTTCGCGTGCCTCAATGGCTTTGCCGATTTTCCTCCTTTTGGCTTTAACCTCGCTGTAGGTCAGCAGCGGAAAAGGGCCGCTCTGACCGGATCGATGGCAACCGGCACAATGCTCAAAGACCAATGGCGCGATGTCCTTGTTGAAAGTAACTGCCGACTGGGCGCTCAATCGCGCTCCGGTCAGCATCGAAACAACAAACAGTGCCACGGCCCGGTACATGTCCGATACTTTATAGCAGGACGCTTTGCGGAACGCATTAGCCGATTTCACGACCAGAGCGGCTAACGACGATTGATTGCCGAGAACGTGTTTTGAAAATACCGACCTTGGCATGGGCGAATGGGGTTTGGAGTCCCGCCTTTAGGCGGTCCGGCGCCAAAACCGCCTGAAGCCGGGACTCCAAACCGAATTCTAAACCAAGCTCTGAGCTACTGGGTGAGGACTCGGTAAAAACGTGCGGGCGCTACATTGGTGTCGGTATAAGTCGTGGTCCCCCCAGCGGCGGTTAGTGGTGGGCCCAGGTTGGCCCAATCGGCTGGTTTCAGTGAGGAAGCCGCCTGTACTCGGTACACTTCGTTGGGCTGGCTGCTCCAGGTTAGTTCCAGGCTGCCCGGGCGAAGCTGGGCCGAGATTAAAGTTGGCGCGGGTCTGCTGGCGGCACCCGCATCCAGTTGAATAAAGATACCCTCGCTGGCATTGAAATACGATCCACTGGGGTTTTGCTGCAAAGCGATGGCGCGAACCATATACGTGAGGTTGCCTTTCTGCGAAGATGTAGAATCCGTGAAGGACGTCGCTTGAACCGGCGAATCGGTTAATCGGGCGAAGGGCCCGGTGGGAGCAGTTGATCGGTATACGTGATATCCCACGACCCGATCGGAGGAAGGCGACCAGGTGAGAGTTATGGCGGCATTGTTGCTCGAACCCGAAAGGGCCGACACCGGAGCCACCGACTCCATCCTCAACGTGGGATCGCCCAAGAGGTTGATAAAGACGGCGCGGGGCAGCGCATTACTTTGGTTCTGGTAGAGTGAAGTGTTGTTCATGGTCAACCGCGTCGCATAGCCGATGGTTTCACCCAAGGCCATATGATGGCAGAACCAATGGGGCAATCCCACGATGCAGGCGGTGAGTCCCACACTCGGAGTCGCCAAGGCGGCGCGCATAATGTTGTCGGTCCGCGTCCAATCACCAAAATGACTGCCAAAGAACATTGAAAAGACCACTTTGGCATCCTGACCGACAATGTCCGTGCTCCAGACGTCATGATAGGTGTCGTGTGTGCCCAATTGACTGATGACCGTGTCCTGGCCGCCACCGCAGCCGTAACTCCATAGCCAGGCACTGTTGGTGGCCAGTGCGATCCAGCGCTGTTCCGCCGCTGCCGAATCCGAAACGTTCGCCTCGGTTATGTTGCCCGGCCCGACAAACGGCTCGAAGTTGCGGTAGCCGCTGGCGGCATATGCCTGGCCGTCAAAGTCACCCACACGGTTGGCCATTAAGGCGCGCCGGGGAACGACGATTTGTTTGTGGCGCCACGCATGATCTTTGTTCAGATACCTTCGCAGCAGTTCAGTCTCATTCGGCCAGGGGGAAGGGGACCCGATGCCAGGCATGTCAAAGAAGTCGACCCGCCCAACCATCAATTGGATCTGAGCCGGGAAGTAACTCGGCCGATTCGTCGGGTCCTGGTCCAGAGACCAGTCGCCGGTCAGATCGCCGTAAAACCCATCGGCCGGCAAGGCTCTGGCGCCATGAGAGTCATAATCGAGATCGCCCGACATAACCACCGGCACATGGCCCAGAAGAAAAACCGATTGGACATGCGTGGGATCGGCAGCGTAGTCGCTTTGGATCAAGCTCCTGACGAACGTCGGGCTGTCGTTGGACGAAACGTCATGTCGGATGACGGACCATCCGTCGCCGATGAGATCCTGCTGCAAACGCGCCAGTTCATTCGTCAGGGAAGCCGTATCGGCCGCTACCATGAGCAGCACCGTCCCGCGGGTCTCCATCAATGGAGCTTCGATCCCGGCGTAAATGTACCCGTAGCCAGTGTAACCCAGCGTCGCGTGCTTGATGATCTGGTACTCGTAGGCCGCGCCGAGCGAAACGGTGGTATCGGTGAAACTCGTGTTTGTGCCGGGCAGAAGTGTTCCTGACCCCCAGCCAGTGTCGCTCTTGAGTTTGCGATAAACGACGTAGCTGTCGGCGCCGAACTGGTCCGGCTCCCATTGCAGCGTTATCTGCGGTGGGTTGGTTTGAATGACGGCGCTGATTTGCACCGCGTACAGCCAGGTGTCATCGGCGAGCAAGATCTCCTTCGCGAGGAACGCCAGGATGAGAACGCCGCAAACAAAAGCCAGCCGTCGCGGTGGCGAGCATAGCGGATTTCGGTGGAACTTCACTCCCGATCGAATGACTTGCCACAATCCTCTCGCACAGAGTTTACAACCGCAATAGGGTGCTATGCCCGGTGTTTCTTTCCGCCTTCGGAAAGTCAAAGGCAGCTATGCTGAATGACTTTAGTGCAGTGGCACCGGATTCCGCTTACGGCCTGACCGCGGTGCCGTCTTTGCGGCGCGTTGGCAGCCAATAACCGGGGGCGTCGGGCAGCGGAAACTTTTTCGCCAGCTCCTCGTTGAGGTCCACGCCCCACCCTGGCGCCTCGGTGATATACATGTAACCATTCTTTATTGAGGGCAAGCCGGGAAAAACGTCCTGGGTCGCCTGATTGAATTGCACCGCCTCCTGAATCCCAAAATTGTGAATGGCGAGATCCAAATGGGCGTTCGCGGCGTGGCCGACTGGGGATACATCGGCCGGGCCGTGCCAGGCGGTGCGTACTTGGAACCACTCCGCCAGGGTGGCAATCTTGCGGGCGGCCGTCAGGCCGCCGACCTGTGAGATATGGACCCGGATGAAATCAATCAGACGCTCCGAGATCAGCCCGACCCACTCGTGCGGATTGTTGAACAACTCGCCCATGGCAATGGGCGTGCTGGTCTGCTGTCGAATCATTTTGAAATAGCTATTGGCCTCCGGCGGCAGTGGATCCTCGATAAAAAACGGCCGGTACCGCTCGAGTTCCTTGCACAGGTTGACAGCTGCGATCGGCTCGACCCGCTCATGCATGTCGTGCAGGAGCTCCAGTTCATCGCCGAATTTGTTCCGAATATGCTCGAACATCTTCGGCACGGCATTGAGATAGGGCCGTGCGTCCATGTGCGATTCCACGGGTAAACCGAAGCTTTGCTCCTCAAAATCCGCTTTGCTCGAAAGATGGGGTGAGCCGTAGCCGCCGAGTTGAATGCGGATATGCCGGAAACCCCGCTCCAGATTGGCGCGCACGCTGTCTTCAAGTTGCGCCAAATCCCGTCCGCTCGAATGAGTATAACAATCCACCGCGAAGCGGCATTTTCCGCCCAGCAGTTGGTAGACTGGCATCCCAGCCCGTTTTCCTTTGATGTCCCACAGCGCCTGGTCCAGGCCGCTCAGCGCGTTGTTCAGCACCGGACCGTTGCGCCAGTAAGAACTGGTGTAGGCCGTTTGCCAAAGATCCTCGATATTCTCTGCATCGCGGCCGCGGCAAAATGGGTCGAGATATTCGTCCACCGCTGTCTTCACTGGCAGCGGTCGCTGGTTGAACGTAGCGCAGCCCAGGCCGTATAAACCGGGCTCGCTCGTTTCAACCTTCACCACCACGAACCGCGTTCTGGGCTGCGGCGCCGTCAGAATGGCGCGCACTTTTGTGATCTTCAGCGGACCCGGACTTTTCATGGGTTTGGTCACCTCCTCCGCCCTGAGTTTGGAGGGAAGGGCGGACCATCCCAGCAAAGCTGCGGCGGCGCCGAGTCCGGTTCCTTTGAGCATGTCGCGTCGGTTCATAAGTTCATTTTGAGATCGCTGTTCTGGGGGATGAGGCGTTCGCTGCCGGGGAAATCGCAGTGTCCGCCGTGGTTTGTTTCGACGGGACGGGGCGCCGTCGCCACCAACTCGCCAGGACCGATCCGGAGATATTCATCCAGGTGCCGAAGATCGCCGGCGCCAGCGCAGCGTCGGCGCTTTGCAGAACGCTCATCGCCAGCCCCGTCGCCATACCACCGTTTTGCATTCCAACTTCCACTGCGATGGTCCGGCAGGCACTTTCGTCCAGTCGCGCCGCGCGCGCGAACCAGTATCCCAGCAAATAGCCGACGGCGTTATGCAGCATCGCGGCCAGCAGCAGCAGCCAACCCACTGCCAGCAACCGGTCTCGTGACCGGGCCGCGATAATGGCGATGATCAGACAAATCCCGGCCATTGAAACCGCGGGTAGCGCCTGCTCCATCCAGTCGCGCGGCCCGCGCAGCCAGATCGATATAACCAGTTTTGTCAGCGCCACTAAACCGATCAAAGCAGAAGCCAGAACGGCCCCACGGCCCAGTGAGAGCAATGCATGAACGTAGCCCGGTGGCGAAAGAGCCGCTGCCGCGGTCAGCCCCAGCCCGCCGAGCGCAATCACGCTCAGGTGCTTTGCCGAGTTCACCCAGCGACCGGAACCGTACAAGATGCGATGGGCGACCAGGCCGGCTACGACCGGCACGATTACCATGTTAAGTACCTCGATCATCATGGCCAAGAAATCGATTGGGACCAACCTGGCGGCCAGAGTCTTCATCAGGAATGGAGTCATGAGGGGCGACACAAGTGTCGAGCACGCCGTCACGGTAACAGCCAGGGCCACGTTCCCGCGGGCCAGGAACACGATAACATTCGAGGCGACACCGCTGGAAACCGAGCCGACCAGGATCACGCCGGCAGCAATCTCGGGCGCAAATCCGAACAGCCGGGCAATCGCCCAGCCGGTTAACGGCATTACCCCGAAATGCAGCGTAACTCCAATTAATACCGGCCGCGGCATGGTCAGGACTCGCACAAAGTCCTGCGCGCTCAACTTTGTGCCCATGCCGAACATGATGACCTGGACCAGAGGGACGATCAGGAACCTAAGGTCGTATCCGAACCAGTTGCCGAAGGCCCCTGGCCACACCATGGCCGCCGTCACAAACGCCAGGACCCATGCCGTAAACGCGAAGCTACGCAGGCTGGTTTGTGCTCGCAAGGCGACGGCGAGCAGGCCAAGAAAAACGACCAGACACGGTCCGAGCCAAAGCTGACGGCTCCAGAACAGTGCGGCGGCAATTCCGAACGCGCCAGCGGCTAATCCCGCCGTGATCAGCCGTAGGATTCTAGGGCCGGCGTTCGCCGGCGGCTTTGCGGGAAAATCCGATGCGCTCACGGCGACGAGGGTTATTGGGCGGCTTTAACCATGAAGTAAAGAAACGGCGGTTTAACCTCTTTAAACCAGTGCGGCACTCCATTGGGAATAACCATAACGTCGCCTTTGGCGAGTTGCCGGTCTACTCCGCCCGTGATACTCCCGGCCCGTGTCTCGCCTGGGCTTGTTACCCGCGGTTCGTTCGGCCTGCCGCCGGTTACCAGCGTTGCTGAACCTTCGAGCACATATAAAACGTCCGTGTCGTGCTCGTGAATCTCCACTTCGCCCGGCCCGTCGCGGCGCAACGCCAGCACCTTCAAGTTATTTGTATTTAGAAGCGGGCCGCCCCGAGCAAAGACCGCCGCCACTTTATCATGATCGATGTGAATGACACCCGAGTCCGGGGACGGAGCGCCGGCCAGAGTAATAAGAGCCAAGAAAGGGACCAGCAGGAGAAGGAAGCGCTTGGAAGTCATACCGTCTTTTACTCGGCATGAGCCTCAATGGAAAGCCTCCTTTCGTTGGCGATTGCCTTTAGGCGGCCGGGCGCCGAAACCGCTTGAAGGAGACTCCAAACCCAGGCGTCCACGCCAACGCCGGTATTTTAAGACACGCTCTTACGGACTGACTACCCGATAGAAATGTGCGCCTGCCGTATTGGTGATGGGCACCGACCAGGAACTGGTTGACCCCGTGGCGGACATCGGTGGGCCGAGCGGTTGCCAGGCGCCCGGCGCTGGCATCGCCGTCGTCTCGACTTGGTACAGGACACCAGCCTGACTCGGCCAGGTGAGGGTGACCTGGTTAGTCTCGGCGCTGAGTTGCAGGACGATAGGAGTTGCCGGCGCGGTGATCGTCACATGGGCGAAGATCCCCTCACTCAGATCGAAGTAGCTTCCGCTGAAGTTCGTCTGCAGGACCATGGCTCGAACCATATACGTGTAGTTGCCGGGGGCCGCGGTGACATCAGTGAATGTCGCACCTGAAATCGGCGCGGAGTTGAGCCGGGCGAATGGACCTGAGGACGATGTTGAGCGGTAAAGATTATAAGTCGTTCCCGATGGGCCGGAATAGGTCCAGGTCAGGTGGACACCGGCGGCGTCGGCTGCGGCATCAAGGCTGGAAGGTGGCAGCAGTGGTTCCTGGCGGAGGGTTGGATCGCCCATCAAGGCAATGTAAACGGCTCGCGGGAAGAGGTTGCTTTGGGTTTGATACAGGGTGCGGTTGTTCATTGTGAGCCGTGTGCTGTAGCCGAGCGTCTCGCCCAAAGCCATATGATGAAAGAACCAGTGCGGTTCGCCCGACATGCAGCAGGCCAAACCCGTCTGCGGGGTCGCCAGTACCGCGCGCATGATATTGTCGGTGTGATCCCAGTTGCCCAAGTGACTGCCAAATACCATCACGAAAACCGCGTGCGCATTTCCGTCCACCAGGTCGGTGCTCCAAACCTCGTAATCGGTGGAATGGGTCCCCAGGTACCCAATGGCTGTGTCTTGTCCCCCACCACAGCCATAGGCCCAAAGATATTGTCCCGTCTGCAGCATTGAGGACCACCTTTGGGCGGCTGGCGCAGTGTCATCAATGTTGGCCTCGATCGTGGTTCCCGGACCGACCAGTGGCTCGAACGCGCGGTAACCGCTGGCAGCGACCGCCAGCCCGTTTTCGTCGCCCCGCCGGTTGCCCATTAGCGCTCGTCGGGGCACCGACAGTTGCGCTGTGCGCCATTGATGTTCTTTGTGCAGATAGTTCCGCACCAGTTCTACTTCGTTCGGCCAGGGAGTGAGGGACTGCGCGCCAGGCATGTTTGCCAAATCCACGCGGCCTACCATTAAGGCGACATCCGAAGGCAGGTAGTTCGGACTGTTGGTCGGGTTGGTCGGCCAATCGTTATTCATCTCGCCATAATAAGCGTCGGCGGGCATGGGGCGGGCTCCGTGGCCGTCGTAGTTCATATAACCGGACTGCAGAATGGGAACGTGGCCGAGCAGGAAAACGGTATTCACGTTGGTCGGATCCGACCTGTAATCATTTATGATCAAACCGCGGACAGCCTGCGGTGTGTCGTTGCTGGAAACGTCGTGGCGAATTACACCCCAGCCGTCACCCACCAGGTCCTCTTCCAGTTGCGCCAATTCGTTGGTTAAGCCGGCCGTGGATTCTTGCGCGACCACCAACACGACCGTGCCCCGGTTCTCAATGGCGGGCGCTTGGACGCCGGCGAAGATGTAGCCGTAACCGGTGTAGCCCAGGCTTGCCCGCTTAACAATTTGGTATTCGTAATTAGTGTTAATCGCGATGGAGCCATCGAAGAAATTGGTTGCATAGCCCGGCAACAAGGCGATCGGCGCGCCCCAGGAACTATCCTGCTTGGCTTTGCGGTAAACCAGGTAGTTAGTGGCGCCGTAAGGATCCGGCTCCCATTTCAGTCGGATTTGGGGCGGGTTGGTTTGCACCTCCGCGCTAATCTGGACCGCGTATACATAGGTCGAATCTGCTTTGGCGACAGAGGCGGTGAACAGGACTAAACAACACAGCGCGAACCGAATCACCTCTTTCGGCAGTTGTACATCGCGCCAGCCACTGCGATTTCTATCCATCAAAAATGCCCGGCAGCGATTTTCGTTCTTGTGGCGAGATCGAGGAAGGGGGGCTAAACCCCAAGCGGGTCCGGAAAATAACCCCAGGCATCCGGTCGCGCGCCACGCTTCTTCAATTTAGGCTGCGCGAAATGCGGGGCTCCTTCGAGCTTTCGCTGCGGGGTTTCGGAACGGCGGTGGAAGGAGTTGCCAGCCGCGGCGGACTACTCTTCGGTCGGGCGAGCTAAAATAGCCTGCAGCCTTCTCTCCGTGAGCGCCGCCGGATGGCCCTGATAAAGAACTATGCCTTTGGGATCGACGAGAAGGACGCAAGGAATGCTGGTGACCCCGGCTGCCGCGGTGAGTTTGGCTTTGGAATCGAGGCCGGAAGCGTACTCGATACGCGGGTCGGTCATATCGGCCACCTCGTTTTCAGGGTCAGCGCTGATACCGACCACCACCAGTTTCTCGGAATACTTTTTTTGCAGCGCGTTCAACTCGGGTATGTACTGCCGGGAGGGAGCACTCCAGGTGGCCCAAAAATTGATGAGCACGAACTTGCCTTCCAAAGCGGGTTTGTCGCCCAGCCATTTGTCCACTTGCACAGTTGGACCCGGCTTGCCAAGCAGCGACTTATCGGAAATCGGATCCGCCAGACCCGTTTCCGAACCGATTAAAGGCTTGGCGGGCGTCGCCGCGTTGCCAGGCCGGGGGCTGCCAGTGTGGGCCAAGGCGGTTTGATAAAGGATTTCATTTTCGACCTGCCGCTTCTCGGCTTCCTCGGCCGCTTTTGCGTTGTAATCAAAGCGTTTTTGCAGCTCCGGACCAACGTATTTGAGCTTCACGTTGGCAAAGCCATTGGCATGGCTGAAGTAAAGGTCCGTCGTATTGGCGCCCAGAACCGTTACATTGCTGTAGGTGGTGGTGCCGATCTTCAATGTGTCCAGTTTGAACTGCGCCGCGCCTGCCGAACACACCAGTAGCGTTCCGCACAGTAAGAACCACTTGGTCATGGCGCCGGTATGCCTGAATCCCGCTCGTTTGACAAGCTACCTTTAATCGGGTCAGCCCGGTTGAAGTTTGCAAAGTTACAGGTTACAAGTTGCATGCAACCTAACTTGCGCCCTGCAATCGCAGCCGGCCTGGGGCTTCAGCTTCGCACTAGAGTCCCATCGGGCCGCAGACGCATTTTTTCGCCACGCCATTCAATGCGATTGCCCAGGAACGCCAACAACCATATCGCCGTTTGGAGCAAATCCTTCAGCGGCACCATGAAGCCATAGCTGAACTGGATTGGCGTTTGGGTCAGCTTGCTTTGCAGATTCAGGGCGGTGGCGATTCGGACCAGGATGCATGCGCTAACACAGAGCACCGCCAGTCGAGAATGATTGGAACCGAGGACCAGTACGGGCCAGAGCGTCGCGTTGCTCAAGATACTGAAGAAATAGGGCCAGGGCTGGCAGACGCGGATCGTTCGTGCCCACCGCAGCTGATGTTTCCAGACCGCCGTCCAGTTCATCGGCTCGGACCAGCATTCCACCACAATCGGACAGAGCACAATGCGATTGCCTTGCGCGGCGATGCGTTTCCCTAATTGATAATCGTCGGCCAGGCAATCCGCGAACGCCGCAAAACCGCCAATCTGCATCAATTGCTTCCGCCGCATCGCCATCACGGCCCCGAGGGCGAAATCGAGCGGCTTGAGAGATTGGGACTGCAAGACCTGACTCCAGAAATCCGCATTGATCGCCACCGCCTCCCACTTCATCGCCGTGTTGGCTGGATTGGCCAGCCGATAAAAGCAGTTTACCAGGCCCACCTGCGAATCCTCCAGAGGGACGAGTGCGTTGGTGAGAAAGTCGGCCGGGACCTTCACATCCGCATCGCTCACGATGATCAGGTCGTGTTTCGCCAGGCGCTCCAGCTGCATTAATTTCGAAACCTTCAGATTCGCGCCGGCGAGCGGACCGCAGATTACCAGTTGCGCGTCCAATTTCGGAAACTCACTGAGCAGACGCTTGACGATTTCGCAAACCGAATCCTGCTCCCGGGCAACTCCAAACAAGATTTGAACGACTCCCTGGAAGTCCTGCGTCAACCAGCTGCGCAAGCAGGCTTCGGTCGTTGCATCCGAGCCCTTCAGCGGCTTGAGCAGGGTTACTCCCCGTACCACACTCGGCTTCTCCGCACGTTGGTGCAGAGGAAATCGGCGGGCGACCCACCATTGCCACAACGTCAGGCAAAGGCTCAGGCCGGCCAGGCAGGCCAAAATCACATTCAAGACCACCGCCGGTTCCTAACGGCACAACCTCGGAGTGGCAAGCCCAATCAAGGCTAGAGTCACCGGTTTATGGGCTCAAATAAGCACGTCTGCACCGAGCGTTTGGGGTTCCGCCTTCAGGCGCCTTCAGGCGGTGCGGCGATAATGCTCCGCGCCGAGTCTCACCCAGGCTGGAAATCCCCAACGGCTCAAGCCGGGGCTCCGAACCTCTCCGCCGGTACCAGCTAATTTAGGGCTTGACGAGATATGCTTTGTGATACAAAGTTAAACCCATGGAATCGAATTGGGCCGCCGAGCACCTCCAGGTGATTCGCACCTTAATGGAACGTTCCGCCGTGTATCGCCGGGCTCTCGCCCCAATTATGTCTTTCAACGGGGTCTTGGGTGTGGTCGCCGGGCTCATTGGCTGGTTTGCGAAAATCGACGCGCCACAGGCCTTTATCGGCTACTGGGCCGGTGTCGGCGTGCTGGCGTTGGCGGGAAGTTTCCTGCTGGTTAGGCGTCAGGCCTTGAGGGAGTCTGAACCTTTTTGGTCCCCCCCCACTCGCCGGATAGCACAAGCGTTGATGCCGGCGCTCTTTGTCGGCTCCATTGCCGGGTTACTCGCCCTGGTTTGTCCGAACTGGGAGTTTCTGCAAACCGGCTCATTACCGCCGTTCTGGATGCTGTTGTATGGGTGCGCGCTAACCGCCGCTGGATTTTTCATGCACCGTGGGATCAAACTCCTGGGCTGGCTTTTTATTTTATCTGGGTGCGCTTTGATGGCAGCGCACTGCCCGGCCATCGCCTCGGTGACCGCGATGAATGGACATTGTGTGATGGGTGCCGTGTTTGGCGGATTGCATCTGGCCTATGGCATTTACCTCTACTTCACCGAGCAGCGCAGGAATGAAACGTGAACGCCGAAGCATTTCTTCAGCTCGATCGCGTTATTCACGAGAAAGGGCGGCTCGCGATTATGTCGATGCTGGCGGCCTCGCCGGAGCTGTCGTTCACCGAAATGCGCGATACGCTCAAGATGACCGATGGCAATCTGACGACGCACATCCGCACTCTCCAGGAGGCCGGGTATGTTTCCATTACCAAATCGTTTCAAAACAACCGGCCCCTCACCACCTGCTCCTTGACGGCGGCCGGCAAGAAGGCCTTTGCCAGCTATATCAATCTGCTGGAACAGATCATCCAGCAAACCAAGCCTAAATAGAAATGATTCGGAACCAGAAACAATTTGGCTGTTCTTATACTTTGTCGCACAAAGTTTTGCCACTTTCTAAAGGGATTCATTCAAAGAAAACTTTATGAAAATAATTCGAGCAGAACACTTGGGAATGTGTTTTGGAGTTCGTGACGCGATCGCTTTGGCTTTAAAAACCGCTCAAAGCCGTCCCATCACGGTGCTGGGAGATTTGGTTCACAACGAGACGGTGTTGGCGGGTTTGCGCGCCCAGGGCATTCAGTTCGCCGCGCGCGCCGCCGAGGTGGGCACGCCCAGCGTGATGATCACCGCGCATGGGGCGTCGGAAAAGGCGATGAGCCAGGCGCGCGCCCGCGGACTCGAAGTGACGCAAGCAACTTGTCCGCTGGTTCATCTGGCCCATCGCGCGGTGGCGGCGCTGGTCCATGAGGGCTATCACCCGGTGCTGATTGGCAAGCGGGATCATGTGGAAGTGCGGGGCATGACCGAGGATCTGGCGGATTACGATGTCATTCTGAACGAGGCTGACGTCTTCGAACTAAAAGAAAGACCTCGTTTTGGTGTTGCGGCGCAGACGACTCAGCCCATCGAGCGTGTTCGGCGGTTGGTCGAGTTGATACGAAGCCGATTTCCTCGTTCGGAAGTTCGGTTGGTCGATACGGTTTGTCAGCCGACGAAGCAGCGGCAGAATGCCGCGGTTGAACTGGCACAGCGCTGCGATGTGGTGATCGTGATCGGGGGGGCGCATAGCAACAATACCCACGAACTGGTCCGGACTTGCGCACAGCATTGCCAAAAGGTTTACCACGTCCAGACCGCGGCCGACCTGCATTCGGCCTGGGTGGCGGACGCGCACACGGTTGGCATTACCGCGGGAACCTCGACGCCCGATGCGGTGATCGATTCCATCGAGCGCTGGTTGATTAATTTCCACCGGGAGCGAGAAGATTCCGGCAGCGGCGACACAACGCGGGACTCGGCTCAGACACAACCACAGCTGAAAGCGGCATGAGCGCAACACCGGGTTATCGAACTCGTTGGCTGGTTGTGGCCGTTTACGCTTTGGCCATGGCTTGGGTCGAGGCGGCCGTGGTCTATTATCTCCGAACGATGGTGGACCGGATTGAGCCGTACCAACCTAATCCGCTCCCCATCATCGGCGGGTTGGGCCCGGCGGAAATGGTCCGCGAAGCGGCTACCCTAATCATGCTTCTCGCCGTTGGCATTCTGGCGGGGAACTCCTGGCGCAGCCGCCTGGGTTACGCCGCGGTGGCTTTCGGGATTTGGGATATCTTCTACTACGTGTTCCTCAGGGTGCTTTGCGGATGGCCTCACTCGCTGCTCGATTGGGACATTCTCTTCCTGCTGCCGTTGCCCTGGTGGGGCCCGGTCCTGGCGCCCGTTTTAATTTCGTTCTTGATGATCGCCTGGGGCTCTCTCTCGGCCAATGAACCAGGAGGGCGTCCCGAACGCAACGAGCTTAAAGCCTGGTTGCTGAACGGCGGCGGGATTGTGCTCGCCCTGGGTGTGTTCATGGCCGACACACTGCGAGTGGCATCTCAAGGCATGGAAGCGGTGCGCCGCGTGCTTCCGCAAAGGTTCAGTTGGGTCTGGTTCTGTCTCGCTTTGGTTCTCATGTCGGCACCGCTAGCGCTTAGCTTGCGCCGCGGCTTTTTTGGCAACAGCCGCGCACTTAAAGAGGATCGGCTCGACGATTCGGTAAGACCAAAGCCCATGATGATCCCCGTGGGAGTGTCCGAGCGAGCGCGAATGCCTGAACCGTGACAATGATGCGATGGCAAACCAAGCAACTGCCACAAGCGCCTTAGAACTCGGTACCGTCCTGCGCGGCGAACCGGAGTCGCTGCATTCCTGGGTCCAGACGTGGAACGCGGCGCGCCTCGGCCGCGCGATCATTCTCATCGTGGCGGGGGCCGGATTGTATGGCGGCGCGATGGGGAGTTGGCGCGCGCCGGCACAGGCCTTGTTTGTGGCCGTAAAGTTTCCGCTGATCATTCTGCTGACCACTCTGGGCAATGCCTTGCTCAATGCGATGCTGGCTCCGCTATTGGGCCTGAGGGTCACCTGGCGCCAATCGTTGTTGGCAATCCTGCTCAGCTTCGTCATCGCCGCCGCCATTCTCGGCTCGTTCAGCCCCATCGTGTTCTTCCTGGTCTGGAATGCCCCGCCCATGAGCGCGGTTTCGCCGGCCGGACACCTGACTTACAACTTGATTTTATTGCTTCACGTAATGGTCATTGCGCTCGCCGGCACCGTGGCCAACTTACGCCTGGCGCGCTTGCTCGGCGACCTGGCCCGAAGCCCGCGCATCGGCCGGCGCGTGCTGCTGGCGTGGCTCGCCGGCAACCTTTTTCTGGGCAGCCAGCTCTCCTGGATTTTGCGACCGTTTATCGGCTCTCCGGACTTGCCGGTGCAGTTCCTGCGTCAGGACGCGTTTCATGGGAATTTCTACGAAACAGTCTTCCGCACGCTGATGCTGGTGCTTCACGGTCATCCTTAATACTTCGCTCAAAAGCTATGAACACGATCCCACCGAATGCCCCTCCTCAAATTCCCTTATCTTCCTTTGGCGCCAGCGACCTGGTGCCGCTCGGGAGCAATCCCGAAGAACATGAGCCTGTCAGCAACCTCGTTGTCGCCATCGAGTCAATCCTGCGCCAGCCTCGGCGGATCTTTCTGCAGCTCCGACAAGCCGGCGCCGGGGCTTTGATTGGAATCATGCTCTTCGGTGCGCTCGTGTGCAGCTTGATCTACGGTGCGGTGGTTGGATCCTTCTCCATGGGAACACAGCTCTGGGCCGCTCCGCTCAAGGTGGCGGCTGGCTTGTTGATCACCGCCATTATTTGTCTGCCGAGCCTGTACATCTTCGCCTGCATCAGCGGCTCGCGTGCTGGATTGCGTGAAATCTGCGGGTTGGTTGCCGGGTTGATCCTGCTGATGACCTTGTTACTGGTGGGGTTTGCGCCGGTGGCCTGGCTGTTCGCGCAGTCCACCGAATCGGTCTTATGGATGGGAGCGCTCCATTTGGTATTCTGGTTCATCGCCACATGTTTTGGATTGCGGTTTTTAACGCAGGGCTTTTCCCATTCACAGGCTCGCTCCAAAGCGGGGCTGGTCACTTGGATCGCGATCTTTGTGCTGGTCGCCGTGCAGATGACCACAGCCCTGCGACCGCTCCTGGGGAAGTCCGATACTTTCCTGCCGACCACCAAGAAATTCTTTATCGCTCACTGGGGTGATTGCCTCAATTCGCCGCAACCGCCTGCGCGCTAAGACCATCCCGTGAACGAAATGGTCACACCCAGCATTGAGCGGGACCGGCGGGCAGCGGTCCAATATACCTGTTATAATGTGCCTATGAAACTTTTGAAACTGGCCTTCCGCAGGGAGACCGCTGTCCCTATGTTCGCCTTAAGTCTTGCGTCGGCCGTTACCGTCATTTTGATTGCCGCGCGCGTCTTGTGGACCCGGGATCTGATCTACGGAGCGTTGGTGTGGAACTTGTTCCTGGCCTGGTTGCCTCTGATTTTTGCATTGCTGGCCGGCGAAGAATTTCGGCCGGTTAACGTGCGCAATTGGCGCTTTCTGGGTTTTGCCGGCGCGTGGCTCCTGTTTTTTCCGAATGCACCTTATATCTTTACGGATGTTGTCCACCTGACCACTTTTTTCTATCGACACTTCTGGGTCGACCTGGTGCTGATTTTATTGTGCGCGCTGACAGGGTTGGTGCTTGGGTTTGTCTCACTTTTTTTGATGCAAGGAATGGTCCGGCGGCTCTTCGGCAACTTGATAAGTTGGGTCTTTATTGTCGCCGTGGCTGGGGTCAGCGCGTTCGGTATTTATCTTGGGCGCTTTTTACGGTTCAACAGCTGGGACGTCATTTGGAAACCCCTGGCGCTTTCCCGAGGCATCGGCAACTGGGCCGCCAATCCTCTGGCCCACTCCAATTCATACGCTTTTCCAATGCTCTTTGCAGTATTCCTCTTCCTCGCTTATCTGATGCTTTACGCTTTAACTCATCTCGAACACGCAGAACATCTCCAACCGGCGCAGGCAAACACGTAGGTTCAAAGGTTTAAGGTTATCAAGTGGCTCGACGGTTCCTCCGATTCGCGTTTATTCGTGTCCATTCGCGGTTGCTTCCCTAACAGGCCCTTCGCGGTTGTTTTACCTCCATGCTTCGACTAATTTGCCGCAGTGATTTACGATGCGTCATTGGATGACCTGCTGCAGAAAGTTTGGGACGGCGGGCGCATCAACCCGGCCGAGGCGCTGCGGCTTTACGCGCTTCCACTCGAGGAATTGGGCGCGTTGGCCGACCGCCGGCGCCAACTCGCGCGGTCCTCGGCGCACCAGGGTCGCGGAAACAGCATCGTCACGTACATCATCGATCGCAACATCAACTATACCAATGTCTGCAACGTTTACTGCAAGTTCTGCGCCTTTTACCGAACCGAAGGAGATGGCGACGCCTACGTGATTAGCCGGGAGGAACTGGACCGCAAAATCGAAGAGACGATTGCTTTAGGCGGCACGCAGATCCTGATGCAGGGCGGCCATCATCCCAAGCTGACCAAACAATGGTACTTGGACCTCCTCGACCACATCAAAGGGCGCTTCCCTCAGATCAATATCCATGGATTCAGTCCGAGTGAATTTGTCCATTTTCGAGAGGTGTTCAACGAGCCGCTGGAAACCATTATTTCGGATTTCAAGGCCGCGGGACTCGGCTCAATCCCCGGCGGTGGCGGAGAGATTCTCGTCGACCGGGTGCGTCAGCGAATCTCACCCTTAAAGGCGATGAGCGACGACTGGCTCGAAGTAATGGACGTGGCGCATCGGTTGGGACTGCGTTCCTCGGCGACCATGATGTTCGGCCACGTCGAGACCATTGCGGATCGAATCGAACACCTGGAACGCGTGCGCGCGCAGCAGGATAAAAGCTCGCAAGCAGCCGTCACCCTGGGCGGCAACCCCGGCGAAGCCGGATTTACTGCCTTCATCGGCTGGACGTTCCAGGCCGAGCATACCAAGCTGAAAGCTCCGACTGTGGGCGCACACGAGTACTTGCGCACGCAAGCCCTGGCGCGAATCTATTTGGACAACTTTCCCAGTGTCCAAAGCTCTTGGGTGACGCAGGGTCAGGAAATTGGCCAAATTGCGCTGAAGTTCGGGGCCAACGACCTCGGCAGCATCATGATCGAGGAAAATGTCGTCTCCCAAGCCGGAACGACCTTCCGCATGACCGTCGCGGACATGCGGCGCCTCATCTCCGACCTTGGTTACGAGCCCCACCAGCGCGACAATTGGTACCGGCTTTTGAACTAAAGCTTAGTGAGGATGCCAGTCGTCGCTGCGGTCCCAGTAGCCTTGGCGTGCCGGGTAGCCGGGCCATTGTTCGGTTCCAGAGCTTCGATAGTTTCCGTCATACGCGCCGCCCACGTGGCGGTCATTGTGCTCGTGCTCGTCGCCTTCGCACCCAGCGGTGATTAACATGGTGGCGGCCCCGATCAGTGAAAGGACAAGTATTTTCATCTCAGATTCTCCTTGAAGTAACCTTACACCGGCCAAAGCTCCGGCCATGGGGTTGATCCCGGAGTATCAAGATAGCTGCGGATTTTCGAGTCCTGCTGCGAAATTGACGATTGGCGATGCTCCGAGGTTTGCTTTAAAGCCATGAAGCAGGCCGGTGGCCTGCGAGAAACGGCTCGGGCCGGGCATTCCCAGGCCTTCGGCCTAGGCTGATATGAGCAACGCCGTTGGCGTTGGAGCTGAACAGTTCAAGGTGTAAAACCTGGTGATCTTGTCATAGCACTGGCCTTACAATCGAGCGCGGAGACCTTTCCCTCTCCTCCTCGGAGGAGAGGTTGGGGAGAGGAGGCATAGTTGCATTAACCGCGACGCTCGAAGCGCGGTGAATAATGAGTGAGCAGTTTTGAATAACTTCTTGTTCTATTCTTGTGGGACGCCTCGTAGCATCCAGCCATGAGCAAAAATGCGCGGTTACGAAAGCTCCGGCGCGAGGCTCGGCGCCAACTGGGGGCTCACTACTCCGGCGAGAGTTTCGCGAGCAAATCGCTTCGGGACAAACACCCGGATACGGTTCTGGTTCCGGTCACCACAGGCGAGAAGATGTCCGAGGTGATCGAAGATTTCGCTGCGCCGCTGTTGGAAGGCGCGGACTCGCCCGACGAGGTTAAAAAAGCGCTCCTCATCGCGATGATTGCCTGGAATTACTCATTGCTGGACGAAGCCGCTCGGGCGGAACCTGATACTGCTTATGAAACCGTGTTTGCTGATCCGGTCGGAAAACAGCTTCTTGAACGTTTGCTGATACGCAAGCAGGAGCTGTTTCCGGATAACCGCAGGGCCATTCTCGATTTTGAGTTGATCCCGGCCGGCACGGAGTTTCGGTTCAACGTCATCTCCACGTTGGATCCCGCCCGTTTTCCCGGCGCAATTGCTGAGAACATTTGAAACACCTCGCTGCGCCGTACGACCCGGCACGAAAGCCCTGCTCGCAAGGGAACACCTTCCGTTTTAACGCTTCAACGTTTTAACGTTCCGACTTTTACCGTTGGTTGCGGTCCGGCCGGGCCGGGTGAATCTGCAAGCAGGGATGCTTCTCCGTACCACCGCGTGACGATAACGGCCAGTTTCACCTTGCGCTCACTAAAACCGCTGATAGAGTCTGGCCTGCTTTCTCCTCCCCTGCGGAGGATTTTTATTTTTGACCAAACTAACGAACCACCGTGAAGGTCTTTAGCGGCACTTCCAACCAGCCTTTGGCCGAAGCTATCTGCACGTACATCGGGATTGCGGTGGGCAAATCCACGATCAAGCCGTTTCCGGACGGTGAGACGTTCGTGAAAATTGAAGAGAACGTTCGCGGTGAGGACGTGTTCCTGATGCAATCCACCAGCCCGCCGACGAATCACCACTTGATGGAAATGTTCATCATGATTGATGCGCTGCGGCGCGCCAGTGCCGCCCGCATTACGGCCGTCTTGCCGTTCTATGGCTATGCCCGCCAGGACCGCAAAGACCAGCCCCGCGTCCCCATAACGGCCAAACTAATCGCCAACCTGTTGGTGGCCGCCGGCGCCAATCGTGTCCTGACGGTCGATTTGCATGCGCAGCAAATCCAGGGCTTCTTCGATATCCCCGTGGACCACCTTTATGCCGCGCCAGTCATGTACGAGTACCTGAAGACAAAGAAGTTGCGAAATTTGGTGGTGGTTAGTCCCGACGTGGGCGGATTGAAAATGGCCTACGCGTACTCCCAGGTGCTTGACGCCGGTCTTGCCATTGTGGCCAAACGCCGTAAAAGCGCCACTGAGGTTGAATCCATGGCCGTCATCGGCGAGACCCGAGGCAAGGATGCCTTGCTGGTGGACGATCTGACCGAGACGGCAGGCACGCTGACGCAGGCCGCTGCCCTGATCAAAAAGAAGGGGGCCAAGCGCATTTTGGCCTGCGTTTCGCATGCCGTCCTCAATGAGGTGGGCATCGAACGATTGCGAAAATCGGCTATTGACGAGCTGGTAACAACTGATACAGTCCTACGCCCTGCAATCAGCGGCGTGAATATCACCACGTTGTCGGTTGCGGGGCTTTTGGGCGAAGCCATCAAGCGAATTCACAGCAATTCGTCGGTAACATCGCTGTTCGAATTTAAAGGCGGGCGCACCAGTTAGACTTGTGTGCTTGCGCGAACGAATCTTAAGACATGAAATCTGTAGCACTTAACGCTTTCCCACGCACCTTGGGACGCCGCGCCGGGGCCAAAAAACTCCGGTCAGCCGGGCGGATTCCCGCGATTATTTATGGCCGCCAAGCCCAACCTCAGAACCTCGAGCTCAACTCGAAGGAAATGGAAGACTTGATCCATCATTCCATCTCGGAGAACCTGCTGGTCGATCTCGCCGTCAAGGATGACGCTCGGCCAAAGCGCCTGGCGCTGGTCCAGGAAGTTCAGCACCATCCGCTCAACGGCAAAGTGCTCCACGTCGATTTCCACGAAATCGCCGAGAACGAGAAGGTGACCATCAACATTCCGGTTGAGACCACCGGCGAAGCCGTCGGGGTCAAAACCGACGGCGGCGTCCTCGAGCACGTGCTCTTCAAGATCAAAGTCCGCGGCCTGGCCAAGGACATTCCCGAGCTGATCACCGTGGACGTGAGCCATCTGAAGATCGGCGAAGCAGTTCACCTGGGCGAAATCAAAACGCCTGCTGGGGTTGAATTGATTGGCGACAAGCAGATCCCGGTTATTGCCGTCGCCGCACCGCGCACGGAAGAAGAAGAAGCTGCCGAAGCCGCCGAGGCCGCCGCTGCTCCGGGCGAAGTGGAAATGATCAAGGAAAAGAAGGAAGAAGGCGAAGAAGCCGCACCTGCGGGCAAAGGCGCCGAGAAGGCCCCGGCCAAAGGCGCGGAAAAGGCTCCAGCCAAAGGCGCCGAGAAACCGGCCGCCGGTGGCGACAAGAAAGCCGCTCCCGCCGCCGAGAAGAAGGCTCCGGAGAAAAAGAAGTAATCTGGCCGCCATCCCGGTTTTTGCCGGGTTGGCTGACGGCGTTGGCGCATGGAGAACCTTCACCTCATCGTGGGTTTGGGCAATCCGGGCGCTCAATACAAGCGCACACGGCACAATGTCGGATTCGTCGTGGCGGAAAGATTGGCGAAGCGATGGCGCGCGCAGTTTGCGTCGGAAAAGAAGTTCAACGCGTCGTTGGCCTGGGCGCATCAGGGAGAGCGGAAGGTTTTATTGTGTCAGCCGCAGACTTTCATGAATGCGAGCGGCGAAGCGGTGCGGACAGTGGCCGCCTTTTATGACGTGCCGCCCGCCAGAATCCTGGTTATAGTCGACGACGCGGATTTGCCGGTGGGTCAATTGCGATTGCGTCCGGGAGGCAGCAGCGGTGGACATCATGGATTAGAGTCCATCGAGGCGCAGTTGGGCACGCGGGAGTATCCCCGGCTCCGGGTCGGGATCGGGCGGCGCGAAGGGGCTCGCGAAATTACCGGGCATGTGCTGGGGAAATTTGATTCGACCGAGGCCGCCCTGGTCGATAAGGTTTTAACGGCGGCCGCCGACCAGGCTGAAACCTGGGTGACGGCCGGTATACAGAAAGCAATGAATCAGTTTAATGGCGTCGTGGACGATGCCGTGAACGAAAGAAAAGATCAGTGAAACGATACGAAGCTCTGTTCATTCTCGATACCGCGGGTAAAGAGGAGACCATCAAAGACACCATCGACAAGATCTCCGCCGAAATAACCTCCGCGGGGGGCAAAGTCGAAACGGTTCAGAAGATGGACAAGAAAAGCTTCATGCGGGTGGCAAACAAAAAGTACACCGCCGGCTTTTACGTTAATGTCATTTTTGAATGCGCGCCGGCCGTGCTCGACCAACTCAAGCGCCGCTTCGCCATGAATGACGAAGTGTTCCGGGTGCTCTTCACCAACGCCCCGATGCCCAAAGCTGTTGCTGCTGCCTAGAACCTCCCCTCAGAAAGGATCCCTATGGCCAGTTATAACCGAGTCATTCTCGCGGGTAATCTTACCCGCGATCCGGAGCTGCGGTACACTCCCAAAGGCACTGCCATTGCCCGCATCGGCATGGCAATTAATCGAACCTGGAAAACCGAGACCGGCGAGACTAAAGAAGAAGTGACCTTTGTGGACGTGGATGCGTTCGGCCGCCAGGCGGAGGTCATCGCCCAGTACTTTAAAAAGGGTAAACCCCTGCTGGTCGAAGGTCGCCTCCGGCTCGACCAGTGGGAGGACAAGAACACGCACCAGAAGCAGAGCAAGCTCAAGGTCGTCCTCGAAGGTTTTTCGTTCATCGACTCCCGCGGCGCCGGGGATAGTGGAGGCGGAGATTCCGCCCGGCCTCGGCCTGCCGCCGCCGCGACAGCTCCCTCCTCGGCCCCAGTTGCCGGCAGCCCCGAACCCAGCGAGCCAGAAGCGCCCCCGGCCGAAGAAGACGACGTTCCGTTTTAACAATTCTTACATATTGTCAGGGCGTGGACCTTTCGTTAGATTAACCGTTGCGTTTCGAAGAACTGGATTTCTTGGACCTATGGCAAAAACTGAAGTTATTCTCACTCATAACATCGTTGGGTTGGGCGGCGAGTCCGACCAGGTGAAGGTCGCGGCGGGGTACGCGCGTAATTACCTGTTTCCGCAGGGGCTGGCGATTCCGTTGACCGGCGCGAACAAGCGCCGGCTCGAATCGCTCAAACAACGCCGCGCCGAGCGCGAAGCGCATGAACTCAACACCATGGCCGAGCTGGCCAAGAGTATTTCCAAGCTGCTCTGTGTGATCACCGTCAAGACTGGTGAGGATGGCAAAATGTTCGGCACCGTGACTTCCGGCATGATCGCCGACCAGCTCAAGACGCAGTTCGAGATTTCCTTGGACAAGAAAAAGATTCACCTCGACCAGCCGATTCGCGCGCTCGGCGAGCATGAACTCGAATTGCGCTTGCATCCGGACGTGACCTCGACTCTCAAGGTTCGCGTCGAAAGCACCACGCCGCTCCCGGAGCCGGCGGCCGCCCCGGCTGCTGAAACCAGGAGAGAAGAGGCCAGGACCGAAAAGCGAGGCCGCCGCCCTGAAGCCGCTCCGGAAAAGGGCAAGACCGAAGCCAGCGACCGCAAGCCCCGCCCGGTGGCCAAGGGAGAGAGACCTTCGAAGCCCGAACGTCCCGCCAAAGGCGAAAAACCTGGCAAGCCTGAAAAGGCGTAGAGACCTCTTGGGAAGTTCGAGAGGCGCCAAGATTTCGCGAAGCGTTTTGGAGTGCGGTGCTCGGCACCGCTTTTTGAACTGACCAGCGGCCCGCGAAACTCGTCGCGATCGACGTATTTCTATCAAAAAAGCGCCGCGAAGCGGCGCACTCCAAAACCTTCGGATTACCAATCCTTGAGCCGCTTTCGCCGTTCGCCTTCCGGTTTGATCGGCAACATTTTTTCGTCCCCCTTTTGTGAATCCAATAATTGCCGGGCCTGGTCGGGGGTCATTTCGCCGGCGGCATATTGTTGCTGATTGGTTTCTCCCGACTGATTCTTCTGTTCCTCGGCGGCCCGGCTGGGCTGCTGTTTTTGCTGCTGCTGATTCTGCTGGGCGGCCTGTTGCTGTTGTTGGTCCTGCTTCTTTTGCTCGTTTTGCTGTGAAGCGTTCTGCTGCTGTGACTGGTTCTGCTGACCCTTATCCTGGGCTTGCTGCTGTTGTTGTTGTTGCTGCTGATCCTTCTGATCCTGCTTGGACTGCTCGTTTTGTTGTTGCTGCTGGTTTTGATCCTGGTTTTGCTGCTGGTCAGATTTGTTCTGCTGCGAATTCTTTTGTTGCTGCTGTTGTTCTTTGAGTTGTTCGAGGCGCTTTTTCACAAAATCGCGGTTGAATTTGGCGTCGGCGTCCTGCGGGTTGAGTTTCATACTCGATTCGTAATCCTGAAGCGCCTTCTGCCAGGCATCGGTGCGCTTGTTCGGATCGGAGTTCTTCTCGCCCAGCCAATATTGCGCGTTTGCCCGATTGTAGTAAGCCAACTCCTGCAGCTTCAGATCTGGAGTCGCAATGGCGGCGTTGAACTGCCGGGCGGCTTCGTCGAACTTTTGATCCCGGTACGCAGCCGTTCCCGCGTTGAAATGCAGGCGCGGATCGTCGCTGTTTTTCTCCAGCAGCCTCTCATATTCCTTGAGCGCCTGGTCGTACTTTCCGGTCTTATACTCGCGCAAAGCACTGGAAGGCGAGCCCAAGGCGGCCGGCACAGCGAGCGCGAACAAAGCGATCACCGCCGCTGCTTGCCAGGACGCTCCTCGCACGGTGCCAGCGGACGGAGCCGGTTTTGGCTCGCGTTTGCGTTCCGGAATTAACATCTCAATAATGAGCAGTAAGATCGCAAACCCCAACGGCCAATAATAACGCTCTTCATAATTCTTCACCAGCTTCTGTTGATGCTCCGATTTTGGCAGCTTGGCCAAACCTTCGGCATACAGCGTATCCATGGTCTTGGCTCCGCGCAGTGGAAGATAAAAACCCTCGGGAGTGGCGCTGGCGATTTGCTGCAACAAGCGTTCGTTCAAGTGAGATTTGACTACGTTGCCCTGTTCGTCGCGGATGTAATCATCATGTCCCTGCGCGTCCTTGATGGGCAGCAATTCCCCTTCGGCGGTCCCAATGCCGATCGTGTAAATGCGCATCCCCGCCTCACCGGCCTTTCGGGCCGCTTCGAGCGCCCCGGTATCCTGGTCTTCTCCGTCGCTCATCAGGATTAAAATCCGGTGATTATCACCCTCCTTAAACGCGGTCTGCGCCGTGTCGATCGCTTCACCGAGCGCGGTGCCGCCCTCGGGAATGATGTTCACGTTCAGCGCTTCGACACTTTGGCGAAAAGCGGTGTCGTCGATCGTCAGCGGGCATTGGAGGAACGCACTGCCCGCAAACGCCACTAGACCGAGCCGATCCGCTTTGGCCAATTGCATCAGGTCGAGGGCGGCGAGTTTGGCCCGTTCCAAGCGATTCGGCGCGATGTCCGCCGCCAGCATGCTTTTGGACGTATCAATGGCCACGACGATATCGACGCCGCGCACTTTGACTTCCTCCCAGGTAAAGCCCCACTGCGGCCGAGCCAGGGCCACGATTAAGCAAACGATGCTTAAGACCAGGCACGCCAGCTTGAGCTTTTGGCGCGTGGTTGAAATGCCTGCGACCAGTCCCGGCAATAGCCGCGCCTGAATGAACTGTGTCATCAACACCTGGCGCTTGCGCCAGGACCACCAATAGAAGGCAATCAATGCCGGAGGAAAAACCAGCAGCAGCGCAAGGATGTTTCGGTCCGCAAATTGCATGGCTAAGAGTTCATGACCACCACTATGGCAATCTCCTGAACAAGGTATTTCGCAACAAGGTTTCCAGCAAAACCAGCCCCAGCCCAGGCGTGATCGCCCAGCCGAACAATTCTCGATGGTGGGAATATTTCCTTACTTCCTTCTCGGTCTTTTCCAGCTTGTCGATTTCGGCGTAGATGGCCTGGAAGCGTTCGGTGTTGTCTGCCCGATAATATTTGCCCCCGGTCAGATCGGCGATTTTTTTCAGCGTGTCTTCATCGATATCCACTGGTTCCATGCGTTCGCCGACCCGTTGTCCGCCGAAAAATACCGGCATCGGGGCCATCCCGCGCTTGCCCACACCAATCGTGTAGACTTTCACGCCCAGAGCCTGGGCCGCCTCGGCGGCGGTGAGTGGGGCGATCTTGCCGGAATTGTTCTGGCCGTCCGTCATGAGGATGACAATTTTGCTCTTGGCCTTGAGCTCGCGTAGTCGATTTACGGCCGTGGCCAGAGCCGAACCGATGGCGGTGCGATTTTCATCGATGGCGCCAATCTGCAACCGTTCCAGGTTTTGGACTAAAAAATCGTGGTCCAGTGTCAGTGGCGTCGCGATGTAAGGGTCCGTCGCAAACACCACCAGGCCGATGCGGTCATTCGGACGCTGATCGATAAACCCTTTTAACACCGCTCGCGCCATGTTGAACCGGTTCACTCGCTGATCGCGCAGGACGAAATCTTCGGAGATCATACTGCCCGAAAGATCGAGCGCCACCACGATATCGACGCCGCTGGCGGTGACTTTGGTTTCACTTTTGGTCAGCCGCGGCTGGGCCAGCGCGACGATCAACAACGCCAAAGCGGCCCAGCGCAGCGCCCAGAGAAAGGATCCCGAGCGGGTTCGCGTAACGCTGAGGAGCCCACGCACGAGCTGGATTGAAGAATAGACAAAGGCCGGCGGTTGGCCACGTTTGCCCTTGAGCCACGCCACCAGCGGCAGCAGCAACAGCAGCAATAACAACCATGGATGGGCGAAAGTCATTTGAGTGCGGAATGCGAAATGCGGAGTGGGGAGTGCGGACCCTCCTTCGCTTTGTTACGGTGCGGCAAGGCGCGAACCATCGGGTGCGGAATTGAGACGTTCATTTGTTGACCGATTGTAAGGCCGGTGATCGGGTATCACTTCCTGAAGAGCCCGGTTGTTGAGCCATCTCGGTCCCGGCTATCGGCTCGGTTTCTTCCACCAGCCGAACCGCTGAGGCGTGCAAATCGCGCAGCTCGGGTTCGCGCGGTTCGTATTTCGCGAACTTCACCAGGTCGCAACGATTGAGAAAATCAACCAGGCTTTCTTTCTGGTCGGGCGTCAGCAGTGTGGTCGCCCTCAATTCGTTTAGGAATTCCTCGGTGGTGCGTTCCGGCGCCCGAAAGTCAAACCGCTCTTCCAGGTACCAACGCAGCGTATCCGAAACCGCAATGCAGAATTCCTTTGGCTGGCCAATCAGCGCGAGGGCGTCGGCAAGTCTTTGTTTCGCTCGGAGGTGGGCTGGAACCGGTGGTGTAATGAGGACCCGGGCTCGTTGGGCTTTCCAGTATTTCCAGAGCCAGAGACCGAGCGCCGCCAGGGCCAGCGCTCCGAACAACCAAAGGACCCATGCCCAGCCGCTGGGAATTTCGACCGGTGGCTTTATGTCGCGCAGCGCGTTGGTGCTTGTGCCGGCGGCGGTCGCAATTGCGTTGGTCGAACTCTTAACCATCGTATTCTCTAGCCGCGCAGTCGCCGTTTTTCGCGTTTTTCAAAAAACCGCCCGAGCTCGGCTGCGTACGGCTGATCCGTGCGCAACTGGATCGCATCAATCCCGGCCGAGCGAAACAAGCGGGCCAAATCCTGTTGCGCTTTTGCCTGTCGTTTCGCAAAAGAATCTCGGTTCCGTTCATCCCCGGTATTAACTTCGACGATCTCGCCGGTTTCCGCATCTTGCAAAACGAGGCGCCCGAGGGCTGGCAATTGCAATTCGTAGGGATCGGTGATGTGAACGGCTACGACGTCATGCCGGCGGTTGGCGTGGCGCAGCATGGGTTGGGAGGCTTGCGCCAGCGATTCCAACAACATCATCGATGGGCGGCTTTTGCGCCCCGGCCTTGCCGAACTGGCCGGACCGCCCAAAAAATCGGAGATCACCACCGCAATCGCTTTGTGGGGGGTAACGCGCAGCAGGAACTCAAGGGCGCCATCCAGGTTGGTGCCCCGGCCCTCCGGCTCGAAAAACAATACCTCTCGAATCACGCGCAATACGTGCCGCCGTCCTTTGCGCGGCGGAATGAACTTCTCGATCTCGTCACTGAACAGGATCAGGCCTACTTTGTCGTTGTTGCGGATTGCGGAGAAGGCCAGCACCGAGGCAATTTCGGCTGCCAACTCCCGTTTGGATTGATCGCGCGAACCGAATAATCCCGAGGCGCTGACGTCCACGGTGAGCATCAGCGTCAGCTCGCGTTCCTCGACAAACTTCTTGATGAACGGATGATTCATCCGCGCGGTCACATTCCAATCGATCGAGCGGACTTCGTCGCCCGGTTGGTACTCTCGAACCTCCTCAAAGTTCATCCCTTGCCCCTTAAAGACGCTGTGGTACTGACCGGCCAGGCTTTCGGTGACCAGCCGGTTGGTCCGGATCTCGATCTGGCGAATTTTTTTAAGAATCTCGCGAGGAATCATTTAAGTGGCGAGTGATGAGGGGCGAGTGACAAGAGCGGAGTCCGGAATGCGGAATGAGCCAACTGGATGAGTATTGAATGCCTCGTTCATCGAAATTTCACTGGGCTCCTTTGGACATTCTGCACTCCGCCTTCCGCACTCCGCACTTAAGGAACGGGCAGTTCGTCGAAAATTTTCTGAATCACCGTCTCGCTCGTTTTTTCCTCGGCCTCGGCCTCATAGGTGATGGCCACGCGGTGGCGCAGGACGTCCATCCCGATGCTCTTCACATCTTGAGGGGTGACGTAGCCGCGGCCGCGCAGGAAGGCATAAGCTTTAGCTGCCAGGGTCAACGAAATCGTAGCACGCGGAGAAGCGCCGAGCTGAATGAATTCTTTTACCTGGATCTTATAGGATTCAGGATCGCGCGTCGCGCAAACCAAATCGACGATGTAGTCTTTCACCTTGTCATCGACATAGATGTCGTTGATGACCTGGCGGGCTTTGAGGATGTCCGCCGGTTCCACCACCGGTCGGGCTTCGGGCGTTCCCGAAGTGCGAGCCATCAGGTCCAGAATTTGGCGTTCCTCGGCTTTTTGCGGATACCCAATCCGGAGCTTGAGCATGAAACGATCGACCTGAGCCTCAGGCAGCGGGTAAGTCCCTTCCTGTTCGATCGGATTCTGAGTCGCCAAAACCAGGAATGGCTCTTCCAGCCGGAAAGTCTGCTCACCAATGGTGACCTGTCGTTCCTGCATCGCTTCGAGCAGGGCGCTCTGGACTTTGGCTGGAGCCCGATTGATTTCATCGGCCAGAACCAGGTTGGCGAAGACAGGTCCTTTGCGCGTGGTAAACGCGCCCGACTGAGGGTTGTATATCTGCGTGCCAATCACGTCCGCCGGCAACATGTCCGGGGTGAATTGCAGCCGTGAAAATTTAACGTTGAGACAATTGGCCAATGACTTTACCGAAAGCGTTTTGGCCAGCCCCGGCACACCTTCGAGCAAAACATGCCCGTTCGCGAGCAAGCCGATCGCCAGCCGCTCGACTAAGTACGTTTGGCCAACAATGACTTTGGCCAATTCTGCAAACAGGGGCCGCACGAATGCTCCGGCCCCTTGCACCGCCTCATTAATCGCGCTGATTCCTGTATTCATCAGTCTTCCAATCTTATAGACCGATGGACAGAAAAACCAGAAAATGCGTTCAAAACAGGCGGGAGGTTTTAGAACCTAAGCTGAGCCTCCGAAATATCCCGCGCGATTTGCTCGCGCAGCGCCGCCAGGGAGGGGAACTTTTCTTCGTCACGCAATTTTTCGACGAAGAATAGCTCCAATTCCTGGCCATAAAGGTCGCCTGTAAAGCCGAGCAAGTGCGCTTCGACCCGAAGTTCGGGTGTGGGATTTTGCAGGGTCGGGCGCGAACCGATATTGACGACGGCCCGGTGCAGCTTGCCCGCGGTCCTGGCCTGAGCCGCATAAACGCCAGTTGGTGGAAGCACCAGACCGCCCACTTCGAGATTGGCTGTGGGAAAACCAAGTTGCCGCCCCATTTTATCCCCGGCCATTACCATTCCCACCAGCGAATAGACGCGGCCAAGCATTTGTCCGGCGGCATCGAGTTTGCCGGTGCTGATCGCCTCACGAATGCGAGTGCTGCTGACGGCTTTTCCGTCCAGGGAAACGGCAGCCAGAGCCTGCACGTTGAAATTCAGCTCGTTTCCCAGCTTGCGCAGTAGCTCGACATTGCCGCTGCGTTTATGCCCGAAAACGAAATTGGCCCCCACACACACGCTTCGGATCGGACCTGCCTCGAGCGCCAGGCTGCGAACAAACTCTTCCCCGCTGCGCTCGCTAAAAGATTTATCAAAATGAAGCAGCAGGGTGAAGTCCACCCCGAGAGATTCAATCACGCGCAATTTCTGCGACAAAGGATAAATCAGAGCCGGCGCTCGATTCGGCGCCACCACTGTGTTGGGATGCCGATCGAAGGTGACAATCAAGGCCACCGCATCGTGCTGGCGCGCAGCAGTTGTAGTCTGGCGCAGGATTTGTTGGTGCCCGAGATGTACGCCATCGAAAAAACCCAGCGCCAGACACACTCGGCGCCCGGTCTGACGCACTTCTGACGGATCTTGAATTGTTTTCACCGGCCTCGTCTCACGGTTAATTGAAAGCCGCAAATCTCGGATTTCCCATCTGTGGTCGCCTTGAATCGGGGGGAAGTTCATGGGCGATTCCCATCTGTGGTCGCCCTGAATCTCTGGGGAACTTCATAGGTAGGCCGCTTCGCGCCCGGGCTAGGCACCTGAGAGTTTCAAGAACGGGATAATCAGCTTCTCCAACTCACGGCTGGAGAGCTTCAGGACTTCCTCAAATTCTGTCGCCCGAGCGACGTCAAACTTCCCCGAACGCACTCGGCGCAACGTCGCCAGATGCGCGCCGCAACCAAGCTTCTGGCCCATTTCATGGGCTACGCTGCGCACATAGGTTCCTTTGGTGCAAGCCAGCTCGAAGGCCCCAATCGGCTCTTCATACGAGCTGAAACGGAATCGGTAAATATGGATCAGCCGCGCCTCGCGCGCGACTTCGACTCCTTTCCGCGCGAGTTTATACAGAGGGACGCCACCGATCTTTACAGCCGAGACCATCGGCGGGGTTTGCATCTGGTCGCCCACAAACTCCGCTGCCACCTGGTTTAGCTCGTCCAGTGTTAAAGGCGGGACTGGCAGCGACGAGAGCAATTCGCCATCCGCATCGTAACTCGCCGTGGCTTCTCCAAACTTGACTGTCCCTGCGTACACCTTGTCATCGGACATGAGTTTCTCGGACAGTTTGGTTCCACGTCCGAGCACGATAATGAGCAAGCCAGTCGCATTCGGATCCAGTGTGCCGCAATGGCCAACCTTCTTGATATTGAACTGCCGCCGGATCGCATCGACCACGTCGTGCGACGTCGGCCCAGCCGGTTTGTCGATTAAAATCGCGCCATCCGACGCAGTGAACTCTTGTATCATGATCCTTCAGGTACGTATCTCTCACAACAAATTAGGCCGTTCCCACCGTGGTGCGCCAGCTTTTCGTGGCTCAGCCCGCCTTTTCTGAGGTTTCCGACCCGTCATCCGCCGTGGCGCTTCGCGCGGTGCCGCCGGACTTTCGCCCGGTTCCCGCAATCGCGCATGTCGCACCAGCAGCGGCTGTGGTTCTTGCTCGAATCGAGGAAAAGCCAGCCGCAATTGTCTGCCCGACACTGGCGCACATGGGCGCAGCAATCGTGCGAAACCAGCAAACTCGCGGCGGAATGTGCCAGCGGCCCCAATGGGTAATCCAGTTGCAGTAGCTCCGCCGACCAACTCCAACTGAACCCATCCCTTTCACTGTTCGGGCTGATTCTCATACCACCCAACGTATGTGCCAACTCTGCATTTATGATTGCCAGATCGTCAGGCCTCGGTTTTTGTCCGTTAAACAGGCCAAAGAACACCCGATAGATAGCCTCTCTCAATTCAAGCACCCGCTTCAAAACACCCAACGCGTCCTTGGGAACCTCTTCAGATCTTTCTTTCAAAGCGACTGCCTGGGCCGCCGAGATCAGTCCAGCTTGCTCACACCAGGTCAAGAAATCGAAATAGGAATGCAGTTTCTCTCGCGCAATGCCCTCTCGCTTGCCTCCCATCGTGTTGCACAGATCGAGACATAAGGCTCTCCCCACGAAGCGAAACTTCTGAGGGGCGGGCGATTCATTTGGCGCAGGTTCATTAGCCACAAAAGAACTGTAACCGTCAAAATTTCTTTTGACAAGTTACGATGTTTGTGAGTAGATGTAACTAGTGAAAGTTAAATTAGACGGTTATTTATCTGTATGAAAGCGACCTTGAACTTGGGCTATTCCCATGTTGCGTTTGCGACACAAGCTTCTTTGGACCAAGCCACTGCGAATAATATAATCCCGCTCTTGCCAGAAACGCGGGACTTCCATTTTCCTCTCGAGAAGGCTGCGACAAAGGCTTTGGCTACGGTTGCTGCAAAGGAGGTCAGTCGAGCTGACGTTTTGGAAGGCCTGACATACTTGACTATTGAGATGGCTGCCGCAGCTCTTGTGACGATCTCGTTGGTCCGTGCCATTCAGTAGCTGTAACCCCTTTCGGATTTAGAGAAGGGTAGTTTATTATCGCAGCTCCCCTAAGGGCGCGCGCCATCTCTCACTTCGCGCCGTTTACCCCGTTCAACGCCTTTTTGAGTGCTGCGATGACTTGTCGCTGGACGGCGAGTGGCGTGCCGGGGATACGTGCACCAGCCGCGGCGGGATGACCACCTCCGCCAAATTGCGCCGCAACCTCATTGACATTGATTTTATCGCTCTTTGAGCGAAGGCTGATGCGGGTCAGTTCAGGCTCGATTTCCTCGAACACACACGCCACCACAACCGGCGCAATGGCGCGAATGTGGTCGATCAGTCCTTCGGAGTCACTACTGTCTGCCCCGGAACGAGCGAAGTCGGCTTTTTTCAGCCAGAAATACCCGATTTGGTTGTGATGCGTGAGCCGAAAATGGCTGTATACGTGCCGTAGCAGGCGGGCCCTGGACAATGGGTAGGATTGATAAACCTCGTCGCAAATCCTTGCCAGGTCGGCTCCGCGCCGCACCAGTTCGCCGGCCACGTGGTAGGTTCCCGGCCGCGTGGTGGCATATTGAAAGGAGCCCGTATCTGTCGAGACTGCGGTGAACAAGCAATTGGCGATGGGCTTGGTAATCGGCCATTTGGCGACCTTCAATATCCGGAAGATAAGTTCACCCGTCGAGGGTTCGCGGGCTGAGACCCAGTTCAAATCGGCATAGCGAGTGTTACTCTCGTGATGATCGATATTGATGAAGCGCTTGCGATCCGTGATGCAGGCGCCCACCTTGCCAAGCCGCTCGAAGCTGGCCGCGTCTGTAGCGATGACGCAATCAAACTGCATCCCGTTCTTCGGCTTTTGAATAACGTGCTCAGGATCCAGGAACTCGTACTTCTGTGGGATCTTATCCTCGTTCCAGCAGACGACTTTTTTGCCTTCGTTTTTAAGGGCAAGGCTCAGGCCCAGTTGCGAGCCGACGCAATCGCCGTCTGGCCGAATGTGGCCGACCACGCAAAAAGTCTCGCTCTGGCGAATGTCATCGAGGATTCGGTCGATAATTTTAGGGTGCTGCTTCATGGACCAGGCACAGCTATTCGTTCGTGCTCGGCTTGGACTTTTCCAGCTCCTCGATGATCTGCAGAACGCGATTGGCCCGCACGACCGAGTCATCGATGATAAATTTCAAAGTCGGAGTGTACTTAAGCACCACGGCGCGGCCCACCAGGCCTTGGATGCGCTTGCGATGGCGGGTGAGCAGATCCAGGCCGCGCTTTTGTTGCTCGTTATTGCCCAGAATGCTGATGAATACCACCGCCGAATGCAGGTCGCCGGCGACCTCCACGTCATTGACCGTCACCAGGCCGGCTTCGCTGACGGGGAACTCGCGTCGGATGACTTCGCCGATCTCCCGTTTCAGGAGCTCGCGCACACGTTGGAGTCGCAGGGAAGGCATGAGGATGAATTGAGTCAATCGCCCACAGCTGAGAGCGGCATCCGGCCTGACTTCAGGCTGAGCGGTTCAGCCGCCGCTCAGGCTCATAGTTTTTGGGCCACTTTCTCAATCGTGTAACACTCGATATTGTCACCAATCTGAAACTCGCTGAAGCCCTCAATGCGGATGCCACACTCCATGCCCGCGCGCACTTCGTTGACTTCATCCTGAAACCGGCGCAACGACTGAGTGATGCCCTCGTAAATAATCTCCTTGCGACGCCGGATGCGCACCTTGCCTTTGACAATTCGACCGCTGGTGACCATGCAGCCCGCTACCGGCGCACCTTTGGACAATTCGAAAATCTTGCGCACCTCGGCAACGCCGGCGGTAACGTCTTTAAGAATCGGTTCGAGCAGGCCGGCCATGCCCTCTTTGACCTGATCGATCAGCTCGTAAATGATCGCGTATAGCTTGATCTGAACCCCTTCGTGTTTCGCCTTGTCGGCGACACCGCTATCGACCCGCGTGTGGAAGCCCAAAATGACCGCGTGCGAGGCCGAGGCCAGCGCCACATCCGACTCGGTGATGGTGCCCACCGCGCTATGGATGATTTCGAGGGAAACCTTGTCCGAATCGATTTTCTTTAGAGCGTCGACAATCGCCTCGACCGAGCCTTGGGCATCGGCCTTAACCACCGCTTTGAGGGCCTTCGATGTGCTCGATTCGAGTTGGGCAAAGAGGTTCTCCAGCGTCACCTTGGCCCGAGGTTGCTCCTGTCCGAGGAGTTTAGCTTCCTGCGCCCGCTGCTCCGCCAGTTCCCGCGCGGCCTTTTCATCCTCAACGACGCTGAATTCGAGTCCCGCCTCCGGAACGCCATTGAGACCCAGCACCCGCACGGCCACGGACGGGGCGGCTTCCTTGAGACGTTTGCCTTCCTCGCTGATGAGGGCCCGCACACGGCCGTAGTACTGGCCGCAGATGATGATATCGCTCACGTGCAGAGTGCCTTTGCGGACCAGTACCGTGGCAGTGGGTCCTCCCGGTTCCAGGCCGGATTCGATGACGTTGCCCTTGGCGCGCCGGTTCGGGTTGGCTTTGAGCTCCAGCAGGTCCGCCTGAAGCAAAATCATTTCAATCAGTTTATCAACGCCTTGCTTGGTGAGAGCCGAAACATCAACGAAAATGGTTTCGCCACCCCAGTCGTCCGGCACGAGACCTTTATCCTGTAACTGCTGGCGCACCTTGAGCGGGTTGGCGTTAGGATGGTCGATTTTGTTAACCGCGACCAGGATGGGGACTTTGGCGGCCTTGGCATGGTTCAATGCTTCCAGCGTTTGGGGCATCACGCCATCATTCGCTGCCACCACCAGTACCACTAAGTCAGTGACATTGGCTCCCCGGGCCCGCATCGAGCTGAACGCCGCATGGCCGGGGGTGTCCAGGAAAGTGATTTGCGCCAGTTCCTGTTTTCGCTCGGGATGTGGAAAAGAAATGGTGTAAGCGCCGATATGCTGGGTGATTCCGCCCGCCTCCCCGGCCGCCACATTGGACTTGCGGATCACGTCCAGCAGCGTGGTTTTGCCGTGGTCCACGTGACCCATGATGGTCACCACCGGTGCGCGCGGAGCCAGTTCCTCCGGTTTGTCTTCCACGTCCAGCTCGACCTTTTTAATCGGGGCATGAACAATGCCGCTGCCGCGCTCGCGCTTCTCTACTTCGAATCGGAACCCGTAAGTGGCGCAGACCCGTTGCGCGACGGATTCGTCGATCGCCTGGTTAACGGTGGCGAAGACGCCCAGCTGCATTAAATCGGCGATGATTTTGAAAGGCTTCTGCTTGAGGTGCTCCGCTAGCTCACGCACGACGATGGGCGGCTTAATCGTGATGACTTGGGCATCGGCAGGCAGATTGATCTTCGGCGCGGCCGCTTCGGCCTTTGCCGCCGGCTTAGCCGGGAATTTTGCGCCGGGCACCGAGGGGCCGGTCGGGGCGCCCGGACCTCGCACGCTGCGTATGTCACCACGCTTGGTGAAATCTGTGCGCCGCGGTTCGGGAGGGCGGGGCGGCAATTTAACCCCGCTCGTGCCGACCTTGTCCGGCAATTTAGGGCCGGGTTTCGGCGGCAGTTGGACGAAGCCTACCTTATCGCCCAGCTTCGGACCCACGGGTTCCAGGGGCAGGGCCGGCAGTGCAGCCGGCGCTTGGAAGACCGAAGGGATTGGTTTAACCCCTGCTTCTGGAGTTTCCAGCACGGTTGGCTTGGGTTCTGAGACATGGTTGGGTACTTCTACTGGAGCAGAGCTGGGAGCGGGAGTTTGGGCGACCGCTGGCATCTCGGCCGCAGGCGGCTCAAGCACGGCGGTCGAGCCGGCAGTACTGATCGTAACTTCCTGAACCTGCGTGGGCGCTGATTCGACGAGTGACGCCGTCACCACCGGCGCGGGAGCAGACTGCGTTGCCACCGGGGTTTCCACCGGCCCAGCCGCAGGAGTGGCTGCCGAGGCGCTCGGCCGATTGGGATGAGCCAGGATGAGTTGCTGTTCAAGGTACTCGGCGGTGATTTTATCCAGTGAACTGGACGCTACCCGCGCGGCGGCAATGCCCAGCTCTTTCGCCTTGGCCAGAACTTCTTTGTTCTCCAAGCCGAGCTTTTTTGAAATATCGTAAATACGGACGGGCATAATTCTCTAACTCTTCGGGCCATACTTGCCGTGCAGCCTTCATCGGCTCGATCTTACCATGTAAAAACTTCCTGCGCCAGCGAGCTCTAACCCGACACCGGGGTTTCACCTACACTCAAGGTCCGCCGAGCCCCCTCGGCGCGCGCTGACTCCAGGATGGCCGCGGCGCTTTCGCCGATCTGCTCGATCCCGGACAAATCGCTGACATCCGCCTGCAAAAGATCTTCCAGCCGCGTCAAGCCGTGGTGGACCAGGACGTCAGCCTGTTCCCTCGTGATTCCGGGGATGGCCGCCAGCGAATCGACCGCCTCCGCAACTTTCTCTTCGAAGCCTTTGTGAACCACCACCTCGGCTTCGATGTCCACCTGCCAGCCCGTCAGCTTCGAGGTCAACCGCGCGTTCTGGCCGCGCTTGCCGATGGCCAGGGACAACTGGTCGGGACTGACGATGATCTTGACGCGCTTATTGGCTTCATCAATCTCGAAGGCCTTGAGTTTCGCTGGCGCCAGGGCGTTGGTGATGAAGTTGCGGATGATCGGATCCCAGCGGATAATGTCGACCTTTTCGTTATTGAGTTCCCGGACGATGTTCTTGACCCGCTGGCCCCGCAACCCGACACAAGCGCCAACCGGATCGACTTTTTCATCGCGCGTATAGACCGCCAGTTTGGTCCGGAAACCCGGTTCCCGGGCGATGCCCTTTATTTCGATCGTGCCATCGTTGATTTCCGAAACTTCCAGCTGAAAGAGCTTGAGCACAAAACGCGGGTCGGAACGCGAAAGGATGATCTCGGGGCCATGGGGACCTTGCTCGACTGCTTTGACGTAACAACGGATCCGTTCGCCAATCTGGTATTCCTCCGTCGGGACGCGCTCCCGATTGGGCAGGAGCGCCTCGTATTTGCCCAGGTCGACGATGACGTCCGAACGTTCGAATCGGCGCACCGTCCCGCTGATGATGTCGCCAACCCGGTCTTTGAACTCGGTAAAAATGAGCGCCTTTTCCGCGCGGCGAATATGCATCATCAGCGCTTGCTTGGCGTATTGGGCCGCGATGCGGCCGAAACCCACCGGGGTTACTTCGACCTCTACTTCTTCCCCGACCTGGGCATCGGCCCGGATCCGCCGTGAATCGAACAGGGAGATCTGGTCGTGTTTGGAAATCACCTTTTCGGACACGATTAGCTTGGCATACGCGCGAATGTCACCATTTTTCGGGTCAATCGCGACCCGCAGTTCGCGAGCCGGACCGACGGCTTTCTTGGCCGCAGACAGCAACGCTTCATGGACAGCGCCGACCAGGACATCACGGTTGATGCCCTTTTCACGTTCCCAAAACTCTAATACAGCTAGAAAGTCGGCGTTCATACGTCTTTAAAGAACGGCTTCCCTTCCGGGGAACAAAAAAGTCGGCAGATTGAACTCTTCCGACTTTGGCGCGCTGGCGAACCAGCAAGTATACCGTTCTATTGCTAAGGTAAATTTTTAGTCAAAAACAGTCAAGCCCCTTATTCGGCGGATTCGGCGGAAAGCCGGCGAAAAGGTGCGTCCCAAGCCGCAAAATTTTTGCAAATTCCAGCGGCCTGTTCCAAGGTGAACACATGACCGAACCGCTGGCGCTTGTCCTATACGAAAACCTATTGCCTGGCTCGCAGCTTGTCAATCGCTTGCAGGATCTTAAGTATCGGGTCCAGTCGGTTTCCGACTCACGCCTCCTCCCCGAGTGCTGCGAACAAACCAAGCCCATGCTCGTGCTGGCAGATCTGCGCGCTTCCCCTCAGGACGTTTGCGCCGCCTTGGGTCGGTTGAAGCACAATCCCGCCACCCAACACGTGCCCGTTATCGCTTTTGGCGCCGAAGACCAGCCGGAGGTCCAGAAAGCCGCACTCGCGGCCGGAGTGACCCTGATTGTGAGCGAATCGGCCCTCCTTAACCATTTGCCGCAATGCCTCGACCAAGCCCTGAGCATCGAGTAACCCTTCAGCAAAGTGCCGAGAATCAAACCCTCGTCGGCATTGCTTGTATCTCGGCCCAACGGGCCGAGGTTCGCTGTGCCAAAGCCAAACCAGCGGCAATACTTCCTCACCAGCTCAGTTTTGCCGGCAGGTATTCCTTAATTAGCTCGTCGTAAAACGGCCGCAATTCCTTCAAATCCGGTTTCTTGTGGTTCTTGGTATACAAGTCGTACGGGTTGAAAGCCTGCACCCACTTGAACATGTCGCGGTCCTGCTCGCTCATCAGGTAACCGTACTCCCCGTCCCGGTGCGCGGGATAAAACGAATGATACCGGATCATATAAAGGGCTTCCCTGGGCAGGTAATCCTTCACCACGTGGTACAAATACTCGTCATGGCCCCAGGACATGCAAACCGAGTCGAGCCCTTTGCCTTCCTCGTAAACCCCCAGCTGCGTTTGAAATCTGGCTTCCTGGCTGTCCGGGTTATCGACAAAAAACTGGTGGAACACAATTCTATCCGACCAGGCGCAACCGACCGGGAAAGTGTCGCCGACTACCGCCCATTGAGGCTCGCCATACAGGCAAAGAATCTTCCCAAGATCATGGATCAGCCCAGCCAAGATGAACCAGCGCGGATGCCCGTCGTGCCTGATCTGCTCGGCGGTTTGCAGCAGGTGATCCAGCTGTGACATATCCGTATCCGGATCGCTGTCGTCCACCAGGGTATTCAGGTACTCGAGGGCCTCCCACACGCTCATTTTCTTGCGATGGAGCCCCAGAAACTCCTTTCGCTTCGACTGCACGAAATCGTACGTCTGGTGGCGGTGGTTGAGCCGGTAAAACTCCCTCACCGTCGGCCGCGCATTGGCTTCGTAATTGCGGAACTGCTCTTTCTTTTTATTCGGGTCGGTCGCCTGGAACGGCTTGCTCTGCGGAGCGGTCTCGGGATATCGGTCCTTCAGAAAATCTTCCCACTCTTCGAGCCCGGACAATGGGCGGTTGGAATCGTTCATAGCAATTCAGTTTTATTATGGCTTCCATGAGGAAATTAACTCTGCCTGACTGGATTGGCAAGCCCGCGAAAACCCCGAGGCCGAAGGCGGAAATCCCAAAGGAAATCCGAAATCCGAATTGACGTGGCAAGGGAACGCCTCGCAAAGCGAACAGGCGGCTCCTTTTTTCCCGTTCGATCCGCCGTACTTTTTGGGCGTTGTGACTGCTGGTTGGGTTTTCGCATTTCGGATCTTGAGTTCCTTTCCGGCTTTCGGATTTAGAGCCGCGCTCCGCCTTCGGCCTTTAATTCTTCGTGCTTCTCTGGCGCAGTTTGTCCACCCCGACGGCGATAATAATCACAACGCCAATGATGATTTCCTGCATGAACGTGGGCCAGCCCATCTGGTTGGAGCCATTGCGCAGGACGGCCATGGTTAGCGCGCCGATCATCGAACCCAGCACGCTGCCGCTGCCGCCACTCAGACTGGCACCTCCAATGACTACCGCGGCGATGATGTCCAGTTCCAGCCCAATGGCCACAGTCGGATCGCCCTGAGTCAGACGCGAAAGCTGCATCAGGCCGGCCAAACCGAAAAAAATGCCCGCCACAGAATAGATCAGCACTTTTTGCAGATTCACCCGGATCCCGCAGAGCCGCGCGGCTGCTTCGTTCGAGCCGAGGGCGAAAATGTATCGGCCGAACACGGTGTTGCGCATGACGATCGCCATGACCGCGGCCAAGCCGAGAGTGATCCAGACCCCCAGTGGCAGCGGGAACAATCTCGTTGGGTCCTTGAGATCC
Organism: Verrucomicrobiia bacterium; assembly: GCA_035651635.1. GTDB lineage: Bacteria > Verrucomicrobiota > Verrucomicrobiia > Limisphaerales > UBA8199 > JANXQE01. Next base: position 27,018 of record DASRFK010000011.1, on the reverse strand, counting down.
ATAATCGCATTGATGGACGTGTCGGGCACGCTCACGGTTTGATTGCCGGAGAGCCACTTCGCCACCCCGCGCGCTACCCCCATCATCCCAAGTGTGACAATAAAGGGCATCATCCGCAGACCACCGATGACCAGTCCGTTCAGCAGTCCAACGCCCGCGCCGACAGCAACGCTTAGCAAGACCACCACGGCCGGGGAGACGCCTTTGACCAGGGCCGTCGCTCCCACCACACTGGTCAGGGCGACGACCGACCCGACACTCAAATCGATCCCGCCGCTAATAATAATCAGCGTCATGCCCAGCGTTCCCATCGCGACGATGACTGTCTGCGTCAGGATGATTTTGAAGTTCGGCCCCGTCAGGAAGTACGGCCGCACGGATGGACTCAGCGAAAACAGCCCCAGCACCAGCAGCAGCCCCAGGAAAGGGCCCGCCACATTGAGCAAGCGCCGACAGCGGCCGACCGGGTCAGTTCGAGCACTTGCTGACCGAGGAGTGCCCGAGAGCGATTCCGATTGTCCGGGTTTAATCAGGGGCCATCGGGAGCGTCGGACTTCGGAACTCATTTTCACGAACCCCTAATCTCAGTTCAGATACTCATTTAAAGGCGGATAGAGCAGCTCCTTTATTTGCGGCTCGTTCATGTTTTCGGGAGTGACCAAAACCACTCCGGTATCGATTCTTTTCTCGACCTTTTCGCCTTTAAGATGTTTCACGGCAGTGACCACGCCCAGGTACCCCATCAGCAGCGGGTTTTGCACCACCAGGCCCTGCACATCCCCGTTCTTCATGTCCAGCACCGATTGCGACCCGGCGTCGAACCCAACCATTTTGACCTTCCCGCCCGCCAGCCCCAAGTCACGCAGAGCCTTGGTCATGGCGATGGTGGGCGGTTCGCACGGGCAAAAAATACCATTCACCTCGCGCCCGAAACGGTTGAGCAGGTTCTGTGATACCTGGTAAGCCGTCTCCCGGGTCGCCCCGGCGTGCTGGTCGGAAGATATTAGTTTTATCCCCGGATACTTCGTCTTGAGCACGTCCAGGAAGCCGGCTTCACGCGCTTCCGTACTAGCCGAGCCAACGGCGTACCGGAGCAGGATCACATTGCCCGCCCCCCCCAAAAGCTTGCCCATTTGTTCGCCCGCCAGTTGCCCGCCCTTGTAATTGTCCGTCGCAACGAAACTGACGTATTCGTCCGATTTGAGATCCGAGTCAATAATGACGACGGGGACTTTGGCCCTCGTTGCGTTGTGGACTGGCCGCACCAGGGCCTGTGAATCCAACGGGGCAAGGACGATCGCGCTAACCTGACGCGCCATGAAGTTCTCGACCACCTGGATCTGCTGATCGCGGTCATCCTCGCGCAACGGTCCTTTCCAGAAGATCTTCACCTTTGTTCCTTGGGCGGTCAGTTCGCGCTCCGCTTTGACCGCTCCTGCGTTGACGGATTTCCAGAACTCGTGAGTGGTGCCTTTCGGAATAACGGCGATGGTATAAGGCGGTTCTGCGGCAAAACCTGTAACCGCCAACAGGATGAGCGAGCAGAGGAGCGAATATTTGCGCTGCGAAGTTCCGGGCATGCGGGCAAGCTACCAGGGTCAAACACCATTTTCAATAGTTTGAATCCGCGATGCTAATGGACGTCCTCAGCGGCGGCGCCGCGCGAGCATCCTGCTCGCAGCAACGAACGACCATGGCTGGCTCCAAACCTTGTCTTTGGCGCATCGGCGATTCGCGGCTCCCTGCGGACAACCGATGTCCGCGCGCCAGGGGCAAAAGACCACTTGACTTACGCCGAGTGGCTTATTAGTCTCCAATCGCTTTTGAGGAATACGTGGTTCCAGAGCCGGTAACGGGCATTCACCCGGTTGGGCGCGTGTCCGCTTGTTTTGCTGGCCTTCCTCTCAGGCATTCAGGAGATAGATATGGCTAAAGGCAAAGTTAAATGGTGGGACAATAAAAAGGGCCTGGGTTTCATCGCCCAAGAGGCGGGCCAGGATGTTTTTGTCCATCACACAGCGATCCTTGGGGAAGGTTTTAAGACGCTGCGCGAAGGCGACGAAGTCATCTTCGACATCGTCACCGGCGAGAAGGGTCCCAAAGCCGAAAAAGTCCAACGAGCCCACGCCTAGTCGGCTCGTGCGGCGCTAGTCGGGAGTCCCGGATTCGTCCTGGCACGCGGGACGACCTATTTCTTTTCACCTGTTCCGGAGGACCTGAACCACGGCTGAATTAACCACAGAGGCACGGAGGCACAGAGAAGGCAGCAAATGACCTCTCGGGGAAGTGTACATCTTTGGAATTCCTCTGTGTCTCTGTGACTTTGTGGTTCAATAAGGCTGCCATGAGCCACCAAGACGCGGAGGCACGAAGAAGCCAGCTAAATGATCTGTCGGGGAGGGTCATCGGACTGTGTATCGAAATTCACCGCGAGCTTGGGCCAGGCTTGCTCGAATCCGCGTACGAGGAGTGTCTGGCGTACGAATTATCCAAGGCGGGGCTTGGTTTCGAGCGTCAACGGGCGCTCCCCGTTCATTACAAGGAAGTGCAGCTCGATTGTGGCTATCGACTGGACTTCGTGGTCGAGCGCAGTTTGATTGTTGAGCTCAAAGCCGTTACGGAACTGCATCCAATCCATGAAGCCCAGTTGCTCACCTACCTGAAGTTGGACAAAAAACCGCTGGGGTTACTGATCAACTTCAATGTCCCGGTCCTCAAGCAGGGCGTCAAGCGCGTGGCTTGCGGAGATTTGTTCCGGCCTCCCGGGCCGTGAGCTGCATAAACCACAGAGGCACGGAGGCACGGAGGCACAGAGAAGGCAGCTAATGACCTCTCGGGGAAATGTACATCTTTGGAATTCCTCTGTGTCTCTGTGCCTCTGTGGTTCAATTTGCGTGCCTCTGTGGGTCAATATGCTATATTCCCCGAAAATCGAACCTATGATGAAAACCACTCTCCAGCTCATTTGTCTTTCGGTCCTCGCGTTCACGGGTTTTGCAGCCAAAGCAGCGGAAACTTATAACCTCGATCCCGCTCATTCGACAGTCGGCTTTGCCGTGACGCACATGGTCATCAACACCGTTCACGGCAAGTTCAATGACTTTTCGGGCGCGCTCACCTTGGATGGCGGCCAGGTCAAAGAGGCCACTGGAACAATTCAGACCAAAAGTATCGATACCGGGATCGAACGGCGCGATAATCACCTGCGCAGCCCCGACTTCTTTGATGCCGCTAAGTTTCCCACGATCACCTTCAAGAGCAAACGAGCTGAGAAACAAGGCAGCGACATGGTGCTGGTAGGTGATTTCACCATGCATGGTGTGACTAAGGAACTCTCGCTGCCGGTCACGGTTAAAGGTCCGATTAAAGATCCGTGGGGGAACAGCCGAATCGGGCTTCAGGCGCGGGCAAAGCTCAACCGGCAGGATTACGGCCTCAAGTACAACCAGGCGCTGGAGACCGGCGGTTTGGTCGTGGCCAACGAAATCGAATTGGAAATCAACGCTGAGGCGGTCAAAGCAAAATAACCAGCTTTGTGGCGCTCGTGAGATTCCGTCGCTCCGTCTGCTGTGCCTCAGCCATACTCCTGATCCTTGCGGCGCTTACCGGTTGTAAGACACCTCCCCGACCCGGCGCGGTCGAACGCCGTTCCGGCGACGAAATTGTCGCCGCGGGCCAATTTTTCCACACCGGGACGCCCATCGTGCTCTGGATGGACCCGGGCGGTTACGACGCCTACCGTGTCGAGCGCCGGTTCAGTCCTCTGGACAAATCCGATTGGGAAGATTCGCAAGCCGAGGTGCGGGAGTTGACTTCACCCAATCGATACAATCTGCGTCGAAACGGCTTAACGCCAGAAGAACTGGAGCGCGTCCGCGGCGGCGGTTGGGATTTGCCGACCCTGCAAAGGGCCGTGGATCAGTTTGTGATCCATTTCGACGCCTGCGGCACCAGCCGCCAGTGTTTCAACGTGCTGCAGGATCACCGCGATTTGAGCGTGCATTTCATGCTCGACCTGGACGGAACGATTTACCAAACGCTCGACCTCAAGGAACGCGCCTGGCATGCCACTTCTTCCAATAGCCGCAGTGTTGGAATTGAAATTGCCAATGTCGGCGCCTACGGCAGCGACGAGAAAAACCCATTCGATCGCTGGTATGCTCGCCACGCCGATGGCACGACGCGAATCACTATTCCAAGCTCATATGGGGATGGTGGCATCCGCACTGCGGGTTTTGTGGGTCATCCAGCCCGACCCGATCCGATTAAAGGGGTCATCCAAGGCCGGGAACTCGTGCAGTACGATTTCACCCCCGAGCAGTACCGGGCCCTGATTAAACTCACCGCCGCTCTGACTCGGGTTTTTCCCCGAATGACCTGCGATTTTCCCAAAGACTCGGGCGGCCGTCTTATCACCGCGAAACTTCCTGACCCCGCTTTGAAAGCTTACCATGGCGTCCTGGGTCATTTTCATATTCAAACCGACAAAGTCGATCCCGGCCCCGCGTTCAACTGGGATTACGTGATCGACGGCGCCCGGCGGCTGCTCCACGGCGGCATGTCCGAGGCCGCCGACCAGACCAGCCTGGGGCACATGCGACCGCGCTTTGAATGAGCGATCTCGACGCCCTTGCGATTAACCCCGTTTCCAAGGGCGCTACGCAGCCGCTCCCCAATCCGTCCTCTCGGTCCTATTCGTCCTCTTGCCTGACGCGTGCCTGACGAAGCCCAGTGGGCACCAGTCCACATTCCGGTTATGACCCCTTTCATTTGTTGCTTATTTGTGCCATTTTACGAGGGGCGCCTGCAAGCTAACGCGGCTCTCCGGGTATGGACCGAGTGCTGTTGCAGGTGCGAAAAAAGAAGGATCGTCGCCGATTGGAGGATTGGCTGGCCAAGTCTTGCCACTTGATCTTGCCCAACCCCGAACACCCCTTGGAGGGCGAATTTGACCTGGTCATCATCGATGGTCCGTCCCTCAAAGAGCTCCGTTCCAAAGTTCGCCGTCGCCGCCAGGCTGAACAGCCTGTTTTTTTGCCTTTTCTGCTTCTGACGATGCGGCGCCGGGGAAGCATGCCTTCCCGGCATCTGGGACGGGTCGTCGATGATCTGCTTATCCGTCCCCTAAACGAAAACGAACTGCAAGCGCGTGTGGCTAATTTATTACGCATGCGGCGGTGGTCGCTCGATCTTAAACGAGAGCATGACCGGGTCATGAAACTCGCCGTGACGGACGACGTTTCCGGGTTCAACAACACGCGCTACCTGCACCGTTATTTGGACCGGCTGCTCGATCACGCTGAGAAGCCCGTTGAGGTCTGCCTCGTTTTTTTCGACCTCGACAACTTCAAGCATCTCGTCGATACCCATGGCCATTTGCTCGGGAGCAAAGCTCTGAGGGAAGTGGCTCAGACCGTCGCACACGTGCTGGGCGAGGAAGATCGGCTGGTGCGCTACGGCGGCGATGAGTTCATCGCGATCCTGCCGCGCCAGAACAAAGACGAAGCCCTGCTCAAGGTCAACCGTATGAAACAGGCGATTCTCTCGACCCCGTTCCTTCAGAAGGAAGGTATCCACGCAAGGCTCACCGCCTCCTTTGGCCTGGCCGCTTTCCCAGAGGATGCTGCCGACAAACGCGAGTTATTGGCGGAAGCGGATCGGTGTCTGTTTCAGAGCAAGACGGAAGGCAAGAATCGCATCACCTTTGCCGAACTGGAGCATGCAGCGTAGACCTGGACAGCTGTTGCAGGTTGAAACTTGACCACCCTGCCGCTCTAAATCCTCAGGGCCTGGTCAAAGTCTTCGTAGAGGTCTTCGAGATCCTCGATGCCCACCGATACCCGGATCAGGCCGGCGCTGATGCCGGCGCGCTCCCGTTCTTCCGGCGACATCGAGCGGTGCGAGGTCTGGCTGGGCAGGCACACCAGGGTTTCAACTCCGCCCAGGCTCAGCGCCGGCGTGGCTACCCGCAATCGCCGTAGCACCTCGTTAACCCTGGCCGATTCCCGCAGTTCAAACGACAGCATGCCGCCGAAACCGCGCATTTGCCTCGTGGCAATCTGGTGATCGGGGTGGCTCGGCAGGCCCGGATAATTGACTCGGGCCACTGCCGGATGATGCTGCAGGAATTCGGCGAACCGGCTCGCGTTTTCATTGTGCCGTTGGACTCTGAGGGCGAGGGTTTTCATGCCGCGTTCCAGCTGGTAACAACCGTGCGCATCGAGCGTGCCCCCGTGATTGATCGCACACTCGGCTACTTTTCTGATCACGGCACCCGAGGAGACCGCCACGCCCGCGTTTACGTCCGTATGCCCATTCAGGTATTTGGTCGCGCTATGGACCACCACATCGATGCCCAATTCAATCGGGTTTTGATTAATCGGGGTGGCGAAGGTGTTATCGATGATGCTCAGCAGCCCATGGTTGCGCGCCACAGCCGCAACCGCGGCCAGGTCGATGCAGCGCAGCAGCGGGTTGGAAGGCGATTCGACATAAATCACCCGCGTGTTTGGGCGCAAAGCCGCCTCGAATTCCTCCGGCGTGCCGGCCAGTCCGGTTTGAATTCCGAAGGCGGACAATTCGCCGCTGAGAAAATGGTAAGTGCCTCCATACAGATCGGCCTGGAACAGCGCGTGATCGCCCGGCTTCAAATGCGCGAAGAGCACGGTTGAGATCGCCGCCATCCCGGAACCGAACACCAACGCCTCTTCTCCTTTCTCCAATGCCGCGATTTTGCGCGCGACCACCCGTTGATTTGGCACGTTAAAATATCGCGGGTAGATATTTTCATTGGCCGGGTTGGGATAGGCGTACGACGTGCTTGGAAAAATCGGGCTGCCAACCCCTCCGGTGCGCTCGTCCAGGTGGGTCCCGGCGTGGACGCACTGCGTTGCCGGACGAAAGGAGTGAGTCGCGTGTTTCATCGAGTTCTCGGTCTACGGTTTCTGCGCTTCATTCCAGCGGATGGCATATCTTACCAACTCACCGCCGTTGGCCAGTTCCATTTTCTTCCGGATATTGGCCCGATGCACTTCCACGGTTTTGACGCTCAGATGCAGATGCTCGGCAATCTCGCGCGTCCCGTGGCCCTGGCCCAACAATTGAAAAACCTCGAATTCCCGGTCCGATAGCTTTTCGACGGGAGATTGGGAATCCGGCCGGTGCCCGGAATAATTTTCAAGGATCTTGGCCGAGATTTTCTCGCTGACGTAAATGCGTCCGCCCAGAACCTGGCGGATCGCCAGCATCAACTTTTTCCCGCCTTCCTGTTTCATGATGTAGCCGCGTCCGCCGGCGCGCAGCACGCGTTCGGCATAGAGCGATTCGTCATGCATCGAGACCACCAGGATGGGCAATGCCGGTTGCAGCGTGTGGACGTCTTTGATCAGTTCAAGCCCGCTCTTGTCGGGCAGCGAAATATCCACCAGCAGCAGGTCGGGTACGGCTTTCTCGATCGTCCGCAAAGCCTGGCCGGCGGAGTCCGCCTGCGCCTCGACGACCAGGTCAGGCTCGTGCTCGATCAGTTGCGCCAGTCCTTCGCGCATCATCGGATGATCGTCTACGATCACGATGCGTTGCTTGAGCTGAGCAGCCTTCTTCATCAGTGCTGGATTGTGCCTCCACTTCAACAGTTTCCCCGGTGCGTGCGCCAGCCTTTTTTATGTCTTGGTCACAACACACGATACCTGGGCGCCGCCTCCCGGAGTGGATTCTATGGATAACGAGCCGCCAATCATCCCCGCCCGATAACGCATAATCCGCAGACCCATCCCTTCGTTCCGCGTCACTGCTTTTGGCAGTCCAGCCCCGTTATCGACGACCCGCAGCATGATTTGGTCGCGGTCTGCTTCGAGGCCAATGCGGACTTGAGTCGCCTTGCCGTGACGAATCGCGTTCGAGACCGCTTCCTGGGCGATGCGGTATAGGTGCGTGGCGGTGGCCGGAGGCTCGTTCCGGCCCGCCCCTTTGCATTCTGCCACGCACGTAATTCCGAACATCTTTTCGGTGTTGGCCGCCAGTTCCTCGAGGGCCGAGGCCAGGCCTTCGGATTCCAGGGTGACCGGCGCCAGGCCTCGTGCCAGGGACCGGGTCTGAGTAATCGCCTCGCGCACGTGACGTGCGATGTCGCTGGCGCGATTGGCCTCGGCCTTCGATTTGCCGGCCAGTTTCTGGTGCAAGACCTGGCTCATGAGCTCGATCCCCGCCAGCTGTTGGCATAGGCCATCGTGCAAGTCCTGTCCGATCCGGCGCCGTTCCTGATCACTGATTTCGAGGATCTCCCGTTCCAACCGCCGCCGTTCGGTGATGTCCCGAAAGATAATCAACCAGTGCGTGTTGCGCCCCTGGTTGTCTTCAACTGGACCGACGCGCCATTCCCCCCAGCGCTCGCCATTCGCCGTTTGGTAAGTGGAAATCTCATCGAGAAAACGGGCGCCGCTCGGCAGGCCGGCTTGCAATCGTTGAGACACATGTTGCAGCCCCGCCAACGAGCTGAGCGGTTTGCCCACCACTGTTTCCGCCGTATAACCCGTCGCCTGCGCAAACGACGGATTGATGTAGATCACCTTCAAGTCCGGCAATTCGGCGCTGCAGATTAAGACCGCGCTGAACCCTTGCTCGACAGCGCTGCGAACCAGATGGACTTGCTGCTCGGCCTCCGCGAGGCGTCGTTCCTGGTCCAATTGGTCGAGTGCCCTTTTAACCACGGCCGGGACGAAGTGCAAAAAATCACCGTCCTTCACCAGGTAATCGCGGGCGCCGCGTTTCATCATATCCACCGCGACACGCTCATCGCCCTGGCCGGTAATGATAATGAACGGGGGACAGCGCTGCGATTGGACGAGGCGCTCGACCAGTTGCGGGCCTTGAATGTCCTGGAGTTTAAGGTCCAGCAACATGAGTTCGGCCCGGTTTTGGCCCAGCCACTCCAGCGCCGCCTGGCCGCTGGTCGCGGCAGCCGTGTTGAAACCCTCACGCTGCAGCGCCCGTTGGATCAGCCGCAACAACCCGCGGTCATCATCCACGACCAGGACGGTTGGCGCAGAGGCCGAGGTTTCCATAAAATCGCCGGACGGCTTGGTGTCTGCCGAAGGAATCACCGCCCGCCGTTGATGTCCGGCACCTGAACAAGGCTGATGTACAATCCCAGCCCCTTGATGGCTTCGGCAAATTTGCTGTAATCCACAGGTTTGACGATGTAGCTGGCGCAACCAATGCTGTGGCAACGTTCCACTTCCCGCGGATCATCGGTGGTCGTCAGAATAATGACCGGAATCTTTCGCAGCTCAGGATCCTCTTTAACCTTCCGCAACACTTCGATTCCGTCCACTTGCGGCATGCGGATGTCTAACAGCAGCAAATACGGCGCCTCCCCAGCCCGGTGTGGCCCCGTGCCGCGTCGAAAAAGAAAATCCAACACCGACTGCCCGTTGTCGAAGCGTAGGATGGGATTGTTCAGCCCGGCGCGCGTCAGGTTCTTCTCAATCAAACGCGCATGGCCCGCGTCGTCCTCGGCTACCAGGATGATGACTTCTCGATTGGCGTTCACCGCTTCATTTTAAGCGGCTCCGGACCCGGCAAGGAAACAAAAAAACGGCTGCCGACTCCCGGTGACGATTCGACCCAGATCTTTCCATTTTGCCGTTCCAGGATGCGCTGGGCGATGGTCAAGCCGAGTCCTTCTCCTTCGCCGGCCGATGGGTTGAGTCGATGAAAGATTTCAAAAACTTTGTTCTGGTGATCCGAGGCGATCCCAATGCCGTTGTCCTGAACGATGAATATCGCCCGTTGATCCTGTAGCGAGCCGCTAATCCGGATGAATGGCGCCCGGTCCGCGTGACGATACTTAATGGCGTTATCGATGAGATTTGAGAAGACCTGGTTGATTTGCGTCGCGTCACCCAGACAATCCGGCAGCGGCTCGACCGCCAGTACCACACCGGCCTTTTTGACCTGAAATTCCATTGCCTGCAGAATGTTTTGCAGCAACGCATTCATGTCCAGCCGTTCGATGCGCAGCGCCGCCTTCCCCAGCCTGGAATAGCGCAGAAAACCCGCCAGCAGGATATCGATCTTCGTCACCCCGGCCTGGATATACTCCAGCGCTTCGGGGATATCCTGCCGGAGCACCTCCTGAACCTCCCGGTCGCTCACCGGCGCCGCTGATTGCCCGGCCATCAGGCGCTCCCGCAGTCGCTCGCAGGCGAGCGCGAGTTCCTGGCTGAATCCCTGGATATTGACCAGCGGCGATCTCAAATCGTGCGAGGCCACGTACACGATGGTCTCAAGTTCCTTGTTCTTCTCCGCCAGGGATTGGGCCAGGTCCGCCAAGCGCGCTTCCGCTTTCTTGCGTTCGCTGATGTCCCGCACAAAACCGGTGAAGAGCCGGCGGTCAGCCAGGGGCACCTCGCTCACCGCCAAATCCATGGGAAAAACCGTGCCATCCTTTCTCTGTCCCAGCACCTCGCGGCCAATTCCAATGATCTTCGCTTGGCCGGACCGCAGGTAATTCGCCAGGTAACCGTCGTGCTCCTCTCGATACGGCGACGGCATGAGCATGCTGACGTTTTTTCCAATCACCTCTTCGGCTTTGTAACCGAAAGTTTTTTCTGCCGCGGGGTTCATCGATTCCATAATCCCGCGCTCATCGATGGTAATGATGCCCTCGACCGCGGTTTGTAAAATCGCCCGCAAACGCTCTTCGGTCTCGGTTCTCCCGGAACGGTTGGCGAGCGGGTATTCGCGGCCCGCGGTCCCCTCAGTTGGCCGCGGGCACGCCTGAGATTCCAGGGCTTTCAGCCGGGCGACCAGCTCTGTCCGGCTTAAATCGGTGTATGGATCCATGCGCTGAGCCCCTGAACTATCCGGTACCAGCCCGCGAAAGCCAATGCTATCTTAGCAGACCTGGTTCCCGTCCAGAAATAGGGACTCGTTTCAGGGCGTTGCGCGTGCCCCTACCTGCGTGTGCCCAGTAACTGCACCCGATATTCTGTCGGCGATTGCCCCAGAATTTTTTTGAAGACCCGGTTGAAATGGGTTAGCGATTGGAAGCCGACCTCGAAGGCGATCTCGCTGACCCTCAGATTTGGATTGAGCAGGAGGTTTTTGGATTTCTCGATCCGGACGCGCGAGAGGTAATCGGTGAAATTAATCCCGGTAACCTTCTTGAACATTTTACAGAAATAAAAGGTGCTCGTGTTGCAGGCCTTGGCGACATGGCCAAGCCGCAGGTTCTCGGTCTGGTGTTCCAGGATGTACTCTTTGGCCCGGGTTATAACCGGCGGTTCGGCATTCTCCTGTTGTACCACCACTTGATTGCTCAGCATTGACAGATGCTGAGCAAAAATGGTCAACAATTTGACCATCGCGTCGTGTTGCTTGGGTGCCACCACGCGGCTGGCAAAATACGCTTCATGCAGCGTTTGGCGATCCGCTTCCACACCCCATTCGGCGGCTTGCCGCGCGGCCCGATCGAATTGCGCTTCACTGGGCTTTTTGCGGAAGACCTGCCCGGTTTGCAAAAACCCGATCAGCCGGTCGCCCAAACGCACCGGCACCGCTGTGTCGCACAGGCCGTTCGGACATCCCATCGTGTACGCCTGCTCGGACGCTAATTCCGACAACGTTTCCTGCACCGACAAGCACGATGCGCAGGCCCGGCTTTTCTGAGAGATCAACGAACAAAATGGGCCTTCATTGCGCCGGCCGTGGTGCGGCAACTGCCACGTCTCCACTGGCCGCAGCGCCACCGGCAGCCCGGTGGCATCGGTAAAGGCCCGTTCGTACTCCTGGAACAGCTTCGAGCTGACCAGCGCTTCGATTAACCCCCGGTCGCCATTCCCATGATTGGCGGCTCGGCTCTTAAACAGAGCCCCGCGGTTCCGCAGCGGCGCAGCCGTCCCGGCCGGGTGCAGAGGGCGAAATGAAGCCGGCTCGGCTGCCGAGGCGTTCAGCGTGCTTGCGGAGGGAGGAGTCGACCTAACATACGTTGTCTGCATGAAGCCAATTTAAGGAGCATCCAATGTGATGACAATTAGGGGGCAGCCTGATCGCTTATTAGGGATCTGGAGTACCTGGCCTAGGGGTTGGCCTTAGAGCCTGTTTTGGAATTCGGTTTGGAGTCCCGCCTTTAGGCGGTCCAGCGCCCAAACCGCCTAAAGGCGGGACTCCAAACCAGGCGCGGCGACTCGGCCGGTTTTTAAAACACGCTCTCAGTTAAAACCGATAACCAATGCCCGCCAGGATCTTTAGGTCGTTCTTCAGCCGGCCGCTGGCCGGACGGTTGTTGTAAGTATCATCCGCGACCAAACGAATATCCAGTGACTTGGTAACCGGCGCCGACACGCCGACTTCGGCGTTCAGTATCCAATTGGCAAAGTCATCCACTTGGGGAATCCATTCCAGCGTCTGCCACACTTTGGCTCCGCCGCCAAATTTGTGCTCGAATCTCTCAGCCAGCCGCAGGCCCATGTATGTATCGCTGTGATGGCCCAATTCCTCTGTCACCAGAGACGGGCCCGCTTCACCGCTCAGGAAGGTGTTGGTCTGCTTGATGAAATAGTACCCTGCCAGGGGGCTCACGGTGAATCGGTAGTTGATATCGGACACATTGTCGTGCAATCCCTCGACGCGCAGGCCGGCATAAAAACGCTCGCTGAACAAATGATTGAACTGTCCGAAGCCCTTCAGAAAGTCCTGGGTCTCGGACGTCACATCCTGGCCGCTTGAACTCTTAGTCGTGGCTTTGCCGTACCCGGCCGCTGCGCCCAGCAACAACTCATCCGATTCCCATTTGCGCTTGGTGTTCAGCGTTATGGCTCCCAGGAAATTGCGGCTGTTGCCTCTGGTCAGAGTCAGATCGGCCGAAGCGACGCTTTCCCAAAGCTTTTTTGGAGGTTCAGGCGCTTTGGCGTCCTCGGCCGCGGCCGCCGCCGCCAGCAGGAGAGCTGTTAGTTGCAAAGGTAAGCCGACGACTCCGCTTAATGAGGGTTCTTTTGTCTTCATGATGGTCGATTAGTGTTACTGTTAGGTCCAAGAGTGCCCGAGTGGTTCAACTTGCTACAACGCACCGGCTTCATCGTTCAGCCGGTGAATTGGAGGCCAATCCTACGGAACCCTGATCTAAATGCCAGAATTTTTCCACGACCATCGAAGCAAGTAAGCAAATCGAAGCGTGCAATCTCGAAAACCAGGCACCCGTCCGATTGGCCCGGCTACCGCGGGAAGGCAGGACTCTGAACCTTTAGGGCTTCGTTGGATTTATGTAACGGTCGGAAACCCACTGGAGGTCGCGATTTCTGGCGGAACCGAATCTGGGGGCCGGTGAATTACCGGTTGGGTTGGTGAGGAGTCCCGTGCTGGCTTCAACCCATTTGTGGATTTCGGTGTGGCCATCGGCAAACGAAAAACTGGCCGACTGCCCGTGCCGGTAAGCGGGATAGTTCTGCCAGGTATCATCATTGACCTGGACGGCGAAGTAGCCGTCGTCAATCGTGTACTCGCTCTCATCGACAAAGACAAAAGCGTCCACGGGAGGAGGCCGGTTGATCTGGCCGGTTTTGCGATAGGGAATCGCACTGGCCGGGTTATTGGGCAGCGTGATGGGCTTCACGTCGGTGCCGTCCCAGGTCCCCCCATGCATTTGGCCGCTGATCGAAAAACTTCGGGCCGGCAGCAAAGGCAACAAACCATTGCGGCTGATTACTTCGACTCGCTGCTGCGCGGGGCACGCGTAGATTTTCACCTGGGTATTATACGGAAAAAGCAGGCCCCGTTGGAGGGTGGCTATGTTGGTTGCGCCGGGCAAATCATAGGCCAGCGCGTTTCCGGAGCCGTCAATCCAGGCATGCGAGTCATCAGTGGCGTTGGGCACGATGGTATCATTGTAGTCCAAGGCGTACAATGCCCAGCACACTTGCAATTGCTTGGCGTTGTTCGAACAGGAGATCCCCTGGCCTTTAGCCTTGGCCCGGCTTAAGGCGGGCAACAGCATCGAGGCCAGTATGGCAATGATCGCAATGACCACCAGCAACTCAATCAAAGTGAATCCTTTGGACACCGAGGAACGTTGGATCGATGGCTGGGATTGCATAGCTTGTTGCTGAATGTTCATGGGCTACGCCTCCCTATACACCCAGCTCATGACAATAGTCAACTCTGCTACCTCATGCCCCAGGGCAAACGCATCGGATAGGTAGGGACATCGCGCTGCGATGTCCCCGCCCGCGTTCAGCGGGCGGAACGAATGCGAGAGGACTTCCCTTCCCACCCAACCTTGCCTCGCTGAACTTGCGCGCAGCGAGCGCGCCATCCCTACCGCCAGAATTAGATGCGTTTGCCCTGTCACCGCCCAACGAGGGTCTCTGTCAGCGGTTTGGGTGAGACGTTTTCGTGAAAGCCTGCCGCCACTGGGGGATGCTCCGAAGCCTCGGGATCGGCCAGGAGCATCGAGCACCAGATCATAAACAGAAACAGAATTGAGTAAACCTGCAGCGGAAAATCCCAGCGTGCCTGAACCAGGCATCCGGCCAGGGCCAGCCACAGGCAGAAATTCAAAGGCCAGTGAGCGCGAGCACTTCCACGACTCAACTCGCCGAGCACGAGCACTAGCAACCAAGAGCCGATCAGCGCCGTTCCCGTCCAGCCAAACGTCAGTCGTGTTTCGAGCCAATCGTTATGAAGTTGTGCCGGCCAATAGTCATCGGGTGATTTGCGATACAATTGAAATACAGCGCCAAAAGTGCCCGGGCCTGTTCCGAAGAGATCGTAATCTCCGGCGATGAGCCGGGCGCGTTCGTACAGCTCTTCGCGCGCTTTCAAATCGGCCTGCGCCTGTCCTAAACGCGGCCACAGTTCTTTCCATCCGAGTCCGGCGCCCAGGCTCAGGCTGGCGCCCATAAAACAGGCGATCAGCAGCACCTCGCCCCGGCTCTTTTTGACATAATGCCTGTCGTCTCGCGCCAGTGTCTCCATAGCGAAGACAGTGCCCGCCAACGCCAGCATTGCTACGTCGACCAGCGCTGCACCGCGAGCCGACGAGAGGAGCGGGCAAGCCGCCATTAACCCAATACAGACCAGTTTCCAGGAATCGTGAAGGATGCTGTGATTTGGCCTGGTCCGTCGCCCCGTCCACCACAACCCGAAGCAAACCGGCCAGAGCAGGTTGAAATACTGTCCGGCATTGCCCCGATAGGCAAATGACGCGAACTGAGTTGCGGGATCCGCTAGAAATTCCGGCAACATCAGGAAGAGAAGCTTGGGCGAACGCGCGATCCGCTGCGTGATTCCTTCCAAAGCGAGCAGGCCTCCGCTCAAAGTCAATAGCCAGAGCAACCGCCTGATTCGAGTTGAGACTGCGGCGTCGGCTCTCCCTTTCAGCGTGCGCGGTTTGTCGGCGTCGGGTGCTCTTAACCAGTCGTGCGCCGCCCAAAAAGAGCAGGACAGAGCGAGCAACCGAAGAAAGGCGTCCCACGACCCGCGCGAATCCAGGCTGTGCGGCAGCCAGGCGACACAATCGTGGTACCGGAGTTGGCCGGAAAGCGCATCAAATGTCGCGCGGGCGTTCACCGCGGAGATAAAGCAATACAGCAGAATGGCGGAGGTCAAGGCGCCAAGCAGGTGTGCCGTTGTGCGGCGGTTAAAGCCGAAGCGAGAACTGCTACCCGGAATTGACCCGCTCGTTTTAGTCACGTGCCGTATCCAGGTCTTTATGCCGAGCAAAATTCCCAGGCTGTACCCGCACAGATTCATCGTCCAGCTCGACCACCGTTGGGTGGTTCCAAACGCCCAAGGGCTGAAGATTAGCATGAAACATAATAGAGTTGGTATAATGGCCTCGCAGACCGAGTTCGCCAGAAGGTCGCGCGCGCGTATTGGGCGAGTGGTTAGAAATCCTGATGCGAACCTCTTACTCATTAAGCTACCTTGAGCCAAGCCTCGGCGGGGTAACAAGTAGAATCGCAGCTCCCCATTCGCCTCGCGCTGGCATCGCGGTTGCTCTTGTCATTCTCGGAACGCCGCTCCGGCATCGCGACGAAGTGACCAGCAAGATGGGCCGGCGGCTGAAACTGTTTTAAGCATATCAGAAGAAAACCTGGTTCAGTATTACAAGGAACCCTCGAGTGGATGCGAACCCATTGGCGGGGCTTGCTGTCCTGCTTTGTGGCAGCTCTGTTCGCTTTCTGGACGCCGCCCGGTTGGGCCGCTCCCCGGAAAACATTACCTGGCCATGTGCCGGCGGTAGTGCGGAAGGTTGCCTCGATTAGCCGGATGCCGGCGGCGACGCAGTTGCGGTTGTCGCTCGGCCTCCCGTTGCACAACGAGCAGGATTTGACGGCCCTCCTGCACGATTTGTACGACCCGTCCAATGTCCGCTACCATCAGTTCCTTACTCCGGATCAATTTACGCAAAAATTCGGCCCCACCGAACAGGAGTATCAGGCGCTTATCGACTTTGTCCAAGGCAACGGGCTGACTATCGTGGGGCGGCATCAAAACCGGCTGCTGCTTGACGTTGCTGGCGCCGCTGCCGACATCGAGAAAGCCTTCGCCACCACTCTGCGACTCTATCCGCATCCGTCTGAAAGACGCGAGTTTTTCGCGCCTGAAATCGAGCCTTCAGTGGTTGCGGGCGTGCCGCTGCTGGATATCAGCGGCCTCGATAACTTTATCGTGCCTCACGCCTGCTCGCTCCATCGGCAGGCCGCTTTGCCTGCCGCTGCTCCGAATTTAGGATCCGGACCCGGTGGCGGTTATCTTGGCAACGATTTTCGAGCTGCCTACCTGCCCGCCGTTGCGCTGACCGGGACGGGGCAAATCGTGGGCTTGCTCGAGTTCGACGGCTATTACACCAACGACATCACTGCGTATGAGGCACAAGCCGGTTTGCCGAACGTTCCGCTGCAAACTCTATTATTCAACGGTTTCTCCGGAACACCGGGCGCTGACAATGCCGAAGTGGCTTTGGACATCGAGGTAGCCATCGCGATGGCCCCGGGGTTGTCCAGTGTCATGGTCTATGAGGGGGTCGGTGCCAACACCATGCTCAGCCGCATGGCCACGGATAATCGCGCGAAACAATTGAGTTCGTCCTGGACCTTCGGCATTAATGCCACCACCGAGAACATCTTTCGCCAGTTCGCCGCCCAGGGACAATCCATGTTCCAGGCGGCCGGCGATGATGGCGCCTACTCTGGCACCGTCGATCCGCCCGCTGACAATCCCAATCTCACCGTAGTCGGCGGCACCACTCTCTCGACCGCGGGCCCCCACGGGGCCTGGACTGGCGAGACGACGTGGAATTGGGCTTCCGTCGGGCAGGGGTCGGCCGCAACGGGCGGCGGCGTGAGCACAACCTATCCCATTCCTTCTTACCAAAGCGGGCTGGACATGAGCGCCAACCAGGGCTCGACGACCCTGCGCAACTTTCCCGATGTGGCGCTGACGGCCGATAACATCTGGGTGGTTTGGAATAACGGCAGCAAAGGTTATTTCGGCGGCACCAGCGCTGCGGCACCGCTCTGGGCCGGGTTTATGGCCCTGGTAAATCAGCAATCCGTTGCCAATGGCCACTCGACCCTTGGCTTCATCAATCCTGCACTTTATCTCATTGGCAAGGGCACGAATTACAGCGCGTGTTTTCACGATATTCGAACCGGCAATAACACCAATTCAACGAGTCCTTCAAAGTTCAGCGCCGTCAACGGTTACGATTTATGCACTGGTTGGGGCACACCGGCCGGCCAACGACTCATCAATGCTCTCGCGGGTGGCACCAACTTGCCGCCCGTGTTCAACGCCAACCCCTTCCTGGCGCCTTCGGCCAACGTCGGACACCCCGCCACGGGTTCGATTGCAAATCAGGCCAGCGATCCTAATCCGGGTGAGCGTCTGAGCTTCGCCAAACTCGGTGGCCCCGCCTGGCTCACTATCGCTCCGAGCGGCGCTCTTTCCGGGACGCCGTCAGGTTCGGATGTGGGAACCAATGTATTTCAGGTGAGCGTCAGCGAACCGGCCGGCATGTCCAACACCGCGACGATGTATCTCAACGTCAATGCCGCGCCCGCATTCGTCGCGGACCCGTTCGTCGCTGCGCCAGTGACGGTGGGCCAGACCTATTCCAACTCCATCGTTGGACAGGCGAACGATCCGAATCCAGGCACGACTTTAACCTTTGCCAAAGTCAGTGGTCCGGTCTGGTTGTCGGTCGCTGCCGACGGAACGCTCTCGGGCGTGCCTGGTGCGGGCGATATTGGAACCAATACCTTCAGCGTCGCGGTGACCGATTCGGGCGGCCTTAGCAGTACGGCCACCATGAACTTGCCGGTTATGGCGCCACCCAGAGTCAACCTCCAGGCTTCCTACCAGTCCAACTCCTTCGTTTTGACTTGGGATGCGGCGCCCGCTTCGTTTCAAGTTCAGGTTTGCACCAACCTCTCGGGAAACGGTTGGCAGAACATTGGCCCTCCGACTACCCAGAGCAGCATCAGCTTGCCGGCCATCGGTCCCAGCGCCTTTTACCGCTTGGTTCCAGCGGGGAACTGAAGAGGACCCGCTCACTCACGTCCGCGCGGACCTCTACCTGCTCGGCGGCCGCAGGCGCCGCGCCGCCCTCGGCGACGGACCAAAACTTCGGCCCCTCCGCCTCTCCTATTTGGACGCCAAAGGCGTCCCTCATACCAGCCCGGGGCGAAGCCCCAGGGAAACGGCACCTTCGTCGGTTCTCAAGCGCTAAAGGCGCGACAAGTCCTAATGTAAACTCGTCACTTCCGCG
This sequence comes from Verrucomicrobiia bacterium, assembly GCA_035651635.1. Taxonomy (GTDB): domain Bacteria; phylum Verrucomicrobiota; class Verrucomicrobiia; order Limisphaerales; family UBA8199; genus JANXQE01. The sequence continues at coordinate 8,249 of DASRFK010000011.1, read as the reverse complement.
GGAGCGGAAGTGACCACTTTCAACGGCTTCCCCACCGCAACCTGTAACCTTTAACTCGCCGAATGTCCCTCGCCACTTCCCACTCGATCCGGCCGACGCCTTATGCGAGCTTGGGGCAACATGAACCGGATGGCGTTGGGTTGTCTTTTGGGAATTAGCTTAATCGGGCTGACTGCTTGCCGAAACGTTGTCTATTCCGCTTACGAGAAAGTGGGCATTTACAAACGCGACTTGTTGAAAAAACGAGTCATCTCCGCCCGCGACGAGGAGAAAGGAGCCCAGGAACAATTCAAAGATGCGCTCACGCGCTTAAAAGAGCTCACCGGTTTTGAAGGCGGCGAGCTCGAAAAACATTATCGCCGCATGCAATCCGATTACGATGATGCCGCCACGCGGGTCGGCGCCGTGCATAAACGAGTGCAGGACGTCGAGACTGTGGCGGGCGATCTCTTTGCCGAATGGGAAAAGGAAAACCGTGAGATCGAAACTGAAGCCTTGCGTCAGACCAGCCGTCAGCAGCTGGTCGACACCCGTCAGCGCTACGAGGAAATGCTCAGCGCGCTCAAAAGGTCCGAACGGACCATGGATCCGGTCTTACACAAGCTGCATGATTATGTGCTCGCGCTCAAACACAGCTTGAATGCCCAGGCGATTGGTGAGTTGCGCGGTGAGTCGGCTAAGATTCAGGCGGACGTGTCGCAGTTGATTCAAGAGATGAACGCTTCGATTGCCAGTGCCGATGAGTTCATCCGCCAAATGCCGAAGTAGTTTCAGGACCCATTGGGGTGCTTTGCCCGTTGACCCGCCCCCGATAAAATTGATCCTGAACCAGGCCGGAGCCGCATTGGGTGCCGTCCGGCTTTGCCGATGAACTATCTGACCTTGCCCATCGGACCGCGCGCTCCGGAAATCGTGCATGCGATTGTCGAAGTGCCGGGCGGACAGGCCAACAAATACGAGTACGACCCCGCGCTGCACGTGTTTCGACTCGACCGTCCGTTATACGCCTCGGTGCATTATCCCGGAGATTATGGCTTCATACCCAGCACCCGCTCCACTGATGGCGACCCGTTGGACGTTTTGATTCTGCTCCAGGACCCTACCTTTGCCGGCTGCCTGATCGAAATCCGGCCGATTGGCGTTCTGGAAATGGTGGACCAGCAGGTCCCGGATCAAAAGATCCTCGCCGTGGCGGAGAGCAGCCCCATCCATAAAGGGGTGCGAAATCATACGGATCTCGATCCGCATGTGTTGCGTGAAATCGAGCACTTCTTTTCCGTTTACAAACAACTCGAGGGCAAGCGCACCGAAGTGCGCGGATGGAGCGACGCCGCTCATGCCCACGAAGTAATCCACCAGGCTGCGGCTGGCTTCGTGCAGCACTGCCGGCCCGCTTAGGGCAATAGCCCCATGGCAATCCATGGTTCCCCGCGCCACTCTTGAGTGGGCGACACCGAATCATGCGGGCCTCTCGAAGGGCACAATTATCGGTGCCTCCCATTAATTTAGCCAAACGGAGCCGGCACTATGAACATCGCAATCAACCTTGTTTCCAAAACGCCCAAAGAGGATCGCGTGCGCGCGCAAACCAAACCGGAAATCAATCGCCGGATCGATCGGGAACTCGAGCAACGCCTCCGCTTCTATGCGGTGCAGGACAAAGCCACCATCAGCGAGCGGTTGGCTGAGTTGGATCGCGAGTGGGATATCGAACGCGCCTTGGAAGCCAACGCTGCCTCCGTAAGCTTGCTCGGGGTGATCCTGGGGACTGCTTCGAGCCGGAAGTGGTTTGTTCTCCCCGTCATTGTGGGCGGGTTCTTATTGCAACATGCGATTCAGGGCTGGTGCCCGCCCGTGCCCGTGTTGCGCCGCTTGGGGGTGCGCACTCGCCTGGAAATCGAACAGGAACGTTACGCGCTTAAAATCCTCCGCGGCGACTTTGATGACCTGCTGCGAAACGAAGGCAACATCGACGTCAAAGAACTGGTGCGTGATCTGCGGTTGGATGCGGTTTAAGCCGCGTCCAATCATACGTTCGGAGTCCCGCCTTCAGGCGGTGTGATAGACCCATGAAAGCAGCGCATGGTTCGAAGCAAAGCCTTTTTCGCGGATCGCACCGGCTGAAGTCCGGCTGAAGCCGGGACGCGAACCGCTCCCTGTGATCTAAGTAGCGTTCACTTTGATTCACTTTCCAAACGCGGTACCATGCGGAGAAGCTGTTGCGGGGTCTCGAATAGGATTGTTTTTGCTACACTCAAAGCCTCCTCAATCGAAAACTGGCCTTGCTCAATCCGTTGCGCGAGCACTTGCGCCAATTGCTTGCGCACGAGGATCGCCTTGGCATAGGTCCATTCAACACAATAGGCATCTGAGAAAAATCCCACCTGTTGGCATAACGGGAGCATGTCGAGCCGCTCACTAATAATCTGGCGAATCACTTCCGGGAAGAAATTATGCCACCAGTACCCAGCCAGGCTGAGGTTGGGCAGTTCGCGCGCCAGAGTGCACAGGGACTGATTGGCGTGGCGGCTGGCCAGGAAACACTGAAACTTCAGCCGCGGGTGACGCCCGATGATTTCTCCAAGTTGCCGAATGGTCTCTTGTTTTAAGCGGCTGCCCGTTTCGAAAGGCAGCGGTTCGGCGCCGAAACTGAATTGAAAAACGATCGTATCGGCGTGTTCTTCCAATCGGGTCAAAAATCTCTCGTTGATGTAACTGGCGTAGATGTCCCGCTCCGCCGGGCCGGCTACGGCGCGCCGGGCCAGGGCCGCTTCCATGCGCGCATCGCTCACCGGGCTGTAGTCAATGTCCGTTGATAGGTGCGTGGCCGTCGACAGGACCTGGGCGTAGGGAATGGCCTTTACGTAGTGATTCACGGCGGCCTCGACATCCGCCAGCGAGCGAATCGTCGATTCGGCTGGCGGTCGCGTGCCGCCGCCAATTGGAGTGGGGCTGTCGGGTGTTCGCCCCCAGCATCGTTCCAGTTCATACAACGCGGTGTCGTACTCGCCCCATTGGCAACGCGTGAAGAATCCCCATTCCAACGCATATTGCAGTCGCTCGTCATCCAGCCCTGGACCTCGCCGGGCGATTTCCGTTCCCGTTCGCCGGATCTTCAGGCGGTCTAAAATCGAATGATGCCAGCCCCGGTCCTCCGCGCGTTCTCGAACCAGGGCGTCAAGCTGGCGCCAGTTCTTGGCCGTGATCGGTTCGCGCCAGTCATACAACTCGCTTAAAATGATCCTAACTCCCCAGAACGAGCTGGTATTCTGGATGCGCGGCAGGAACGGGAGCGCCTCTTCAATCCGCCGCGCCGACTCGGCCTCATCCGGCCAGGCGGGATACTGCGTCAATCGGGCGCCGCAAGGGCAGCCGGCTGAGTAAAGGTCGCTGATCACCATGTGGTACAGCAGAATATCATGCAGGCCACGCGCCCCAAGTTTGCCTCCGACCAGGTGCGTGTGAATGTCCAGCACGGGAATTTCCGCGAGTGCCTTTTCGATCTCCTGTGAGGGGGTCATATGTGCCTCCACACTGACTCCGTCCGCGCGGCCAGGCAAAATCTTTTTGGCTCCGTGCTAGCTCCGGGCGTCTTCTTGATGGGGCGAATTGGCGCAGCAACTGCTCTCAATCACCATACAGCACGAGCGTCTTTTGGCTGCTGTCCAGATGCTGGACAGCTTCGCCCCCAAACGGACACGCGAAACGGACCGGGGGGAGTGAGCAAAGCTAGGATCTTGGCAATGCCTATCGGGTTCAGCGCATTGACCCTGTGCTCCTGCGCTGCCTAAGACATCAGAATCGGCTGAGCGAGCATGCACGCGGAAAATTTTTTTGCCTCCTCCGACACTCACGGAGGAACCAACGAGACGACCTCGCCGGATTCGAAGCCTGCTGGTTTCGGCTTGGACCGTTCCGCCCCACTAACCGTCACGCGCGCATTCGAGAGTGGCCAAAGTTCCCTTGATTCTATGGCCGGGAAGGAACTGCCTGCTGCGCCGGCGCCGTTGATGAATCACCGAGTTCTGGTCGTCGACGACAACCCCGCCATCCACGAGGATTTTCGGAAGGTCCTGGGCGGCGCCGGGCGTGGTCCGCAAGGTGAGTTGCTCCACGCGGAGGCGGCGCTGTTCGGCGATGAAGTCGCCGCTTCGGTAACCGCCATCTTCGAAATCGATTCCGCCTTTCAAGGACAAGAGGCCCTCACGAAGGTGCAGCAATCGCTGGCCGCGGCGAAACCTTATGCCATGGCTTTTATCGATGTGCGGATGCCGCCCGGTTGGGACGGGGTGGAAACCATCTCGCGCATCTGGAAGCTTTATCCGGAGCTGCAGGTGGTCATTTGCACCGCTTACTCGGATTATTCCTGGCAGGAAATGATCGGTAAATTGGGCGCCTCGGACAACCTGGTGATTCTCAAAAAACCGTTCGACAACGTCGAGGTTCTGCAATTGGCATGCGCGTTTTGCCATAAATGGGAGCTCCAGCGCCGAGCCAGCCTGAATTTGGGCGAACTCAATGAGAGGATCGCGCGGCGGACCCGGGATTTGGAAAATGCCAACCAGGATCTGCGGCGGGAAATCCAGGAACGTCTGCACGCCGAACGGCAGCTGCGTCACGCGCAAAAAATGGAAGCGGTGGGGCAGTTGGCGGCCGGCGTGGCCCACGATTTCAATAATATCCTGACGGTGATCCACGGACATTCGAGCATGCTGCTCATGCGGCTCGGCGAAACCGGAGCGCACGCCCGATCGCTGAGCGAGATTCGTCACTCGGCCGAGCGGGCCGCCAACCTGGTGCGCCAACTCCTGTTGTTCAGTCGCAAGCAGGTCCTGCAGTTTCGCAATGTCGAGCTCGGGGATGTGGTCCGCAGTGTCAGCGGTATGTTGCGCCAGTTGGTGGGCGAGCACATCTTCCTTGAAACCGAATGTCAAAAGAGCTTGCCGCCGATCTTCGCCGATCGGGGCATGCTGGAACAGGTCACCGTGAACCTGACCTTAAACGCGCGCGATGCCATGTCGCGCGGCGGGCGAATCAGGCTGGCCTGTTGCGACGTGACCCTTGGCCCATCTGACGTCCGGCCGGATTCGGACGCGCGGCCCGGCCGCTTCGTGCGCTTTACGGTTTCGGATACTGGCTGTGGCATCGATGCCGAAGGGCTGTCGCACCTGTTCGAGCCGTTCTACACGACCAAAGAGGCTGGCAAAGGAACCGGGCTCGGCCTGGCCACGGTCTTCGGCATTGTCAAGCAGCACCAGGGCTGGATCGAGGTCGAGAGCACGGTCAATGTCGGCACAACCTTCAATTTGTTTTTCCCGGTCTCATCCCAAGCCAGTCAAAAGGCTGCCGAAACTAGCGAGCACACCGCGCGTCCTACCGGGACGGAGACGATCCTTTTGGCGGAGGATGAGCCCTCGTTGCGCGACATGGTGCATGAGGTGTTGAGCTTGCATGGTTATCACGTGTTGACTGCCGGGACGGGTCCAGCCGCCCTCGAGGCATGGCACCGCGAGGAACGCCGGATCGATCTGTTGCTGACCGACCTCGTTATGCCCGGCGGAATGATGGGAACGGACGTTGCCGCCGAATTGCGTCGGACCAATCCCGAGCTAAAAGTCATTTTCACCACCGGCTACAGCCCTGGTATGGCCCGCGCTCAACATTTGCTCGAAGAAGGAATCAATTTCCTGCCCAAGCCGTATTCGCCCAACAAGCTGGCCGAAATCGTTCGTACTTGCCTGGACAGCTGATTGCTCCCTCAACGCTGCACTCGGGCCGAGGAACCCTGAACCAGCGCTTCGACTTCCTTCAACGAAGCCATCGAGGTATCGCCCGGCGTGGTCATGGCCAGGGCCCCGTGAGCTGCGCCGTACTCGACGGCCTTTTGCGGATTATTGAATCGAAGCATTCCGTAAATCCAGCCGCTGGCGAAGCTGTCGCCGCCTCCGATTCGGTCGAGAACTTCCAGGTCCCGCCGGTACGGTGCCTCAAAAAACCGCTGGTCGTGCCAGCAGAGCGCGCCCCAATCGTTGCGGGAAGCCGATCTTACCGCGCGCAGAGTGGTGGCCGCCGCGGTGAGATTCGGGAAGTTCTTCACCAGCTGCCCGAGCATTTCACGGAACGGCTCGACTTGCAGGCTCGCTGCCGCGGGATCGAAACCCTTCACTTCCAAACCAAGACAGGTGGTGAAGTCTTCTTCGTTCCCGAGCACCACGTCGACTCGCTCCACGAGTTTGCGGTTTACTTCCTGAGCTCGCTGCCTCCCCCCATTGCCATTCCAGAGCGAGGGCCGATAATTTAAGTCGTAGGAGACCACGGCCCCATGCTTCCGAGCCGCCTGGATGGCTTCGAACGCCAGAGCCGAGGTAGACTCGCTGAGCGCGGCAAATATTCCGCCCGTGTGAAACCAACGGGCGCCGAGTTTGCCAAAGATCTGTTCCCAATCGAAGTCACCCGGGCGCAGTTGGCTCGCGGCAGTGTGACCCCGGTCGGATGTGCCCAAGGCGCCCCGGATCCCGAACCCGCGTTCGGTGAAGTTCAATCCGTTACGAACCGAGCGCCCGACTCCGTCAAAGGAGCGCCACTGGATAAATTGAGGATCGACCCCGCCCTGCAAAATAAGGTCTTCCATGAGGTGCCCGACCTCGTTGTCGGCAAAACCGGTGCAGATGGCGGTCTTCAGGCCGAAGCACCGGCGAAGGCCGCGAGCCACATTATATTCGCCGCCGCCTTCCCAAACCTGGAAATGTCGCGCGGTCCGAACCCGGCCCTCGCCCGGGTCAAGCCTGAGCATGACCTCGCCCAGAGCGATCAGGTCATAGCTGCACGAGGCCGGAGGTTTAAGGTTCAGAGCGCTTGAAAAGGCTATCAGGCAGCCGGGGCGGCGGGATTGGCTGCGGCAGCGGCCGGAGTCTTTGCCTTGGCGGGAGCCTTTTTGCGCTTCAGATAGGCCCGGCGGCGTTTTCGCTTTTCGATCTTATTGTATTGTTTGCTCATTTTTGTGTACGGTCCAATCGCTATTCAATTTCGGTAGCGCACTATGCGAATTCGCAGTCATGGATTCAATCTCTATCTCATGGGCACGCTGCTGCTCTGCGGCCTGGCGCCGGGTTGCAAAACAGCCGCGGGGAAGGACAAAAAAGTCATGGCCAGCTTTCGTCTTCACCTCGAGGCCAAAGCCGACCCGATGGGACGAACTGTAACGGCCGAGGTTTATCGCCAAAGCCCAGTCGAGTTTACCATCGACAAGGCCCCGTTCATCAGCGAGGCCCAGGTCAAAGAAGCCAAGGTCATCGATGTCACTGGTGGCTTTGCCTTGCAGGTACAGCTCGATCGCCAGGGCACTTGGTTGCTGGAGCAATACACTTCGGCAAACCGCACCAAGCACCTGTTGGTGTTCAGCCAGTTCGACGAACCGGGCGAGGAAAAGATTAACAAGGGGCGCTGGCTGGCTGCGCCGCAAATTAATAATCACATCACCGATGGGTTGTTCATCTTTACTCCCGATGCCACGCGCGAGGAAGCTGAGCGCATCGCCTTGGGTTTGAACCACGTGGCCAAACGACTGGAGACCGGCAAAGTGGTCAAGTTTTGAGCCGCCATTAGAACGAATCGACACGGATGGGTAGGGCAAACGCATCTAAATCCATTGATGGTAGATGACATCGCGCTGCGATGTCCCCGCCCGCGTTCAGCGGGCGGAACGAATGCGAGAGGAGTTGCGCTCCATCCAACATTGCGCCGCCGAACGCGGCACGGACGGCGCAGCGCGCGCCATCCCTACCGCCAGAATTAGATGCGTTTGCCCTGCACCGATGGGGCCGTGCACTAGCGCACCGGGGGCGCATCGGCTATGTTGCCTCTGTCACCAGCATGAACGCGCGTCGAGCCGGAAACCAGCTTGCCTCAGGGTCCGTCAGCAAACGGTCCAGGGGGAAGCTCGTTCCGCTTTTGCTCGCTCACTCCGACCCTGAATCCAAAGCGAAAAGGTCAGGGCTTCGCACGCACTCGGCCTTCACCTTGATCGAGCTTTTGGTAGTCATTGCCATTATTGCCATTCTCGCGGCCTTGCTTTTGCCGGCCCTGGCCAAAGCCAAAGCGAGGGCCCTGGGAATCGCCTGCCAAAACAATCTCAACCAGCTTCAGATTTGCTGGCACGCCTATGCCATGGACCATGAGGATGTCCTCCCGCCCAATCAATCGGTTTACGATTTGAACACCGGGGCACCCATACCGGGTGTTGACCTGGG
>DASRFK010000010.1:0-16342 GCA_035651635.1 Verrucomicrobiia bacterium | reverse complement strand
TCATTTTCAGCAAAGCCTATCAACCGCTGAAATTCAGTTTCGATGAAGCCGCCGAGTTTACCGCCGAATCGGGCTTGGATGGAGTCGACAGTCCGGTGCGCCCGGATGGCGAGATTAAACCAGAACGAGTCGCCGATGAATTACCCGCTTACGTCGAAGCCCTGCGCAAACGCCGCTTGCGGATGCCCTATCTAACCACCGCCATTACCGGTACAGAGTCGCCCCAGGCGGAGACTCTCCTACGAACTGCCAAGAAACTGGGCATCGCGCGGTACCGGCTTGGGTTCATAACTCGTGGCGATGATGCGGCCTGGCCGCAACAACTCAAGGAAGTCCGGGCGCATCTCAAGGATTTGGCCGCGCTAAACAAGGAGATCGGCATCGGCGCCGTGATGCAGAACCATTCCCCATCCGGCCACGCGTATGTCGGCGGCAATCTCGATGAGCTGTATCAGATCGTTGAAGGTTTTGATGCCGAGCAGGTGGGAGTGGCGTTCGACATTGCCCATGCCATGAACGTGCACGGCCAGGATTGGCGCCCGCGATTCGAAAGGCTCCAGCCACACGTGCGGGTGGTCTATGTAAAGGACACCAACCGCGAAAAACACTTTGTGCCGCTGGGGCAGGGGCAGGTCGGCTCGACCGGCTATTTTAAGCTGCTCAACCAAATTGCCTTTCAATCACCGATCTCTCTCCATATCGAATACGACGGCGGAGCCCAGCCCCAAACCCGCCCGGCCTTGCTCAAAGCGGTTCAAGAAAGCCTGACCGTGCTGCGGACGTGGTTGGCTTAATCTTTCGCCGCCGCGCTTCGTATGGCCCAAGTGGCCACACTCGTCCCTTCGGATTTCATTCCTCCCGTGCCGCTTGCGGACTTGACGCTGCCGCGCCCTTGGCGCACGCTGCCCCGGTTGAAACCGGTTCGGCCCCTCTGTGGCGAAGTTGCAATTGGGCGGATTTGCAGCAGAGTACCTTCCGGAATGGTTCAGCAGGTAAACAGACCATTATGGGTTCATTAAAGAAACGTCGGAAAGCCAAAATTAATAAACATAAGCGGCGAAAGAAGCTCCGAGCTCATCGCCATAAGAAGCGCACCTGGCAGAAGTAAGCCGCGGCGCCAGCCGAGGTTGCCCAGCCAGACAAACGCGTCCTGCTGACGTTCCGGGGAGTGGTTTGATTGACATGCTGAGTCGTTGTGGGTTTTGGGTTGCCGTTCTTTTGTGCGGCGGCTTGCTTGTGGGCTGTCGTTCGCGGCCCGCTGCAGCTTCGAAGGCATCCGAGTCGGTTGTGAAGAGTGCCGCCCGAAGCGCCTCACCGGATCATCCGGAGAAGGTTGCGCAGGCCCACGCCCATTACGCGGCGGCAATCGTTCACGACATGAACGATGAGACCGAAGCGGCGTTGCAAGACTACTACCAGGCCGCGGCGGATGACCCGGCCGACGAAGGTCTCGTGCTGGAGGTGAGCCGCCGGCTGATCCAGAATAAACAATTCGACAAGGCCCTCGAACTCCTCACGCGTGCCGCAGCTGAACCCGGTGCTTCCGGGGCAGTCTATGCTCGCTTGGGCGTGGTCTATGGCCAACTCGGCAGGATCGAACAGGCCATCGCCGCCGGCAAAATGGCTATCCGGCTTTCTCCAGACGAGCTGGGCGGCTATCAAAACCTCTTCGTTAATTATCTGCAAAGTAAGCAGGAACAGCCGGCGCTCAAGGTCCTGGACGAAGCCGCACGCCGACCCAACGTGGATGCTGAATTTCTCGTGGGCCTGGCCGAGCTGTATCTGAGCTATGCAACCCAAGCCCCGTCTCAGAAGGAACAAGTCAACGCCAAAGCGACCGCGACCCTGAACCGGGCGGAGAAGATCAACCCGACCAATCCCTCGCTGCGGTTGAAGCTGGCCGAGGCTTATAACTCGGCGGGGAATTCTGAAAAAGCGGCGCAGCTCTACCTGGAATTGCTGAAGAAGCTGCCTGATTTGCCCATGCTCCACGAACGGATTCATGCGAAGCTGGCCGGCATTTACCTGCGGACGAGCGACCACAAGAAAGCGCTGGAACAGCTCGAGGCCATCGTCCGGGACGATCCCACCAACGCCGAGGCCTATTATTACCTGGGCTATATTTCCTACACCGAAAAAAGATTCCCCGAAGCGGCGGATTATTTTTCCAAAACGATTTTGCTCAATCCGGAATTCCCCGACCCCTATTACGAGCTGGCGTTGAGCCAGCTGAACCTGAACAAACCCGACGACGCCCTGGCCACGCTGGCGAAAGCGCGCAAGAAATTTCCGCAGAATTACACCCTCGAACTGTGCACCGCGCTCGCCGAGGGGCGCAAGAAGGACTACCAGCAAGCCATCGAGCACTATACCGCGGCGGAAGTCATCGCCAAAGCGACCGACCCGTCGCGTTTGGACGACCAATTCTATTTTCAGTTCGGGGCGACGTGGGAACGGCTGGGTGATTTTACCCAGGCCGAGCAGTACTTCGAAAAATGTCTGAAGCTGGCCCCCGATTCAGCCGAAGCGCAAAATTATCTGGGATATATGTGGGCCGAACACGATACCAAGCTCGAGGAAGCCCGGCAATTGATCGAGAAAGCCGTCAAATCCGAACCAAAGAATGCCGCTTACCTGGACAGTCTCGGCTGGGTTCTCTTCAAGCTGCACCAGCCCAAAGAAGCGCTGGGTTACCTGCTCAAGGCGGTGGAGTTGACCGAGGAACCGGATGCCACCTTGTACGATCATCTTGGCGATATCTACGCCGCTCTCAATGAATTGCCCAAAGCTCGCGAGGCATGGACCAAATCCCTGGCCGTCGAGCCCAACGACCAAATCCGCAAGAAACTCGAAACCCAACCCGGGAAATGAGATTCGCCAACCATTACACGAGGGGTGAGGCTCGCGCATTACTCCCCAGGATTCGAAAATGGCTTAAACGCCTCGTTGAGCTCCGGGAAGAGATTGAAAGCCGCGAGGAGAAGCTAAAGAGTCTCAGCTCGCCCGGAAAGGACCTGGGCGGTCCGGTCGTCAACCAGTGGGTCAGGAAAATGGCCGAGGTCAAAAGTGTCCTGCTGGAGTTTCACCATCGCGATATTCAAATCAAAGACCTCGATCGGGGGTTGATCGATTTTCCGGCTATTCTGGACGATAAAGAGGTCTTTCTTTGCTGGGAGCAGGATGAGGAGGATATCGAATTCTGGCACGACCTCGATGCCGGATACGCCGGACGGGAAAGGTTTTCGGACTAATACGGCCAGCGATCGTAAATCGGGTAGACGTCCACACGCCCCCCCGGGAAATAATTGTTCGTGGGCAACGAAAAGCTTCTGGTCGCCCGGTCGTAAGTAAGGGTCGCCGGCGCCGAGGGATCGTTGGGATCGTAGATCGTGAATTCTATCGTCTTCTCACGAGGCTTCGCGGCGAACACCAAAACGGCATGATTGATCGTCAGTTGCGGGAATCGGACTAAATGGGCGACAACGGCTCCGCTTCGGCTCAATTCCGACTGAATGTCCGCCACCACCCGGGCCTGTTGGTGACGGGTGAATGGAAAAATCATTCGCCAGTTGCCGCGCTGGAAATAACAACGCCAGGCTCCGCCGCATGCGGTTTGCAGAAGTTTCTCGTGGTCGCGGCTGAACGAGCGCAGGTCCGCATAGCCGGGGATAACGATCCGCCGCTCCGGCGGCAATGGTTTTCGCAAGCTGGTGCGCACCACATCCTCAACCAGACGGCGGTAAGCAGCCGGCTCGGTCCTGGGCAGGTCCGGCCTGAAGATGGCATTTTCGAAGAATTGGCAAGCCGAACGTGAGACCACAAAACAGTGCTGGGAATAATCCGGTCGCGGGTCGCGACGGCGGGTAGTCCATTTGCCCTGTTCATCGAAACGATACTCCCATACCAGCCCATTGGCGTAGGAGAACGTGTCTCTAGAGAAGTCAAAAGCCCGCGCCGGGGCCCAGTGTGAAGCGGTGACACAGCCCGTCAGGAAGGCGCACAAAGCCAGAAGCAACCAGCGCTTCAAAAAGGAAAAGAGCACGCCCCGCTCAAAGCCAGCGTCACCTAAAATCTTGCGAACTGCCATCATTACTACTTGCGATCCAGCCTAGCGGTGGGGTAGGTAACTGGCAATGCTCTACGACCGTTGGCGTCGCCTCGCGCACGCCCACCGCGAGAAACTTGCGCTTCTCGACATCGCTTCTGCCCGTCGATGGACCTTTGGCGAGTTGCTCCAAGCCGCAGATCAGGGCCCCGCTCTGGAGGATCCAATCAGTTTTCCTCACGGCGGCTCCCCTGAATTCATCGTGGCTGTCTTGCGCGCCTGGCGCGATGGTCGAATTGTTTGTCCGCTCGAACCCGGCCAGAATCGCCCGCAGATCCTGAATTCGCCGCACGCTGGCATCGTGCATTTAAAGATGACCTCCGCCAGCACTGGTAAACCGCGATTGGTGGCATTCACAGCGGCTCAATTGGCAGCCGACGCGGAAAACATCGTCGAAACGATGGGGCTGCGGCCGGAGTGGCCCAATCTCGGAGTCATTTCCCTGGCGCATTCATACGGCTTTTCAAACCTGGTTTTGCCTTTGTTGTTGCACGGGGTCCCTTTGATCCTGGTTGGGTCCGCATTGCCCGAAGCGATGCGGGCCGCGGCGCGCTCGGAGGAATCGGTTACCTTGGCCGCTGTCCCGGCGCTCTGGCAGGCATGGCATGGCGCCGACTGTATCCCGGCCAATCTGCGGCTGGCCATTTCCGCCGGAGCTCCCTTGCCCTTGCCGCTCGAACACTCGGTGTTTGCCGCACGCGGACTGAAGATCCACAACTTTTATGGCAGCAGCGAGTGTGGGGGCATCGCCTACGACCAATCAGACGCGCCACGAACTGATGCTTCGTATGCCGGGCGCCCGTTGAAAAATGTGACCATTACGACTGCCAAAGAAGGTTGCCTGGAAGTGCGAGGCGCCGCGGTGGCCGAGACGTATTGGCCCCAGAGCGGCCCAGAGTTAAGCCAAGGTGTGTTTCGAACCAGCGATGTTGGAGAACTGGTGGAAGGAGCCGTCTTTTTGCGCGGACGCGCCACCGATCAAATCAACGTAGCCGGGCGCAAAGTGTTGCCGGAGACGATTGAGGCGGTGTTAGCCGGGCATCCGCAGGTGCAAGCTTGCCTGGCCTTTGGCGTTCCGAGCAGCGATGCCCAACGCGGAGAGACGATTGTGGCGTGTGTGGCTGGAAAAGCGGCTGGTCTGGTCGATTCTTTGAAGCACTTCGCTTTAACTCATCTGCCCGCATGGCAGGTGCCTCGCGACTGGTGGTTCGTCGATAGCCTCGAAGCCAATGGCCGAGGCAAACTCTCGCGCGCCGAATGGCGCAAGCGTTATTTGGAAGCCTCGCGCGACGGCTCGCCACTTAGGGTTAACTCGGCGCGCAGCACCAGTTGATCGCTCACCCAGGCCTCGCCACAGGCTTGCACCAAATTGCCCAGGCGACCGGTTACCCGCGCTTCGAGCCGGATCGTTTGCCCGGGAACAGCCGTGCCGCTAATTTTGACGTTCTTGAAACCGGCGAGCCTCAGTCCCTCCAGCGGTGCAATCTCCGGGTCCGATTGTGCCACTACTCCCGCCAGTTGCGCCACGGCTTCCGCCAGCAGGACGCCCGGGAAAATCGGGCACCCCGGAAAGTGGCCGCGCAAAAAGGGTTCATTGCCCCGAACCTGGTACAGGCCCGAGCCGCTCTGGCCGGGATTCAAGTTCAACAGGCGATCGACAAAACGGAATTCGGGCCCATGCGGAAGAAAAGCCAGCGCCCTGGTCAAAGTTTCATCCACGGGAATTATTTCCGCAGCGGTTCGACGATCTTGTAGTCTGAAGGAATTTGAGGCGACAAGAGATCGGGGTTGATCGAAGGGTTAAGCACAGCGTTGCTGAAATCATTGCGCATGGACGAGCCATCCGCAAATCGTAATTCGGTCGCCCGCAGCGCCAGATCTTTGCGATCAAATTCAATTTGGATCTGTGGCATCATCCGTCGAGCCGCCGCCGACTTCGGTTGCAAAACGAGTTTGATAACCGGGTCCTGAGTGACCTGGTCCAATATGTTGTATTGAGCTTCGAGCTCTTCCGCGCTCCGAGGGAATCCAGCCTCCAGCAACGCCAGCGCGTCTTTCCATGGCCCGGCTTGCTGGCCGGAAAGCGGAAAACGTTCCACCCGCTTGAGCCGGGGATAGATGACCAGCATCTCATTGGTGGTCCGCACGGCGATGGTTTGCGCGGGATTGCCCAGTTCCCACCGGAACCGGTTCGGCTCGGCGAACCACACGTGGCCTTTGGCCGGCGGCAATGGTTGTGTCAGCGACTTGAGGCTTCTGGTCTGGACCAGATCGGCCGACCAGGAGTGGACGTTGCGTTGCATGGCAAGCCAGGATGCTACCGCCGGGTCAAGAGCCGCGGCGTGCAGCTGTGCGACGGTGCCGATGCAAACGCAAAGGAAGATACGTGCGATCATATTAACTTGAGCGGAGGAGAATCCTCACCGGCGGATTGTTGGAAGTTCCTGCTCCGGCGCGCGGACTTCCAGTCCGCAGGGATTCCCGAGTCGAATCTGACGGCCTAAGAATTTTCATCGTCAGCACTGGTCGTTCATGGCTGCGGGCAAGAACGCCCGCGCGCCGCCGCGCGGACTTCCCGGTCCGCAGCAACGGAAAAGCGGTTAACGCGCCGGATAACATTGCCGCCTGCGGCACGCTGTTTCTATTTTTCTTCGTCATTCAGACCTGCTTCTGTTTTCCGCTTTGGGTTTTCGGCTTTCCCGTTCCAGACCGGTACAAAATGATACCACTGGTCCAGATGCTCGCGAATGATTGGCTCGAAAATGCTGACGATTTTTTGCGTGAGTGCTTGCCGCGCCGCGCGGTCGCGCAACGCGGCGCGCTCGTATGGTATGGCCGGCAGCATGTGCGCCGCATAACCGGAATCCTCCCACGGTATGTAGACCGGCAGCAGCGCGCATCCCGATGCGCGAGCTAGCTCGGCGGCGGCCACCGATGCCTGGAACGGCTGCCCAAAAAGTTCTACCGTGACCGCGGTCGGCGGCGGAGGCCGGTCGATCAGCAGAGCCACGGTTGCGCCGGCTTCGAGGCGCTTGATGATTTCAACAAACGCGAGCGGGTCATCCCCAACCACCAGCGTTTGAATGTTCCAGCGGGCCCGCGATTCTTGTCGCATCCGAGTGAATTCCCGTCCAGGCTCCGCCAGGGTAAGGACCTGCAACGTCACGCCGCGTGCGGTGAGCATTGGGCCGCCAAACTCCCAATTGCCCAAATGCGGTGTGAGCAGCAGAATGCCGCGATTTTGGGCCTGAGCTTGCTGGAAAAATTCCCAACCCGTCGCCCTGGTGAGCAGGTCATTGATGGAAAGGCCGGCTTCGAAACGCCACAAATCGACGAGCTTGCGAGAGAATTGGTGGAACAGCGCCTTGCTGGTTTTGTTGCGAGCCTGGGTGTCTGGCAGAGCCGGGGCGAGGTTATGCCAGACCGTCGCTCGCCGGTGAGCGGCCAGAAGCCAATAGACCGTGGCGAACAGCTTACCCAGGCCCAGCGCAAGTGAGCGGGGGAGTCTTCGAGCCAGAAATAGGCCGGCCTGCCAGAAATGTCCGCGGTACAACGAAGAAGGGCTTGAGGGCAGAGGCGCGCGAATTTTGGCCCTGCCGGCAGCGTCGCCGGAACGGCGCCCCGTTCGGAGTCCCGCCTTTAGGCGGTACAATAGAGAATTGGAATCAGGGCCGGAATCGACTGAGCGCTGTTGTTCGGGGATCGCTCCGGCTGAAGCCGGGGCTCCGAACTGTCCCAGGCGCGCCCACCAGGAAGGCAGCAGAAAGATGGCGATCAGCATGTTGCTGCCGATCCCAACCGCGCAGATCTGGCCCAGACTCGCCATCCCCGCATTGCTGGACCAGGCGAGCGAACCGAAGCCGGCAATTGCGGTGCCGCCGCATAACAGCAATGCTCGGCCGACGGACTGGTAAGCCGCGCGCAAATCACCACCATGCCGACGCAAGGCGAGTTGCATGAAGATGCTGTAATCGACTCCGGTCCCCAGGACCAGCGGCAGCGCCATTAAATTCAGCAGGTTCCAGGACCACCCGGCCAGGCGCATCACGCTCAGCAGACAAAGCCCGCTCAGGGCGAGCACCCCCAGGCTCAACAGGATTTCGGGAGCGCGCCGAAATGCTACCAGCAATGAGAGCAGCACCAGGCTAACCATGGGCACCAGCACTTTCCACATGTTGGCCTTGACCCGGCCGAAGATGGAGCCGCCCAACAGTTCCCAACCCGAAACCCATGCCCCTTGTTTGGGCAGTTCAGCTTGCACCGGCGCCAATTCGGCGATCAGTTTCCCCGGAGTGGCGTGTGCTTTAGGGGCGATCATTCCGAGAGTAAAATAGTTGGTCGGCGTGCGCGCGGTGATCTTTTCAAAAATCCAGCGGCTCATTGGATTCGTCGGCCAGAACGGTGTCGCGGAGGCGGCCGCGGCGCGCCATGTGTTGAGAATGCCTTCCGTCAGAACCAGCGATTGGTTTGAGAAGCCGTTGGTCAATGCGCTCTCGCGAAGGAGCGGACCTTCGGCGGCAAGTTGCGTTGCAACGGGTCGATTCGCTTCCTGAAATTCCTGGCGCGGCCACAGAGCGGTGGGCAAATTGAAGCTGTCAATGATGCCGTTGGATTCCGCTCGGTGCAGCACTGCTTCGGCCTGATCCAGGCGCTCCGCTACTTCACCGGTGGTTTTGCCGCTCAGAATAAGCCAAAGCGGCTCGCGTTTCTGATTGAGCAGCCCTTGCAACCGCTCCACCGTGGCAAAAGCCTCGCTACTGCGCGGCCGCAGCGCCGTGGCGGTTGAATCAATCTTCGGAAAGCCCAGGCTCAGGACTAAACTCGTGAACACAACCAAAGCTGCGGTGATCGGAAATACCGCCCGCCTTGGCAGCCACAAGCTCGACGTTTTATCCGGTCCGTCTTGGGGCGAGCTTTGTCCTGGACGGCCCGATGCGGCTTGAATTTTGCCAGGTACCTGGCCAGAGACTTTGGGCCCGGGTGAGTTCCTTCTTTTCGGGAATAAGGGTGGAAGAAATTCAAAAATCATGATCAGCGCCGCCAAAGCCACGCCCATTCCAACCAATGTCCCCAATTGACCCAGGCCAGGCAGGCCGCCGAAATTTAACACCAGGAACGCCGAAATAGTGGTGACCGCCGCCCAAAAGATGCTCGGGGCAATCGCATGCCGAATTTGCGGAATGCTAAGATGCGGCTGCGCCAGTGCTTCCTGGTAATGGACGACCGCGTAATCGACCGCCAGCCCTAGAAGAATGCCGGCAAATCCCATGCTCACGACGTTGATAGCGCCGAAAATGAGTCCACCCAGCGCCAGCGTGCTCCCCAGAATGAGCGCCAACAGAACCAGCAGCCACAGCATGGGTTTGATCCGGCGGTGGGCCAGCCAGAAAAGCACCGCAATAATTACCGCGGTGCCGCCCATCGATTTAGTCATGTCGCGTTCCATGCCCGTGGCAATTTCAGCCACGAACGCGGGACGCCCTGTGTAAGCGCTCTTGAGCGCTCCGGCGTCCGGCAGTTTTTTCAACGCCGCCCCCGTGAGCGCTTTGATTTGAGCGAGCCAGTTGGCGCAGTCACGGTATGTCCGCAACTCGCCACGAGCTTGCACAAACAGGACCCGGAATGTCCCATCCGACGAGCTGAAAAGCTCTTGCCCCTGGCCGAACGCCGGCGCGGCACTTGCCGTTTTTTCCGGCAAACGCGTCAGGCCGAATGGGTCATAGCTCAAGCGGCCGATCTCTTGGGGCGACATGGACATGGCCAATTCATCCCGCGTCGACGTCAGGGCCGAGACCAGCTTGTTCGGGGCAAGTCGATTCCGCAGTTCGGCGAATTGTTCCGGCGGCTGATTCAACCACAAATAAGCGATCAGCTCCGCTGATTGTTCCGGGTGTTCGAGCCAGGGCGGTTCCCAGGTGACTGTCTCCACGAGATTTGAGCTTTGCCGCAGTGTTTCGGATAACACGCGAGCCGCCGTTTCGGTTTGTTCGGCGGTGCCGCCTTCTAAGGCAATGATCAGCTCACGCGCATTGGCAAAGTGTTCCTGGTACAGCTTCAGTCCGGCGACCGCCGGCAGGTCGGAGGGTAGAAGGTCAAACACTTCAACGTCGAAGCGCAACCGAGTCACGCCGAGCAGAACCGGCACCACCAGCAACAGCCACCACCAGCGTCCGGGGTGGCTTAGGGCCGGCCTGCCCGGCGATGCTTCGGGGTCTGGGCTCATTTATCAAAAAAGCCTTCGATCGCCTCGCCCGTTTTTTGATTTGCCAGGCGCCAATCGCTTCCGGAATTGGTCCAATGGCAATTCGCGGGCAACGATTTGCCCGCAAGGGCTCGGGGAAGGTACAGCCAAATCAAACGCTTCGGGGGAAGTCCTGGTCCGGCGTAGCGTTTGTTTTGAGGTGGCAATTCGACCTGCCAGTGATTGCCCGAGGTCTGCCCAATTAAAATTGGAAACGGTGTTTTACTAAATTGAACAAAAGTCTGGTCGTCAGGCCCGGTCGCCACCAGTACCTCACCGGCCAGATCGTGATCGCCCTTGGCCGGCAGCTTCCACACCGCCTGGCCCTGGCGCACCGTCCACCCAGGCGCCTGCAGATTTACGGGCGGCAGAGGTTTCGAGAAACTCGCGCACCCGCCGCACAGCAAGGCCAGCGCGACGCCACACCAAATCATCGCCAGCGGCACCAAAAAAGATGGCGGAGGGGCGTCCCCGGCCTGCCCTGGGCCGGGCGGCTGGTAAAGGCTGTTTAGCCGGTGCACTGGCCGAGGCATGACCCAATCCCTGGAGACCCGCTGGTGGTGATGCCTCCGAAAAAATTTTTGAACATCATGGCGATAAACTAATCCAAAATTCCCGTAAGTGCTTGCAGGATTCTAGAAGAATGCGGTGACAATGACAAACATATCAGGCTCAGAATCCAGTTTACAACTCCAGTAAAACTGGTTATTCAGACTATTCGTTTCCACCCGGAAACGAATCACTTTTTATGATAAAGGTTCAGAATTTAGTTAAAATCTTCGGCGCCAAACACGCCGTCGATGGCCTCTCTTTTACGGTCGAACGAGGCGAGGTTCTGGGATTTCTCGGGCCGAACGGCGCCGGAAAGTCCACCACTATGCGGATGATTACCGGTTTTATTCCTCCCTCGGCCGGCACGATTACCGTGGGCGGGTTCGATGTGGTGGGGCAGGCGATCCCCGCCCGCCGGCTGATTGGTTATTTGCCTGAAAATGCGCCCGCTTACACCGATATGACGGTGAATGGGTTTTTGAATTTTGCCGCCGAGATTCGCGGGTTGCGCGGCGACGCCAAAAGGCGCGCCGTTCATCGCGTGGTGGAAATGTGTTTCTTGGAAGCGGTGCTGCATCAGAGCGTGGAGACCTTGTCCAAAGGCTACCGCCACCGGACCTGCTTTGCGCAATCGGTTATTCACGATCCCGACGTGCTGGTTCTGGACGAACCGACCGACGGCCTCGATCCGAATCAAAAGCATGAGGTGCGCTGCCTCATCCGCAAGATGGGCGAGAAGAAAGCCATCATTTTCTCCACTCATATTCTCGAAGAGGTCGATGCGGTCTGTTCGCGCGCGATTATTATCGATCGCGGCAAGATCGTCGCCAACGGCACGCCCGAACAGTTGCGCCAGAAATCCGATTGGGCCGGGGCGGTCACTCTGCGGGTCAGCGGCATTAACGGCGCGGCGCTGAATCAGAAACTTTCCCAACTGGCCGTGGTCAAGCGCATGACCGTGCTGCGCGAGGATTCCACCAGCGTAACGGTGCGCGTGTTCCCCAAGTCCAACGTAAATGGAGCGCTGGCGCCGAACATCGCCGATGCCGCGCAGGGCTGGCGCATCGAAGAACTCCATACGGAGGAAGGGCGCCTGGACGAAGTCTTTCGCAGCATCACCATGCCTGATACCGCGGCTACCGCGAATGAAGAAAAGAAATGAACGCCTGGTCTAACATCAAAACCATTACCAAACGCGAACTCGGCGCCTATTTTACTTCGCCGCTCGCTTATATTTTCATCGTCATTTTCCTGCTGCTGTGCGGCTTTTTCACCTTCATGGTGGGCGGCTTTTTCGAGCGCGGCGAGGCCTCCCTGGGGCGCCCGTTTTTTGACTGGCACCCCTGGTTCTATTTGTTCCTGGTCCCGGCTGTAGGCATGCGCCTCTGGGCCGAAGAACGGCGCGTCGGCACCATCGAGTTGTTGTTGACCATGCCGATCACCACCTGGCAGGCCATTGTCGGGAAATTCCTGGCTTCCTGGTTGTTCCTGGGCCTGGCCCTGGTGCTCACGTTCCCGATCGTCATTACTGTCAATTATCTTGGTTCGCCGGACAATGGCGTGATTTTTTCCGGCTATATTGGCAGTTGGCTTATGGCGGGAGCTTATTTGGCGATTAGTTGTGTGACTTCCGCTATGACTCGCAACCAGGTGGTGAGCTTCATCATTTCGGTCGTGATCTGCCTGTTTTTTATCCTCGCCGGTTTCCCGCCTATTATTCGTCTGCTCGAAGGCTGGGCCGGGACGTGGCTGGTGGACACGATTGCTTCGTTTAGTGTGATTACCCACTTTGATGGGTTCCAAAAGGGTGTGCTTGATTCGCGCGATGTCCTGTTCTTCCTGTCGCTGATCGGCTTCTCGCTCTTCACCACCAGTGTCGTTTTGCGCGGCCATCGCGCGGGATAATTTCCAAGGAATCGGACATGAGAAAGAAAACGTTAGAGACGGTGCTTTATTCGATGGGCGGTGTGGCCGCCATGGCGGTCATCTTGATCGCCTTTAATGTGGTGGCCGGTGTTTTCAAGGAACGCGTCGACCTCACCAGGGAAAAAGCGTTCACACTCTCCCAAGGCACCCGGGCCATTTTAAACAAGCTCGATACACCGATTAAGATCCGGTTTTATTGCACGCAAGGCGAACCTTCAGCCGAGACGGTGTTCCTGCGCACGTACGCCAAGCATGTGGAAGATCTCCTGGCGGAGTACAAGCAGGCCGCGCACGGCAAGATTACCATCGAGAAGTACGATCCCCAGCCCGATTCCGACGCGGAAGACTCCGCTCGGTTGGACGGAGTCGAAGGGCAAATGTTGCGCAACGGTGAGAAGTTTTACCTGGGATTGGCCGTCGTGCAGTTGGACGAAAAGGAAGCTATCCCTTTCCTCGACCCCAATCGCGAGCGCTTGTTGGAATATGATTTGTCGCGCGCCATCACTCGGGTGGGCACGCCGGACAAGCCGGTGGTTGGCATTATGAGCCCGCTGCCGCTTTTTGGCATGCCTTCCAACCCGATGATGATGCGCATGGGCCAGCAAGGCCAGCAGCCCTGGGCCATCGTCACGGAATTGAAAAACGATTTCAACGTCGAGCGCGTGGCCATGGATGTCGACAAGATCGACGATAAGATCAAGCTCCTGATGGTGATTCATCCGCGGGAGATCACCGACAAAGCGCAGTTTGCACTCGACCAGTTCATCATGCGCGGCGGAAAATTGATCGCTTTCCTGGATCCATTGCCGATGATGGATACCCGCGAGCAGAATGAAATGCTCGGCAGCATGCCCAACAGCGGCTCGTCCCTGGACAAATTGTTGAAAGCCTGGGGCCTTTCATTCGATACCTCCAAAGTCGTGGCCGACATGAATTACAAAATGCAGCTGGCCGGCCGCGGCGGTCAGCCCCAGGACGCTCCGGCGGTAATGGCGGTAACCAGCGAGGGCCTGAACAATGAAGACATTGTGACCAGTCAAATCGATAATGTGTGGCTGCCGTATGCCGGCGCTTTCACCGGCACACCCGCGCCAGGTTTGAAAGAAACCGTTTTAATTAAGAGCACCAAGGATTCGCAGCTGGTGGATGGCTTCATGGCGCATCTATCGGGCGAGAACGTGATGAAGGAGTTCAAACCTTCCGGCACCCAATACGCCCTGGCTGTGCGCCTTACCGGAAAATTCAAAACCGCTTTCCCCAATGGCCCGCCCGAAGACAAGAAGGAAGAGGAGAAAAAAGACGCGGATAAAAAAGATGCTGACAAGAAGGCAGACGAAAAGAAACCGGCCGATTCCTTAAAGGAGACCCAGCAGGACAACACGGTGATCCTGGTAGGGGATGCCGACATGCTCTACGATCGGGTTGCGCTCCAACCCATCCAAACACTCTTTGGAACTGCCTACAGCCCGGCCAATGGCAACCTGAGCTTCGCTCAGAATGCGGTCGAACAAATGACCGGCGATAACAACCTCATCCGCGTGCGCAGCCGCGCCACCGTTTCCCGTCCGTTCACTCGCGTCAAGGCCATGGAAGCCGCCGCGAACGAAAAATTCCAGAGCGAGATCAAACAGCTCGAAGACAATGCTTCGGAGGCGCAACGAAAGATCAACGAACTTCAGCAGCAGAAGAAGGATAAAGACCAGCGCTTTATTTTGTCACCCGAGCAGCAGTCCGAGCTGGCCAATTTGCGCAAACAGGAGGTCGAAACGCGCAAACACCTCAAGCAAGTCCAAAAGGACCTGCGCAAAGAAGTCGTTTCGCTGCAGAACACGGTTAAATGGGCCAACATTCTCGCCGTCCCTCTCGCCGTAATGGTCTCGGGAATTGTCATTGCCGTTGTGAAACGTAGAAAAACCTCCGCGAAATGAATCGCAACCAATTTTCTCTGTTATTGTTTCTGGTCGTCGTGCTCGGCATCGCCGGGCTGATGGTTTATAACAAACAAAACAACCTGAGCGGCTCGGGCAATGCCGCGATGGGCAAAAAGCTTTTGCCCAACCTGGCCTTCAATGACGTGGCGCACATCGCCCTGCAGCAGGGCACCAATCAGGTCAATCTCGCCAAAAAGGACGGCACCTGGCGCGTGCGCGAGCGCAAGGATTACCCGGCCAACTATTCCCAGATTAGCGATTTCCTGATCAAAGCGGCCGACTTGAAGGTGGTCCAGAGCGAGAGCATCGGGCCCTCGAAACTCGCCCGCCTGGAGTTGGTGCCGGGGCAGGGGACCAATTCCGCCCTCGAGGTCACCCTCAAAGATCAGAACGACAAGCAACTTCAGGCGCTGCTGCTGGGCAAAAAGCATATGCAAAAATCCAAGTCTCCGTCGCCGTACGGGGATCTCGGCGAGAATGGCTGGCCTGACGGCAGGTACGTCCAGGTCGTTGGGCATCCCGAAACCGTCGACGTTATCTCGGACGCCTTGGCCAACATCGAGCCCAAGCCGGAGCAGTGGCTCAATAAGGACTTTTTCAAAGTGGAAAAAGTGCGCTCGATCGCGGTGGCCTTCACCGAACCTACTAATTCCTGGAAGCTCACCCGCGAGACGGAAACCGGCGATTGGAAACTGGCCGATGCCAAACCCACCGAACAATTGGATTCATCCAAAACCTCGAGCGTGTCCAATCCGCTCAACTCCCCTTCCTTCAACGATGTGGACACTTGGTCCAGCCCGGAGCAGCTCGGCTTGGATAAACCGACTGTCGTGACTCTCGATACTTTTGATAACTTCACCTACACATTGAAGGTGGGACAAAAGACCAACGATAATTATTCACTGTTGATGGCGGTTGCCGCCCAGTTATCAAAAGACCGGACTCCCGCCAAAGACGAAAAAGCCGAAGACAAGGACAAACTCGACAAACAGTTCAAAGAGCAGCAGAAGAAACTGGAAGACAAATTGGCTCAGGAGCAGGCATTCCAGAATTGGACGTATCTCGTCTCAAGTTGGACACTGGACCCACTGCTGAAGACCCGCACCCAGTTGATGGTTGAGAAAAAAGAGGAGCCCAAGAAAGAAGAGCCAAAAAAAGAGGACAAATCGGCCGCCTCCGCCCCCGAAGCTCTGAAACCGAGCGAAACCAGCTCGCAGTAACAGCTGTCCGCGCGCCGGAGCGCGGGCATTCTGCTCGCAGCAACGTGCGACCGTGGCTGACACCGTTCCGCTTCTGGGGTCAGGTTTCATTTCGCACATCTCTGCGGACTGCAAGTCCGCGCGCCGGGGCGCGGGCATTCTGCCCGCAGCAACGGCCGATCCGTGGCGGACACCGTTCCGTTTCTTGGGTCAGGTTCCATTTCGGACATCTCTGCGGACTGGAAGTCCGCGCGCGTGCGCCTGTGAAGGCGTGCACACTGCGGGGTGCAAGTCCCCGTCAGGCGGAACGTTCACCCGCCTGTAACCGAAGGCTACTGCGTCGTGGCGACACGAGGTGGAGAGCTGCCGGAGGTGAACAACCCGTCCG
>DASRFK010000009.1:0-21127 GCA_035651635.1 Verrucomicrobiia bacterium | reverse complement strand
CAGGCCGACGATTTCAAGCCCTTCGATTTCCCGGACCAGGACCCGCGCCAAAACGCTGCCCACGAATCCACATACCCCTGTGATAAGAACTTTCATTAATTAGCAGGCACTGAGCGCGAGCCTATCGGCGTGTGGAGTTGCGTTGCAAGAGATTTCACCGGAGCCGAGAATTCGACGCAGGGGACGGGGATGAAAGAGGCACTTTCAGTGGCCGGAACTGTCTCAAAGGTGGACATGTCGCGCCAGAAACAGGACGCCGGGTCACGTTCCAGTGCAAGGAAAAAACGATTCGAAACTTCAGTTAAGCTAATCCATCTTTTCACGGAGGCAACTATGAGAAAAAAGACCCGTGGCATCTGTTGTGCTTTTGGACACCCGCGGTTTGCTGCCGGCAATATACGTGAACAGGACCGTCATTGTTTAACCCGCTGGCAGCGTCGTTCACACCGCATGGACAGAAAGCAGAAAGCAATATGAAGATTAATAACGCAAAAAAAGCGGGCTTCACGCTGGTTGAAATCATGATCGTTGTGGCCATCATCGGTTTGCTGGCCGCCATCGCGATTCCTAATTTCGTGCGCGCCCGCACGACCTCACAGACCAACGCCTGCATCAATAACTTGCGCCAAATCGACGGTGCCAAGCAGCAGTGGGCCTTGGAAAACCATCAACTCTCGACGGCCAGCCCGGGTTCGGGCGTGCTGCTCATTTATCTGGGACGCGGCACTGGCCAATGGCCGACTTGCCCCGCTAGCGGCAGCTACACCATCAATGCTGTCTCCACGCCTCCGACTTGCAATATCGCAGCCCACGTTTTGCCGTAATGGGGCAGTAGTAGTCATTTTTCAAATTTGAGAGGCCCGGGCAATGCCCGGGCCTTTTGTTTAGGTTTGGGACACCGCGCCAGGCACCGTAAAGGACCTTGGCACTCTCTTTGCTCAAGTAACCCGCACGGTTGCAGCAGGCAATGAGTGAACACGACCGTCATTGTTTAACCCGCCTGTTGCTGAGTTCACGCCGTGTTAACAGAAAGGCAAACAGAGTAGTATGAGAATCAATAAGTCGGGCAAGTCGGGCTTCACCCTGGTTGAAATCATGATCGTCGTGGCCATCATCGGTTTGTTGGCTGCCATCGCGATTCCCAACTTCGTGCGCGCCCGCACCACCTCGCAGACCAACGCTTGCATCAACAACCTCCGCCAGATTGACGGTGCCAAGCAGCAATGGGCGCTGGAAAATCACCAGCTCTCGACGGCCAGCCCGGGTTCGGGCGCGTTGCTCGTCTACTTGGGCCGTGGAACCGGCCAGTGGCCCAAGTGCCCTGCCAGCGGCAGCTACACCATTAATGCCGTATCGACGCCTCCGTCTTGCAACATTGCCGCCCACGTGCTGCCTTGATGCGCGCGTGAGTTGCTGATATATCGAGCGTGAGGCCTGGGTTCCCCAGGCCTCATTGCTTTTAATGCGCCGCGCCTAAGAAACTAACATGCAACGCCTCATTTTTGGCATCCTAGATGCTGATTCTTATTTGCGGTTGCATCGGGCGATACGTGGACAAAACCGTAATAATTAATTAACTGCCCGCTGCTGGTCCACACCGCGCAGGACAGAATTGGTATGAAGACAAAAGCTCTCGGAAATTCAGGGTTTACCCTGATTGAAATCATGATTGTGGTGGCGATCATCGGCCTGTTGGGCGCGATTGCGGTGCCTAACTTCGTTAAAGCCCGAACGACCAGCCAGACCGACGCCTGCTACAACAATCTCCGTCAAATCGATGGTGCTGCCCAAACCTACGCCCTGGAGAATAACAGGCAGCCGACCAGCCAGTATAATCTGTCTGATATCAAGCCTTACCTTCACTTGGATAACTCGGGGAACCTGCCCAAGTGTCCTGCCGGTGGCAGCTATGGTCCCGGGCTTACTTTCGGAGTTCCGCCTAATTGCACAGTGCACGGGCAAATCCCGTGATAGCAAAGTTGATTGCGGACTGACGCGCTGCCAACCCAAGGCGACAGTTCGGTGTATTAGAGCCAGTGGCCCTAAAGCGCTGGCTTTCGGAGTGCGTCATTCGGCCTCTGGTTCTGAAACGCATGAACGATCGCCAGTCAAGTTCCGCGACCGCAGCCATCCTGCTGGCTGGCCTGCTGGCTTTCGTCTTTTTCGGCGGGTTTTTCCAGGTATCCGATTGCGATGTCGGCTATCACCTCCGTACTGCTGAACATATTCTCTCCGGCAAGGGTATCCCCACTACAAACACTTTCTCGTCCTCAACGCCGCAGCACCCGTGGCTGCTCCATCAGTGGGTTGGTACTCTGCTATTCTATTTGCCCTTCGCGCTTGGTGGTGTGGGGTGGCTCATTGCATTCAAAGCGCTCCTGGGCGCCACGGTAATGTGGTTGGTTTGGGTCCGGGCGAGGTCCCTGACTCGACCGGAATCCTTCTCTGCATTTTGGGTCATTACCGCCGGGACGATCGCTGCGCGTGTTCGCTTTTTTGAAAGGCCGGATTTGCTCTCCGCCCTTTATTTCGCGTTGTTGCTGGTTCTGAATGGAAAATATGACAAGAAACGCCAATGGCAATGGTTGGGTTTGCCGCTTTTGATGGCGGCTTGGGCCAACACGCACGCCGGTGTGATCTATGGGTTCGTGCTGCTTGCACTGCTAACAGGTGCCGATTGGCTGCAGTTTTTTGTAAAACGTCACCGGGATCCGGCGGCACAGAATCCTTCGCTCGCGTTCAGTGATCTTTTTACTCGGCCCATTGGATTCCTGCTATCCCTCTTAACTGCCTGCACCACAGTACAGTTGTTAAACCCTAACGGATGGCGCGTGCTCTGGTTTCCAATTTCCCAGTTCCGCAGCAGGTTCTGGCAAAGCATCATCGTCGAATACCAGCCTCCCACCTGGGCTGGTGATAAAGGATTCTATCTGTTCCTCGGCGCTTTTGTGCTTCTTCAAGCACTTACGCTTAGACGTGTGCACTGGCGCTGTTTGTTGGTCTCGACCGCTTTCGCCTATCTCGCCTGCAGTTCGCAGCGTTCTCTTCTATTCTTTGTCATTGCGGCGGCGCCACACGCCGCATCAATGCTGGACGACGTCACCTTGCGAATTCTTTCAGCGCGCAAACTTCGAGTTGGTCGCTTCGGTTTGAGCGCACTAATGACCAGTTCAACAATTGCTACTGCGGCGGAGGATCCGAAGCCAGCTCCAACCGGAACCGCTGCGCCAAAATGGCAGGCGGTGGCTCTCACTGCGACCTGGCTTGCCGTGGCCTTGCTGGTGTTTGTGCCAAACCGCACATTTCGATTTGGAACCGGCTGGTATCATCCGTATTACCCACTCGAAATTTACGGAGTCCTCGCCAAGGAGGTTCCCGCGCAAGGCCTCTTCAACGAAATGCGTTACGGAGGCAGCATGCTCTGGTGGCTCTATCCGAAATTCAAGCCCTTCATCGACGGGCGCGGGGATGCCTATTCGGAGCAATTCTGGCTGGCTGAGTATCTGCCGACGCTGGCGGCAAAACCCGGATGGCAAGACACCTTCGCCAAGTACGATCTTCACGGCGCGTTATTGCCTCTGGAGCAATCGGGCAAACCGCTCGAGTTAACCGAGGCATTATTAGCCGATACCAATTGGGCCGTGGTGGCGTTTAATGACGAGGCGGTCCTTCTCCTCGAGAGGACCAGGACTAATTTGCCGATCATCGCCAACTGTGAGTTCAAAGTTCTCCGGCCTGGGAACCGATCCTTCGAGTGGGCTGATGACCCGGCGAAGCGTTCCGAGGGCCGCGCGGAAACTGGCCGCGCGCTGGCGCTCTCTCCTGAGTGCCGTTTCGCGCGCACCGCGGCCGCTCGACTAGCCATGAGTGAAGGCAGATTCGCCGAAGCGGCGACCGAACTCGTCTCGATCCTTCATGACTTTCCCGAGGCTGGTGAAACGTATTGGCGCGATTATGGCTACGTTCTGTGCCAGCTCGGCCGGTTTGACCAGGCCGACAAGATCTTTTCGTTAATGATCAAGCGAAAACAATTGGCGGGCTATGCCTGTTTTATGAAGTACCACATTGCGCTGGAGCGGCGGGACACCGCGGCAGCGCAAAGCTGTTTGTCTCGCGCCCTGACTTTCGAGCCGAACAACCCGGAGTACTGTCTGGCGCAGACTAACCTCACAAAGATCCTGGGGGTTCTCCAATGATAACCGCCTCGGCCGGCGTCTGCTTAGCGCCACCCTCGGTCGCCTTCGTCAGCGAAACCCTCGAGCTTTCAGTGGTCATACCCTGTCTGAACGAGGCCGATACGCTGGGCGTGTGCATCGCCAAGGCCGCTCGCGTGATGAAAGAACACGGAATCATTGGGGAAATCATTGTGGCGGACAATGGCAGCACGGATGGTTCCCGCCAAATCGCGCTCCAGGAAGGAGCCCGCCTCGTCGACGTCAGCGAAAAGGGTTACGGGAGCGCGCTGATGGGAGGAATTGCGGCGGCCCGCGGGACATACGTGGTGATGGGTGATGCCGATGATAGCTACGATTTCCGGGACATCCCCAAATTTGTGAACCGGCTCAGGGAAGGTTTCGACCTGGTACAAGGTTGCCGATTCCCGTCCGGCGGCGGACGGATCGAGCGTGGCGCAATGCGTTTGACCCACCGATGGTTCGGCAACCCGCTGTTCTCTTTTCTGGTCCGCCTTTGGTTTCGTGCACCGATCCGCGATGTGTACTGCGGATTGCGCGGCTTTCGAAAAGGATTCTATGAGCGGCTCGATCAACGCTGCACCGGGATGGAATTCGCAACCGAGATGATCATTAAAGCCAGTCTGGCCGGGGCTCGGATCGCGGAAGCTCCGATCACGCTGCACCGGGACGGCCGAACATCACATGCGCCACACCTTAAAACGGTTCGCGATGGTTGGCGAACGCTCCGATACTTTCTCATGTGCACCCCGCGGTGGCTTTTCTTGTGGCCGGGCGCCCTTTTGGCCGCCGGAGGATTTTTGGGCTATGCCGTAGCTTTGCCCGGATTAGCCCTGCGAGGCATTCGATTCGATGCTCACACGCTCCTGTTCAGCAGCCTCTTCTTGATTTGCGGATACCAATCCATCCTGTTTGCGTTGTTTGCTCGCACGTTTGCTATTACGGTCGGACTGCTACCCCCCAACCAGAAGCTACTTCGCTTCTATGAAGTCGTGAATTTGGAAAAAGGATTAGTGGCCGCCGCGGTTTGCATGGCGTCTGGCGCTTTGCTGCTGCTGCTGGCGATGAATCAATGGCGGTTAGCCCGCTTCGGAGATCTGGACTACGCCCGGACCATGCGCCTGGTGATTCCCGGCGCCACCCTGATTACCGTTGGATTTCAGACTTTTCTTTCGAGTTTTTTCGTCAGCATCATGGGCATGCAGCACAAATGAAATGCCTGGAGCTCCTTCATGGACGTTGCGTCCACCCTCGTCGTCTCCGCGTGCTCGCCGGGCATTTGTCCGAGATGATTCCCCCGACCGCAAACGTTGATCAAGGACCACCTCCTGCAGGGCTTCCTGGCGCGGCGACCCTGGCATTTATGGATCGCGTTGGGAATCGGCGGCATGGCGTCTCCCTGCCTTATAATTACTGGACCCACGCTCAGTGGTTGAGCGCTTTTGAGAAGCTGAGCCTCCGGATCCAGGATTGGAGAAACCGGCTTGGGCTTTACCCGGTCCCCGGGAGGTTTCTCTTCGACCGTTCGTTACACTTTCTGGCCAAACTGTCTATTGCGACCTGAGAGACAAGGCCGCCCGGGGTGAAGACCTCAGGAATCCCTGCTTTCAAGATCCCTTCTAAGCCACTAGGTTATGGGAACGAGGCAAGGTTCTGGTGAAAGGAGACTCCTTCGAAACGAGGGCAGGGGCCAGACTTCCATTGTTGTCCAGGGCCGCCAACCTAGCGGTCATTGCAATGGGAGCATTGGTGCTCGTCGGTTGGGCTTTCAATTTCGAGGCCTTGATTCACCTGTTCCCAACCCTGGTGGTGATGAACCCGACCACTGCGTTAGGCCTGGTCCTGATGGGTTGCTGCTTCTTCATCCTGAATCGCCGCACTGCCCAAGGTCTGAAGCCTCACAATCTCTGGACGCGCAGCTTGGCGGTCGCGGTGACCGTGCTCGGGTTGTTGCGTTTCGTGGATTACGTCGCCGGACTGGATCTGCGGGTCGATCATCTGTTGTTTGCCAATAAGCTAAGCGGCGACAGCGCCTATCCGCCAAGCGAGATGGCGCCGAACACGGCTTTAAATTTTCTACTGTGCGGCCTGGGCTTATTGTTATTTGACCTCGAGGCTCGCAATGGCTTTTATCTGGCGCATGGGGTGATTTTGATTGCCGCCTGGGTCGCGCTGCTGGCAATCATCGGCTACACCTATCATGTCCTGCTGTTTTACCGGCTGGGGGCGGGTTTGCCCATGGCGCTGGATACCGCGGTGGGGTTCGCTTTGTTTTGCGCCGCGTTTATGACGGCCCAGCCGAATCGCGGAGTGGTGGCCATCCTGACCAGCCGCACAACCGGCGGAGCCATGGCCCGGCGGCTCCTGCCAATGGCTGTCCTGATACCGTGGGGATTGGGCGCAATACTGTTGGTTTCCGAGCAGGCGGGGTACTTTGGCAAGGAATTCGCCGTGTCCATTTTCGCGGTGGCCAGCATCATCCTATTCACGTTTTCGCTTTGGTGGAACGCCCGGCTGCTGCACCAGGTGGACATCGAACGCCTGGGCGCGGAGGATAAGCTCCGTCAGGCCAGCTCGAATCTCCAACGGTCCAATACCGATCTGCAACAGTTCGCTTATCTGGCCTCTCACGATTTGTTCGAACCTTTGCGGATGGTCACCAGCTACATGGAACTGCTCGAACACCGCTACACCGGCAAGCTCGACCCGCAAGGCCGCGAATTCATCACTTTCGCCATCGACGGTGCCCGACGTATGGAAGCCCTGATTCATGATCTGCTCGAATACTCCCGCGTCGATATTCGCGGGCGTTCGTTTGAGCCGGCCGATTGCGAGCAGGTCTTGCAGGCCGCCCTGGACAATTTGAAGGTCGCCATCGAAGAAAGCCGAGCCGTGGTGACCCATTCGCCTCTGCCCACCGTGCTGGGCGACCGCGTTCAACTGACCCAGCTATTTCAAAATCTCATCCGCAACGCTCTCAAATTTCGCGGCCGCCATGAGGCGCAGGTGCAGCTGCACGCCGAACGCCGGGATCGGGAGTGGCTTTTCGTCGTGCGCGACAACGGGATTGGTATAGACCCGAAGGATTTCTCGCGCATCTTCGTGATTTTTCAGCGGCTTCATACCCGGCAGGAGTTCGCCGGCACGGGCATGGGGCTGGCCATTTGCAAAAAAATTGTCGAACGCCATGGCGGCAGGATCTGGGTGGAATCCGTCCCCGGACAAGGCTCGAGCTTCTTCTTTACCTTGCCTGTCAAGGTGTAAAACCCCACGGGCCGGTCTCTGGAAGCTCATGCCTGCCACTTGCGCCGGCGGCCTCGACGCGTATGTTTGGACGCGGGTCAGCTCAGAAGGGAGGGCCAATCGGCCTCAACAATCATGCACACAGACACACAGGTGATGCCGGCGCTAACGATGCCGGCTGCGCGGGGCCCGGCGCCGTTGCGGGCGGACAGTATTCGAGTTCTGCTTATCGAGGACAACCCCGGAGACGCGCGCCTGATCGAGCTCATGTTGGCCGAAGAGGCCCCCAGCCTGTTCGAGGCCGAATGGGTGGATCGCCTTGGGCTTGGTTTAAAACGCTTGAGCGAATCTGATTTCGGTCTGATTTTGGCGGATCTGTCGCTGCCAGACAGCCAGGGCCTGGAAACATTTTTGCGTCTGCATGCGCGCGCCCCGCAATTGCCCATTATCGTCCTGAGCGGCTTGCGCGATACTAATATCGCCGTTCAGGCAGTGCACGAAGGGGCGCAGGATTTCCTCATCAAAGGACAAGTCGACGGGCAATTGCTCGTGCGCGCGATGCGCTATGCCATCGAACGCAAGGGCCTGACTGAGCAGTTGGCCCGGTACGCGCAGGAACTCCGCTCCAAAAATGCCCAGCTCGAAGCTGATTTCAACATGGCCCGCGAAATTCAGGAGGTCTTTCTCCCGCATCAGTACCCGCGCATCCCCAAAGACCGCTCGGCCGCCTCCCTCGCCTTGCGATTCTCTCATCGCTATCTTCCGGCCGCGGCCGTAGGCGGCGATTTCTTCGACGTTTTTGCCATCAGCGATACCGCGGCGGGTGTCTTTATTTGCGATGTGATGGGTCACGGCATGCGCGCGGCTTTGATCACGGCCATCATGCGCGGGCTCGTCGAGGAACTCATGCCAGCCGCCAATAACGCCGGCCAGTTCCTGACGGAAGTCAACCGGAGCCTTCATGCGATCTTGCGCCGCACGCGCCAACCCTTCATGTCGACCGCCTTCTATCTGATCGCCGATACCGCCACTGCGCAGGTCCAATTCGCCAGCGCGGGCCATCCCAGTCCCATTCGGCTTCAACGCGGCAGTGGCACCGTGTCCCTCCTCAAGGACTGCGACGCCCGCCACGGACCAGCCCTTGGCTTGTTCGAGAAAGCGGATTTTCCCGCCTGTCGCTGTCCGATGTCGCCCGAGGATTTGTTCCTGCTTTTCACAGACGGCATTTACGAGGCCGACAACTTCGCGGGAGAGGAGTATGGCCAGGCGCGGCTGCTGGCCGGCTTGCGCCGGCGTCTGCGCGTGCCCACAGAGGCCTTGCTGGATGCTTTGATCCACGACGTCCAGGATTTCGCCGGAAACCGCGAGTTCGACGACGATGTTTGCCTGGTGGCGATGGACGTCCTCCCGCCCCCCAGGCAGTGAGCATTGGTCCCCTATCCCCAACGGGGAGAGGGTTAGGGTGAGGGAGGAATGTTGGACCTCGCTCCGCGCGGGCCCGCGCCGGGACTTGATCTGTTTGACTTTTTTTCAGCCAGCGCCAACACTGGCCCGCGGTTCTGACAAAATCATGAGATCTTACTTCTTGAGCGCAGCGACAGGGCTGCCGCTACTTTTCGCTTTCCCAATTTCCAACCTGGCGGCCGACCCTAACGGCTCTTTTGTCTACGAGAGTCCATACGAGTTTTTCGGCAGCGGCGATCTCGACGGCGACGGGCGTCAGGACATCGTGATTGTCGATAAAGAAACCGGCAAGTACCGACTCGGATACCAGATGCAAACGGGTAATCTGACCTGGGTGGACTGCCGGCCGAGTGGCATCAAAGGCGTTACCGGTTTTACCGTCGGCCGGTTGCTCGCGACCAACAGCGACGCAGTGGCGTTCACTTCGCCGGATGCAAATCAGGTCACTGTGGTTGACGCCTCGAGCACCAGCGCAACCGGCAAGCCGACCACCATTCCCTTTACGGCGGCGCTCGGGCCCAACACCGTGCTCGCGGTGGATGCCGGCACCGTTGCCAAGACCGGGCTCATGGACTTGTACGTCGCAAGTATCTATAATTCGCCCGACCCGAATTTGGCCACTTTGCTTCGCAATGATGGCGCCGAATTTCCGAAGCTGGCGGAGGTCACTCTCGCCGGTCCCGCCTCGCATGCAAATCATCTTTCATTCACCACCGGCCAACCTGAAGCCGCCTGTTTTCTGGTGTCAGAACCAACCGGCGATTCATTCCATGGAGAGACGTTTCAGAGCGGCAAACCCGTTTCGGTGGTTTCGGTTAGCGGACTTCCCGCCGGTTCGGACTACGCCGCGGGCCATTTTCGCAAGGCCGCCCCTGGCGAGTTCCTGCTTTACAAACCCGGCCAAAATGCTGTCACGCTGCGGCCTCTGGAGGAAAATGGCGGGCAATTGCAATTGGGCAAAGGCGAGAGTTTCGACCTCGGGCAGCCCGTCCGGCGCATCGTGACTCTTAACGGCGCTTCACGCCAGAAGCTCTTCGTCATCTTCGGCCAGGGAGAAAAGGCCGGTGTCTTCGACTTTGATGGCGTGAAGGCGCCCAGTCTGGCCACGGCCATAGCGGCCACCAACGAGTTGTTTACCTGCGCGGCGAGTTTGCCGGAAGGCTTTGTGGCTTTTACCCAGCCGACCAGCGGCAAATTCTCCACCAAATATCGTGTGTACAAATCCGACGGCGACACTTACGCCGTGGCGGCCTTTGGCGGGCTGCCTTCGCTGGCGGACAATGACAATATCACCATCCCTGATATTGCCTCACGGATCAGCGAAAAGGCCCCTACGATCGCGGAGGGCGACATGCAGCCGTACACGAACACGATTCCGGGCACGCGTGTCACCTATGCCATGATACCAATCCATGGAGGCGAGTTTGTCATGGGCAGCCCCGCCAGCGAGCCCAATCGCAAGCCCGACGAGGGACCACAGCACAAAGTGCGAGTTTCCCCTTTCTGGATGGAGCAATGTGAGGTGACGTGGAACGAATACGAGCTCTTCATGTACCCCGACGAGGAAAGACGCACGCGCTCCACCGTTGCCAGTGACGATGCCGGAGATAAACTGGCCGATGCCGTCACCCACCCCTCCAAGCCCTACGTCGAGATGAGCTTCGGAATGGGCAAAGATGGCTTCCCGGCCATTGCCATGACCCAGCACGCGGCCAACAAATATTGCCAATGGCTCAGCGCCAAGACGGGCCATTTCTATCGGTTGCCAACCGAAGCGGAGTGGGAATACGCCTGCCGCGCCGGTACCACAACCGCCTATTTCTTTGGCGACGACGCCTCCAAACTCAGCGAGTATGGCTGGTACGAACAGAACAGCGATTTTAAATATCAGAAAGTCGGCCGCAAAAAGCCCAACCCGTGGGGTTTGTACGACATGTGCGGCAACGTCGTTGAATGGGTTTTGGACCAATACGAGCCTGATTACTACCAACGCTGCGCGTCAGCCAACCCAGTGATTGATCCTTGGAACAAAGCCACCAAACCTTATCCTCTGTCTGTTCGAGGCGGCTCGTGGGATGATGAAGCCGCCGCCTGCCGCAGCGCGGCCCGTCGCGGCTCGGACCGCGCATGGAAGATGCAGGATCCCCAGCTGCCAAAGAGCATCTGGTACTTTTCAGATGCCCAATGGGTTGGGTTCCGGATTGTCCGCCCTTTGAAAGTGCCCTCTGCGGAGCAGATGCAAAAGTACTGGTCCAGCGGGGTTGAGCGTGACTGAGTTTTGATTACTGCGATTAATGCGGATTTGTCTTATTAACCACGTCCTGGACTGCTATACCTAAACACAACAAACTGGAAATTGTTATGCTCAATAACTCAAGTAACCCGTCCCCGGCGGTCACCCGCCGTCAGTTCATCAAAACGTCCTCGCTTGTGGCTGCATCGGCTGCCGCGGCAGTCAGCTTCCCGGCCGTCGTGCGCGCCGCCGGCAAGCAACCGATCAACGCGGTCATCATCGGAATCGGCGGGCGCGGCGGTGGGGCAGGGGGCAATTTCCTTGAAGCGGTGAAAAACCTGGGTGTGGACGGCAAGATTGTTGCCGTGGCTGACTTGTTCCCCGAGCAAGCCCAACGCGGCAAAGACAACTTTAGCGTTCCGGACGAAAAATGTTTCAGCGGCTTCGACGCGTTCCGCAAGGCGCTCGAAGTGCCCGGCGTTAACTATTGTATCCTGGCCACTCCGCCAGGTTTCCGGGCGAGCCATTTTCGGGCGTGTGTCGAGGCGGGCAAGAACGTGTTCATGGAAAAGCCGGTGGCGGTGGACGGCACGGGTTGCCGGCTCATGTACGAGACGGCTGAGATGGCCAAACAAAAGAATCTCAAGGTGGCGGCCGGCACCCAGCGCCGCCATCAAGCCGGCTATCTCGAGACAATCAAGCGCATTCACGATGGCGAGATCGGTGACGTTGTCACTTTGCGCGCCTATTGGGTCAATGGCGGACCGATTTGGCATCGGGGGGACCATGGAGACACCGACCTCGAGCGCCAGATCCGCAACTGGTACCATTACATCTGGCTGAGCGGCGACCACATTTGCGAGCAGCATGTCCATAATCTCGATGTGTGCAACTGGATCATGCAGGATCACCCGGTTCGCTGCTGGGGCCAGGGCGCGCGCCAGCAATTAGGCGATAAGTCCGGCGAGATTTGGGACAACTTTGCCATCGAGTACGAATATAAGAACGGCGTCCGCTTGTTCAGTTACTGTGGCCAAATCAAACGCGATTGGTCGTCCGTCAGCGAAGCCGTCCACGGAACCAAAGGCACTTCCGATCCGGGCAACAGTATTCGTCCGCATAGCGGCCAGATGTGGCGCTTCCGCGAAAAATCCATCGACCCCTACGTCCAGGAACACATGGACCTGATCAACGCCATTCATAATGACGGCAACCTCAATGAGGCCAAGCAGGTCACCGACAGCACGCTAACGGCCATCATGGGCCGCGAGGCCGCCTACAGCGGAGCCGGAGTCGAATGGGATGATATTCTCAACTGCAAGTTCGCCTACGCTCCTGAGCAACTTTACCAGGATTGCGCTAATATGAAGTTCGGCGAGTTTCGCACCCTCCAGCCCCCGATGCCGAGCATGCACAACATCCTCAAGGACCCGCCCGTCGTGCCCGCCAAGGCATAGGGCCGTCCATACCAGCGCCAATTCATGAAAGGGGCGGGGACGTCTCGTCCCCGGTTCCTCAATTGTGAGGTTCCCAACGAACCGGGGACGAGACGTCCCCGCCCCAGCGATTGGCCTTCATGAATTGCGGCTTGGAGTCCAGCCTTTAGGCGGTGCGGCACCAAAACCGCCTGAAGCGCTCCGCATTCACGCGGGCCCTTCTCCACCTTGCCGCAGCCTCTCCAATCCATTCCATTCACGCATTTCCCATCTGCGGTCGCCCCGAATCTGCGGGGAAATCCATCTTAACGCCGCTATTTACTGGGCGCTGAATTCCGCGGGTGGGGACCAGTGGCTCCAGCGACCGGTGGCGTCTTTCATTCGGGCGCGGACGCGATAGCGGTGGCCGGATTTGGCAATCGCCGCAGGGATGGCGACCGGGGCGGTCGCGTCTGGCAATTCTGCGCTTTCCCAAAGGGCCCTGATTTCGCGCAAACCTTGAACAGGTCCTGAACCAGTGGGCAAGGTACTCGCCGCCGAGATCTCCGCCAGGCGCCATTTCACAGCCGCGAAAGGGTTGGAGCCTTTGTACCGTGAAACTGTGAACCGAAGCTGATCGGCTGGGAACCCGGCCGGGCCGCAGGCGCTGAGCTTCGGCGTTTCGGGAATGGATGAATCGTTCAGCAGCACTGAATCGACCCAGGCACCCCGGGTTCTCACATAATTTTTCATGAGCCGCACCATCCCCGCAAAGTCTCCGGTGTCGGCCGCTTGGTAGAACAAGCCCTGGCCGGCCTTCATACCCATCCCCATGATTGGGTGGTAATCCCATTTGCGGCGGTCGGCCTCGGCCAGGGCCGGCGCGCCGGACTTGTCGGAAATCACGGAAGCGTATTCATCAATCATTTGCCCGGTCTGTTCCGGGTTGAAGAGCAGGTCACGGATTTCTCGCAAGCGATTTTGGTATTCCAGCCGGAACGCAGGCCGCGAGAGGACGCGCCGCTTGAAAGGATCCTCGCCGTCACCAAACATGTTGTTCGCCCAGGTCAGATCGATGTCCCAGGGAATGATCTGCCAGCGGCCGGTTTCCGGCTGGTGATAATAATCGTAATTTTTGCCCATTCCCACGTCGTAGTGGTGGATGCATTCACAAATCGCACGATAGGAATAGTAATTAGTCAGGTCAAAATGCGTTTCCCACCACGAGTCGGGCAGATTGGGCCGCGAATAGGCGCTCATGAAACCAAACAGGTCTGAGAGATTGGTCACCGCTCCCGTCGCATGGTGCTGGAGCAGGCCACCGCCCCCCTCCATCTTAAAAAGATTGCCGCTGGGCAGATGGTGAGCTTTAAGGAACCGGCCGTCTTCGTTTTCAATCGCAAGATAGAACCCCCAAAAATCACCGCGGTACTGATCTGGAGGATTTTCAGTGGCTTCGTCGATGATCCGAAGTTGGATCCAATGAGTGTTTGGTGCCGGCACCCCTGCCAGGTTAAACAGGCGAAAACCGACGCTTTCAAACATTCCCTGTTCACCACGATGCCCGTAGTCGCCCTGCTGAATGCAGGCCCGCAGATTAATCTTGTTCCAAGGCGCCGGGTAGGGGCGGCCAAAATCGTCTTTGGCCTGCAGGCTGTGATCGCCTGGAAGATAGAACTTCCACATGTTCTTGCCCATGGCATAACGCCACACCCCTCCGCGAGCGCGGTAACCCACGTGGTCGAAGACTTCCCCATCGACCACCAGCGTTCCGGTGTACTTGTACTCCTTGCCGAAGGACTGTTCCCGCCACGTGGCGTTCTCGATGGAACGCCGTTTTCCCAGCAACTGATAAGCCTGCACTCGCTGCATTACCTCCGGTGAAAAGGTATAAGGCGCGGTCAGTTTTTCGTTACCGCCTCGAGGATCGATGGCCCCAGTCCACGACGGGATCCCGTCGTATACAAAATACGCCCGGTTGGGTGGCAGGTCCGTCAGGTCGGGACCGAAGTGTTCCTTGCCGGCAGAATCCAGCACTTTCAACCGATATCGCACCAGGCGCCGGTGTTTTTGGAGCGCAGCCGGCAACTCAACTCGAAAGGTGGACTTATCGGCCGCCGAAGCCACCGGTTGCATCTGGATCGGCTTCCAATTATTGCGAAAGGCAGAATCGCCCAGCTCGATGTACGCGCCCGGTTCGACAACCTGGTAGAGCAACTCGACGTTGGTGATGCCCACACGCACCTCGGCCTGAATTTGAACTGTCTGTCCTGAGCGCGGCTGTTTTGGGATATGCTCCAACTGCAACAGCCATTCCGGTCCAGGTTTGGCGTGCTTCGTCGCTCTGAGATCTGCAGCCGATGCAGCGAAAACCCACGCAACCACGAAGAGGTAGCCGAAGTTGAGCCGGGCCATACCCTGCTGTGGCATAAAGCGCATTTTTTTGCAACTTTCGGATGTGGATTGGAGTATATGTATCAAGATATCAGGACCATTGCACCTATTAAGACCGCGTCCTCCCCGGCAGGGCTTCATCGTGCCTTAAGGTGGGAGCTTCCAGACTGGCCAAAACTAAGTGCGACGGCCATGGTCTAATGATTGAACGTGAATTGTGTCTTTACGTCCAAAGGGAAGTCTTTAAAACTCCCGAAAGAGAGCGTGTTTTTTTTCAGAGATTTTCAGTGCGGAAAACGTATAACTAATTAAGCCGGTGACTCTAACCCTGTCTCCATCGCTTGATGTGAGGGAAAATCGCGAATTCGCCGCGGAAATAAAATTCCAGGTGCCTGAATCCGCGAGCGAGCTGGTCTTGGATTGGGCGCGTTCCCGGCTGGTGCCCGATCCCAACGCCTGCGATGGCGGCCTGAAAGACGGTTACCTAATCACCAGCTTGTACTTCGACACGGAAAACTTCGACGTCTTCCACCGGCGCGGCTCTTTTGGCCGCAGCAAGTACCGGATCCGCCGCTATGGCTCGAGCAAGACAGTCTTTTTGGAAAGAAAACTCAAGACACGTGGCCTAGTCAGCAAGCGGCGAGCGGCCGTGCCAATTGAAGAGCTTGCCCGGCTGCAAGAGCCCGATCCGGACCCCGGCTGGGCCGGTTTTTGGTATCACCAACGATTGCAAGCGAGGCAGTTACGACCAATTTGTCAGATTAGCTATCAGCGCATCGCCCGAGTAGCGCTGACCCAGGACGGCCCCATTAGGCTGACCATCGACCGTTGCATTCGCGCGGTTGCCCTTCAAAAGATTGCCTTTGACGAAGCGACACCGGCTCTGTCGCTTTCCGAGGATCAGTCGATTGTCGAGTTCAAGTTTCGCATGAGCATGCCGGTTCTGTTCAAGGAACTCGTGGAATCCTTCGCCCTCGATGCTAAGCGCCTCTCGAAATACCGTCTGGCAGCCGTGGCTCTTGGTCTGGTAGATGTCCCTGAGGCTTCGCACCCACCCACTGAGTCACCCAAGGCCATATGCCTGAATTCCTGAAGTCTCCGTTTGCGACCGGTCCCACGGTCTCACCGATGGACGTACTGGTGCGCCTGGTCTTATCCTTGGTTTTTGGAGGCGCGGTAGCTTGGGTATATTGCCGCACCCGCAAGAGCCATCCGATTGCTACCTCATTTCCAACGACGCTTGTGCTGTTGTCGGTGCTCATTGCGGTGGTGACCCAGGTGATCGGTGATAATGTGGCCCGCGCCTTTAGCCTCGTTGGAGCCTTGTCCATTGTCCGGTTTCGGACGGTGGTCCGGGACACGCAAGATACAGCCTACGTCATTTTTGCCGTGGTTGTGGGTATGGCCGTTGGGGCCAAGAACCCCTGGGTCGCCCTGCTGGGATTTTGCATCGTTGCCCTGGCCGCTTTTCTGATGATGCTGATCCGGCCGGCCCGCGAAGAAGAGGAGGACCCTGATTACGTTCTCAGCCTGCGCGTCGGCCTTGGCCAGGACCTGAACAAACTTCTGGACGGTCAATGTGATTCGCACATCGTCGACCGCAAGCTCCTCTCAATGGGGACCGGCAAACAAGGAATTGCTTTGACCGTCATTTACCAGGTCCGATTGCGGCCAGGCGGCTCACCTGACGAGTTGGTCCGTATCCTCAATCGCACCGAAGGCGTCCAGAGCGTTCAGTTGGAAAGACGCGGCTGGGAGGAAAACTAGGACTGCCAAAACCATCAGTCGTGTTTCCGGCGGCGTTTTAACGCGATAATCCAAAATGACACGATGAATTCCGCAATAAAAGCGCCCGCCCCTATTTCCGAGGGACGCGTTCCGCCCGTTCCTGTTCCACGCATT
The DNA here is from genome assembly GCA_035651635.1 of Verrucomicrobiia bacterium. Taxonomy (GTDB): domain Bacteria; phylum Verrucomicrobiota; class Verrucomicrobiia; order Limisphaerales; family UBA8199; genus JANXQE01. The sequence continues at coordinate 4,283 of DASRFK010000009.1, read as the reverse complement.
TCCAGATGGAGATTCGCCCAGCCAGGCGGGCTCCTGCAAGTCGTCCCTTCGAGGACCAGGGCTGCGCTTGCTCTCGTGGCCCTTTGCACCTGCTGCAATTCGCCCCAGCCAATTCAAGCTGCTGAAAGCTCTCACGAGGAAAAGCCCAAGGACGACATTTTCGCGGGGACCAACGTCCTGAAGATCCGCATTTTGATCCCCAATTCCGGCATTTCGGCCCTGCGCAATTCCGGCTGGGGCAACGGCCAGGAACGGCCAAAAGTTAAAGCCATCGTACGGGAGGGCGGTGTGGTCTATACGAACGTCGAGGTGCATCTCAAGGGCGCGGCTGGGAGCTTTCGCCCGATTGACGACAACCCGGCGTTGACGCTCAACTTCGACAAATTGGCCTCCGGTCAAAGCTTCCATGGCTATCACAAAATCTCTTTGAATAATTCGGTGCAGGACCGTTCCTATTTGACTGAGAAAGTCTGCCGGGAGCTGTTCGAGGCGGCGGGAGTTCCGGCCCCGCATGCGGGCTTTGCCACGGTCGAGCTGAACGGGCGCGATCTCGGGTTGCGGGTGATGGTCGAGGGGTGGGGCAAACATTTTCTAAAACGCTACTTCGACAATACCAGCGGCAATTTGTACGACGGCGGATTTGTTCAGGATGTCAATGACCGGCTAAGCGTCAATTCAGGGGACAACCCGCAGGACCATTCCGGGTTGCTGGCTCTCATTTCGGCGCTGCGCGAACAGGATCCTACCCGCAAATTTGCCCGGCTCGAAGAGACCTTGGACATGGATCGCTTCCTCTCCTATCTCGCGATGGATGTCATGCAATGCGACTGGGACGGCTACGCCATGAACCACAACAACTGGCGGCTGTTCCACGACAAAGGCGCCAACAAAATGGTGTTCATGCCTCATGGACTCGACCAGATGTTCGGCGTCGAGCGCACTACGCCGGAGTGCCGCATCCTGCCTCGCATGCAAGGCCGCGTGGCGAGCGCGGTGATTTCCAATCCCGAAGGCAAACGGCGCTACCTGGAGCGGATGTCTCAGTTGTACACCAACGTTTGGCACGTCGAAGCGATTCTCAAACGGGTTGACCAGCTCGCGGCCGTGATCCGTCCGGCAATTGTGGAGTCGGCCGGTCCCTCGGTGGCCCGGTACCACGACCGAGAGGTTAATTTCCTTAAGGAACGGATTACGCAGCGCGACGAAAGTCTGCGGCAGCAATTGGCGACTCTGAGCACACCGCCTTCCGTTGCGGTGCGCGGCTCGCTCCAACTCTCGGGTTGGACCCGGCGCACACAAACCGGACAGCCCGAGTTTCGCCACGAGAAATCGGCTGAAGCCGACGATGCGCTTTATTTGGCAGCTAAGGGCAACACGATTTGTTCCTGGCGCACCAAGGCCATGCTGGAAGAAGGCGCTTACCGTTTCGAGGGCAGGATCAAGACCAAAGATATCCGCCCCAGTTCGGGCGAGCCTAGTGGCGGCGCAGGCTTGCGAATCTCCGGCAACGCCGTTGCCGTTGAACTGACCGGCACCCAGGATTGGCAGAAGTTTGCCTATCCCTTTCGCGTCCCGGAGGGCGGCAGCGAGATTGAAGCGGTCTGCGAATTGCGCGCCTCGCGCGGGGAAGCCTGGTTCGATACCGCGTCGTTGCGCCTTGTGCGGCTGCGCTAACCGGGCGCTTTGAGGAATCTTTTGAAACAAATCGTTTCCTGCCGAGTTTTTGTTAGTGTCGAGCGTTAAACCAGTGTGACAACTATGCAAGCGGTCATCGAAGCCCCTCCTGTCGTGCCGGCCCGGGAACCGGTCAATGTCGAAGCGATCAATCGCCTGGCCGAGCAACGCGCCCGGCTGCTTCAACAAATCTCCAAAATCATCATTGGCCAGCAGGATGTAATCGACAACGTGCTATTGACGATTTTTTGCGGCGGCCACGCCTTGATTGTGGGCGTGCCCGGCCTGGCCAAAACGTTGCTCGTGCGCTGCCTCTCGCGCACGCTGCATCTGTCTTTCAGCCGAATCCAGTTTACCCCTGATTTGATGCCTTCGGATATCACCGGCACCGATATCATCCAGGAGGACCCCGCCAGCGGGCAGCGCCGTCTCGAATTCCTGCCCGGCCCCATCTTTGCCAATTTAATCCTGGCCGATGAGATCAACCGCACGCCGCCCAAAACCCAGGCGGCGATGCTCCAAACTATGCAGGAGCGCGAGGTGAGCATCGGTTCGAAGACCTACCCCTTGCCGGCGCCATTTCACGTGTTCGCCACCCAAAACCCCATTGAAATGGAGGGCACCTACGTGTTGCCTGAGGCGCAGGCCGATCGGTTCATGTTTAGCATCCACTGCGGCTATCCCACTATTACCGAAGAAGAGCGCGTGGTGCGCAACACGACCGGTGCGGACCTGCCCGAGTTGGAGCCGGTTTTGCGCGCGGAAGAGATCATTGAGATCCAAAAACTGGTCCGCGCGATGCCAGTGTCTGACGAGGTGATTCGGTACGCCGTGAAGCTGGTCTCGCGCACACGCCCCGAAGACCCCGGGGCTCCTGCTTATGTAAAAGAATTCGTGCGCTGGGGCGCCAGCCCGCGTGCATCGCAATATTTGGTTCTCGGCGCCAAGGCTCTGGCTGCCGTGAACGGCCGACTCTGCGCGGATTACGAGGGAGTCCGCGCCGTCGCGCGCCAGGTCCTGCGCCACCGCATCCTGACGAACTTCAATGCCCGGGCCCAAAAAATGACGGTCGAAGATCTGATTGGCAAGCTGCTGACCGAAGTGCGGCCCGACGGGAAATGAAAGTAGGTGTGGGTGCCTGCAACTCTCAACATAGACGCGCGCACGCTGGCGGCGATTGACGATCTGTCGTTGCTCGCGCGAACGGTGGTCGAGGGCTTCATCTCCGGCCTGCACCGCAGCCCATTCCTTGGATACAGCACAGAATTCTCGGCTTATCGCGCCTACACCCAGGGTGACAACCTGCGCCACATCGACTGGAAGGTTTGGGGGCGCTCGGACGAGTTCTACGTTAAACAATTCGAGGATGACACCAATCTGCGCTGCCAGATCTTCCTGGACACCAGCGCCTCGATGGATTTCGGGCTCGACGACGCCAACAAATTCCACTATGCTAGGGTGCTGGCGGCCGTGCTGGCGGAAATCATGGTGCGGCAGCATGACGCCCCGGGGCTGATCCTTTTTGGAGAACAAGCGCGCCAGGCAGTGCCGGCGCACGCCAGCCGCCATCACGCCGAGGAGATCTATCACCTGCTGGCTGGCGCCCAGGCGCGCGGCGGGACGCACGTGGACCAAGGCTTATTCCGCATGGCCGAAACTCTCAACCGACGCGGCCTGGCGGTCGTGATTTCCGATTTCTTCACTTCCGAGGACGCGGCGCGGCAGTTGTTGCGCCAATTGCAGGCGCAGAACCAGGAGATCCTGGTGTTCCACGTCCTGGCGCCGGAAGAGCTGGATCTGCCTTACGAGGGTGAATCGATCTTCGAAGACCTGGAAACACAGGAGCAAATTCCAGTGCATACCGACGATTTCCGCCGCGAGTATCAAAAGCGCTTGCAAACCTTTTGTGACGGGCTCAAGCGCCAATGCATCGATCTGGAAGTCGATTACGAGCTTCTGCGCACCGATGCTCCGCTGGACGTGGCGTTGACCCAATACCTGGAACGCCGGGCTGCCGTCTAGCCATGCCAACCTTCCTCTTCACCAATACGCTCATGCTCGCCGGGATGGCCGCGCTGGCGATTCCCGTACTGATTCATCTGCTGCTCAAACGTCGCAAAAAGCGCATCCAATTCAGTACCGTTCGGTTCTTTCAGCAACAGGACGAACAATCCTCTCGGCGCCGCAAGCTGCGGAACTTTTTTTTATTGGCGCTTCGTTTGTTGATTGTCGCGTTGCTGGTGCTGGCTTTTTCCAGGCCTTACTCGCGGCAAAATGAGGCCGTCGCAGCCGCTCGCAAGCAACGCCGGGTGGTATTCGTTTTGGACCGTTCGGCGAGCATGCTGGCCACCGGCACCGATGGACAGCGATGGGCTTTGGCCAAGCAAGCCATTCTGAAAGCTCTCGGAGAGCTCGGCTCGGACGATGCGGCCGCGCTGGTTGATTGTGAGACACATGCTTTGGTGCTCTCCGGGCTCGCGCCGGCAGCCAGGATTTCCCAATTAGTCCGCGATCTCCCTCCCGCGTACGGCGTGTCCAGTATTGGCGATGGGTTGCGGGAGGCGGTCCGGCTCCTTTCCGACAAAGCGTCCGGTGCGGCCTCGACAATT
>DASRFK010000008.1:0-4008 GCA_035651635.1 Verrucomicrobiia bacterium | reverse complement strand
GATGACAGAGCTGGGATCCTGCGTCCGGCGGATCGCGTGGAGGCCGTTCAGATCGAGAGCGTCGAGACGCCGCCCCCGGCATTCGAGCCGGAGTCCATTTCCTTGGACGGCAGTTGGGAATTGGCCTGGTGCGAGAAGGGGCAGGGCCCGCCGGCCAGCGGCTGGCGAACGGTACGAGTTCCCGGCAGCGCGCACCTTCAATGGTTGGCGCCTGAGAAAGTTTACACACCGGAAGCCGAATGGGTCAGCACGAAGGAATGGTGGTACCGTCGGCGGTTTGATCGACCGGATGGCTGGAGTGGGAAACGGCTGATTTTGCAGTTCGGCGCCACGGATTACTACGCCGATACGTGGCTTAACGGTCAACGCCTCGGCCGCCATGAAGGTTACATCGACCCCTACGAATTTGAGCTCTCCTCGGCCGTGCTGCGCGATCAATCCAACGAACTGATGGTGCGTACCTGGGCACCGGTAAGTTACTATTGGAAGCATCGCTCTTACACCATCAAAGGCGCTTACGGCGCCGTAGACCAGAAACCGGACGACATTACGCCCCTGGGCATTACGCGTCCGGTCCGTCTGCTGGCCGCCGGGGAAAATCGAATCATGGATGTGGCGGTGGATACGCGCTTGGAAGATGACGGTAGCGCGCGGGTCGAAGCGGAGATCAAACTGGAACGAGCGCCGGAAACGACCTCGACTCTTGAGTTGACGCTTTCGCCTCGCAATTTCACCTCCAGCCAAATCATCCGGGTCAGAACGGCCGCGTCTGCGCGGAGTGCAAAGGTAGCGATCCCGGTAAAAGGTCCGCAGCTCTGGTGGACCTGGGATCACGGCAGGCCCAACCTTTATACGCTCGATGTGCGGCTGCGCGATAGCGCCGGACAGGTCATCGACGCGCGCAGCATGGCGGTGGGAATCCGAGAGATCGAGCGGATCGGCTGGACGTTTTATCTGAATCGCCGGCGGATGTTTATTCGCGGCACCAATTACTATTACCACTTGTTCCTCTCGGAAATGGATCGGGCAGCTTACGAACGGGATCTGAGGCTTATTTTGCAGATGAACGTCAATCTGATTCGGCTGCACTGTAATTTTTCCAATCCGGAGTTTTACGACACGGCCGACGAATTGGGATTGCTGGTGTGGCAGGATTATCTGGAAGCCTGGTATCCCGAGGATCGCGCCTTCTCGCTCCGGGCATCCCAGTTATACGATCCATTGATCCGGTATGCGCGCAATCATCCTTGTGTGGCCTCCTGGACGACGTGTGATGAGGAAAGTCTTGAGAATTACCGGGACCTGACCAAGCACTTGTCGGCCCGGCCAGCGCTGCTCGACCCGCAACGCCGGCCCGTGGTCCGGTCCACCGGCCGGTTTGGCGATGCTCACGTTTATCACGGATGGTACGATGGCTCGATTTGGGATTACACAAACATGACCGAGCCTTTTGTCTCTGAGCTTGGCGCCACCTGCCTGCCCAATTACGAGACGCTCATTCAGTTCATGCCGAAAGCCTGGCCCATTCAGGACCATGCCCAGGAATGGTTTTTCCGCCGGCTGCAAATCCCCGAGGCATTGCGCGCCTGGGGCGATCCCGGCGGGTTAAGCCTTAAAGAGTACATTCCGCGCACGCAAGCGTACGTGTCGCGGCTGTTCCAAATTGCCCTGGAGCGCAGCCGGCGGCTAAAATATCACCCTGCCGGGGGTATCTGCCATTTCCACGCCATTGATATCTGGCCCTCGGTCACCATGGCGGCGATCGATTTCAACCGCGCTCCGACCCAGGTCTTCTACACCGTCCAACGCAGCTTCTCCCCGGTGTGCGCAAGCCTCGAATATGACCGCGACACTTGGAAACCCGGGGAACGGTTTCAGTGCGGCATTTGGGCTATTAACGACAGCTGGGATCCGATTCCAAACACTATCATTCGGTGGCGAATAACTGATCCTAAAGGGATGGAGGAAGCCGCGGGACAATGGCCAATTTCGATGGAGCAGGATTCGATCACCAGGTTAGGTATGGCGGAGTGGACGACTTCAACGCCCGGAGCTCGCCAGCTTCGGGCCGAAGTGCTCAATCAGTCCGGGCAACTCATTTCAGAGAATATTTTTGACTTCCGGGTAAGCAATTAAGGGGACTCTTCCTCACCACAGGCGTAGCGATTCAGTTGAACTCGAGAGCGTTTTCACGCCCAGACGCCAAGACGCAAAGGAAAATGAAAGTACCGGCTGCTGGTGCTGCTCATTAACTGGTGGACGGGAATCCAGAATCGATAGGCTGATTTAGTTCTATTTCTTGGCGGCTTCGCGTCTTTGCGTGAGGCTTTCATTGAACTGCGCCGTTTGCGGCGCTTTTTAGGTTCGACCGAAGTGCGAACGAAAAGCGATCGCCCCGCGGTTTTTTACCTCACCAAACCGGTATAGACCCCATGGCCGCGGGTCCAGCCTAGGCCGATTTTACACTTGTCAAAAGATTGGAGGGTTTAACAAATGAAAAAAAATCTCAAAAGCCTTGTTTGGCTAAGCGTGCCGGTGCTGGTAGCGGTTGGCTGTGCGTCAAATCAACCCGATCGGTCCGTTTCCTATAGTCCGGCTCTATCGGAGTCCTATTCACCAACCTCGGATCGCGACGCGGCCCGGGTTTATTCAACCGTGCCTTCGAACATCGAAGTCACCACGCCCCCAACGGGTGCCAACAGCCAGGATTGGACCCTGGCGGAAGAGATTCGCGGGCTGCTAACCTCCGACCGCAAACTGGGTGATGCGCCGATGGCGGCGGTGGTTAAAAACGGCGTTGTGACCCTGCGCGGAAGCGTTCGCAACGATCGCCAGCGCCAGGAGTTGCGCGATGAAATCGCTCGTCTACCCGGTGTTCAGCGCGTGGATGACCAGCTGGAATTTCGCAATCCCATTGGTCTCGGTCCTGGAGAAGCAAAGACCTACTAATTAATTAGGACTTTCCCACCGCAGCTTAGGCCGCGGTGGCCCGGCATAAGACGCTGCGCCAATCGGGCGCGGCGTTTTGTTGACGGATGCCACGGCAGAAGAGCGGGGCGTTTCAATGAAGCCGTAGTAGCGGCCCATCCAGTAATCCATGAGCCAGCCGATGGGCGGTGTGACCGCTTTGCTGTCCTCGCCGCCATCATACTGGAGGGCGGGACGGCTGCCCCATTTGGCTTCAGTTTCCCGCGGAGAAATGGCTCGCGTGCCTCCACAATAAGGCACGTATCCATGTTGCGGCGCCAAATCGGCCCGGTGTGAGTTGCGATAGTTGTGGTTCACCAGGTCCAAGGACCATTCCCGCAGGTGTTGGACCGCCTGTTCGGCCTCGCAGTCGTTGCCAGTCAGGGCGCCGTAAATGAAATTGAAAAATGGGATTTGTTGAATTCTTTGAACTTCCCAGCTTCGTTCCAAGCTGCGCATGTAGATGGACCGCAGATCGGGGTCCCTGGCATATCGCAGCAGCACGTGGTAACAAAAGAACGCCAGCTCGTCGTCCCAAGTAGCCACCTGGTCGGGAGGGAAGGTGATTTTTTGACGAACCGTGTAGGTGTGATACCGCCAGGTGAGCAGTTGCTGCAATCCAGCCTGGAATTTAGCATCTCCCGTCAGCGCATAGGCGGCGTGCATATACGTTTGCGCTTCCATCCCGTTCAAGCCGCGGGACTCGAAGCCGTAGGGCCGCTGCAGGTATTCGGGGTCCCATCGTCCCCAGCGAGTGGGTTTTCCGTCTTTGTCGCGCAGTTTCCACCCGTTGTCGATGATGTGTGAGGCGATCGACGCCAGGTGTTCGCGGGCGGCGTCGCGTTCGGAGCCCTTGGCCGCCAATTCATAAAAGAGCGACACGGCGAACATGTGCGCGTTGACCTCATCGCTGGAGGTGTCCCCTTTCCAAAGCCATAAGCCATCCGGCGTAGGATACCATTTGGCGGGCAAACCCCCGGAACCGGTCGTAGAGCGCTGCCCCTTGTCGCCCTGAATCGACCAGATGGCACGCGCGATAAA
>DASRFK010000007.1:0-5188 GCA_035651635.1 Verrucomicrobiia bacterium | reverse complement strand
AGCGGTTTGGCGTCAGCCGCAAAAGCGTGGAACGGTTTTGGAAGCAACACCGGCTGACCGGCGCGTGCCGGCCCAAGCAGATCGGTGGTTATCGCCGCTCCCGTTTGGAAAAGCATGACCGCACCCTGCGCCGTTGGATTGCAGGGCAACCGGATCTGACTTTGGGCGAACTCCAAAGACGCTGTCTCCAGCGGTTGAACGTGACCATCGGCCTCACCGCTTTGTGGCACCGCCTGGAACAACTGGGGCTGAGCTATAAAAAAAACGACTCGCGCCGCCGAGCAAGATCGGCCGGATGTTAAAGCCGCACGGCAGCTTTGGCGCCAGCGGCAGCCCGATTGGGACGTCCGCCGACTGGTGTTTATCGATGAAACGGGGTTGAACACTAAACTGGCCCGGCTGCATGGTCGCTGCCCCATCGGCCAACGTTGCCTCAGCGCCATCCCGCATGGCCACTGGCAAAGTTCCACCTTCATTGCGGCCCTGCGCCATGAAAGCATCGCCGCCCCTTTTTTGGTGGAAGGCCCCGTGGATGCGGAAGTCTTCACGGTCTATCTTGAGCAGGTCCTGTGTCCGCAACTGCGGGCGGGCGACACGCTCATCCTTGACAATCTGGCCACGCACAAAGTCCAAAACGTCAGTCGCTTACTCTCGGCGTGTGGAGTCGGCCTCCGTTACCTGCCGCCTTACAGCCCCGACCTCAACCCGATTGAACTGGCCTTTTCCAAACTCAAGACCCACTTGCGCCAGACCGCGGCCCGGGACTTGGAGGCCCTTCACTCAGCTTTAGCAGCGGCACTCAACTCCTTCTCTCCTCAGCACTGCCGGGGCTTCTTCCGCCATGCCCAATATGCGTCTATCTAAATAGAAAATGCTCTAGCCCGGCGTGCGGCGTCAGGCGTCGACTACCGGCGCCGCGCGTCAATCGTAAATTGCCAACTGCATTCATGCACAACCATTCAAGCACAGGTCTCGAAAAACACAAAACGGTCCGCCGGAGATTATTGAAATTTCCCCGCCTTGTCAGAAACCGCCCAGTGCCCTCACATCCAGTCGTTTGCGCCACGCACGCTCCCAATCTTCAAAAAAATCGTCAAAAACGAATATTTCGTCCCGCCATTTTTCTGCATCCCGCCGTCGCCTTATTTGTCCGCCGTGCCGGTATCGCGAAAGTCCTTTTCGACGATCTCCTTCACCCACTTCCAATCTGGGTGCTCCGAGTGGCTCAGATAACCGCCCGGCAAAAGCCCATGCCCGGGTGGGTAGAAAGCCTCCGTATCGATGGCCACCAACCGTCCCTTGGTGTCAACTAACGGCCCGCCACTGTCCCCGGGCTGCAACGGAACATCAGTTGTGATGATTGCGCCCGCCTCACTCCCGGTTCGTTGCTGGACACCCGTTATCGTCCCACCCAAAAATTCCATCGTCGCGAAAACAGTTGTGTCCTTCCTGAGCATTCCCACAGCCATCACCGGCGCATTGTTTTCGGCTTCATCCGCCAGATCGAAGGCACAATCAATCGGCCGTTTTATCCGCAGAATCGCCAGGTCGGGCTCACCTTTGCCGTGGTCGCCCTGCCAGACCACCCTCGCGGTCATGATCCGGAGCACAATCCCGTTGGTCTTGAATTCACGGCCGAACATGCGGAATTCTTTTGCATCGACGCAATGCGCGGCGGTCAGAAAATAGCCGCGACGATCAATCGCCGCGGCGCATCCCGAGCTTTTGACGCCGGTAATCACACGGTTGCTGCGAAATGAAGCTAGAAACTCGTTCGTCGGCGGGAAGTGGTCGGAAACAAAAAGTAATGCCACCCGGGCATCTAAAAACGTCCTGACATCAACGCCGTCAAATTGGCGGCTGGCAAACGGCTGGAAGGAATTGGTTCGTCCTGACGCGCCCTGTTCCAAAAGCCTCTGCATCGCGTAATGATATTTGAGTAACGCCGCCGTGATCACGATCACAGTCAGCGCCAATACAAAAATGAGGCGGCGCACAATTGATTTTCTGAAGGCGAACATTTCCGGTTATTCCATGGAGACCTGCAACCGAGCTTGCCTTCCGCCGGGAGGTTGCTCAAGCGGATTACGTCCTGGGAGTCCTCGCCTTTAACGCCAATTTGTACATTAAAAGGCTGACCTTTCCGCGAGAACAAACTTCCAACTGCTGCGGCCCGGCAGAGATACGCCCCTCATCACACACCGAATGCTGAATCCTCTTGCGCCGTCAAACAAGCAAGTGAATTGACATACGCACAGGCTCCCACTAGCGTCATTTCAAGGTGTCAGCAGAAGATCTTCCACGGATCAAAGCCAGTCGATTAACTTCATATCCCTTGCTTCACAAACGAACAGCGCGACCGCGTTGGCCAGTTTGCCGCGGTAGGAGACTTCGTATTGTTTAACGGAATTAAAAGTTTGTGGAACTGGCCGTTCGGCCGATTGAATGTCTGGCCGGTGGTTCAGCGCGAGTTGCGCGAAGGCGCGCGACGGCCGGTGAACCATCGCCTGCGAATCGGCAGCGGGTTGATTGGATCGCTTCTGTTTTGGATCGTTGTCCGCAACTCGGACGAATTGGGAACCCAGGTGGGAGCAGCGCTCCTGGCCACCCTGCACTCCGTCTTGCTGCTGTTCATTTTCGTCGTGATTCCGGTATCCGCGGCGGATTGCATCGCCCGCGAACACCGCGATGGAACAATGGGTCTCCTGTTTCTGACGCCCTTGAGCGCTGGCGGCATCGTGGCCGGCAAGGTGCTCGTGCAAGGATTGCGTGCCCTGACATTATGGCTGGCGCTGGTGCCGTTGCTGGCGGTGCCATTTCTGGCGGGAGGTGTGGGATGGACTGATGCCCTCATCGCGCTGAGCCTGGAATTCTCCGTGGCCCTCTTGTGCCTTGGCGCAGGAATGCTCGCCTCTTCGCTGGCGCGCGAGCGCACTCGGGCCATCCTGCTGGCCTACACTCTCGCCGCGCTGGTCTTGTCTGTTTTCGGTCTGATAGTAATCATGCCTTTATTTATGGCGGCCGGGAGAGACATCGGGGGGTTGCTTTCGTTTGGCGGAATCATGGAAGCGCTCGGCATTGCCATCATGCTGGTCGGTGGGCTCTTTGGAGAAGATCAGTTTGGGTGGAACTGGATGGCGGGAACGCGGGCTGCCAATCTTTGGGCCACTTGGAAGACGTTGTGCTGGGTGATTCCAATTCTGGCGGTCCTCATCTTCATCCTCATCAACCGTTTCGCAGCGGCCAGGTTGCGGCGCTCCTGGCAGGACAAACCCGCCTCCATTCGCAAGGAAAAGCTGCGCCGCCGATTTTGCGTGCCCATCTTCACCAGCACCTTCAAGCGGCACTCACGGTGGTCATTGGGCCGGAACCCCATCGCCTGGCTCCAACAATATTCGTGGAAGGCCCGCCTGACGAAATGGTTGCTCTGCGGGGGCGCTTTGGTGATCTGCTTGCTGGCCAGTTCCGCTTCAAATGACGCTCTGGTGGGATGGATTTCCGTGTTGCTGGTGATCCTCGGCCTGTTCTACGTCGTCTCGGGCGTTGGTGGCTTCATGGAAGAAAAGCGAAGCGGCGCGCTTGAACTCCTGCTCGTAACGCCTCTCCCCGCGAGGAAACTTATCTTCGGCCGCGTCTGGGGATTATGGAAACAATTCTCGCCGGCGGCTCTGGTGCTCGCGGGGTTCTATTGGGACTGGCATGGTTCCAGTTTCGTGCTCCGGCCGGCTTGGTCCACCGAAGGGGAACCTCCCCCTGCCATGGTATGCAGTTTACTGTTTTGCGTATTCCTGACGCTTCCCGTATTTGCCACTTACTCAGCCCTGCGGGTGAAATGGGTGTGGCTGGCCGTGGCTCTGACCGCAGCCGCCCTCTTCCTGCCGTTCGCACTGGCCGGTGCAACCATCACCGTTCTTGGAGATGAACCTACCGGATTGAGCTTTTTGCTTGCGCTCATTGTCTGGTATGGCGTGTTTGTGTGGCTGGCCTGCCGCCTCTTGCAACACAGCCTTGCCCGGAGAATCTACGCATTTTGACCCCCAACTCGTCCTTGTTCTCGTCCTCGTCGTCGTCCTCGTTCCTTGGCCCGTCGACCGGATGTTTGTACAACAGAAAGGCCGGGCTTTCGCCCGGCCAATCCGCGAGAACAAATTTTCTTCTTGGTGCGGCGCCGCAGACATACGCCTCAAAACACACACGGAACACTGCATTTTTGCACCGTCAACTGGAGTGAGATTACCAGATTTCCGGTCACCAGCCAGTCACCAGAACTGGTGACACGAAGAAACGGCGCTTCGTAAAGCGCAGCGCGTTGCAAATCAACGACTTGCGAATTTTTTGGACTGATTGACCGGATTTGAAGCTCTTGAAAAGGGTTACAATTTCGGCGTCAGCATCTTATCACCGTCCACACTGAAAATGGCGCTGAGCGTGCCGGTGCTGGCGTCGCGCGTCTCGGCCAGGTGAAACGTTCCGTAAACGGTGACGGGTTGGTCCATGAGCGATTTTACGCCGGTGCCGGTCATGTGGACGGTCAGCAATTCGTTTACCTGGATGGGCAGGCCGAAGCAGCACTTGGCCTGGGTGCGCAGCAGAAAGAAGTCCGACACCAGCCCATCGGTAACTTTGTAGGGCAGCATGAAGCCCTCGACGGCGACCTTGGTTTTATCGAGCGCTTTGATGGCGGCCGGCACTTCGCCCACAATGCGTTGCTCGCCCTTGATGCGGACCGGGTCGGTCAACTCCCACTTGGTGCGAATGGGAAAACTGGCCAACCGGTCGAAACCCACCGCTGTATAGCCGTCAATGGCCTTGATGGGCGGCAAGACGGCGATTTGCGGCGCGGCCTTGGGCGCAAATGTGACCGGCGGAACGGCGGGCACGGAAGGCACGGCTGCCGGGGCTGGCGCGGGCGATGCAATTAAATCGCCCGAAGTGACAAACTGCGGCGGCGCCGACTGCGGCGGCGGATTATGGGTGACCGTCGCTGCGACGGCCAGCAGCAGAAGCAACGTGACGACGGCGCCGGCCCAGCGCGCCGTGTTCTTGCGCGACGTTTTGGTAGAGTCAGGGTTCTCTGTTGTCCGGCTCATGCGTAATCGCCAAATGATTTTCCAGCGGTGAAGAAGCTACCAGACCCGGGCGCAATCTGTCTGTCGTGGCCGGGGCTCATTTTTTTGTGGCGGGGCGG
>DASRFK010000006.1:0-3815 GCA_035651635.1 Verrucomicrobiia bacterium | reverse complement strand
GTGCGGCGTGCTAGTGGGTGGTCCCTGGGGTCCGTACAGGAACGGACTGAAATAGGAACTCATGTGATCGAGGATGTGGCAATGGAAGAGCCAATTGCCGGCGCGCTCGGGCATCCACGTCATGTCATATGTATGGTGTGCTGCTACCACTTCAGTGACCACCATGCGCCGCTCGGCGTTGCCAAGCTCATGTGCGCTGGTACCATCGCCCACCGCGTCCACATAGAAATAGAAGCCGTGCAGATGCATGGGATGAACGATTTCGCTGGCGTTCAGAACGCGCCAATGCTCGGGCCGGCCGAGCTGCGCCTGGATCCGTTCGGTATAAGGCCAGGATTTTCCATTGATGGTGAGGACGGCCTGAAAATCGGGTTGAAGGACGCTCTTGTCCCAGAGCTGAATGACGAAAATGCGATCGTCGGTGCGATCCCTGGGACCGTCCACGATGAAAGCGCCGGCCATGGGCCCATCGGAGTCGTCGCGCGCGTCGGCTGATGTAGTCGCCCAATACATGTAGCTGCCCGGTTCTCCAGCAGCGAAGCGCAGTTCTTTTGCCTCGCCGGGCCCGAGTTGCAGGGTTTTCTTACCGTCGCCGGGATGCTGTTCCAGGCCATGAATGAAAGTCTCAACCGGCAAAAGATTGTGGATGGTGAGGTGGAGTTCCGTACCTTGGGGAACGCGAACGAGAGGGCCGGGAACCTGGAGTTCGTGGCCTTGCTCGGCGAAAGAATAGGTTTCGATCGCGGTGGGAGCGGAGGACTGGGCCGTGGCTGCTTCGGCGTCATCCGCTTCCGGATGCCAGATTCCCTTGCGGATTTCCAAGTTCAGGGTGAGGACACCGGATTCGAGGCGTCCCGCCGGAGTGCGGTTTTCGTTGGCGGCGATGTTGGGCAGGACATCCGCCGCGAAACAGCTCACGGCAAAAAGGCAGAACAGGGCCGCGAAGGCAAGGCGGTTCCTGTCAGGCTGTGCGAAATTGTGCGAATGAAGCATTGCGCCCCCACTTTCAGGAACCCGCGTCCCAAGCAGCCTTAACCTGTGAAGCAAGCCGGGTTCCGTTGTGCGGACCCAGTCCCGCTCCGCTTAACCCGACAAGAGGTACATTTCCAGCCACTTAGGTGAATGCGTTTTTACTGCCGGACACATCAGGGCCGCGGGACTAACCAACCGTCTAAAAATCTATCCTGTCGGATAGCCCCAGGCGCGGCAGGGAGATGAGAGCAGAGATGCCGAGCGCCGTTGCGCTATGGTCGCCGAGCAGGCAGAGAAGGTCAATGGGGAATGTTGCGTGAAAGGGCTGCCGAGTCACGCCGGGAACAAAACAAAGACTCACGAGGCAAACGCACTTCCCCCCAAACAATGGGTGAAGTGGGTACCGACTCGAAGATCAGTAGGCGAAAAAGGGACCAGGGCCGCCGGGAGTGCTCTGGCCTTCGATGGCCGTGAACACGGTGCGGCCAAAGAAAAAGCCGAGGCCCCAGTCGAAGCTGCCGGGATTACTGCCGGTGAGGTCGTTGAAGGCGGTGTTGCTTACGGGCAGACTGTTGGCGTCGGCCACGCTGAAATTCACAATGTTCGTGTGGCCATTCGTGCCTTCATTGGTGGCAGAGAGGTTAACCGTCTGCGGAGTGCAGTAGAAACCGTTGGGGTTGCCTTGCGAGTCCGTGCAGTTGAAGATGCCGGTGCCCTTGATACCTGGGTCGTTGGTGGTGAGGAAAAAGATGCCGTTCGATCCGCTGTCAATGAAGCTGCCGGGATAAGACTGTCCGGCAAAGAGCGTGCTGAAGGTCCCGTCGGAGAGAAGCGTGAAGACAGTGGCGTTGCCGAGACCATTGTTGGATTGGGTTCCAATGCCAAAGATCATGGTGCCGTTGACGCTGGGCGCGCCGGCGGCGGGAACCTGGGGCAGTTGAATCACGACACCGTTATTGTCGCCGGCAAAAAACGATATCGGATTGGCGACCTGCTGGTTGGTCGGGACATTCGCGGCAGTGGGGCCGCACACTGACGGCGAAGGGCATTCATAGTAAAAACCCGGGTTGCTGGTCGGACCGGCGCAGCCCGAGCCGCAGTCCTGCAGGAAGGGCCCGACGCCGAGGATGCCATTTCCGCCGAGGGTCGACACGGTGTTGGCTTCCGTCGTCGAACTCGCCTTGCAGGCCGGTGCTGGATTGGGAAAGCCGGTGTCAGCATCTCCAATTACCTGAATGGGGACGGAGCTCGCAACTTCACCCGCCATCTTCACGTCAGCGGTCATCACCGGACCCCAGGTGAAGAAGCTGACGAACTGGCCACAATTGAGCAAAGGATTACCAGTGGGCCCTTTCGCCTGGGTTAACGGTAACGTTAGTGACGATTTGAGGATGCGCAAGCCGGTCGAACCGGTGTCAATAACCATGTTGTCAATGGTCTGGCAATTCGAGGTGCCGGGAACGCACACCGTCACGCTGGCAAAAGCAGTGTCGGCAGAATTGACCAGGCCGGCGTTGACCACGATAGGCACGGAGTTGGCCACGGCGCCGCCGCCACCCGAACCGCCATTGTTGCTGGATCCGCCGCCACCGCATCCGGTTGCGAGCGCCAAACTTCCGAACAAAGCGAAAAAGAAAAATTTACGCACGGGCAATCTCCTTATGGCGCGCATCGCTAGCGAATGGTTGCAGGCTGAATTTGCGGCGGCAGCAAATTCGGATCATAGGCGCGGCCGAAATGCGCCCGCATGGTGCCTGTCATCTGCACGACCAGGTTTGGCTGCTGAACGATGAGCGGCCGCCCGCGAACGGGACTTGAGGAGGACCGGGACGCGGCGGTGAGCTGGTCATAATATTTTCCGAGCACCTGGCGGAGATCAGGGTTTGCCTGGCCCTGCCAGGCGACACCGAAAACTTTGCCGGCCGGTGACACGTATTCGCGCACCATGACGCCGGAGGCGGTGCGGATTTCGTGAACCGAGTGAGTGGTCATCTTGAGGATGCGAACCGTGCCGCCGGATTGGGCGGTGTCGGCCTCGACGGAACTGATGTCCCCGCCCAAAGCGGCCCAGGCAGACAGGGGAAGGACGAGCATCATCGCGCCCAGTAATGCCAGTGTGGTTTTCATAAAATGCCTTCGCTCATCGCAAACAGAGATTTGTGTGCCGTGCTATTCGGGTTCCACTATTTTAGGTCCCCAAACCATTGCATTCCATCGGCGACGATCCGCGGGCGTTACCAGCTAGTGTCAGGTGCGATGGGATGCGCGGTTTAGAACGTTAGATGCAGAGTTGCGGGAGCAGGGTTTGGTTGGGGAGTTCCCTAGGTTTGCGGCTCTCCTCGAACACCTGCGAACAATGGGCAGGCGGATTGTAATGTTTCCCTCCCTCGGCGGCATGGAACGTCACACTCTAAGGTGGAAGGCGTCACGGCGACCACGAGAGGGTGAAGCACAGAATAGGTTCACATTCCTCAGAGGTGGACCATGCGCACTCATTTCTCTGTTCCATTGATAGCCGGGATCGTCTTTTTGTTGTTCACGAGTTCTTTCTCGCAGGTTTTCTCGCCACCACAAAATGTTGCGCCCAACCTGGGGCTGACGTCGGGGTCGCCGCAGGTGGCGTTTGGTCCGAAGGGCGCCGCTTACATCATTTGGCAGGACCAGAACATGCCGCTGGGCAAAAGTGACTTCGATATCTTTTTTGCGCGGTCCGACAAGCATCTCACGCGGCTTTCCTCGCCGCGGCCGCTGGCCTCGCTTCCCGGTGAGGCTTACAACAACATCATCGTCACGAGCGGCCATGCCGTGTACGTTGCCTGGGAGGAATTCACTCCCGACGGCCC
>DASRFK010000005.1:0-24675 GCA_035651635.1 Verrucomicrobiia bacterium | reverse complement strand
ACCCAGTCCTCCAAGGCTGGCGGAAGCAGGAACTGTTGGCCGTAATCGGGAGCTATCGGTTGAACCATGGTGATCCGATCCTTTTGCCGGCGGTACGTTCAAAAATTCCTTCAAGAAGTTTTGAGACAGTCTCAGCGCGCCGTCCCTACCGCGATGCGCCCCCGGGCGTCAGTTCCAGTTTTTTTGGCTTTGCGGCTTGTGGAGCCCCAGCGCTTGCCATCGGCTCGACACGCCGCGAAATCAGCATCGCCGCCAGGATCCCCAGCACCCCGCAGGTTATCCACAGCAACGTCCGGCTGAGCGAGAACAGCGCCAGTCCCAGGCTGGGGCCGAAGACAAACGCCGCGGCCCAGACCATTCCATAGATGCCCATGTACAAGCCGCGACGCTCGACCGGTGCCAGGTCAGCCACGTACGCGCCGGCCACCGGCATGCTGATCATTTCGCCAAACGTGAACAGGCAGGTCGTTAGCACCAGGAGCGGCAATGTGCGTGGCAACAAGTTCGAAGAAAAACCGGCGCCAATGAGCACGAATCCAAGGGCTATGACTCGACGTGTCGGATAGCGTTTGGTGATCGTTGTCAGCGGCAATTCACACAAAACTACCAGCGCGCCGTTCAACGAAATCACCAGCCCGTAAGTGGCCGCTGAAAAACCGCTGCTGGTGATTTCAAGGCTCATGGTCGAAAAGACCTGAACGAACACCAGGCCGATCACCAGGCAGGACCAAACGACCTGGCGCAAGCGTTTGTCGTCGCGCAACGCCCGGAAGGTTTCAATCACCGTGCCGGCCGCTCGCGCCCCTCGCAACCCCGAGGGCAGCGCCAGCCAGGCAACCACGCCGTAAAGGACCGAGGTCGCTGCATCGCCAATGAATAGCCAACTGAAGGAATGCTTGGCCAGCAACCCGGCAGTGGCCGGACCAAATGCCCAACCGGCGTTGAAGCTCATCCGGTAGGCCGCATACGCCGTCACCCGTTGACCGGCAGGCACCAGGTCCGCCAGCAGCGCGCTGCTGGCCGGGCGGTACAACTCGCCCGTCAGTCCGGCAATTGCCGAAAACAGGATAATCAGCGGCAGACCGCGCGCCTGGGAGAGGCAAAGCATTGCCGCTGCCGCTGAGAACATCGACAACACGATTGTTTTGCGCCGGCCAATCCGGTCAGCCAGGTTGCCGCCCAGCAAACAGGCCGCTAGTGTTCCGACTCCATAAGCGGCAATGGGCAGTCCGGCCTTGGCGCTGCTATACCCCAGTCGCGTCATGTAAATGGCCAGAAACGGAACCACGAACGTGCCGAACTTGTTCAGGAACGTTCCAAAAAAGAGAATCCATGCGCCGCGCGGCAGCGCCCGTAGGTTCTCTTTCAGGCTGGCATCTCTTTCGTCCATATTGGCCTCTTCTGGTTGTGCTCGGGCCGTGGGCAAACAAAAAACCCACCGGCCTTTCAGCGGGTGGGTTTGAAAAGTCAAAGTTGGTTAACTACTCATGCTTTACACCCCAACCGCAGAGATGGCGCGGGACGACGCTCGTCCCCTGACGCCACGAAATCGAGTAGAAATCGTGCGCGTGCGCGCGACGCATTTCCTTCGACTTCGGTTGAGGCTTCAGATTCATTGTGCGGGGTTACCCTAATCCACCCACGCCAAACCACAAGGTCTTTTTTAAGAGCTCCTTCTTAACGGACCAAAACCACGGATTAACACCGATGAACACAGGTAGATTTCCGCAACATTCAGAGCAGATTCGCCTTCATCTACGATTCCGGTTGTATCGTTCCATGTGCACGTCGCACAGTGGCGGAACCGTACAGCGGCGCCCACAACGTAACTTGAGAACTTGAAAACCTGCAAACTCGAGAATTTTCCTGTTCCACTTCTTCTGGTTCCCCCGGCGCAGGTCGGGTATCCTTGGACATAATGTTCCACCGGCGAATAGGGCGTCTATTGGCGTTGCTCGTATTGTTATCGATCAGCTTGGCAGCCTTTTTTGTCCAGCGTCAGCACCGAACCTCTCGCTCGGTCCGAGCAGCTGAAGGCCTTAACGTGATCAGCCCGGAGTTGCTGGCGCAGTTTACCGCCCTCGAGCAGCACGAGCGATTCCTGGACGACACGACCTGGGCGCCCGAGCGCCGAGCGGAGCAATGTGCCATGGTATTCGAAGCGCTTTGGGACAAGCTCAACAAGGCAACCAACAAGTTCGACGTCCTGGCAGCCTTTAACCCGGGCGAGTTGCTCGTTGCTCGATACGGCCCCTCACAGAGCCTGGTTCACGGAATCCAATTAAGTCAGGCGCAGCAGTCTTACGACACCTGGTCACAAGCTCAGTGGCAGGAATTCTTAAGCGACGCCCAAAGCGCCGGTTGGCGCCTGGGTCATGTCGAGTTCCGCTTGCGCGCCTTCGATCCTGCCACCGGCGCTGATCCGGATCGCGGCCGCTTCAGCTTCCGGGCGGATGTGGAGAAAACGAACGGTTTGGATCGGGCAACCCTGGAGGGGGACCTGATCGTGACCTGGGCGACCAATACGGCTGCCGGTCAACTATCGACCGCTCACGTGGATGCCCGCCAGGTGAGCATTCGCAGCCGGCACGGCCAGCGGGCGTTCCAGCCGCTGCTAACCGAAACGGTTACACCTCTCGAGAACTGGCTCTTCATCGATCCCCTCATTCTATATGACCTCGACGGCGACGGGCTGTCCGAGATCATTTTAGCCGGAAAGAACCTGGTCTATCGCAGGCAGGCAGACGGCCAATACCATTCTGATTCACTCTGTAAATATCCGCCCGGACGAATCTTTACCGCTCTCATTGCGGATTTTGACGGTGACGGATTACCAGATTTTCTTTGCGCCAAGCCGGATGGACTTTGGTTGTTTCACGGCTCCGCGCGGGGCACGTTCGACGACCCGGGCCGTCTAGTATGGGCCGCCAATCCGCTCCTGAAATATGGGCAGGTCTTGACTTGCGCGGACATCGATGGCGATGGCGACCTCGACGTCTTCATTGCCCAATACAAAAGTCCCTACTTCCATGGCCAGATGCCCACGCCTTACCATGACGCCAACGATGGCGATCCCTCGTATCTGCTGCTCAATGACGGCCAGGGAAATTTCCGTGACGCCACCGAAAGCTCCGGCCTGGCCTCAAAGCGCTGGCGCCGGTCGTATAGCGCCTCGTTCGCGCGCTTGCAGGACGGCGGAACCATGGATCTGGTCGTGGTAAGCGACTTTGCGGGCATCGACCTCTATCGCAATGACGGACACGGCCGTTTTTGTGATGTGACCGCAACTTGCCTGGCAGATTCGACCGGATTTGGAATGGCCCATAGTCTGGCCGATTTCAACCGGGACGCGCGGTTGGACCTGTTGATGATTGGCATGGCCTCTCCCGCGGTGGATCGCCTCGAGCATCTCAAGCTGTGGCGCGCGGATGGCTACGATGCCCATGATTCCAGGACGCGCTTATCTTCTGGGAACAAACTTCTCCTTGCCGGCGAGGCTGGCGGTTTTAAGCAGACAACGCTGAACACTTCCATCCTGCGCTCCGGCTGGTCCTGGGGTTGCACCGCCTTTGATTTCGACAACGATGGCTTTCCCGATGTTTATATCGCCAATGGCCACGAGACCCGCGCCCATGTCCACGATTACGATCCCGAGTTTTGGCTCCACGACATTTATGTCGGCCGTTCGACTAATAATCGCGCTGCGGACCTCTACTTTCAGTCGAAGTTTACTCGCACCCGGGGCCAGGATGACTCGTATGGCGGGTACGAGGAGAATCGCTTATACCTGAATTTCGGAGGCGACTCTTTCCTCGAAGTGGGCCATCTCATGGGCGTCGGGCTGGAACAGGATTGCCGTAACGTTGTCGCCGACGATCTCGACGGCGATGGTCAAATGGATCTTCTGGTCACGACGTTTGAAGTCTGGCCTCAGCCGCGGCAGACCTTGCGGGTTTACCGGAACCGCCTTCCTGATGCCGGCAATTGGATTGGCTTTCAATTTCGTGAAGATGCCCACGGCAAGTCCCCTGTCGGCACGAGCATGACCGTCCATTACGGGCAACAGGCTGCCACGGCAGAACTCGTGACAGGCGATTCCTACCGGTGTCAAAGCGCCAGTACCCTTCATTTTGGCCTCGGCGACGCCACTAAGGTCGACTGGGCTGAAGTCGTTTGGCCGGATGGCTCAAAGCAACGTCTTCAGAGCCTCGAAATAAGTCATTATACCAGGGTCCGCCGCCCCAATTGAAATTTCCTGGAGCGTTGGAGCGGCGGGCGTAAGGGTGCGTTCCGCGAACACAAGACTTTGCGGCAGTGGGTAACGGTCGGGGTTTAAAAAGCCAGATAATCGCGCCAAATTAACTGGCTCGCCGCAATCCCTTTCGGCACCTTTCCGAACACCGGGACATCCCCCCAGGACGCTCTGATGCCAGCTCAAGATGACAACGAAAAACTCCGTGCCGCTCTGAATTCGATCCTGGCGGCCGTCTTCCTGACCGGATTAAAAATCCTGGTGGGACTGCTGAGCGGCAGCCTGGGGATTTTGGCGGAGGCGGCGCATTCGACCTTGGATTTTGCCGCGGCAATTATCACTTTTTTTGCGGTGCGCGCCGCCAGCAAACCCGCCGATCGCGGTCACGCGTATGGCCATGGGAAGCTCGAGAACCTCTCGGCCCTGGTCGAGACCTTGTTATTGTTAGGCACCTGCGCCTGGATCATCAGCCAATCCGTTTCGCGGCTGCTGAGCGCGCAAGTCGTGGTTAAAGCGTCGATCTGGGCCTTTGGCGTCATGGCCGTGTCAATCGCGGTGGACATCTCCCGAGCGCGCATGCTCGCCCGGACTGCCGCCCGGCATCGCAGCCAGGCCCTCGAGGCCGACGCCTTGCATTTCAGCACCGATGTCTGGAGCTCGCTTGTTGTGCTGCTGGGCCTGGCCGGCGTGAAGTTGGGCCAGCAGTTTCCCCACCTGGTCTGGCTGGAAAAAGCCGATGCCGTTGCCGGACTACTCGTGGCCGCCATTGTCGTGTGGGTCAGTCTCAAACTCGGGTTGCGCGCCATTGAAGCTTTGATCGATGCGTCGCCCGAAGGTGTGGCCGAGAAAATTAAAGCGCGCGTGGAAGCCATGGACAACGTCTTCGATTGCCATGCCGTGCGGGTACGCCATTCCGGACCGCGTTACTTCGTCGATCTCCACGTCACTCTGGACGGACGGATCAGTTTGCAGGCCGCCCACGATCTCACCGATGACGTCGAACGTGCCGTCGAAGAACTTTTGCCCGGCGCCGATGTCACCGTGCACCCCGAACCGGGCCCGCCGCCGCCAGAAAAGCATGTCGGCAAGGCTTAGCGCGCGTTTTAATAACGATCTTGGCGGCGAGACGCCGCCAAGACCCGCCGGCCAGAGGCCCACGCTACGTAGCGCAGGCGTCCTCGCCTGCGGGTTCCGGCGGTGTCTCGCCGCCGGAATGGCGCCCCGGACCCAGTGATCTTGAGCCGCTCGGGTCGAGGCTGGAAAAACAACTTCAAAGTGTAATCGCCGGGACGGCTCGGACCGATTACGCTGTGCCTAACGACACAGAACACCCTTTCAAGAGCCATGAGACAAACCAATCCAAACTGGAAAGAACCAGTCGATCCCAGTCGCAACCCGCCTCTCAAATCGTTCCACTGGGGCGCGGTCCTTTCCATCGCCCTGTTAATCGGCCTGGTCCTCTTGGTGGGCAGCGGTTTCTACACCGTCCCGGCCGATTCAGTCGGCATCGTGCAGCGCTTTGGCAACTACACCGAAGCGACCACTTCGGGCGCGCATTTCAAGCTGCCTATGGGCATTGACACCGTCAGCATCGTGCCGACCCTGCGCCAATTAAAACTGGAGTTTGGCTTTAGCAGCCCTAACGCCTCCAACCCCCACCAGGGCAGCCCCGAGCCCGAAAAAGACAAAGATATGGTCACTGGCGACCTCAACTCCGTCCTGGTCGAATGGGTTGTTCAATACCGGATCGACGACCCCAAAGCCTACCTCTTCGAGACCAGCGACCCCGAGGACACTTTACGGGCCGCCAGCGAAGCGGCCATGCGCGAAGTGATCGGCGACCATACCGTGGACGAAGTCATCACCTTTGGCCGGGCCGAAATCGAAAGCGCCGCCACCCCCCTCATTCAGGAGCTGTGCAAGCGCTATAAGCTCGGCATCTCGGTGAGCCTGGTGCAGCTCAAAAACGTGGTGCCGCCGGTCGAAGTCCAAGCCGCCTTTAACGACGTAAATAATGCCCAGCAGGAAAAGGAGCGGATGCTCAACCAGGCCACCGGCGAATATAACAAGGTAATCCCCCGGGCAGAGGGCGAGGCCAAGAAGACCATCTCGGAGGCCGAAGGCTATTCCAAGAAGCGCATCAACGAAGCCCAGGGCGACGCGGAGTATTTCACCGCGCTCCTCAAGGAATACACCAAGGCTCCCGAGGTCACGCGCCAGCGGCTCTACCTCGAAACCATGACCGAGGTCCTGCCCCGAATCAGCCAAACCATCATCATCGACGATAAGGCCAGCCAGTTGGTGCCCCTGCTTAACCTGGGCCACACCGGGATCGGCGCCGGGGCAAAGTAACCCGACCGCAACGCAGGACCAGGACCACCAATATGAACCCCACCATTCAACGCCTCGTCACCATGGCCGCCAGTTTTATAGCGGCCATCGTGCTGCTGCTGGCCCTCAAAGCCGCCGTCGGTACCGCTTTCTACACCGTCGGGCCCCAGGAAACCATCCTTCTCACCCAGTTTGGCAAAATCGTGGGCCAACCCGTTACCCAGCCGGGCCTGCACATGAAAACGCCCTTCATTCAAACCGTTCACCGGCTGGATCGCCGCATCCAGGAGTGGGACGGCCAGGCCGTCCCCATGCCGACCGGCGACAAGCTCTACACCCTGGTCGACAGCTTCGGCCGCTGGCGCATCAGTGACCCGATCCTCTATTACACCCGCATGCGTGATACCCGCAGCGCTTTGTCCCGTATGGATGACATCATTGGCAGCGAAGTGCGCAACGCCGTGGCCAAGCACGACCTCATTGAAATCGTGCGCACCGACAAAAATCGCAAGCCCGCTATCGACCAAAACATAGAAGTCGGCGGCCCCACCAATGACTTGGGCAAAAGCCAGGTCATTACCGGCAAGCTGCCCCCCATTCGCATCGGTCGCACGGGCGTCGAACTGGAGGCCCTGACCAATGCCCAACCCAAGCTGGCCGAGGTCGGCATCGATCTGCTTGACGTGCGCATGATGCGCTTAAACTACAACAGCTCCGTCAGCGACCAGATCAAAAGCCGCATGACCTCCGAACGCAAACAGATCGCCGACCGCTACCGCGCCGAGGGCGAAGGGCGTGCCGCCGAAATCATGGGCAACAAAGAGCGCGACCTGCAGGAGATCACTTCCGGGGCCTACAAGACCGCCCAAGCCATCCGCGGCGAAGCCGACGCCCGCGCAACCGAGATCTACGCCCAGGCCTACAACCAGTCGCCTCAGTCAGCCGAACTCTACGCGTTTCTCAAAACCCTCGAGACCTATCGCCGCAGCGTGACCAACAGCACCACCCTGGTTTTGACGACTGATAGCGAGCTCTTCCGCGGCTTCAAAACCAGCCTGCCCAAAAGCGCACCACACTAACCCAAAGACAGGCTTCGGTTCGGACGTCCTTGGGCATTCACCGGGTTTCGTGTGTTTTTAGTGTATGGCATTCAAGACATTGACCATTAGCGAAGAAGCCCATCGGCGGTTGAAGAAACACAAGCTGCCCGGCGAGAGTTTTACCCAGGTCATCTTGCGCGAACTCCCGGAACCCATCGAAACGGCAGGTGAGGTCCTCGACTATCTCAAGGCTGAGCCGCCCGCCGAGCCTTGCAGACCCTGCGCAGGGGTAGAGGCCGCCGATCCAACCGAAGATGATTTGCGACACCAACTTCTTGGTCGACCTCTACGACGAGCAGCAGGCCCGCCGAAAAACCTGACATCGTGATAACCAAACTTCTCAGGCCTTAGCCAGTTTGCCAAAGCGATTCGCAATGGCGAGCGCCGGGTCGAGCGGGACTTCCTGACGCACCACGTTTTGAGGGACGGTAATCGTTGGCAGCGTCCGGAGTTTTTTGTTGGCAAATTGCGGCAGGTACTTGCGCTCGGCATCGAGCATTTCGGCGACCATGTCGCGGATTTCTTTCAAGGTCAGCACGGCCGAAGTCAGCGGGTCCAGCGCTACCGCTTGCATGACCAGTTCGGGGTCGCCAGTGAAACTTGCCTCAACGGTTAAACCCTGCACCAGGATATTGGTCATGTTCAGCGCGGCGCATTGGGGTGGCAGGTTGCCCACGACGGTAGGGTGCAAGCCCAGTCGATCCACAAAGATGGGGACCTCGACGCAACAGCCGGCAGGCAGGTTGGCGATATAACCGTCATTGCGCACGTTGCCGTTCAAGCGGAACACTTCGCCGGTTTCTTTGGCTTCGATGATATGCGAGCAATACTCGGCGCTGCGTGGTCCCAGGGCGGTGGATTCGATCGAAAGCGGGTCGGTCTTGGCGAACTTCTCGGCCAGCATCGCGCAATACTTATAATAGGCGCCCGTTTCGCCGCCAAATGACGGCTCGTCGCAGTACGTTTCGAGCGCTTTGCGGGTCTTACGGAAGTACGGAAGATACTCGGACAAGTGACCCGTGCTTTCGGTCATGAAATACCCGAAATGCCGCAGGACTTCGCCGCGGACTTTTTCATTCACGTAATAGCCGGGTTTCTCAAAGTTGGCCTTGAGGATCGGGTAAAGATCCCGCCCCTGGTGTTGCAAGCGCAGGAACCAGGCCATGTGATTGATGCCGGCCGCCACGAAATCGATCTCTTCTTTGGGCACGCCAGTGTAACTGGCGATGAGATCCATCGTCGTTTGAACGCCGTGGCACAAACCGACAAACTGCAGTCCGGGCACGCGCCCCAAGGCCCAGCAACACATCGCCATCGGGTTGGCATAATTAAACAAAATGGCGTTCGGACAGAGCTCCTGCATGTCCCGCGCGATCTCGAGCAATGCAGGAATGTGTCGCAGCGCGCGAAAGACGCCACCGGGCCCCAGGGTGTCGGCGATGCATTGATCGACTCCATACTTAAGCGGAATTTCGTAGTCCTGCCTGAATTCCTCGACTCCGCCGGCCTGGAGCATCACGACGACATAATCGGCGCCTTTGAGAGCTTCCCGTCGATTGGTGGTCGAGACCGCAGTGGCGTCGATGCCATTGTCCTGGATCATGCGTTTGACAAAGGCGTGCATCTTGTCGAGTCGCGAGCGCGTGAGCGCCATCAGGTGGTATTCGCTGCCTTTGAGCGCCGGCGTGGCGAGAAAATCCGACATGAGAGTTTTGCAGAACACCAGGCTGCCTGCTCCAATCATTGCAATTTTGGCCATATCTCGGGATTGGGTTGAAGAATTTTCGGTAACTACCTGAACTGTCGGAGCGCCCGGGCGCACCTGTCAAGGAGAAAGGCTGCGGGAAAAACCGAAGCCGAAGGTCAAAATCCGAAAGAAGGCCGAAAAAGCCCGGAGCCTGCGCCAACCGTTTGCCGGAAGGATGCAGTTAGGCCACGGATGGCCACGGATGAACACTGATAAAAGCAGCGATGCGCCGATTAAAATCCCAAGGTCACAGTTCCACCCGAGTAGGAGACGAGCCTGGTGGAAAGCGAGATGCCTGAGCTGAGTCGATAAAATCTCGCGCTACCGCTGGCGGACAATGTGATCGTGCGCGTGGCTGCATCCACAACGGCACTGGGCTCGAGTGCAAACGGCCCAATGGGCGAACTTGCGCCCCAAACCTGGACCGGTGATTGCACCAGCATAATATAGTTAAGCATCGTCTTGCGATTATCTTCGCCTGGAGTTCCAGCGATCTGTAGGCGCAAGGTATTCGTGCCGGCCAGGCTGAGCAGCACCGGCGCGCCCGAATCGTCGACCAGCGGAGTGTAGAGATAATTCGACCACCGAATGTTGTTTCCGATGCGGAAAACCCCCAGTTTTGTGGCTGTTTGGTCCGGTTGAGTCGGATCGCTGGTGACCAGGTCCAATTCATTGGAGGTTGCCCCGAAGGAGGAGTACCGCAAGAAAGCCGAGTAAAGACCGGCGCTGAAGCTGCGTGTGTAGTTAAGCCACTCGCCCGGCTCGGTCCTCGTCACGACATATTCCAGCAAATTCGAGCGAGCATGCTGGCTGCGCACATTGTCTGAAGCCGGATCATACTCGGTGAGATGGTTGCCGTCCTGGATCCCGATCAGCCCTCCATTTAAAGTGCGCACGGCGTCGCCGGAACGGAACGCTGAGAAGTTCGGGTCGGGGTTGGCATTATGGTTGGAGAAATCGATCCCAGCGCCCCCGACCTCGCCAAAGTAGCCGATGCCATTGCCATTAACGGCGATGCCATTGGTACTGGTCCCGGAAACGGGAATGGGATCGAGTTGAAAATCTCCCGCGTTATAATTGTACTCCTCGGCCTCAATCACTTTGACCCCCGAACTGAGCAGAAACGCATCGGAAAAAGTATCAAACCAGAAGGTGTTGGTTGAAGTTTTGGTACCGGCTAAATCAGAAACAACGATTTCCGCGCTGTACAAGGTATTACTCGCCAGCACGGTCGCCGGCAGACTTCCGCTGATGTTCGTGCCATCGGCCGAAAGGTTGAGTTGGGCGGACAGGTCGCGGCCATTGAGGCGCACTTGGGTAGCGGAAGCCTTGATCACGTTCGTGCTGTAGGTATTTGCGGTGAAGCTCAATGAAGTCAGCGGGCTTAGGAAGTTTTTCCAGCGCGCGGTGGGGACCCGGGTGTCCACGGCCGGCGTGCCAGCCACCGGATGCGCCAGGATCGGTGCGGCGGCTGGATTGGGATCGTTGGTTCCAGCGTAATAATTGTCGAAGGTGATATCGGCGGTTCCCGAAGTGCCTTGCCGGCTGTAGGCCAGAATGCCGCAAGCGCCGCTGGAAAAGGAGAGCGTCGAGTCATCCGCTTCGATCGTTACCAGCGGCGCGGTCAAATCGTTCCAGTCGTAAACCATGCCGGTGTAGTGAAATCCAACCCCCCTGAACACGAGCCGATAGGGGCGGCCCGGTACCAAGGTGATCTCCGCATCGGCCAGAGTGGTCGCATTGAACCCGGGATTAACCAGGTTGATTTGAAACTGGCCTTGCCGCCGGTCGCCGGGATTTTCCCCGTACTGCGAAGTGTCGTAGTTGCAAATGACGCCTTGCGCGGCGCCCGGGTTTTGGTCCGGCACAACCGTGCCAGTGCTCGCATCCGTCATGCGGGCAAACATCACCGCGGCCTGGTTCTTGTCGGTGCCCGGCCAACTGGCAATGTCCACCGCCACGTAAAAATCGTCGTACTCGTTTGTGCGGTACCACATTCCCACGGCGGGCGCCTGGCCGGGTACTGGATTGGCCTGGATGCGCAGGCCCTTGCCGGAAGCGTCGGGAGGCAAAGTCGTGTTTACCAGGGCTGGATTGAGCGACGAAAGGATCCAGCCAGCCTTTTGCAAATCACTTGTGCTGGAGTAGGAATCAAAGTTATCGCTCTGCGCGAAAACCCCTGAATGGCAGGCAAACGCCAGCGCCAGGACGGCCAGCCATCCGCCCGCGAACGGAGAACTGAAGTTGATGGGGACATTGTTTCGCTGAGCTGAATGAATTGCCGAGTTGAGTAGGGGTTGCATAATGCCTTCCCGGTTTTTACATGCAGTGAAGACGCATGCGCTTTTTGGAAACATGGCTTAGTCACTTTCCCTTAAATCGTCGGGAGCCATTCGTCAAGCGGTTTTCAAACGTTGCATTCGATTGAACTTGGGTTACACGTTCAGCATGCGTTCCTGTTTTATCCGCGATGAAAAGCCCCGGGGCTAAAGCTCTGGCATTGCTTTGGCATGACGGCGCAAAGCGAGAGGAATGCTTGCGCGCGATTATTGGCGAACGATTGGCCGCCAGACCAGCGCCGATCCTGGAAGACTGCATCGTCGCCACGTATTTTTTCGCGTTCCGGTCGCAAAAGCTCGAGCAGGCCGTCGAGGAGATCAGTTACCACGCTACCATCGGGGTGAAGCTACCGCCCGCCGGCTCACTGCTGCCGGAACGCCGAATTAATGCGGCAGCGGGCGCGCGGGCATCCGTTGCCCGCAGCGACGAACCACCTCTGCTGGCGACAAAAACTCCTTCTGCGCCAGATTCAGTTGGAGGATCTCTGCGGACTGGGAAGTCCGCCCGCCGGCTGCTGGCCGCGTGCGCGGCGCGTCCGGCAGGCACCGATGCGTTTGACCGCACGAATCGATTGGGCCTGGTTCACGTTGCATTCCCGTTAAAGATGATGTTGCAGCCGGATGGGCATCTGACCTCGTGCGACATACTGCACACCGTCGCTGCGGCGATTGTTTTTGATGTGTATGAAAACCAGGACGCGCGATTGATCGGTCTGCAGATCCCCGAAAAAGTCATCCGAACTTTCCCCGGTCCCGCGCACGGCCCGTTCGGCGTGCGGAAATTGACTGGTTTCGGCCAGGATGAACCTGCCTTTGGAACGATTCTGAAACCGACCGCTGGCATCACGGCCCAAGACGTCGGTGCTCTGGTAGCACAGATCGCCACTTGCCGGCTTTTCCTGTTCGTCAAGGAAGACGAGGACCTGTATCCAAACCTGGATTATTGTCCCGTAGCCGAACGGACCCGCTTGGCGGTGGCGGCGATCCGAAAGGCCGGACGGCAACGCGGTGGCTTAGGCTTGATCTTCGCTCCCCACATCAGCGCCGCGCCGCACGAGATCCTCGCCTTGGCCGAAGCCGCCCTCGAAGCAGGCGCCACCGGGCTTATGTTTAGCGAGACTTTTGCCGGCGGAACCGTGCGGATGATCCGCGAAGCCGTCAAATCGCGTCCGAATCCGCCAGCGTTGTACGGGCACAACGCCGGAATCGGTATCAAGACGCGCGGCATCTGGCGCGAGGTGATCGATCTGCTCGCCCGGCTCGATGGGATCGATTTCCGTCAAACCGCGCCCGTCCGGCCTGGCAAGCCTTTCCTCTTGCCGTATGGAGCCGAATGGACCGCCTCGGAACAAACTTTGACGCGCCCGCTTCCGGGCATTGCGCCGACAATGATTGTTCGCGCTGGCGCGCTCGACCAAGGCAACATTGGCTTGAACCTCGCCGATGCGGAACGGCGCGGGCTCACCGGACAAGTCCTGTTCCTGGCAGGATCGGCCATTAACTCGATCAAAGACAAACGGGGCCGCCCGTCACCGCAATTGGGAGCCGAAGCCATGCTTCAGGCCCTTGAGGTGCATCGTTCCGGCGAGCTCCGGGATGTTCCCATGAGCAAACACCTTTCGGCGTTGCGGGGTGTGGCCGCGCGCAAACGCCTCGGGGCATTACGTGAGGCGCTTCGCCAGCGATATCCCTAAACCTTTCCATGAACCATGAACGCAAAAAGCTCACCCTCACCCCGGCCCTCTCCCCCAGGAGAGGGTGGAGCTTTCGCAGCGCAGTTTGGGTTCATGGTCCCAATGCGCGTTAAAAAGCGTCGAGGCTCTCCATGAACAAGGAACAACGGCTCTTGCGCATCGGTGTTCTGGGCTGCGGACCAATCTCGCAAATTGCCCATTTCGATGCGTGCCGCAAAGCGCGCAATGCCGAGTTGTATGCCATCTGCGATCTCGCCGATGATCTGGTGGAAAAAATGGCGGTCCTGCACGAACCCCGGGTGACCTACCATCGGCTGGAAGACATGCTCGCGGATCCGAAAGTCGAGGCGGTCATCATTGGGACGGCCGACCAGTTTCATGTGCCACTGGCCCGCATGGTCATTGGGGCGAGCAAAGCCGTGCTGGTGGAAAAGCCGCTGGGCGTCTCAATTGAAGAATGCGAACAACTTCGCCAGGAAGTGCTAGCCCGAGGCCTCGTTTTTCAAATCGGTAACAACCGCCGATTCGATCCCGGCGTCGCCTACGCCAAAGAGTTCGTCGAGAGAGAACTCGGGGGCCTGATCGCGTTTCGTTCCTGGTACTGCGACAGCACTTTCCGCTACACCATGACGGACAATCTGCAACCGCTCGTTCGGACCAGCCTGAAAGCGAGGCGCCCGGCCGGAAATCCCAAAGCTGACAAACGCCGGTACTATATGCTCACCCACGGAAGTCATCTGGTCGACACGGCTCGCTTCCTGGCCGGCGAGATCACCGCAGTGCGGGCGCGTTGCTCGGAACGCTGCGGCACATTGTGCTGGTTTATCGAGGCGGACCTTGCCAGTAGCGCTCTGGGCCATCTTGAGTTGACAATCCCAGTCCGCGGCGATTTCGAGGAAGGTTTTCGCATTTACGGCGAGCACGGCAGCATTCAAGGCAAGCTTTTCCTTCCGTGGTTCCACAAATCCAGCCTGGTAGAATGTTTTTCGGAGAAGACACGGCAAATCTCCCGGCCCCTGGGCGAAGACGCTTACACGTACAAGCTTCAAATCGAAAGCTTCGCGGACTCGGTGCTTCACGGCAAATCGCAGCGCGGCGCGAGCATCGATGACGGCGTTGCGGCCATGCGCGCTATGGTGGCCATTGCACGTTCGGCGGAATTCGGGGAGAAAGTCACGTTGGCCGAAGTCACTGGAGGCGTTTGATGCAGGCGGGGATCTTCGCGAAAACCTTTATTCGAGCGACCTGGCAGGAAACGTTGGCCGCCGTAAAGGGCCACGGCTTGGAATGTGTGCAATTCAATTTCTCGTGCGCTGGCTTGCCGACTTTACCTGAGAAGATCGATCCGGCTCTGGCGGCAGCAATCCGTACGCAGTTGAACCAACTCTCGCTGAGCATGGCGGCGATTTCGGGGACGTGTAATCTCATCGATCCAGACGCCGCCAAGCGGGGCCAGGAGTTAGCCAGGCTTCAGAAGCTCATCCGTGCCAGCAAGGAACTGGGCGCCGGCGTCGTGACCCTCTGCACGGGCACCCGCGACCCTCAGGATATGTGGCGCGCTCATCCAGACAATCATTCCACCGGCGCTTGGAACGACCTGCTCGCCGCGCTGGAACAACTGTTGCCAGTGGCCGAAGAGAGCGGCATCGCGCTCGGGATCGAGCCTGAACCGGCCAACGTCATCGATTCGGCGAAAAAGGCTCGCGCGCTGCTCGATCAACTGGCATCGCCGCGCCTGAAAATCGTGTTCGATGCCGCCAATCTAGTCCATGTTGGGGACCTCGCCCGGCAATGTGAAATTCTTGCAAAAGCGGTTGATCTGCTCGGGTCGGACATTGTTATCGCGCACGCGAAAGACCTTGCTCGCGGGATGACAGGCCACGTGGCCGCCGGGCGCGGCAAACTGGACTACCATTGCTATCTTGGTTTACTCCGGTGCGCTGGATTTGATGGCCCAGTGATCCTGCACAGCCTGAGCGAGGATGAAGTACCGGCGGCGGTCGCGTTTTTGCAAAAGCACCTCACCACCAGTGGCGCTATTTTTTCACGATAACCTTGAATTCCACTACCTCGATCGAGGCAGTGGGCTGCCGGTGGTCTTTCAGCACGGGCTGGGAGGCAACATCGACAAGATCTTTTCACTGCTCGAGCTTCCTTCCGGTTCCCGGTTGATCGGCATGGATTGCCGCGGCCATGGCAGGACCAATGCCCTAGGCCCGGTCGAAGAGTTGCGCTTTGATCGCTTCACAGACGACCTGATCGCCCTGCTCAACCAGCTTGGCGTCGAGCGCGCGGTGATTGGCGGGACTTCCATGGGCGCCGGGGTGGCGCTCAACTGCGCGTTGCGTTATCCCCGACGCGTGCTCGGCCTGGTTCTGTTGCGACCAGCCTGGCTCGATTCGCCTAACGAACCGAACGCGCGATTATTCGGAACGATCGCCCAATTGCTCCAGGTCCACGAGCTGCAGGAGGCTCAAAAACTATTTACTCAAACAGCTCTTTTCGAGTCGATCGCAAAAGCGTCCTCCGACTCCGCCGAGTCGTTGCTGGCCTTCTTTTCGGATCCACGAGTCTCGGAAACGACGACTCTGCTCGAGCATATCCCTCGAGATGCACCGAGCCGTGACCGCGCGCAATGGCGCGGCATTTCTCAGCCCGCCCTGGTGCTGGCCACTCACGGCGATCCCGTGCACCCATTTGCTTTTGCGGAAGTCCTCGCGCGCCACATTCCCAATGCCCAATTCCTGGCGCTTACGCCCAAGTCGGTCAGCCTGGCGCGATACAAATCGGATTTGAATACAGCAGTGGCGGATTTCCTTCATACGCAGTTCCTATGTTAAAATGTTCCACTTCACTCTGGTCGGCTGATCTTGCCAACCTCGTGTCCGAGATCCGCCGCGTCGAGCCTTACTCCGAGCGGTTCCACCTGGACGTCGCCGATGGCCATTACGTCCCGAACCTGCTGTTCTTTCCCGACCTGGTCCGGGCCCTGCGGCCGCATACCAACCTCCCTTTCGAAGTGCATTTGATGGTGACGGATCCGCTGGCGTGGGTTGAGCCCTTCGTGGAAGCAGGGGCTGATGGAATTATCTTCTGCTATGACTCAGTGCCCGATCCGGGCGCAGTCCTGCGACGGATCAAAGCGGAGGGAAAGTTTGCCGGCATTTCCTTGTCCATTTCTGAGCCGCTACAGGTGCTGGATGCGTTTTGGGAGCAGTTGGACCTGGTGACAATTATCGGCACGGCCCTGGGGATTAAGGGAGCTTCCATGGACTCTTCCATTCCCGCCAAAATCGCTCAAGGCCGCAAAATTATCTCCCAGAGAAAGCTCGCGGTGGAAATTGAAGCGGACGGAGGGATCCGGCGCGAGACGGTACCGCTGTTGAAAGCTGCCGGGGCCGACTTCATCGTTCCGGGGTCACTCATGTTCAAGGAAGATCCGAAAACGATGCGCGAATGGTTGAACGATGTCTAAGGGCGTGTTTTAGAATTTGGTTTGGAGCCCCGCCTTTAGGCGGTTTGGCGTCGGGCCGCCTAAAGGCGGGACTCCGAACCCATACGCCCGCGCCCAACACGCTCTAAGGGCCTCCAGCACGACCGGATTCATTTTTGACGCTCGCACGCATCTAAACTAAGGTGTGCCCGATGATTTGCGGCTAAGCTGGTAATTGGAGCTGGGAATGGAAAGCGTTGCTCAAGGGAATTCGGTGGACATGGCGGCCAAACGCGCGCGCTTTGTGCGCGAAAACATGCCGGCCCAAGGCTTGTTCGCCGGTCACGAGTGGCGGGTCTCGCCCGAGCCGTTTCGGCTGGCGGGCGACGTGGCTAAGGAACTGGAAACGTTAGGTCGTGTTTTTCTTCAATTTTATCGCGCCGTAAATTTGTTGTACCGCAAGAGCGCCGAAGGCAAGCAACCCGAGTGGGTGGCGCGCTGGCTGGACCAGGGCAAACCGGCGGAGTTAATCGCATTGCAGCGCTCTCCCGCGTTCAAGAATGAAGTGCCGCGAGTGATCCGGCCCGACTTGCTGATCACCGAGCACGGACTCAGTGTTACGGAATTGGATTCCGTCCCCGGCGGCATCGGCCTCACGGCCTGGCTAAATAAAGTCTACAGCAAACTGGAACTGGAGCAGCCGGCAACCGGCGTTGACACCAGCGCTTCATCGGCTAAAAGGCCAGCCCTGCTTGGGGGCGCGAATGGGATGCTGGAAGGTTTCGCCAGCATTTTTGGCGACGCACACCACGTGCATATCGTCGTCTCCGAGGAAGCGGCCACGTACCGTCCGGAAATGATTTGGGTGGCGGACCAATTGGATAGCTCGAGGTTCAGAACGCAGGATGCGAGCTTTCGCGAGTTTGCCGAGGGCGATGCGGTTTACCGCTTTTTTGAGCTGTTCGATCTGCCCAATGTCTCGAATTCAAAGGCAATCCTGGAATTAGCCGCAGCCAAACGGATCCAACTGACACCGCCGCCCAAACCGGTTTTCGAGGAGAAGATGTTGTTCGCGTTGCTCTGGAACAGAAACTTGCAGCCTTACTGGCGCCAGGAGTTGGGCGAGAGCTTTTTTCAACGGCTGCTTAAATTGGTGCCTTA
Organism: Verrucomicrobiia bacterium; assembly: GCA_035651635.1. Classification (GTDB taxonomy): domain Bacteria; phylum Verrucomicrobiota; class Verrucomicrobiia; order Limisphaerales; family UBA8199; genus JANXQE01. The sequence goes on along the minus strand of DASRFK010000005.1, from coordinate 6,618 downwards.
TAGCTGGCTCCTGGATCCCGCTCCCTTGCCTCCGCATGCGGCGATTCCCGAACTGGACCTGACGGACTGGCGCCAGCTCGAACTTTTGTCGCACAAAGAGCGGGAGCTGATCTTGAAGGTGTCAGGCTTCTCGCCGCGTGCCTGGGGCGCGCGGGGCGTCTACCTTGGCAGCGATTTACCGCATAGCGAATGGACCGCGGCGATTGACAAAGCGCTCTCGGAGTTCCCGCAAACACCGTACGTGCTGCAGCGATACCATAAGCCGTCGCTCGTCCAGGCAAGGTGGTTTGATTTCAACCAGGGCCAGGTGATGCCAATGGAAGGCCGGGTCCGGCTCTGCCCGTATTACTTTGTCAGCGGACAGGGCGATGCCGCGCGGGCCCAGTTGGGTGGTGCGCTGGCCACTATTTGTCCGCCGGACAAGAAGATCATTCACGGAATGACCGAGGCGATTTTCGCTCCTTGCGCTGTATGACGCTTTCCGAGTACGCCTTGCTGGCGTCCAGTTCGCTGTTCGTGATCATTGATCCGCTCGCGACAGTCCCGGCCTTTCTGGCCATGACGCCCACCGACACGCCCGAGCAACGGATCAAAATGGCGCGGCTGGCTTGCGCAGTCAGCGCGGGTGTGCTGATTGTCTTTGCCATGGCGGGAAAATGGATTTTCAAATTTCTCGGCATCACCATGCCGGCCTTTGAAATCGCCGCCAGCATTGTGTTGCTTTTGGTCGCGTTGGACATGTTGCGCGCGCAACGTTCGCGCGTGCATGAGACATCTGAAGAAACCGCCGCCGGCATCGAGAAAACCGATATCGCCATTGCGCCGCTGGCCATTCCCATGCTGGCGGGACCGGGAGCGATCTCGACGGCTATTCTGTTGCAGAACCAGGCGGCCAATGTGGCCCAGCGTGGCGCGCTGTACATTTGCATCGTGCTGGTATGCCTGGTGTGCTACCTCATCTTCCGAGTGTCGGCCCATGGAGCCCGGTGGCTGAGTCCGATCGCCATGAACCTGACGGTGCGAATTATGGGTCTGCTGCTGTGCGCCGTGGCCATCCAGTTCATGGTTAACGCGCTGAAACAGCTTAAAGGCGAGTGGGCTATAACTCCGGGGTGACTATCCCGCAGGGATAGCTGCTTTCTTTAGTTTAAGAAAATTCTTTAAGATCTGCCGGCCGCTCTCGGTGAGAATGCTCTCGGGATGAAATTGCACGCCCCAAATCGGAAATTGCCTGTGCTTCACGCCCATGATTTCGCCTTCCTCGGTTTCCGCGGTCACTTCGAGGCACTCGGGCAACGAATCGCGGCGGATTACCAGCGAATGATACCGGGTCGCGGCGAACGGATTGGGCATCCCTTCGAAGAGATCCTTGCCGTTATGTTTTATCGGCGAGGTCTTGCCATGCATCATCCGGTAGTTCACGACGACGTTGGCTCCAAAGACGTGCCCGATGCATTGGTGCCCCAGGCAAACCCCCAGCGTCGGGATCTGCGAACTGAAACTGCGGATGATCTCGTTCGACAAACCGGATTCACGCGGTGAACAGGGCCCAGGCGAAATCAGGATCCGCTCCGGGTTTAACGCGCGAATCTGTTCGATCGAGATTTGATCGTTGCGGTGGACTTGCATTTCCACCTGCATTTCACCCAGGTATTGCACGAGGTTGTACGTGAACGAATCGTAATTATCGATGACCAGCAGCATTTTTGTCGGTTGCACCTTAGCCCAGCCTGGCGTCCCTGACGAGCGGATTTCGAATCGCTCCGCGAATTTGGACACATCTGAACACTACCAGCATTTGGTAGATGACATCGCGCTGCGATGTCCCCGCCCGTAAAGCGGGCGGAACAGAACCAGAGCGGGTGCACAGTAGTTTCATTCGGTGCGCCGCTAATACGCGGCGCGGACGTCGCAGCGCGACATCCCTACCTCGGTGGCGAGTCAAGCAACTAACTCGCGAGGCTCGCTTGAACGCGCCGAATAGGTTAATGCGCACCGCGAATTTACTTATTGGCAATAACAATCAAGTCAGTCGTGCGCTTGCTGGCGGCGCTCGGACTGTCCATGAGCCTCCGCTCAACCAACTTCAAGCCACTGTTCTCAACCGCCCGGATGATCTGATCTTCTCCATGATAGTTCACGTAGAACTCGTCGCCGGTGCTGGAACGTTGGAGACCGGACTCCTCGCTGGTTCCCAACATGGTGCTGAGATAAAGAATCCCGCCCGGATGAAGGACGTTGGCGGCTTGTCCGACAAAGTCCGTTGCCTCCTCCGGCAAGAGATACGGCAGCCCAAAGGCACAGATGATCCCGTCGAAACGCCGTTGAAGCTCAGCCAAATGCCTGCAATCGTGCACCGCGAACTTGGCATTGGGAACCGCCTCACGGGCAAGCTCAACCATGCGCGGGGCAAGATCGACACCCAGCAAATCCAGATCCGGCCGCTGCGCCATAAGGTAACGCGACACATTCCCCGGCCCACACGCCGCATCCAATACCCGCGCGCGGCCTGGCCGGAGCAATTCACAGAACTTCCGATACGAACCGTCGTATTGGGTCAGGTCCATGTACTTCTGCCGGTACAAATCCGCCAGCTTGTCAAAGGCGTTTACCGAAATGGCACAATGGTCCATGACGCCTCAGAATATCGTTGATGTCACGCCGGACAAGGGGATGCGCGGGCTTAACGATGACGTGAGCAATGGCTAGCCCTCCATTGACTCACAGACCCGTAAGGCGTAGCGAGCCAGCCATTGGCTCCACGGAAAAGTTAAGCCGCTTCATTTCTTTAGCGCTCGATTGATTTTGTTGCTGAGTTCCCTCGCTTGCTCCTGGGTGAAATTCCCCGAGATTTGTCCTTTTCCGCCGGTAATCTCGCTCTGAATCACGGGCGCGGAGCAAACCTGCCCGTCAATAACGATCGCCAGACGCTTGCCAATATGCTGGCGAGTAACCTCGGCGAAACGCTTCTGGCCTGCGGCGCTAAGCTCGAATGCGATCTCTGCCTGTTTTGTTAGAGTGTCTGTTACTACATGAGTATCCTTCAGATCGTGCCCGTCGAGCAGAACCGCCTTTTCGATGTAGAGGGTCTCCTGGTTAGTCCGGCCATTAGCGTTATTGATGTTCACCAGGTTCATCCTTTCAACACGGCTTGACGTTGGGGCTTCTGAACCAGTATCGGCAACCAACCGCAGCTGGAATACCGACGAATCAATGGCCTGGTCCGCTATGGCCACTGCGAGAGCCAGGCAAGCAGATAAACAAACGAGGGTGTGTTTCGTGTTCCTCATGGTTGATATGTTCTGATTTGGTGTGGTGCTTAGCGGTATAATTAGAACAAACTCACCTGTGAAAAGACAAAGTGCAAAGACAAAGTTCTCACGGGGACAAAAATGGCACAATTAGCGTTAACGGACAAGAATAGGCCGGAAGGCCGGCTAATTGAGCCCAAACCAGATCACTTGTCATTTGGCCGACTTTGTCTCTGCGCAGATCGGGTGTTCGCCCAAAGACAAAGTCGGTCCGAGTTCAAGCCGGAACGGGTTGTGGCCGAAGGCGGCGGAGTCAACAACTCCGTTGGAGTTGAGGGTTGTTGGGGTGGCTTGACCACGGTTTCGCGCAACGGCACGCGCAACCCTGGGCTTTGCGACGGAATGGGATTCACCCCATTACGACCGCCCGGCGAGACGCGGGCGCTGGCAGCCGTCGCTTTGTGTTCTTTCCGCTCCTTGGCGGCCATGTTTGCGCTTCTTCGGATTTCGGGTTCCGGCCTTCACCCTTCGGATTTCGGGCTTTCTGCCAGCGGCAGCGGCGTGTTCAATAATTGTGGTCCAAAGGGCAAAAAAGGTACAGCCGTTGACCCTTGCACGCGTATGCTGGTATTATAATAAATCTTAAACCATTCAACTGGATCGACGAGCGCGGCACCGCAGCCGGTTGCTCCGTAATCACGAATGAGCATAATCGTTCAATCGACTAAGCGGCGCGGCCGGACCGCATCCGGCTCCGGCAAGCCCGTGCCCGCCCCGTCTTCACCCGTTCCGGCATCCAATCGCCAGCGTTTTCTCGACGCCTGCCTCTGCCGTCCGGTTGACCGCCCCCCCGTGTGGCTCATGCGTCAAGCGGGGCGTGCGCTGCCCGAGTACCGCGCTCTCAAGGAAAAGCATACCTTTCTCGAATTGGTACAGACTCCCGAACTCGCCGCGGAGGTCACTCTGCAACCCATTCGCCGATTCGGTTTCGACGCGGCGATTCTATTCAGCGACATCCTGGTAGTGGCCGAAGGTCTCGGCCAGCCTTACCAGTTCCGCGAGGGCGGCGGCATCGAAATGGAATTCCTGATCGGTTCTGGCGCCGATATCGATCGCCTGGAGGTCGAGCCGGTTAACGAACGGCTTCAATACGTGGCCAAAGCATTACCGCTGATCAAAGCCGAGTTGGCCGGGCGCACGGCGTTGATTGGTTTTGCCGGTTCTCCCTGGACCTTGGCCAATTTCATGATCGAAGGCGGCGGGGTCAAAGAATACACCAAAGCCAAGGCGCTGTTTTATTCCGACCCTAAACTCTTCGGTCGGCTGATGGAAAAGCTCATGCAGGCCGTAGCCTCGTTTCTCGAACTTCAAATCGACGCCGGGGCGGAGGCCGTTCAGATTTTCGACAGCCTCGGCGGAGGGCTATCCGAGGGCTGTTTCGAGGCGGCTTCGGCCAGGTGGATGAAAGAGATCGTTCGCTCCCTTAAAGGCCGGGTGCCGGTGATTGTTTTTTCTAAAGGCGTGCATGGGAACCGGCAGGATTTGGTCGCTACCGGGGCGCAGGTCTTGGGTGTAGATTGGAACGTTCGCCTGGCGGAAGTGGCCTCGGCCCTGCCGGCGGCGGTGGGCGTGCAGGGCAACCTGGACCCGTTCCTGTTGACCACGTCTGCAAACATCGTGGCGGCTGAAACCAACCGGATCCTGCGCGAAATGCGCGGGCGCCCCGGCCACATTTTCAACCTGGGCCACGGCGTGCCGCCCAACGCGAAGCTGGAATGCATCGGTAGCCTGGTCGAGACGGTCCGCACTGTTGCGCGGCCCTGAACTGAAACCATCGTTATGAGCAAACTGACCGTCGACCTGGATTTAGTGAAGAAGTACAACGTGGCTGGGCCGCGCTACACTTCCTACCCGCCGGCCACGAAATTCAGCGACTCGCTCAAATGGCCGGAGTTGGCCGAGCGGATCCTCGAGAACAACCGCACCGAGCGCGACCTCTCGCTCTATTTCCATATCCCCTTTTGCGAGACGCTTTGCTGGTACTGCGGTTGCACCACGGTGATCACGCTTAATCACAACCAGGGGAAGACTTACCTCGATTACCTCGAAAAAGAAGTCGCGCGGATGAGCACGTTGATCAATCAACGTCGCAAAGCGGTTCAACTGCATTGGGGCGGCGGTTCGCCCACCTTCCTCAGCCCCGATGAGATTCGGCGGCTCGGCGACATCATTCACAAACATTTCACTTTCGCCGACGGCTACGAAGCCGGGGTGGAGATTGATCCGCGGCGTCTCACGCGCGATCACATCGCCGCTTTGCGTGAGATTGGCTTCAATCGCGCCTCGCTGGGAGTTCAGGATTTTGACGCCAAGGTGCAGGAAGCCGTCCACCGGATTCAGCCCCAGGCGATGACCGAGCAGGTGCTGGGCTGGGTGCGCGAGCTCGGCTTCGGTTCGGTCAACTTCGACCTGATCTACGGGCTGCCGCACCAAACCGTCGAGTCATTCAACCGCACGCTCGACATCGTGCTCTCACTTCAGCCCGACCGCCTGGCCGTCTTCAGCTATGCCCACGTGCCGTGGGTCAAGCCGGCGCAAAAAATCCTTGAACAAAAAGTGCTGCCACCGCCCGAGGTGAAGCTTGAGTTGCTCAAAATGGTGATCGAACGGCTCACCGAGAACAACCGGTATGTGTATATCGGCATGGACCATTTTGCGCGGCCCGGCGATGAGTTGGCCGTCGCGCAGAGCCGCAAAGAGCTTCAGCGCAATTTCCAGGGGTACAGCACCCGGGCCGGCGCGGATATCTACTCGTTTGGCATGTCGTCGATTTCCCAAATCCCGGACGCCTACTGGCAGAACGAAAAGGACCTGCTGAAGTATTACGCCACGCTCGATGCCGGCCAGGTGCCGGTCGTGCGCGGTTACCTGGTCAGCGATGAAGACAAGCTGCGGCGCGACACGATCATGCGGGTGATGTGCGATCTGTCATTGGATTACGCGGCCATGTCGCAGCGCCTGGGCATCGATTTCAAATCGCATTTCGAACGTGAACTCGATTCCCTGGCGGGTTTTGAAGCGGACGGCCTGGTGCGCCGGTCTGCGGGCGGACTTGAAGTAACCAATACCGGCCGCTTGTTTATTCGGAACATTGCGATGAGTTTTGACAACACCCTGGCGCCGGTCAGCGAGCGCAAACATTCGCGAACGATCTAGCGTGAGCTCCGTCGCAATCATTGGTGCGGGGATTACCGGCCTTACCTCGGCGTTCTACTTGAAGCGCAAAGGCATTCCCGTGACGGTGTACGAATCCAGTGGCCGGGTCGGCGGTGTGATCCAGTCGCTCAAACGTGACGGGTACCTGGCC
>DASRFK010000004.1:0-42177 GCA_035651635.1 Verrucomicrobiia bacterium | reverse complement strand
GCTCCTGCCCACGCGCGATGCGCCAACCGATCCAGCGTTGGCCGCGCAAAAAGCATCAGAAAAGTTCGACCGAGCCCCTTACCATATCAGTCCTCGAGGCAGCTGATGAATAATTACCGAAAGGCATTAGCCTAAAGGCGGCCCGGCGCCAAAACCGCCTGAAGGCGGGACTCCAAACCCAATTCTAAATTCCGGCGGCGAGACGCCGGCGGAACCCGCAGGCGAGGACGCCTGCTCTACGTAGCGCCGGCCTCTGGCCGGCGGGTCTTGGCGGCGTCTCGCCGCCAAAACGCAGGGAATTGGATCCTGTTTTTTGTGCTCCCAGTGTTCCTTCGCGGCGATTTCCCCTTGTGCGTAGATTAGGGTTTCGGCCGCCGAAGACGCGCTTTTGCCATAGCCTCAGTGTTAGGCCGCCGCCGCAGCCTCGTGCTTGGGCTCGCGGCAGGCTTCAATCCGTTTATGCAGGAAACGCTGTTCTGACTCAAGTTGGGTCAGCTCCAAAGCCTGGCGAAAGTAACCTGCCGCTGCCCGGAGATTTCCTTGCTGCGCTTCGAGATCTCCGAGCACCGCATAGAGCAGGTAATAGGAGTCGAGTTGCGCGCGATTATGAATCGCATCGACGGCCGCGACTCCTGCGGCTGGGCCGTGGACGTTGGCCACGGCCACTGCCCGGTTCAGCGCTATGATTGGAGAATTGTCGAAAGCGGTGAGCCGGTCGTAGAGCGCCAAAATCCGCGGCCAATCGGTCGATGCGAAATCCGTGGCCGCGCAGTGGCAGGCGGAGATTCCTGCTTCGAGGTGGTACCGCGTGAGCTCTTCACCGGCGGCGGAAATGGCGAAATGCGCCATGCCGCGGGCGAGTGTGGCCTGGTCCCAGCGGCTGCGGTCCTGTTCCTGGAGCCGCAGCAAATTGCCCTGGTCATCCACTCGCGCGGGATTGCGCGCCGAATTCAGGAGCATGAGCGTCAACAGCGCATGGGTCTTGGGCCGATTGCCAATGGGGTGCTGCGCCAGCAGCGCGGCGAGTCGGATGGCCTCCTGACAGATATCTTCGCGCACGAGCTTGTCACCAGCCGACGCCTTGTAACCCTCGTTGAAAAGCAGGTACAGCGCTTCCAGGACGATCTCGAGGCGGCCGGCCAGTTCCGCGCCCGTTGGGATCTCAAACGGAACGCGCGCGTCGCGGATTTTCGCTTTGGCTCGCGTCAAGCGCTTGGCGATCGCCGCTTCACTGGTCAGGAAAGCGCGACTGATTTCCAGCACACTGAACCCGCACAATGTATTCAAAGCCAGCGCCAGTTGGGCCTCGGCGGGGATTACCGGATGACAGCACACGAACATCATCCGCAGGCGATCGTCAGCAATCTCGTGCTCGGTGAAAATCGAGGCCTCGGGTGAAAGGCTGGGCCGGTCCATCAGGTGAACGAGTTCGGCCTCCTTTTCACGAAAGACCTTTTCTCGGCGGACCACATCGAGCGCGAGATTCCGTGCCGTCCGCATGAGCCACGCCGACGGATTGGCCGGCACGCCGTAGAATGGCCAGGTTTGAAGAGCTCGCGACAAGGATTCCTGGACGACATCCTCGGCCAAACTGAGGTGATCGAGGCCGAAAATGCGGGTCAGAATGGCTACCATCTTGCCGGCTTCATGCCGGAACAAGTGTTCCACCAGGACCGACACTTCACCAGGTGGCGGAGCGGCCTCAGCAGTAGGCTTGGCATTCACACCGAAATCAGGCTTTTACCGTCGAGCCCGCGACTGTGTTCAACTCCACCAGCCCCTTCTCGAACTGCTTGCCGACCATGTCATCACAGTTGATGAACAGCCCAATGGCTTTGGGAATGAAGCTATACCGTCCGGACATGGTCCAAGTGACACGGGTTTGGCCATTTTCAGGTTTGAACGTGAACTCGGCAACGTTCGTGCCTTTAAATGGCCGCACAAAATCCAGCCGAAACCGGACCAGTTCATTGAGCTGGCTCTCGGTGATAGCCATGCGGCCTTCACCGATGTTTTGATTGCCGGACCAGCCAAAAACGGCGCCAACGCCCGCCGCAGGACCTTCGTAGGTTCCTTTGGCGGCGGGGTCCAGCTTTGCCCAGGGGGACCAGGCTTCCCAGTTATGAAGGTCGTTCACCTGAGGGAACACAACTTCGGGTGGCGCGCTAATCAGGGCCGAGCGCATAATGCGAAACTGGGATGGGCGCAAGGCGACAACGATGATAAAACCAACCAAAAGCACGGCGAGCACGATCAGGATTTTGACGAGCATAATGAATGAGGGTTTTAGCGGACGTTTTGGATGTTCGATCTTTTGGATGGTCCTTCGCGACGCAGGCGGTGAGCCGCGGTCGTGTCAGATAGACCCGGGCCGCGGCACGCTCGATGGACCTTCAAGAAGCCCCAGCGTGGGCCAACTGTGGCTCGCTCGCGGTTTCTTTGAGCAGCGGGCAACTTTCGGCGACTGGCCGCACCTCCACCTTGGCACCATACGCCAGCCCTGGGCATTGCTGCGCGATCGCCAGCGCTTCATCGAAGCTGTTTACCTGGAGCAGGAAATACCCGCCGACCGTTTCTTTGGATTCGGCAAAGGGACCGTCGGAAATCACCCGGCCATTCTTGCCGGAAACCACTTTGCCTTCCAGCTCGAGAGGGCTGCCGGCGGTGACCTTGCCCTGGGCCGTTAAACGTTCGAACCAAGCCATCCATTGGCCGGCGATCTTCTGCATTTCCTCAGGCGAGAGGCCTTTCTGCCAATCGTTGCCGCGGAACAGGAACATGTATTGAGGAGTTTTCGTTTCGGTGCTCATATGTTTTTCTTTTATTGAGTATTAATCGATCCATTCGATCCGATCAATACTACGACGAACGAGCAACCCCGTTGAGGACATTGGCATTCAATAATTTTTGCCAGAAAAATCGCTAACCGCTTATTTGTGGATCTGGAAAACCCAGGTTCGCTTTTGACCATGCAATCGGACCATGAACCGCGACCCGGGGCCGTTTCGTCCTCTTCGTCTTCCTCTTCCTCTGAGACTTCGAGGGACGAGCAAGGGGACTGGTTCATCGAAAGCCTTCTTTTGCGCATGCAGATGTATTGCGACCATGAACCCAAACTGCGCTGCGAAAGCTCCACCCTCTCCTGGGGAGAGGGCCGGGGTAGGGCCGGGGTAAGGGCGGGCTTTTTGCGTTCGGTTCATGGAAAGGATCCGGCCGCGGCGGCGGGGCGGTCTGCCCCGATGACGCCGGCGCGTAAGGCTGCTTCGTGGTCGACTCCCTTTAGCGCCCAGCAGGCGACCGAAGAAATTGCGGGATCGTTGGTTTTTGCGTCGCAGGAGTCAACCAATAGCTTCCCCCGCCGTAAGGCTTCAGACTCGATCTCAATGAACGCGCTTGCGTCGGTGTGTGATACCTTCAAAATCGTTGGCCATGAAACACCGTTTGCTCCAGTGCGCCGCTATTCTATTGGCTGCCGCACAGATTTCTTTGATCTGCGCCTATGCTGCCGAGTTGCCTTCCATCGCTCCGGCTTTGGGAGTACCCCAGCCCGGGCCAACCAATGACGCGCCTTATGCGCCGCAGCCGATCGTTCAGGGCGGCGTGGTGGTGCCGCTTTATCCGCCAGATTCACCGCTGCTCAAAAAGGAGCGAGTCACTGAGGCGGAACAATACAACCTGAGCAAATCGGTTCCGGGCCGGATCAACAGCATCGTCAACATTCATAACCCTTCGATTGAAGTGCATACTGTGGAGGGAGGCATTAACACAGGCACAGCCATCCTCCTGGCTGCCGGTGGCGGGCATAACACGCTGAACGTCGGTTCTGAGAGCGCGGATTTCGTGCCATTTTTTTATCGATATGGTGTCAATACGGTGATCCTTCGCTATCGGTTGAGGCGCGATGGCTACAATGTGCAGGCGGATGCCGTAAATGACGGCCTGCAGGCCATCCGTTTGGTTCGGGCTCATGCCAAGGATTGGAATTTGGATCCAAACAAAATTGGGATCATGGGCTTTTCGGCCGGCGCGGAACTGGCCGCCCCGGCCGCCGTGTTTTTCGAGGACTTCGATCAAAAGCACAAGGATCCTTCCGATCCGCTGGCGGGAATCACTTCACGACCCGATTTTGTGAGCCTGGTTTATCCCGGGCCAAGTCCTTTCGCGCGTGGCGGCAATCCTCCGATTCCCCGCAACGCTCCGCCCGGGTTTATTATTTGCGGCGGCGCGGGCGACCGGGGCCACGCCATCTGGGCCGACGAATACTTCTCGGCCATGCTGCACGCCGGCATTCCCAATGTGGAAATGCACATCTACGGAAACGGCCGCCATCCGGGGGAGTTGATGGGCGATGGCAGCCGGATGAGCGCCGGCCTTGGCGATCGGAACGGAATTCCCTTCGGGACGTGGCAGGATCGATTTATTGATTGGTTTCGGGATCTTGGGTTTCTGCAGAAGCCTGGGCCGGAGACGAAGGCGGCGCGAGATATAGCCGCCTTCGTAAGCCAACCGGCCAGGACACCAGAGCAGCGTGGACCGAAATGACCCATTATTGCATCATGGGGAATCGGCCGCGCATGCTGCTCAAATCGCCCTCTAAACTTTAGCCGGCGCCTTCCTTGGCGAAGGCGACCTCCGCCCGCAACAAATCATGAAGAGTCACCAGGCCGAGAATGCTTCCCGAAGGCCGATCCAGGAGCACGACCATCAGGGAAGTCGAATCGATCAGTTTAGCCTGTAGTTCGCGAATACTTTGGTTGGGCAGGCAGGTGACCAAAGGGTCCAGCCTGGGGGCTCGTGACTCGGCAATGGCTGCTTCGGCTTCCTTGCGGGTGAGAATGCCCGCCGGCGCGCCATTGTGCATTACCGGAAAGCGCTGATAGGGTTGATTGCGCAGGAGTTTTTGGAGCGCCGGCGGCGAAAGATCGCTGAGTACCACCGGCTGCAGCGTGGCAATGGCCGAGACGGGCAATTGTTGCCAGGCCTGCAAATCACGCGGCGGCACCACATGGTCCAGCCGATGGCCGTCCTGCACCAGTATTTCTTCATAGAAGCTGTGGTGATTGAGTTTCCGGCTGATGGTTTGGCTGACCAGGGCACCCAGCATCAAGGCTGGAACCAACGAGAACTCATGGGTCATTTCGAAGACGATTAAGATCCCGGTCACCGGCGCGCGCACTACCGCCCCCAGGCAGGCGCTCATCCCCACCACCGCCAGGGTGAGCTGATCCGAGCCGCTCAAAGGCAAGGCCAGGGCCCACAATCCAGCCATCGCGATGCCACACATTCCTCCCAAAAAAAGCGTCGGCGAGAAGATTCCCCCGCACCCGCCCAAACCATAACAGAGGACGGTCGCCACCAGTTTCGTTGCCAGGAGAACCGCGGCCAGTTTCCAGCCCAGTTTCAGGCTAAGCCCGGCTGAGAGGTCGTCGTACCCAAGACTGAACACACCCAGGTGATTTGTTTTGAGAAAGACCACACAGCCCAGGGCCCAGGTGATCACTCCTCCCAACGACGGACGGGCCCAGGCCGGCAAACCTGCAAACTCCTTTCGCCGCGCCCGCAGTGTCATCGTCCATTTTTGAAAAAGCACACCGATCAAGGCCGCCCCGGCGGCCACGATGGGGGTCAACAGGTAAACCCACCAGCCCGACGTTTCGACACTGGCCAGGGCGAAGGCCGGTTGCTTGCCGATAAATCCGTGCACCACGAACGCGCCAATCACGGAGGCCAGCAAAACGCTCCCCAGCAAGCTGCTGTTCAAATCGGCGATAATTTCCTCCAGGACGAAGGTGACGGCGGCCAACGGTGTGTTAAAGGCCGCGGCCAGACCCGCCGCTGCGCCGGCGGCGGCGGCCATCCTCCGCGCTTGTTTGGGTTGTCCGAGCAGGCCGCCGAGATTGGAGGCAAGCCCGCCGGCCAGTTGCACGCTCGGACCTTCCCGGCCGAGGCTGCACCCGCCACCGATGCTCAAAACTCCGGCCAGGAACTTCACCCATACGACCCGCCAGGGCACGAATCCGAAATCCTTCCAGAATGCCAGTTTGAGCTGGGGAATCCCGCTGCCGGAAGCCTCCGGCGCAAAGCGGGTCAGGAGGAATCCTACGATCAGGGACGTACTCACGATCACGACCAGCGTGCCGAGCACAAAGGTCAGGGCAGGCTGATGAGACAATTGCAGGAACGTCGCCCGGTAGAGCGCGTTCATTGCTATCTGGAAAGCCACCGCCGCCAGACCAGCCGCAAGCCCGAAGGTGCAAGTGAGAAAAATTGAACGGCCCCGCCGGGGAAGCCGCTGGGCAAACTCAGCCAGCCGATTGATGTTCACGCGCCATGCTACAGTCATCAGGCCCCGGCTTCACATATTCTTTTTCCGCGACGCCCGGCTGTACCAAATGCCTGACACCAATAACACCAGCGCGCAGCCCGCCGTGAACAGGATCAGGAAAGGAGAAGGCAGCATAAACCAGGCGACCACCGCCGCCCCGCCTGACAGTGCGGCGCACAGGTAGCAATAAAACGCGCTGGCCTGCGCGCTGCGCACCGTTTGGTGCAGGATCGTCGTGAGCGCCTGCTCGTTGCGCTGCAGCGCCTCGGCGCAACTTTTCGAGCAGGCCAGCCGGGGAGTGCCGGCGGCCCGGACACAATCCGGACATAGCCCGCTTCCGCAGTACGGGCAGGCTGCCACCGCCTCGATGCCTGGGTGGGTGCGACATTTCATAGGTGCCGGGTAGTTGTCGGTGCGCCGTGAAGTGCTGTCACGATTCGAACGGCCGAGTTGGCGCTTGGCAAAGTTGCAAAAGACGATTAAACAATAACCACCGAGCTGAGCTCCCAGGGGTTCCAGGGAGGGTGCTGGATGCCCCATGTTGTACGATCCGATTTCCGTGCACAATGCTGTTACATGTCCAGGGTTGAAAAAAAAACGATAAAGCGAGTCAGCCCCCGCGAAAGAGCGGCTCTGCGCCCCCCCTCCAACGCGCGCGCGGTACGGACGACCAAGAGGAATGCTCCGGCCTGGGGACTCAGCAGCAGCGCGGCCTATCAACGCCGGATTTGTGAGTTGGAACTGGAGCTCTCGACCTTGCATCAGGACCTGGAGGAACTGCGCTCCAAAGCGGTCGTAACCGAGATCTCGCGCCGACACTACGCCGAGCTGTACCAAAACGCCCCGGTGGGTTACCTCACCATGGATGATCTTGGCAGGATTATCGAATGCAACGCAACTTTCCTCGAACTGGCCGGGCTGCCCGGCCAGGCCGGGGAACAACAACTGTACTTCGGTCGCCTGGTTGCCCCAGGATACGTGCCGCGATTTCTCGAACACTTGCATCTGGCGCAACGGTCCACAGTCCCCGTTTCCTCCGAACTTTATCTGCGTGCGGAGAACGAGACCGTTCCAGTCCAACTCATCTCTGGCTCGCAAATCAAGAGCGGTGCGGCAGCACGGTTGGTGCAAACGATCGTCCTGGATTTCACCCGCCAGGCGAGCGCCGAACAAGCGCGCCCTAAGACCCAAAGTGATTTCAAAGCCCTGGTCGACACTGTGCAGGGCGTGGTCTGGGAAGCCAATCCCAATTCCCTGGAATTAACTTATGTGAGTTCCCGCTGCGCACAGGTGCTGGGTTATCCGCCGACTTATTGGACCAAAGGCGTTGGCTGGGAAAGCCATGTTCACCGGGAAGATCGCGAGCGGATGTTGCAAGCCATGCGTCTGGCCGCCGAGGAACGAACCGATCTCACCATGGAGTGTCGGATGATTACGGCCGACCGCCGGGTGATTTGGGTTCAAAACAGCATGTCCGCCGCGGTGCTGGGCAGGCGCTTGCGCCTTTTCGGGGTGCTGACTGACATCACCGATCGCAAACTGGCCGAGGAGCAACTCCGCCAGGCCAGGGATGAACTCGAACAGCGGGTTAATCAGCGAACCTCTCAACTCCGTGAAACTGTCCGCGACCTGGAGTCCTTCTCCTACAGCTTGTCGCACGATCTTCGGGCGCCCCTTCGGGCCATGCAGGGGTATGCTCAATTATTGATGAACCGCCTGGCGAATGTCCTCGATGAACCCGCACGAACCTATTTCCAGCGGCTTATCGCCAGCTCTGAAAGATTGGACCACCTGATCCAGGACGTCCTGAAATTCAGCCGCGTGTCCCGCGGACCGGTGGAAGTCAAACCGCTGAATCTGGAGGATTTGCTCGTCCAGGTCATCAACGATTACCCGGTTTTACTCCCACCCAAAGTGCGCATCGAGGTGCAGCAACCCTTGCTTGGCGTTTGCGGACACGAAGCGTTCCTCACGCAGTGTCTCTCCAACCTGCTCTCCAACGCCGTCAAGTTCCATCGGCCGGGCGAAACTCCTCACGTCAAAATCTCGACCCAGCGGATCGATGGCGGCAACGTTCGGATCTGGTTTGAAGATAACGGGATTGGGATCGCGCCCGAAGATCAGCGCCGGATCTTCGGCATCTTCGAGCGCGTTCACTCAGGCGAGCAGTACGAGGGAACCGGCATAGGCCTGGCCATCGTCGCCAAAGCTGTCGAGCGCATGGGTGGACACGTCGGCGTCGAGTCCACTCCGGGGCGCGGCAGCCGGTTCTGGCTGGAATTACCTGGCGTTAAACCATGAGCAGCGATGCCAGAACTATTCTGTTGGTCGAGGATGACTCCAACGACGTCTTCTTTCTTCAATTCGCCTTTGAAAGCGCGGGCATCGGCAATCCGTTGCAAGTCGTCGGGGACGGCCAACAAGCAATCAATTATCTGGCCGGGACGGGGCAGTATGCCGACCGGAGCAAATACCCGTTCCCGGTGCTGGTATTGTTGGATCTCAAACTGCCGGTCAAGATGGGGCTGGAGGTGCTGCGCTGGGTGCAGAACCAGCCCCGCTTGTCAAACCTGTTGGTCATCGTCCTGACCTCCTCCGCTGATTCGAATGATGTGGAAAAAGCGTACTCTTTGGGCGCCAGGTCCTACCTGGTCAAACCGGTCTCCTTGAACAAACGCGTGGAAATGGCCCGGGTCATCAAAAACTACTGGCTGGAACTCAATCGCTTCCCGAGCGCGTTGCACGCTTCGTCAAACCAAGGGACCAACCCGTGACTCCTTTGCCCGTCCTAATTATGCTCGGGATTGGGCAGAATCAAATCGCCGCGGTAGATATAGTCGCAGCCGCGGCCTGAGTCGGCGTGTAGAAGTTGCGGATCAATCTCCATGCGCGCCTTGAGGAGGAAATTACCGACGCTGATGGAATCCCAAACGACAAAAGCCCGTTTGCCGTCGAATTCCAGATCCAGATCGATGAACTCCGTTTTGCCCTTAGCCACCGCTCTGCTCCGCAGTTTGTACAACTTTGCGCGCATGCGTTTCATTTGCCGATCGTGCTGTTTTGCAGAGCCCTTTTGTAAGTGACCGGTGCCCGGAAGTCACGAACAAAAAAGCCGCAAAAAATGAGAAGCGATTCGCAAAAAGAAGTATGCGTCCCGCGGCGAACCTGCTACACCGCCTTTGGAGCAGGCGCACTCTCGCCGCCCCTGCGCAGTGGGTTGCCATCTCGCCATGGACGAACAACAGTTAGTCAAACTTTACATGGAACTGACCGGCACGCCCGAGCAGACGGCACGCAATGTCTTCATGATGGTTTGCTGCCCCAACCAACACCACGAAGAACGACCCACGGCCATGCCTGACCACCGCCTCTCGAACGGCGAAAACAAACCGAACCCACCAGCGATGCGCCGTCCCTTCCCGGGCGCGGCGCTCTTCGTGGGTCTGCTGATGTTCTGCTGGCCGCCGGTCCCTGTTCACGCGGTGGAATCGTTTGCCGGGCCGCAAGCACCCCAGCCCTTTGGGAGCCCGCTTTCGCTCGCGGACGCGATTAACCTCGCGCTGCACCAAAGCCCATCTGTTTTGCGCGCTCAGAAAGCTCTGGAGGCCAGCCAGGGAATTGTGATTCAGACTCGGGCCATCGCTTTGCCTGGCGTGACTCTGAACGGCAGCTACGGCCGGGTCCAGCGAACTGATGTGGATGTGGTCGAAGCGCCGGGCATTACCTTCGGCACTCCGCAGAACTGGTCGTCCCAGGTCAAACTCATCCAATCCCTGTATCAAGGGGGCCGGATCCTTTCGGGGCTTCGCGCGGCTCAACTCACCAAACAGCAAGCCGTTTTGAGTTATCAGACGGCTCTCTCCGACACCGTGTTGGCGGTGCAGTTGGCCTATTACGACGTTCTGTTGGCCGCCCAGCAGATTATTGTCCAGGAAGCTTCGGTCGCTTTGCTGACCAACGAACTGACCGACACCACGCGCCGGTTCGACGCCGGCACGGTGCCGCGCTTCAATGTCCTCCGCGCAGAGGTGGAATTGGCCAATGCCCGGCCTAAACTCATTACCGCGCGCAATAGCTTGCGGATCTCGAAAAATAACCTCGCCAATGTGCTGGGCTTAAACGTGCCACCCGGGACTTTTGAAGATATCCCGCTCAAGTTGTCGGGCCGGCTGGAAGCTGAGGCCTTTGAATTGGAACTGCCGCGGGCCATTGAACTGGCGCTCGAGCAACGCACCGAATTGGGCGTGCTGCGCAAAGCCGAAGCATTGCGCAAAGAAGATGTGATTGTGGCCAGGGCCGGTTATAAACCGGTCCTGCAAGGCTATGTCGGTTATGATCTGCACAATTCCATTTTAAACTCGGATTTAACTACGACCGATTATGGCTGGATTGCCGGCGCGCAGTTAAGCTGGAATCTCTTCGATGGCCTGCGCACCCAAGGCCGGGTCAAGGAGGCTGCCGCCAACTACGAACGTGCGGGAATCGATGTCGATGACAAACGCCGCTCCATCGAGCTGGAAGTCCGCACCGCTTACTCGAATTTCATCGAGGCGCGCGAAGTTCTCGAGTCGCAAAAGAAAGTGGTTGAAGAAGCTGAAGAAGCTTTGCGCCTGGCCCGCGCCCGGAGTGAAGCGGGCACTGGCACCCAGCTGGACGTCCTGAGCGCTCAAACCGCTCTCACCGAAGCGCGCACGACCCAGGTCCAGGCCCTGCAT
This sequence comes from Verrucomicrobiia bacterium, assembly GCA_035651635.1. GTDB lineage: Bacteria > Verrucomicrobiota > Verrucomicrobiia > Limisphaerales > UBA8199 > JANXQE01. Next base: position 31,137 of record DASRFK010000004.1, on the reverse strand, counting down.
GACTACGAAACCGCGCGCGCCAGGCTGCAACGGACCATCGGCATGAATGTGCCCGGCGAAATGGCCAAATAGTCCTGATTTGGTGGGCTTGCGGTCCCCCGCGGATTCTGCCGATCGACACAGAATCACCGACGAATTTAATCACACCCCAACGCCTGCCTGATTTTGACGTGTGGCTACTCCGCTGTGAAAAGAACGCCAATCAGACCGACTGCGCCGGTACGCACGCTAGCGTTTTTGTAAAGCTCAGCTAAATTCGCACTGCACATATTGCGATTGCTATGGACAACAAGCCTTTCACCGTTTTGCTCGTCGAGGATGACCTGAACGACATCTTTATAGTGAAACGCGCTTTCCGCACCGCCCGTATCCAAAACCCGCTCCAGGTCGTTACCGACGGAGAGGAGGCGATCAGCTACCTGCAAGGAGAAGGCAAGTACGCCGATCGAACGGCACACCCTTTGCCAAAATTAATCGTGATGGACATTAAAATGCCGCGGCGGAGTGGCTTCGAAGTCCTGGAATGGGTTAAAGGCGGTGATCGACCGCTGCGCCGCATTCCGATCATCATCGTTTCGTCTTCCGACTCGACTGCCGATATCAACCGCGCTTACGAGTTGGGCGCCAATGCTTATATGATCAAGCCGATGGATTATCGGGCGGTCGAGCATCTCTTCGAATGCATCACGCATTATTGGGGGCTGGAATGCGCCAAGCCGGAATTGGAGGTTGCATAGATTTATGCTGGCCGAAGACCCTCGGCCAATCGCTGGCGCTGGTAAACCGATTTCCAAGCGCCGGGACAAAGCAGGCGGGCTTCGCCTGGTTTTGATTTGTTTCTTCCTGGCCGGCTTAGGCATCCGCACTCCGGCCAATCCCGCAAAAGCGCCCAAACGGCGGGTCAACAATTTCCCAGTCGACCTGACGCCGCTTTTTAGCTGGTGGACCAACCAGCACGGCCAACGACCGCTCAGCGCATGGGTTCGTATCACCGGCTCAATCGTCGGCACCAACTCGGGTGCGTGGGTCATCGAAGGCAAAGCCGAGCCAAACCAGGCCCGGATTGAAGCGAAGGCTGCTGATGGATCGAGTGGGTCCTCCGCCGGACCGCAAAGGCTCCTGCTGCGCAATCCGCCCGTGGAAGACCTGGCCGAATTCGAGCGGCTCAGGTCCAGGTTGGCCGAACTCAACCAGCAACGGGCCGGCCTGGTTTCTCAGGAAAACCAGGCCAAATCCCGTGACCAGGCCGTGAATGAACAGCAGCGGGCTTCACGACGCAACCGCGCGCGTGCGCGGGTCCTGGCCGCCGAAGATAAACAACTCAAGCAAGCGCAGACCCAGGCCAAAAACGACCAGAAGCCACTCGATACGGAATTGAAAGAGATCAAAGCCAAACTGGCCGGCTATCCAAATCCCGACCGATACGCCCTGGATTGCTTCGCGCTCGATCTCCAATATGATGCCGGTGCACTGCCCGTCTACGACCACGGACAAACGTCAAACTAGCCCCACAGAGGCAAAAGAAAAAAAGTTCGCTCAACTGTATCGAGAGTATTTGAATTTTGCCCCTCTTGTGGCGGCCAACCTTGATCAACCTGTAACTTGTAACTTCTGTTCATGGACGCTGATCCCAAACTGAAGAATGCCGCTCCGCGCGGGCGCGGTGCGGCGGCAAATTTACCGACCCGGTTCGAGACACTTTCCCTCGAACGCGACGAGGACTGGAACCCGGAGGAAGACTCGGCGCCACGCACCCAATTCCTGCGCGACCTTTCTCAGTCAGTCATCGCCTACAACAACAGCCCGGACATCGGGTTCAATGCCGGAATTAACCCATACCGTGGCTGCGAGCACGGCTGTGCGTACTGCTACGCCCGGCCGACGCATGAGTATTTGGGATTTTCGGCCGGGTTGGATTTCGAGAGCAAGATCATGGTCAAAGAGAACGCCCCGGAACTGCTCCGGCGCGAGCTCTCCAGCAAAAACTGGAAGCCGCAACTGTTGGCGATGAGCGGGGTGACCGATTGCTACCAACCGGTCGAACGGCGCCTGCAACTGACGCGGCGATGTCTCGCAGTTCTTGCGGAATTTCGAAACCCGGTTTGCTTGATCACCAAAAACTTTCTGATCACTCGCGACATCGCTCTGTTAAGCGAATTGGCTGCCCACAAAGCGGTGATGGTGCATGTGTCGATTAACTCGCTGGATAGTGATTTGGCCCGCAAACTCGAGCCACGCGCCTCTTCTCCCAGTCAGCGATTGGCTGCGGTCGAACAATTGGCAAAGGCCGGGATCCCCGTCGGCGTTTTAGTCGCTCCAGTCATTCCAGCGTTGAACGATCATGAAATGCCCTCGGTCTTGGCGGCAGCTAAAGCGGCCGGTGCACAATGGGCTGGAACCGAAGTGTTGCGGTTGCCTTTGACCGTCGCGCCAGTGTTTCAGCAATGGCTGGAACGAACGTTCCCGGAGAAGGTGGACAAAGTGTTGGGCCGCATCCGCGCGATTCGGGGCGGCAAACTCAATGACGCGCGTTTCGGTTCGCGCATGCGCGGTGAAGGGATCTTTGCCGATCAAATCTCCCAGATGTTCCACGTCGCCCGGCGAAAAGTTGGTTTGGGCGAAGAAGCTCCAGACCTGTCCACCGCAGCGTTCCGCCGCCCTGAAGGCCCTCAGCTCGGCTTTGGATTCTAAGGTATGAAAGCCTCGGAGTTGGGCAAAGCGGATCTGGAACCAACCACGTCAGAACCAATTCCAACAGGTTTCGCCTGAACCTGGCAGGGTCTGACCGAAATTCGTGAAGCTTAGGCTTGCCGATTAGGCGCGGTGGAGCGATAAAGGGTGCTGTTTCTACTGTAACGAGGTGTTGACTTGCTACGGTCCGAGGCAACAGACCGGGTTTCAGGAGAACAAAATGGGAATCATTATGAAGACCTTCGAGAGCTGGTTTGTCCCGTGCGCCCCATTTGTTACCAAAGTATATTCCGGAACCCGAGATGACGCGTTTGGACCTGGAGTGACGCGTCAGCTTTTCTGGATAAACACCCATCCCGCGGCCAAAAGGAAGATGGCGTTTGGTCGGATGAATTGCCTCGGGCTGCTCGCCCCGGTCCTGCTGATGCTAGGGATCGGCGCGTTGCCCGCTTCCGCCCTGCCGCTACTGGCCTCCAATCAACTGGCGTTTGTAAACCTGGACCACGCGCCGATGGGTGCCTGCTCAACCATCACTTACGGCTTCAAGGGCGACGCGTGCGGAATAGGAACAGAAACCGGCTTGTTTCCTTACTGGATCCCGAGTGGCGGCGGTGGTGGTGGCGTTCTGATCGCATTGTCCGGCAGTTCCGGAATGCAATTGATGCCATTTGTCGCATCGGTTTCCGGAATATCCGCAAACGCCCAGGCTTTTCCTGACGCCAGCATCCAGCGCACTTTCGCACCCTGCACGGATGAGTTTACCATCGCAGGAGCCGGGTTGGCCTTCAGCCATTACACTCCTGCCTGGCCAATGGCCGATTTCAGCAACGCAACCCTGAGCGAGAAGAAACGCTATTTCCTTCCCGCCAACTGGCTCGTCTTCACCATCACCAATACCAATAGCATCCCGGAAGATTTTTATTTCGGGCTTCCCGTTGCCGTGACGCCAAAAACGTTCGGGGGCGGCGCCTACCAGGGTTTCACGCTGGGGGAAGCCGCGCTTGCCACGCAGACCGGCAGTTGCGAGTTGCTGAGCGGAGCTCGTCTTGCCTCCGTTTTCAACGGCCTGCAGCAGGGGGCTGCTTTCCACCTGGCTGTTCCGGCGGGCCAAACCCGCTCGTTGACGGTGGTCTTTGCCTACTACCGAAGCGCGGTGGTCGATTCCCGGACGGGGGCGCATTATTTCTACACTTCATTATTTCCCTCAATCGATAGTGTGATCGATGCGGCATTCGCGGGCCTCGGCGATGCTCGCTTGCGCTGTCAACAACTGGCGGAGGCGATGAGCCGCGCGGCGCTTAATCCGTTTCGCCAGTTTCTGGCCTGCACCACCCTTCATACCTACATGGCCGACACCGCCTGTGTAATCGATCCGCAAGGGATCGTGCACTGGTGGGAGATCGAAGGAGTGTTCAATTTCATCAACACTTTTGACCTTACCATTGACCACGCCTTCTACGATGCTTACATGCAACCCTGGGCATTGCGCAACGTTCTGGACGGGTTTTCCGGCGCGCTCTCCGGCCCCGGATATAGCTTCGATGTTCCTCTGGTCGGCCCCACCGGGACACAAGTTTCAACCCACGGTTTTTCGTTTTATCATGACATGGGTCGCTTTCCAGATTCGGGGACAGGCCCGGCATACAGCGGTGCAATGGGCGACGAGGAACTCCAAACGTGGATCTTGTCCGCTGGGTTGTACTGGAGCCGCACGGCAGACAACGCCTGGTTGAGCAACAACCTGGCTTTGCTGCAAACCTGCCTTGACTCAATGCTTTTGCGGGACCACACCAATGCCGCTTCCCGGGACGGCATTACTAAGAACGTTAACTCAGGCGAAATCACCACCTTCGATGACCTAGATGGTTCGCTTCGGACCCCCGCCTTCAGCGGGAGGTTGGCTGTGAGAAACTGGGCTTGTTACCTCGCCTTGAACGCCATTTTCAACCAGGTCGGCGACGTGGCGGATGCGGCGACGTGCCACAATATGGCTGGAGTTACGGCACAGACCATAGTGGATCGCTGGAACACCTATCAACCGACGTTAGGCTTTATCCCCGCGTTATTGGATGGCAGCAGCCAAGCCGCAACAATCTCAATGATCGAAGGGTTGGCGTATCCGGCCGCGATGGGGCTTACTAATGCCATTGACCGCACGGGCGGTCCTTATGCGTCGATGCTCCAGGCGCTTTCAAATCATGTCGTGGCAGTGCTGGTACCCGGAAAATGCTTGGATCCCACCACCGGGGCCTGGATGGTCACCAGCGGCACGTCATTTACATGGCAGAGCAAGGTTTTTGTCGCTCAGTACGCGGCCGAAGCCGTTCTGGGCATCACCAACAACGTGGAGGGCGCGGTGGACCAAGTCCATGCCAGCGTGCAAATTCAGGGCGCTCCATTCCAAGGATACTCCGATGATTTCTATGGGACCGGCCCGCTCCAGGGCGGTCACCATTATCCCCGGGGCATCACCAGCGCTACTTGGTGGTTGAATGCCACCAATAGCGCCTATTATCCCGCGGCTACTTCAGCGCCGGTCGCGCCAACCGTTTTCTCAGCCGTGGCCAGTGACCGGCAGGCTTTGCTTTTGTGGCAGGGAGTGCCCTTCGCGACCGGTTACAACCTCAGCCGTGGCAACTCCAGCGGCGGCCCGTACACGACGGTCACCAACGGTCTTGTCGGTGGTAGCTTCATTGATGCCGGGCTCAATAATGGCACCACGTATTATTACGTCCTTACGGCGACCAACCAGATCGGCGAGGGCGTCCGTTCTCCCGAGGTCGTCGCCACACCTGTGCCTTCAGTCGGTACCAGTCTGACCGCTTCAGTCAGCGCCTCCAAAATTACCGTTTCCTGGCCGGCCACCTATGTGGGCTGGATCCTTCAGACCAACAGCGTTGGATTGAATAACGCTGGCGGTTGGGGTGACGTCACGGACTCGGTCACGCATTCACAAATGACTTTGCCAGTGGGTGGCCCCAATGATTCAGTACAGTTCTTACGACTGCGTCATCCTTAGAGCGTGTTTTAGAATTCGGTTTAGAGTCCCGCCTTTAGGCGGCGCGGCGCCGAAACCGCCTAAAGGCAGCCTAAAGGCGGGACTCCAAACCCAGGCGCCCACGGCCCGGCCTGTTTTTTAAAACACGCTCTTAGGAGCTGGGAGGTTGCAAATCAAGCGACGGCCTTGGGCCCGTCCGGACCAACAGGTGCGACGCTGGACTGATTACGGGAACGGCGTGGTCGTGGTGAAGTTGACGTTGCAGAGCTTCGTGCCGCTTTTCGCCGTCGGATTAACTATCCACGACATCTGCGCTTCAATCGTGTAATGAGTGATGCCGTTCGTATCTGTGAGGATCCGTTTTACGGTAAAGGCCGAGCCCATCGAGTGCGTGTTGAAAGCAGTGTAGGTGGTATTCTGCTGAGTATAGATGTAGTCCAACCGCCGAATCACGGTCTGAGTTGAGTTAGTCGCCGCGCTTCGGCCGAGGGTCGGGTCGTCGCCAAAGTACAAACCGAACAGGTTCACCAACGTGCTGCCCGTGCTCGCGTTGACGATGTCGATCGTGTCACCCAGGCCGCTGTTCTGCAGGTGATAAACCAGGGCAATTGAGTCGGGGCTGATGCCCCCAGCCTGAGCGGCGTCCTGAAGGATGATTTTGTCGGTCAGCGGCGCCGCGACAAAGTCACCGGCGCCGTTGGTCTGATAATAAGTGCCCTGCATGGTCATGTGGTACAGGAAAGGAGATTGGGCCGAAGCGGTGATTTGGCAGAGAACCGCACACGCCATCCCGCAGGCCAGAAGCTTGGTCAAGTTCATGGCAAATAGCGTTAGAGAAGACCGGTGCCGCTGCCATGGGGTTTTCAGAGCAGGTCGCGCTGGTTTCATACTCCAAAGGGTTACACCCCGTTGCCGCACGTTTTGTGATGACGTATCACAGGTGCGTTTCGTCGTGTGAAACCAGGACAAACTATTCTGAATTGGTCCGTTGAAATGAATGCATCTCCCAAGACTCGCTCTGGTGGCCTGCTCGTCCTCAGCATCCACGTCATTTCCGTTTTAGGACTGAGTGCGCTCGCTTGTCTGGGCACGCCTGGCAACCCGGGCTCGATTGTCAGTTGGGGCGGGGGACTGCCAGGTGCGCCCGCGAGCCTGACGAACATTACCGCTGTTTCAGCCGCCCTGGACCATACTCTGGCGCTACGGTCCGATGGAACGGTGACGGCGTGGGGATACAATTTCGACGGACAATGCAGCATCCCTTCAGGTTTAAGTCAGGTCGTGGCTGTGTCGGCGGGTGCATTCTTCAGCGTGGCTCTCACGGCGGATGGAAATGTCGTGGCTTGGGGTGATGACCAGTTTAACCAGACAGAAGTTCCGCTGGGTGCAACAGGCGTTACCGCGGTTTCAGCTGGGCGTGGCCATGTGCTGGCCCTGAAGGCCGACCACACGGTTGCAGCCTGGGGTTCGGATGCGTACGGGCAGAGCGACGTTCCCACCGGGTTGAACAATGTGGTTGCCGTGTTTGCGAACTGGAACTACAGCCTGGCACTGCGAGGCGATGGCACGGTGGTCGCCTGGGGAGTGGATGACGCAGGGCAAACGGACGTGCCGGCTGGCTTGTCCAGTGTGAGCGCGCTGACCGGGAACATGGAGTACTGCTTGGCGCTGAAAAAAGACGGCACGGTTGTGTCCTGGGGCAATGCGCCGACCGTACCCGCCAACCTGAGCGGGGTAACCGCTCTGGCCGCCGGCGAGGATCATTGCCTGGCTCTTAAGAGCGACGGCACCGTGGTGGTCTGGGGCCGTGACGACTCCGGCCAACTCGATTTGCCCGCGAATTTAGGCAAGGTAAGCTCGCTGGGAGCTGGCTGGAACTACAGCGTTGCTTTAGTTTCAGGCTCGGTATCGTCGCCTCCGCCGCCATTCAACCTGACCAATGTGAGTTGGAGCGGCGGTACATTTAGTGTTTCCGTTGCCAGCCAAAGCAGCCATAACTATGTCTTACAGTATAAAGAGCTGCTCAATGATGCCAATTGGACGAGCCTGGCGCCAGTTGCCGGTACTGGGCAACCGCTTCGGTTGTCTGACTCCAACGCCAATTCCGGACACCGGGTCTATCGTGTTCAGGAATTTTAAGCTCGCCCGCCTTTTCACGTTTAGGGGGTAACCGCGAAGATCGGGGCCTCGCAGGAGCTCGTTTTTCGAATCCTGGCGTTTTGAACTTTTATGAGTTCTGTCCGGGAATTGGACGGTTACAGTGCCCTGATATTGCGCATTCCTTGAGACGGCAAGGTATAGGCGCTGAACCATGCTCGCATTGAGTCCCCAGAAGATGGGACCCGGCTTTTGATGTGGTCTCGTTCGATAGGTCCGTAACGGCGGCTATCAATGCTGTACTCGCGATTATCCCCCATCACGAAATACTGTCCTTCAGGAACCTTAAACGCCGATATTTCGACCTGCGCGTCCGGAAAAGTGTAGGTGTGTTTGGCCAAATATGGCTCCCGCAGCATCTTGCGATTGATGAACACATACCCTCGACACATTTGGATAGTCTCTCCCGGCATGGCCACGACTCGTTTTAGGGCGTATTCCTTGTGGCCATCATCCACCAGCACGATGTCCCCGCGCTGCAATGGTGTCGAAATCGGTGCAGTGTAGACCCGATTGCCAGGGCCGAAGGTCGGTTCCATGCTCATGCCGTCAACGACACAAACCGACCCGGATATGGAGGCGATAACCGTATGTCCGGTAACGATACCGATAATCGCCCCTAAAAGTGTGGCGAGGAACCAGCGGAAAACGCCCCGCTGCCAGACGCTTCGGCTCAGACGATAAATCTGTCTCATACGGGACAAAATGAGGAGTATGCAATTTCCTTGCCAAGGTTATTGCCGTAATTGGGCCGAGTTGCGAGCATTGCCACGTGAATTCACCGCGTGTACTGGAGGCGTTTACCGGATTACTGTTGATATTATCCTCTACGCGGTTGCGGGCTGCCGATTTATTTCCCGCACACGAGGACTTCCGGCAGGAAGTCGCAACGAGCTTTTCCCAGACAAATAGTTTACCGGCTGGCCCGGCCGGATTGATATTCGCCACCACGAATGGCGCAATCAGGGCGCTTTTCCCTGGGCATTGGTACGAGTATTCCGGCGGAAGATGGACACCGTACGGTCCAAGAATTCCTGCTGGTGAGTTTGACTTTGAAGACGCCGCCGGACGCTGGCGTAGGGTCGAGATCCCCGCAAACGATGTCAGGCAACTGCTGATTGGGACTTTCACGAGCTTTGTTACCACTGCGACGCAACTTTTTCGCGTCGACGACGCGGAGGTCACTCGTTTGAATTGGCCCGCCTCAGCTGAAATTCATCAAATCGCTTTCGGTGACAAAGCGTTGCACGTGGCTTGCAGTGAAGGGCTGTTTTGCTGGCGGAATGGCGCATGGGCCAAGCTCGGTGCCTTGGACGCTGCCGGCCGGGACTGGGCGGCGCGACAAGTTTTGGGAGTAACTTTTGATTTCCACGGTCGGCTGTGGCTGGCGAGCAAGGCTGGCGTAGGCTGCCGGACTGACAACATCTGGCGGTTTTTTGAAGGAAAAGACGGTTTGCCGTGGAACGATTTTACGCAGATCGCCCCGGGACCAAACGGTGAGCTGTGGTTTGCCACCCATCTTGGTGCCATCCGTTTTGATGGAAAGGAATGGCATTACCGGCAAGGCCCACTATGGCTTCCCCACGATGATGTCCGTCAGTTGTGCGTCGACGCGGAAGGGAACGCCTGGTGCGCCACCGCCGCCGGGATCGCATGCCTGGGAACAAGGGCAATGAGCTTGGGCCGGAAAGCTGAATGGTACGAAGAACAAATCGAGCGGCAGATCAAGCGGACGCCCTTCGGATTTGTCGCGGAGGCCCCGCTGCGAAAACCCGGCGATTTGTCCACCGCGGATCCCCAGGATAGCGATAACGACGGTTTGTGGACGGCGATGTACGGGGCGGGTGAATGTTTTGCCTATGGAGCGACCAAGGCGCCGGAGGCAAAGCGCCGCGCCCGTCAGGCTTTCGAAGCTTTGCGTTTCCTGCAAAAGGTCACGCAAGGCTGCGAGCACTCCCCGCCGAGAGGTTACGTCGCGCGCACGATTCGTCCCAGTGATTGGCCGGACCCAAATATCGGACGGCTCCAGAGCGATCTGGCGGAGCAGAAGCGTGATAAACTCTGGAAAGCGTATGAGCCGCGCTGGCCCAAGAGTGCTGACGGAAAGTGGTACTGGAAATCCGACACCAGCAGCGATGAACTGGATGGCCACTACTTTTTTTATCCGTTGTATTATGATTTATGCGCTGATTCCGCGGAGGAACGGGAGCGCGTCCGCGAGGTGGTGCGCGACTTAACCGATCACCTTATCTCGCACGATTTTTGCCTGGTCGATCACGACGGCAAACCGACTCGGTGGGGCGTTTACGGGCCGCGTTTTCTCAATAACGATCCCGATTGGTGGCAAGAGCGCGGATTGAAATCGCTGAGCATCCTCTGTTATCTTGCCGTGGCGGCCCATGTGACCGGCGACGCCAAATACGAGGAAGCCTCTCGCCTGCTTATCGATCGATACGGTTACGCGCACAACGCCATGCATCCCAAGGTGCAGCAGGGGCCAGGTTCAGGCAATCAATCCGACGACGAGATGGCGTTCATGTGTTATTACGGGCTGCTGCGCTGCTCAAAGGACGAAAACCTCAAGGGTTTGATACGTTATTCTTTTTTCCGGTACTGGCTCAATGAAGCGCCGGAAATGAACCCGTTCTTTAACTTCGCGTACGTTGCGCACAACCGCGACGTGACTCTGCCGGGGATTTGGGGACCGGTATCGGTCAGTCCCTGGCCCGGGTGGCTGGACGACAGCATGGCCACGTTGTACGGGTTTCCCCTGGATCGTCTGAACTGGTCCCATCACAACAGTCATCGCTTGGATATCCTCGATTTGCCTAAGATCCGTTCCAGCGATTTGGATACGCCCGATCCTCCGCACCAGCGCGGATACCGGGTGAACGGCAAGGTTTTGCCTGTGGAGAACAGGCAATTCAATCACTGGAATACCGACCCATGGCAACTGGATTATGGCGGCAACGGGGGAGAGCTCGCCGCAGGAACGGTGTTTCTGCTACCGTATTACATGGGCCTCCACCATGGGTTCATCGAGAAGCCGGCTAAATAAGCCGGCACCGCAAGATGGTGAGCTCCACGGCCCGTTTTAATTCCCCGGGAGGGATGGCCTTCGATTCGGTCGGCAACACGTACGTTGCGGACATTTTAAACCATACGATCCGAAAAGTGACGCAGGTCGGTACCAATTGGGGTGGTGACGACCATCGCCGGGCTGGCCGGCGCGCCCCCGGGTTCGAATGACGGCATAGGTCCAACTGACAGCGCTTGCTGAGGTAAGTTCTTAATTCACATTTCGGCAAGCTGCGAGTTCTCCAAAAAACACAGGCCCCCGCCAGGGCTTCAGGCGGCACGTGCGACACGCGGATTTCGCCGTGCATTCACCTTCCCCGGCGGGGACCTAACTGCATGGTTTCCCGGCGCACCGACGACCGGTCGGGGAGCCGGACCATATTGTCTTCCGTGAGGAAAACAAACTGGTCGGAAGCAGGCCGGCCCAGGAGTTAAAACTCAACTGGGGTTGCCGATCTGCAGCTCCTCGATCGTATCGAGGGCCTTGTGCCGAAAGTTAAGGCCTCGTTCTTCAGGTTGGCCCAGAGGTGGCCAAGTGGCGGCGAACAACTCGAGAGTCAAACCCCCGGCAATCAGCGCCAAAATGCTAAGCGCAACGTCAATCATGCTTGCCCGGAAAGCACGGCGGATGCCAAGCAAATGCATGACTCATTTACCTTACACCCAGCGAATTCCTCCTGGAAAACTCGGCGAAATCTGGCGCTTCCGCCGGGCGAAAAGTGCGTTGTTTGGCTGCTCCGCGCGCTCCATCTGGCCGGCTTCTGGGTCGTCCAGATCCGTGTTCACGTGTCTCATTGATCCACAGATTTTTGCGCCTTTTCTTGAGGTTCCAAACCATCCCCGGAAGATTGCGGCGAGACTGTCTCGACTTGAGACGTCTGTTTGGAATTTGGACAGTGCTGACGAACGGCTCAACGGCGATGCAGGAATGCGGCGGCGAGCCCCAGCAGCATTAAAAAGAGGAAAAGTACGAAAACGATAAAGCGATTGCGCGCCACCCGTTTTTCATAGCGTAACGGACGCAGGCCTTGAATACCGCCAGCTGCCAAGTAGCTGACCAGCTTGGGATTGGTGGCAGCCGGGCCTCGGAAATGGTTGCGCCACCGGCGCAGCAAGGCGGGTAGGTCGTATTTCCGAACCCCGAGCTCGTTATAATGTGCGGCGGTGTTGGGGCCTTCGGATTGTTTGTTGAGGCGATTGACGTCGATTTCCTCGAAAACAGGCTCGGGCTGCTGCGGCGGTGCCACTGTAGGCGAGGTCAAGCGTTGGAGCGCGGTTGCCTGAGGAAGAGTTGTCGAGCGCAGCCGCGGGTGCCCGTTTTGCTGTTGAAGTGTTCCATCAAGGGTTTTGATTTGTGCTTCGAGTGACGCGATCTGGGCACTAAGCGAGCGCGCACGGTCAGAAATGGGGTCGGCTTTTTTTAGAAACCAGGACATACTCGCCTGATCGGGCAAGGTCTCGCGACAGCCCGTCTTTTTCGAGCAAGACCCAGGGTGATCGATGCAAAGTCCATGCTTTAACGGCGTAGCTGCAGCGCCAGCAGGACCGCGAAGCCCAGCAATAGGACCGCGGCGATCGGCCAGGTGAGCGCTAAACCTAAACGGCACAACTGTCCCAGGCTGCAGGTGGCTAACGAAGGCAGCACCGCAGCCCCGGAATCGCGCTCCGCCGGCTGAACCGCGGTGGTGGCGGGACTGGAGAGGATTTGGAATTTCAGCCGGGCGGCATTCCATTCCATCCGGGCGTTCTCGAGAGTGGTGAGCGCCCGGGTTAATTCGAGGTTAAAGTTGTCCTGGGTCCATGTTTCCTCTTTGATCGCTTCAACTTTAGAGAGCGCGTCGCGCAAAGCCTCGAGGCTCTTGGACATCTGTTCGGCATCGCGGCGGGCTCCAAACTCGGCCTCCTGCAGTAAACCAGTTCCGCGAGTCAGGTTCTGGAGCATCTCGTGGCGCCCAGTCTGAAACTCGGCCTGGCGCCGTCGCGTTTCTTCCAACGCGGCGCGTTCGCGCTCGAGGGTTTCCTGCGCCCGTCGCAGCTCGGCGAGCTTCTGATGGGTTTCCGCCACCCTGGAATCCACTTCCTCGCGGGTAGGCGCGCGCGGCAGTTGGGTTGAGCTCGCTACGGCGCCGGAGTGCGGCGATGGATGGCTCTCAAAATCGCCATCAATAAACTCCGTTGCGTCGTAATCCGAAGGCATATCGGCAGTTTAGTCCTGTCGTTCGGGATGTAAAGCGGTGTGTTAAATTCGAGCGATTCATTTCCACTTGTCACCCAACTTGGAGGCCCCTAGAGTCGACGTCGGCGCTTTCGAAGCGAACGTCATGATTCAACTCATTCAGTTTCCCTGGAGCCCCTTCTGCATTGTTCAACGTCGGATCCTCGAATTTTCCGGAAAGAAATTCAAAATTATCAATATTCCCAACGGTGATCGCTCGCTGGTCTGGCGTTTGACCCGGGAGCGCTATTATGGCGTGCCCATTATTCGGGACGGCCGAACCGTAGTGTTCGAGGTAGATGACAATTCGCAGGTCATCGCTAAATATATCGACGGGAAACTAAAATTGGGCTTGTTCCCTTGGGAATTAGAAGGCATACAATCGGTGCTTTGGCGCCACATCGAAAATGAGATCGAGGGCATTTGCTTCCGGTTGAACGATATCTACTGGAAAGAACTCGTGCCCCGAGCGGAGCGGGTTCGCTTTTTGCGGCACAAAGAGCGCAAATTTGGCCGTGGCTGTCTGGACCAATGGCGGTCACAGCAGAAAGGATTGCTGGTTGCGCTTGCCCAGAGCCTGGTGCCGTTCGAGGAAATGTTGATGTTTCGACCTTTTCTGCTGGATGATCGGCCCCGGTTCGTCGATTTTGATCTATTCGGTATGTTGGCAAATTTTTTGTATTCGGGTCATTATCGGTTGCCAGCCCGGCACACGCGGCTCAAGCAATGGCACCGGCGCATGTCCGACGTCCATTTCAAGTCCTTCGCTCGTGAAAAAGAACTACATTCTTGACACTAATGTTTTGCTTCATGACCCCAACTCGCTGCTCAAGTTTGACGATAACAACGTCTTGCTGCCGATTGAAGTCATCGAGGAGATCGATCGGTTCAAACGAGAATCCACCGAATTAGGCCAAAACGCGCGGGCAGTGTCGCGGATGTTGGATGGTTTTCGCGGCGCGGGTCGGTTAAGCGAAGGCGTCGCGTTGCCCAATGGCGGCCAGTTGCGGATCGTCTTTGAAAAGGAAAAGGCGTCGATCAATGGCCATGCCCTCTTTGGCAATGGCTCGGTCGACAACCGCATTCTGCTGCTGGCCTTTAATATTAAAAAAGCCCATCCCAAAGGCCAGACCGTGCTGGTGAGCAAGGATATCAACTTGCGAATCAAGGCGGATGCTTTGGGAATCCTGGCCGAGGATTACGAGAATGACCGGGTTTTGATCAAAGACCTGTACACCGGGATGATCGAGGTAACCGTCAGCGCCGAAAAGATGGCGGCGTTCCGCAACAACGGCGAGCTGGACTTGAACGGTGGCAGCCAGTACTTCCCGAATGAGTACTGCACTCTCACCGATGAAACCAACCCGAAACGCACCGCGCTGGCCAAGGTGGACACGAGCGGGAAAAGGCTCATTCCGATCATCGATTGTCGTGAAGGGATTTGGGGGATAAAACCGCGCAATCGCGAGCAGCACTTCGCCTTTGATGCGTTACTGGACGACCGGGTCAAACTCGTGACGCTCATGGGAAAAGCCGGGACGGGCAAAACGCTGCTGGCCATGGCGGCGGGCCTGAAGCGCACGGTGTTGGACCGGGAATTTCGGAGGTTGGTGGTCGCCCGGCCCACGATCTCGATGGGCAAGGAGCTGGGATTTCTTCCCGGCTCACTCGAAGAGAAGCTGGCGCCATGGATGCAGCCGATCCACGACGCGCTCGAAATGCTCAGCGACCTGAACATGGGCCACGAGCACCGGCGCAGCGGCGACCTGATGCGCTCCGGCAGCATCGTGGTCGAGGCGTTGAGCTACATTCGCGGCCGCAGCATCGCCAACCAGTTCATGGTAATTGACGAGGCGCAGAATCTGACGCCCCTCGAGGCCAAGACGATTATCACGCGCGTTGGGAACGGCACCAAAGTCGTTTTCACGGGCGATCCATACCAAATCGACAACCCGTACGTGGACTCATCGTCCAACGGGTTCAATTTCCTGGTCAGCCGGTTCCGGTCGGAAGCCATCGCCGCCCATATCGAGTTGCAAAAGGGCGAACGTTCGGAGTTGGCCGAGCTGGCGGCTAACATCCTCTAAAGCCAAATCCGCTTGGCTCAGCCGGGGCTTTTTCCTACGGTGGCCCCGTGATTGTTATCGGGCTGTTGCGATTCGTTGGGCTTCTCAACGCCGCGGTGTGGTTCGGCAGCTTGGCCTTTTTCGTATTCGTGCTCGAACCGGCCACTGGTTCGAGCACCATGCGGGAGCTTCTGGGCCCGAAGAGTTTCCCGTACTTTTCGGCCGCCATTGGCCAGGCGCTCGCCGGACGCTGTTTCATCCTGTTCCTGTTCTGCGCGTTGATCGCTCTACTGCACACTGGGGCTGAATGGCTCTATTTTGGGAAATATCCCCAACGCTTCTGGCTGGCGCTGATTTTTGTGCTTTTTTTGGGCGGGATCGCCCAGACCTATGGGCTGCAACCCAAGTTAAAAGCCAATCTGCTGATCCAGTACAGCCCCGCCACTCGAGCCGAGGAACGGCAGGCCGCCGCCAGCAGTTTTCGGGGGTGGCACTTGCTCTCGACTAGCGTCAATGTGCTATTGCTCGCCGGCCTGGGTGTTTATCTTTGGCGCGTCTCTAATCCTCCGGATGAGATGCGCTTTGTTGGGGCGTCTCATTTGCCGGGGAAATTCCGCAGTTGACAAACCCTTATTGTCGTTAACCTTTTAGGTGTAGTAGTCGAGTTGCCTTCAAGGGGCGACCGCACAGGGAAATGCAGTATGATTTCAAACGAGCGTCCATCGCCTTTCGGTAATCGTCCGTACGGTTCCCCCAAACCCCCCGTCAATGAGGAAACCCTGCGCTCCGACAAGGTCCAGATCGAGCGCAAAACCTTTTTGTTTGCGTTAAAGGAAAATCCGCGCGGCCGCTTCTTACGGATTACGGAGGATGTCGGCGGCCGGCGGGACACGATCATCATCCCCGCCCCGGGTTTGGATGAGTTTAAGAAGCTGCTGGACGAGATGGTGCGCGCCGCCAGCGAAATGCCCCCCAATCCCGCTTAGGAATGTTTTTTCGGATTCCGGGCAAGGTTCAGCTCGGGTGCAAGACCCGAGCCTAAGCGGCCTGCGCTTTTTTGCGTGACCGAATCCGGGGAGCATCGCCCCACAGTGTCTCCAGATCGTATCGCTCCCGGACGTCCTGCCGCATCACGTGCACGATGACATCAAAAAAGTCCAACACCACCCAGGCGGCTTGGAACGTGCCGTCCACGGCGCGTGGCCGGAGTCCATGTTCGTCGCGTAATTTTTCGGTGAGCTCATCGACAATGGCCCGCAGGTGTGGTTCACTGGTGCCGGAGGCCAGGACGAAATAGTCGGTCACCGACGAGAGATCCCGCACATCCAAGATGGCGATATCCTCCGCTTTCCTGTTCTCTGCCAATGTCCGGCAAAGCAACGCCAGTTTTCTTGAATCCATCTAGGGGAAAATTGGATTAGAACCGGCTAAAGATAAAGCCCATTATTACGGATCGCTTCAGCTACCGCCCGCGGCACCAACGGTTCGAGCGGCAGTCCGGCTTTGACTCGTGCCCGAATTTGAGACGAAGAAATCGCCACTGGAAAGCCGGACAATTGGCGGCCGCGAAAGGGCGCCGGCACCATGGCAGAGTTCTGGCCAGGCCGAGGGATAACGACAAACTCCGCCAAGCGTGCCAGTTCCTCGGCGGCGCGCCATTTTATGAGCTGGCTGACCTGGTCGGCTCCGATTAGGTAGAACAGTTCAGCCCCCGAGAGACGGCCGACATAATCACGGACCGTGTCAATGGTATAGGAAACCCCGCCGCGGCGGATCTCCTGCTCGTCAATCTCGCACCAGTCCCAACCCGCCAGGGCCAGTCGCAGCAAGCGCAATCGTTCCTTGGCGGGAGTTGGCTCGCGCTCCGGCTTGAAAGGCGATTGGGCGGCCGGCACGAAGTACAGCCGATTTAGTCGCAGTTCCTCGCGCGCGGCTTGCGCCACCAACAAGTGGCCGGTATGGACTGGGTCAAAAGAACCACCGAATAAGCCAATGCGTTGCATGTATCGTTTTTAGCGCTTCAGCAGCACCGGGTCACCCCTTTGAACCGGTGCTGCGTCACCTCGACGTAAAGCTGGGAGTTGGTTTTGACGGTCGACTGCGAGACTTCAGTGTCGCTGGGACATTGCTCGCATTGACAAATCGCTGTGTGTTGTTGCGCCCGTTCCAAGGAAGCTTCGACCGATAACTCCTTGGCCAAAGCGAGCGCCAGTGGAACCAGGCCCGCCAAGCGCGCTGAACTGGCGGCGCCGATCTCGGTTTGCGTCAACCATACGGGCTCGGTTTCACGCAACTCCGGGGCTTTGCGCCGGGCCAGCAACAGGAACCATTGTCGCGCGCTGACCAGGACAATGGCGGCGGTCAAGCCCAGCAGTACCAACGCCACGGCCGCGTCGAGCAGGTTGTTGAACCGGAGGACGGTATTGGTTCGCAGCGTTTGTTCCGCCGCGGCGATGGCCTCTGCTGAGCCAGTGGTCTTCGCCATTGCGAGCGCATTTTCGAGGGAGCCGCGTGCCATGCGCAACATTCCAGCCTGGGCCAGAAATCCGATTCGCGGATCGGGATTGCCAATTTTTTGGATTCCGGCCGTCATCGTGACGGCCAAAAGCCAAAGCAAAGGGCCAAAGGTAATGAGGGCCAGGGCAGGGTGGGCCAATGCTGCAGTCGTGGGGCGTGTGGTCCCGCCAACAGGGGCAGGGACATTTTTTTGCGTGGTCAACTGCATTTTAAGAATTACTGTGGTCGCCAGACACAAGGCAATGGCCGCCAGGAGCTGGTTGGCAATGCCAAATAGCGGCCAGAGGGAATTGATGCCTCCCAGTGGGTCGCGCACACCCTGGATCAGAAAATATCCCCAGGCCGCCACCATCAAAATGCTGGCGAGAAGGTTCGCTCCGGTCCGGCGCGTATCGCCCAGCGGCTTCCATAATTGACCGAGCATATCCTGAAGCAAATAACGTCCAACGCGCGTGCCCGCATCCAGCGTCGTGAGGATGAACAGCGCTTCGAACATGATCGCGAAGTGATACCAGAGATCGAGCCCACGGCCATTGACCGTTTTGGAAAAAATTTGCGCCATGCCCACGGCCAAAGTCGCCGCGCCCCCGGTTCGGCCGAAGAGCGTTTTTTCGCCGAGATCATGGGCGAGTTGAACCATGTGACCCTGCGTGACGGGAAATCCGAGTGAAGTCATCTTCGCAACTGTGGCGGCCGGGTCCGCTTTGACGTTCATGCTCAGGTAAACGCCCGGCTCGAGAGTGCAGGCGGCGATGAGTGCCATGATGGCGACCAGCGATTCCAGGCACATGGCGCCGTAGCCAATCGGCCGCGCATACGATTCGCGGGTCAGGAGTTTGGGCGTGGTGCCGCTGCTAATGAGCGTGTGGAAACCGGAAATGGCTCCGCAGGCAATCGTGATGAAACAGAATGGAAAAATCTTTCCCGCCACCACCGGGCCCGACCCGTCAATAAACCGCGTAAAGGCCGGCATCCGCAGGTCCGGCAGAACGAGGAAGATCCCAGCCGCCAGGGCGAAGATCGTGCCGAGTTTGAGAAACGTGCTCAGATAATCTCTGGGTGCAAGCAGCAGCCATACGGGCAAAACACTAGCAGCCAGACCATACCCGATAATGGTCCAGGCCAGAGTGATGTCGCGCAGTCCAAAGACCTGAGCCCAGCCGGGATCCTGATGAACGAGTTTGCCGCCCCAAACCGCCAGCAGCAGCAGGCCGACTCCAACAGCCGAGGCTTCCAATACTTTTCCCACGCGCCAAAAGCGCAGGTAATTACCCATGAACAGGGCGATCGGGATCGTGGCGCCGACGGTAAAAACGCCCCACGGACTATCCGCGAGCGCTTTGACCACCACCAGCCCCAACACCGATAGCAGAATGGTCATGATCGCCAGGATGGCAATCAGCGCGATCACCCCGGCGGTCGTGTTCAACTCCTCTTTGACCATCTGGCCGAGGGATTTTCCGTCGCGCCTGAGGGAACAGAATAGAATCACCAAATCCTGCACGGCCCCGCCCAGGGTAACGCCGATCAAGATCCAAAGCGTGCCGGGCAAATAGCCGAACTGGGCGGCGAGCACCGGCCCAACCAGAGGGCCCGGCCCGGAGATGGCGGCGAAATGGTGACCAAAGACAATCCATTTATTGGTTCTGACGAAATCCCGTCCGTCGTCGTGAACTTCGCAAGGAGTGGCGCGACGATCATTGAGCATCAGCACGCGCGCGGCGATCCATTTGGAGTAAAAGCGGTAGCCGATCGCGTAACTGCACAAGGCGGCCAGCAGGATGTAGCTGGAATTAACTGACTCGCCACGGCCAAGGGCCAGTTGGGCATACCCGCATGCGCCGGCGGCGGCCACGATCAGCCAGAATAGGTTCGCCCCCATATTTTTCATCCGCCGCCCGGGTGATTGGGGTCGAGTTCGAGTTCGAACACCTGGTACTTGGTCTGGCGCATGCCCAGCTTCGCATACGAACGCCTGGCTGTGGAGTTCTCCTCATGCATGTACAATCGCAACGAGCGCACGTCTTCCCGCTGGCGAGCCAATGCTTCCAGGTGTTTGAAGAGCTGTCGGAAAATACCCATGCGCCGAAAGTCCGGCCGGACGTACACGCTTTGGATCCACCACAAATTGCCGTTGCGCCAATCACTCCATTCGTAGGTGATCATCAGCTGACCGGCCAGCGTGCCATT
This sequence comes from Verrucomicrobiia bacterium, assembly GCA_035651635.1. Classification (GTDB taxonomy): domain Bacteria; phylum Verrucomicrobiota; class Verrucomicrobiia; order Limisphaerales; family UBA8199; genus JANXQE01. The sequence continues at coordinate 11,225 of DASRFK010000004.1, read as the reverse complement.
AACCTCCGCGACGAAATAAATACCCTTCGTGGAATCCGCCAGCAGCGCCGAAACGCCGGCACGAACGCAAGCGGCATCCAGTCGCAAATCCTCCGTTTCCATGGCCAGGCGCAGATTAAACTCGGCGACGGTATCTGCGTCGGCCAGAGTTGCTTGTCGTATTTTGATGTCGATGCCCCAATGTTAAAATCGAGTCCTACAGAAGCAATTCTTTCCGCGATATTCTTAACCCGTGGTCAACCGTGACTTTAGCCGGGATCGCTTCTACCCTCTTTGGCTGGAAACCTGATGGACAACCGAACTAGCCGACCAAAGCCATGCCTGCGCCAGATTTGATCTTGCTCGATGGAACAGTTCATACCATGGACCCGGCTCGACCCTTCTGCGAAGCAGTTGCCATGGCCGGCAAACACATTGTCGCCGTGGGAACCAATGCTGAAATTCGCGCATTGTCGGGTCCAAAAAGCCGGGTGCTGGAGGTGGAGCACGCGACGGTGCTGCCGGGGTTTAACGATGCGCACGTGCATTTCCTCGCGGGTGGATTCGCATTGTCCAATGTAGATCTGCGCAACACGGCTTCACCGGCCCAGCTGGTTCAGCGCTTAGGGGAATATGCCCGGACTTTTCCCAGCGGCCGTTGGGTTCAAGGCGGAGATTGGGATCATGAAAATTGGGGCGCCGGAGCCGGCGCTGCGCACGGAGTGGCCCACGCTTCGAGCCGGCTGCCGACACGCTGGCTGATCGATCCGGTGACGCCCGCACACCCGGCCCTGATTACTCGGCTCGATGGCCACATGGCCCTGGCCAACAGCCTGGCGCTGCGCCTGGCCGGCATCACGCGTGATACCCCTGACCCTCCCGGCGGCTTGATTGTGCGCGACCGGAAGACTGGCGAGCCTACGGGGATTTTAAAAGACTCGGCCCAGAACCTGGTCGAGCGCGTGATCCCTGCCAAATCCATTGAGGAGAAACGTGCTGCCGCGCGCGCCGCAACCCGGCACGCCGCCGCGTGCGGCGTGACCAGCCTGACCGACGTTTCAACCGATGATGACCTCGAACTTTACGAGGAGATGCTCGGTCGGAACGAGCTTCTGACGCGGATCTATGCGGCCCGATCGGTTGTCAGTGGGCAGAAGTTGCTCGAGGCGGGAGCGCGCGCGGGCTTGGGCAGCGACATGCTGCGGATCGGGATTCTGAAAGGCTTTTCGGACGGCAGTCTCGGCAGCTCGACTGCCCTTTTTTTTGAGCCGTATGCGGATGACCCAAATAATCGTGGGCTGCTATTCGACCAGATGTTTCCGGAAGGAATCATGCGGCAACGGGTTGAGGCGGCCGATCGCGCAGGCTTGCAGGTGATGATTCATGCGATCGGAGACGAGGCCAACCTGCGCATTCTGGATCTCTATGCGGAAGTGGCGGCGGCGAACGGCGCGCGCGATCGCCGGTTTCGCATCGAGCATGCGCAGCATTTGCGGCCTCAGGAAATCCCGCGCTTTGCTCAACAAAAGGTGATTGCGTCGATGCAACCGTACCATGCCGCGGATGACGGGCGCTGGTGCGAAAAGCGCGTCGGCAAAGAACGGAGTCGGACCGCCTACGCCTTTCGATCCTTGCTCGACAGCGGGGCGGTGCTGGCTTTCGGATCGGATTGGACCGTGGCGCCGCTCAATCCATTGCTCGGAATCAAAGCAGCGGTAACCCGACAAACCCTGGATGGCCGCCACCCCAACGGCTGGATCCCGGAACAGAAGATTTCTTTGGATGAAGCCATTCGCGCCTACACGGTTGGATCGGCATACGCCGAATTTACCGAGGGAGTCAAAGGAGCACTCGCGCCGGGAAAATTGGCCGACGTGGTGGTGCTCGACCGCGATATTCATAAATCCGAGCCTTCGACAATCGATCAAGCCAGGGTGATTCTTACGATTCTGGACGGGCGGATTGTCTTTCAATGAACCTCCGCAGATTCGAACCTCCGCAGATTCCGGGCAACCGCAGATGAGGAATAGGAGCGGGGAAAACATTGGAGTGGCGGGGTTCGTGGTTCCCGTGCAGGATCCTTTTGCGGTCGTGGAGGCTTTTCGTGAGCCGCGCATCGAAAGGCCTCTCTCGGCACTTCCTGGTCCAATGTCCTAATGCATGCGCTACTTATTTTTAGAACTTGCGCGTATTGGACGGCGGATTGATGTTTGCCAGCAACCAAAGGAATCACCATGCAAATCCTCGAGATCGCATTTACCGGCTATGCGGTTACCGACATGAGCCGGGCCAAGGCATTCTACGAAGGCGTGCTTGGCTTAACAAAATCCCGCGGGTTCGGAGAAAAGCCCGGGGAAGATCAATGGGTCGAATATGACATTGGCCCGGGCTGTCTGGCGCTCATGTGCGGAGGCAAGGATTGGCCGCCTTCCCCGTACGGAACGGCAGCTGCGCTCGAAGTCGATGATTTCCAGGGATACGTCGATAAATTGCGCGCGGCCAAGGTGAAGTTCGTTTTCGAACCAATGGAAAGCCCTGTTTGTTGGATGGCGACCGTGGCTGACCCCGATGGGAACCGGTTAATGATTCACAAGCGCAAACCCTAGGAAGGTTAGAACGTTAAAACGCTAAAACCGTTAAAAACGGAGGCGCTCGCTCGGGTTTAAGCGATCCAATTTGGTGTTAGACATTCGCGGATTTGGGGGATGCCCGTTGAAACGGCAGCGTGTGAGGTCAAGTTGGAGATCGCTCGCTCGGAGCCGGCGCTGGCGACTGGCTGCGTCCGGGTCGAGACAGGGCAAGAGGTCGCGACAATCAACCGGCAACTACCGCGCTATCACCGGGTTATCACCCGGCCCACCCGCCTGAAGGCGAGACACCCAGTGTCCTGCTAGTGGTACATTTTGGTGCAGGGACCCCGGGGGTCGGGGAACGGGCCAAGGATTTGTCCCATTCTGAGAGCCAATAGCAAGCAGCGGCGGGGCTAAGTAGCTGGCATCGTGGCTGCTGAAGACTTGAAGTGCGCGCGGTTTGTTTTATGAGTGAGCTTTGGGCGGTCTCAGTAAGTTAACCCCACAGCCCCGACATGCACTGCCTGATTCCAGACCCTCCCCCTGGCCGCGGCTCTCGTGCTCAAGCACTGGGCATGACCCTGGCTGAGGTCGTGGTGGCAATGGCCATTGCCAGCCTCACCGTCCTCAGTCTGGTCGGTGGCTATACTTTTTCGACTGTGAGCGCGGAAAAAGCGGGCCTTGCGCTGGCGGCCAACACCCGGGCGCTCGAGCGGTTGGAAGACACCCACGCGGCGATCTGGAATGTTTCGTCCTGGCCGGTCGTGGATCAGTTGGTGGCCACCAACTTCCCCGCCAAACCCGTGATTCTTGACCTGTCCGGACAGGGCGCGGGCGTTACCTATGGGACGAACTATACCACGATCACCCAGGTCTCACTTACGCCGCAATTGCGCCGCGTGCGTGTGGATTGCGTCTGGCAATTTCGAGCCGGCCGAGTCCCCCTCTTGCTCACCAACACGGTCGAAACCCTGCGCGGGCCTGATTGATGCCATGAAACCATCCATTGGTTGCCGCTTCCATGACCGGCCCGGGCATTCGGGAGAGTTGGCTTTCACTCTGACCGAACTGATGGTGAGTGTGTCCATTTTCATTTTACTGGTCGGGGGCGTCGTCTCGACGCACCTGTTCGGTTTGCGGATGTTCCAGATCCAGGAAACCAAGCTCAATGCGTCAGCCGGAGCGCGCCGAATTGTGGGCGTGCTGATGGACGAAATCCATTCCTGCGACACGTTCCAGATCGGCACGTTCACCAATGGAATCTTCACCGGCCTGCCGCTCGGTGCTCCGCAGGTCGGACCGGCCTTGATCGTTTACCCCACCACCAACGCCAGCAGCTTCGTCATGTATTTCGTCAACCCTGCCGACCAGAAGTTCAGGCGGGGCACGAGTGTGCCAGGTACGACCAGGGTTGTGGCGCAATCGGTCACCAACGCCACCGACCTGTTTCGGGCGCAGGATTACCAGGGCAACCTGCTCACTAATATGCAAAACAATACCGTCCTGCACCTGAAACTGGAGTTCTACCAGGCAGTCCGCTTCGGCGTGCCGCCTGACTACTACAAACTGGAAACCTCGGCCACCCGGCGCTAAGTCCGGTTTGAAAACTATGAAAACGTCCGGACCGAATCGCATCCGAAAACCCGCGGGCAGCGCGTTACTAATGACGCTGGTGATGAGCGGCATCGCCCTGCTGTTGCTCACCGGCGCCATGACCTGGTCCGCCACGAGTACCCGGCTGACCGACCGCTCGAATCGCTATGCGACCGCGGTGGCCGCTGGGGAATCGGCGATCGAGAAAGTTATCACGCAGATGAACCAGGACTTCCTGGATGGCGGCGAATCGCTGGTCGTGAACAACCTCAACAGCTATCGCGCCACTCATCCCACCTCCGCCGATTCCGCCTACTGGACTGACTGGGAATTCAACAACGCGAGCGGACAAATCGGGCAAACGTACATCGGACGCGGCATTGCCAGCAACTACGTCGTGTTGACCGGGCCCTATGCCGGCCTGAGCGGGTATGTTTCGACTTACACCCTGGTTTCCGACGCCCGCCAGGTGCACCAGCTCCAGGATGTCGTCGCTGGCGTGATGGAACAGGTGGACCTGGCGCGAATCCCGATCTTTCAGTTTGCGCTGTACTCCTCCGGCGATATGGAAATTAGTTGCGGCCAGCCCTTCGCGGTGACCGGGCGGGTCCATTCCAACCAAATGCTTTACGTGGAACCCGACAGCGCCCTGACCTTCCAATCCAGTGTCACGGCTGTGGGTGACATCCTGTTCCAACGCGATCCGGCGGATTCGCGCACGCCGCCCGTCGGCTCGGTCGTGTACCAGGGCAGCAAGACCGCCCACGCGCCGTCGCTGGTGTTGCCCATCGGGACCGCCAATACGCCCCAGGCAATCCGTGAGATAATCGAGCCACCCGCGTTGGGGGAGAGTCCGAGCTCGCCCATGGGCCACTCACGGTATTACAACCAGGTGGACCTGCTGGTCACGGTGTCCGACACGGGCGTCACGGCGAGCAGCGGAGGATTTAACAATTTCACCACGGTGGTTGCGCCGGCTGAGTTCACGAATTTCGTGACTCTCACCAACTCATTTTATGACTCGCGCGAAAGCAAGACGATCCTGCCGGTGGATCTGGACATCGGCGCCCTTAAGAGCTGGAGCGCCACCAATCGCGACGTGCGCGTGGCCCTGGGCAACCGCGACATCACCTCCGTTTACGTGTACGACCGCCGAACCGTGCAGGCCGGCAAGCTCGGCGCCGTGCGCGTGCGCAACGGGTTGGTGCTTCCGCCGCTGGGCCTCACGGTAGCGAGCGCCAGTCCGATTTACGTGCTGGGCAATTATAACCAACCCACCGCGGCCGACCTCGGCACGGCCAACACCACGACGACCCTTCCGGCCTCGCTCGTCGGCGACGCCGTCACCATCCTTTCGGCCAACTGGAACGATGCGAACAGCAGATTGGCACTGGCCTCGCGCGTAGCCCGGCCCACGACCGTGAATGCCGCCATTCTGGCCGGCGCAGTCGAGACGGCCAACGGAAACTACAGCGGCGGGATGGAAAACTTTCCGCGCTTCCTGGAATCGTGGGGTCTCAGCAACCCACTCACGTACAACGGGTCAATGGTCAAAATGTTTCCGAGTCTATACGCAACCAATATCTGGGGCCTCGGCAATGTATACAATCCGCCCAAGCGGGACTGGGCTTATGATCTGAACTTCAACAATCCGACCAAGCTGCCGCCCTTGACGCCGAGCCTGTTGAAGATCTTCCGCAACGTTTATACGACCCTGGCACCCAATTCCACCACCCCTCCGCCCAGCAGCTAGGCATGGACGCTCTTACAGACTGTTTTAAAAATGGTTGCTCCCGCGCCATTCCGGCGGCGAGACGCCGCCGAAACCCGCAGGCGAGGACGCCGGCGCCACGTAGCGCGGGCCGCTGGCCCGCGGGTCCGAGCGGCGTCTCGCGGCCCACTGCATTTTTGAAACACGCCTATAGAGTGAAATTGTTATCGGTTCTTCGTCCGTAATGCGAAAGGGCGCGCCATACTGGAGGTTGCGGTTGCCCGAGACGTTGATGCGCCCGGTTGCGATCTGGGCCGTCAGCCTTCTTGGCGTTTGCTGCTGTGGTCTGGCATCAGCCAGCCCCGAGGCTCCTTCTCCCAAAGCCGAGAACTACACCAGCGACTACGAGAAGGTGCCTAACCCCACCTTTGTTGAGCGCGAGAGGACTGCCCAATGGGCGCAAACCGAACAGGACCGCTATCGCCTTCGTGTGGCTCTCCCGGACAGCACAACTTCAGAGGAAGACAGTTCAGTGGAGGTCCAGCCCCCGAGCAGGCAACGGGAAGAATCTCAGACGCTGCCCTATGTGGCAGTCGTTATCTTCGCCGTGGTGCTATGCATCTCGCGGCTAAGTCCCGATCTCCGGGAAAGGTGTGTCCACCCCTGGCAACTCCTGCCCGGCAAGGTGCGTCGCCGGTTGCAGCAGGCCTGCGCTCCTCAGGACGCCAGTGCCGCGGAGGGGGCTCGGCTGGTTCGGGCGGTGCAACAGGACGCCGGCCCCGGCTTTCTCGAGCCTGAAACACAACAACTGGATGTCCTGGGCCAGATCACGAACGCTCTTCTTGAGGCTCAGGACCCCCTCAAACGCCAGGAGTTGCTGCTCCGCGCCTATCTGCTCACTCACGCGCTCACTCCCCTTTCCGAGCCTCGCCGCCAGCGTGCGGCCTGGCAAATTCGACATTCGCTCGAGGCCTTGTTGAAAAAACTGATGGATCAATCAGTCCGACCAACCGCCACCGCCCTGGTTACTGCCGCCAAAGCGGTCGAGGTCCTGCAGGAACTTGGTGCCGCCGGTCCGGAAGGCGAGGCGATCTTCGAGTGGCCGATCCGAATCCTGGCGGTTTACGACGACCCGGTAACCTGCCGGGCCATGGAAAGGGTGTTGCAATCCGTCTTCGAGAGTCCTCAGTTCGCCGAGGATGGAGAATCGGCCATGGCGATCGCCAGCGAGCGGGCTTTCGACGTTATTTTCATCGATGTCGCTCTCCAGGGCATCGACGGCTACGCCGTTTGCGGCATGTTGCGCCAGATTGCCATGCACCATTTCACTCCCGTTGTCCTGGTGACCGACCAGGCCGACACTGCGGCTCGGGCCGACGCCGAAGCGCGGGGCGCCAATGACCTGATCTCCAAGCCGTTGTTGGCGGTCGAGGTGACTCTCAAAGCGTTGATCCTGGCCCTGCGCTACCGCCTTGCCGGCGGTGGCGCCACACCCCGCAACGCCGCCGACGCCTGCACCTCCCGATTATTGGCCGACGGTTTCCTGCCGGGCGACTCCGGCATCGTCTGCGGTACCTACGACACCGAAATCCTGCGCGTCGTGACCAGGAACTGATATTTCCATGAACCCTGCCGGGTTCGTGTGCATCGGTGTTCATCGGTGATTGCAGGAATTGCAAAGGCGTTTCCTCCTTTCCGCTTTCCCTTTCCGCTTTCCCGCTTTCCGCTTTCCCGCTTTCCGCTTTTCCAGTCGCGCTTTCCGCTTTCATTCTTCCGTCCTGCCGCTAAGTTTTAGCACTGGATTTATGCGCTCTGATACCATCAAAAAAGGCTTTGAACGCGCGCCGCACCGTTCGTTGTTGCGCGCCACCGGTTCCATTGAGTCGGAGGCGGACTGGGATAAGCCGTTTATTGCGATTTGCAACAGCTACACCGACTGCATCCCCGGACACGCGCATTTGAACGAGATCGGGCTGCTGGTCAAACGCCTGGTCCGCGAGGCGGGCGGGGTGCCTTTTATCTTCAATACGATTGGGGTCGACGACGGCATCGCGATGGGCCATGGCGGGATGAAGTATTCGCTGCCCTCACGCGAGTTGATTGCGGATTGCGTGGAGTCCATGGTACGGGCGCATTGCTTTGACGGCATGGTCTGCATTCCGAACTGTGATAAAATCGTGCCCGGGATGCTGATGGCCGCGATGCGGGTGAACATCCCGACGGTGTTTGTCAGCGGCGGTCCGATGGCGGCGGGTGTGGCGCAGCAAAGCACGGAAGGTGATCTGCCGGCACATCTGCGCCCGGCGACCCAGAAAACGGATTTAATTTCGGTTTTCAAAGGGGTAGGGGAGTTGCAGTCGGGCAAGATATCGGCCGATGATTTGAAAAAGCTCGAGCAAAGCGCCTGTCCGACGTGTGGTTCCTGCTCGGGCATGTTTACGGCCAATTCAATGAATTGCCTGTGCGAAGCGCTGGGGATGGCGCTGCCGGGCAACGGAACGATCCTGGCGGTTTCGAAGGAACGCGAGGCGCTGTACGAACGCGCGGCGCACGCGATCATTCAGTTGGTGAGCTTGGATCTTAAGCCGCGCGACATTGCCACGGTCGAGGCGTTCGACAATGCGATTGCGCTGGATGTGGCCATGGGTGGCTCGACCAATACCATTCTGCACACATTGGCCATCGCGCGTGAGGCCGGCATCGAGTACGACATCAAACGCATCGACGACGTCTCGCGCCGCGTGCCGTGCATTTGCAAGGTTTCGCCTTCTTCGAATTATCACGTGCAGGATGTGCACCGGGCTGGAGGGATCCACACGATTTTAGGCGAGCTCAAGCGCATGAATGCGCTGACGCTTGCTTGCAAGACGGTAACCGGCAAAACTCTCGGCGAGAATATCGACGAGTGGGATGTCCGCTCGGCCACCTGCACTGCCTGGGCCAGGGCTGCTCGCGTGTCCGGATCTTCGGCGATGGTTTTGGATCCGAACGACAAACTCGGGCCGGCGGCGCGCACCGCGAGCGGGAATCTCATTCCCAAGCCGCTCCTGTTTTTTCCGGCGGACGCGCGCGCGATTACTTTGTGGCGGCTGGCCGCGGCATTCAATGTCGGGGACGCGGCTGCGGCGGCCTGTTTGTTTAGCGATGACGGGGAGTTTCAGGTCAACGAATCTACGACCTGGATCGGACAAGCCGCGATTGAAGCCGGGTTGAAAGAGAAGTTTGCCGGGTTCAAAGGAATGGTTCGAGCTGAGCTGGGTCAGCTTAAAGGCACGCCCGTGCTTTTGGTATGGCAGTATGGCAAAGGCGGAGAAAAGAACGTGCATTGCCTGTTACGCACCGGCCGGCTGCGGAAATGGCAAATCACCAAGGCTTACCATGAATATCGGCCGGGTCAGATCCAGGAAGCCCAGCCAAGCGGGCTTATGCCTTACGATTCGGCGTTCCTGTTCAACGCGCAGGATTGCATTCGGACCAAGGATACCGCCTACACCCCTGACGGCGGGCTCTCGATTCTGTATGGACAACTTGCTCCGGAGGGCAGCGTCGTTAAGACGGCCGGCATCAGCGACGGGTTCAAGGCATATTGCGGTCCTGGGTTTGTGTTTGAGGGGCCCTGCGTGATTTTCGAGAGCCAGGAGGAAGCTTGCGAGGGCATTCTGGCGTCCAAAGTCAAACCCGGGGATGTGGTGATCATCCGCAACGAAGGACCGCGCGGCGGGCCCGGCATGCAGGAAATGCTCTCGCCCACCAGTTATATCGTTGGAATGGATTTGGGCGACAAGGTCGCTTTGATCACGGATGGGCGCTTTAGCGGAGGCACGGCCGGTGCCTGCATTGGCCATGTATCACCCGAAGCTGCCGAGGGCGGACCAATCGGCTTGCTGCGGCAAGGCGACCGTGTTCGGATTGATTTTCCGAATCGGAAAATCGACATTCTGGTCGAGGCGACCGAACTGGAGAGCCGTCGGGTCACGTGGCATCCGATCAAGCGCGAGCTCACGGGATGGCTCGCCCGGTACCAGAAGCTGGTGAGCAATGCCAGCCAGGGGGGGATACTTGCGATTTGAGTCGGGGTTTGGAGTCCCGCCTTTAGGCGCGGCGTGACTCGAGGAAAGGGGTCAGCTGCGAAATTATGCGGAAGCAGTAGCCGCGGATCGCACCGGCTGAAGCCGGGACTCCGAACCCGGGGGACTCCCAAGTCGACCAGATTGGGTAATTTATGGGAGATTCCCGGGGTTTGGACGGGGTTGCGTGGAACGACACTTGCTCTATACTTGCTTATATAGCCGACAAAAATGAGTAATGAGTCGGAAAACAGGCGCAGTCAGGCGGTTCATCGAAGTACTGGCAGTGTAGAACGATGAAGCTGATTCAATCGAATTGCCGAGCCCAATTTGCGGCGGAAGACATCGAATTTATTCTTTCTGTGCTGGGTGGCAAAATCGGCACAGCTCAATGCCTGATCAAACTCCTCGCCGACGAGGAATCTCGCGATTTAATTCTCGACGACGAAGCCCTCCTGCACGCGCTGCTTGAGCGCCGCGGCTGCCTCAACGTATCGAGCCGGTTCTATTTCTATATCCTGGTTCGAAATGTTTTTCGCCGCTCGGATATTCAGGATCGCACGGTAGCGGATTATGTGGCGGAGGTGCTGGCGGAGTTTGTTTTATCCGAGCGTTCACGTTGCCTGGTGCCGGGCCAGCCTGGCCCGTTGGATTATTTTTTTGAAATGCTCGGCGCGCTCCGCACAGCCGATGACCGGACCAGCTTTTATATCCGGGTTCATATGGGGAACTATTCGCTGTTTTTGGCGGGGGTATTTCCGGACCGGATTCGGTTTCGTTCTGAAGCGCGGGGTTTCCCGGATTTGAAGTACTACGAAGGGGTTGGCCGAACCCAATACCGGATGGCCAGCGATCATCGCCTGGCTCATCAGTATGACCTGACGAACATCTTTAGCACACTGGCTGATCGTTTCGGCGCGACGCGGCAAGCTCTCAATGAAATTGCCGAGCGCCTGTTCTCACTGGGAGATACAGATTACTCGCTGGAAGCGCTGCTGCAGAACCGGCCCGGGAAGAGCTAAGCCTTGGGAATCATTCCGCTATTGCGGGCGAAATTAAACAGTCCGCCGGCATCCACTACCGGGCGGACTTCGCCCAGCGGTTTGAACTGGTAAACCTTGCCGCTGTCCTGGTGCTTCACCGTGCCGGCATCGAGGTCGACGGTGACCACATCACCGGTTTTGAGAATGTCACAAAGGCGATCGACGCATTCGCAGGGATATAGTTCCCCGGTCGCGACACAGTTACGGAAAAAAATCCGGGCGAACCCTTCGGCCAGGACGACCTTGCACCCGGCTGAGCCCA
>DASRFK010000003.1:0-18948 GCA_035651635.1 Verrucomicrobiia bacterium | reverse complement strand
TTGCCGGTCCTCACCGCTCTGGGCGACCTGAAAACTATGGAGCCCAGTGAGCGCGCACAATGGGCGTTCCGGACCTGGACGATGCTCCAGGGCCGGCTAAGTCCCTCGGCCAATTTCGGTTTGGTTTGTGGTATCACTTCCTCGACTCACGGGGAAGGCCGCTCAACCTGGGTGAATTTGCTGGCGGAGGCCGCTAGCATGACCGGCTTCCGGGTGCTGACGATTGCCACCCGGCCGTCGGACACACAGCTTCCGCCCAGTCATCAACTGACCGAAGAAGATCTCGAACAGGATTTGCCCGATCTCAATCCCGCTCCGGCGCAGGGGGCTCTCACCACTAGTGTGTTATCCTCTCCCGCGCAGGTCACCGAGAAATTGACCGGTCCCAATTCCCAACCGGTGGTGCACATTCCTTTGCCAGGTTGGGTCTGGAACCTGGAACGGCGTAAACAGTGGCGCGAAGCGCTCAATCAGTGGCGTCAGATCGACAACCTGGTAATCTTCGTCGAGTTGCCTCCCGCCAGCATGCCCGAAGCGGTGCTGCTGGGCTCAAACCTGCCCAATATGCTTTGGTTATCGCAGAGTGGCACCGCCAAAGCCAGTGACACCCAGGCCCAATTGGAAACCCTCCGGCACGCTCGCTGTAACCTGGTCGGCGCCGTGCTTAACAACGAACCGGGCACCCCTTTGCGCAAGCGTTTCCCCCGTTGGCTCGGTTGCGCGGCCTTGCTGCTGGCGCTTGATCTCAATCTGGCCAACGCCCAAATCCAGGTGGCGACGGCAGCCGCTCAGCCAGCTGATGCCGTGCCCGCTCCCGGGGACGTTTCCGGACGCGTGGATCGGGATCCGGAGACGCAAACCAATCTTTCATTCTCGATTGTTGGCCCCTCTCAACGAGCGGACTGGCAGCGGCACCTGACGTTGGGCGCCGGCGATGTGCTCAATCTGAGCCTGTATGGCTCCCCGGAGTTGAATCGAACCGAGGTGGCTGTCGGACCGGACGGCCGGATCAGTTATTTAGAGGCGCAGGATGTCCTGGCAGCCGGGCTAACCATCGATGAACTTCGTGGAAAGTTGGATGAAGCTTTGGGGCAGTACCGGCGAGCGCCGCACACCATTATCACGCCCGTGGCCTTTCGCAGCAAAAAGTATTACATGCTGGGCAAAGTCACGACGAAAGGCGTTTTTATTTTGGATCGACCCCTTACGGTGCTCGAGGCTTTGGCGCGCGCGCACGGTTTGGAAAATGCCCTGGTCGATCGCGACCTGGTGAACCTGACCGATTTTCGCCGCAGTTTCCTTGCTCGGGGCGGCAAGCTGCTCCCGTTGGATTTCGAACGCTTGTTTCAACAGGGCGACCTCTCGGAGAATATTCCCATTGAGCCCGGCGATTACCTCTATTTTGCCCCCGGTGATTTGAACGAGGTCTATGTGGTTGGGGAAGTGCGCTTGCCCGGCCCGGTTACCTGGACCCCGGCTCTGACCATTGTCGGGGCTGTTGCCGGGCGCGGCGGCTTCACCGAGCGGGCCTGGCGAGCCAAGGTGTTGGTAGTGCGTGGTTCGCTTAAGTCTCCGGAAGCCATCCCGGTGGATACGCACGCCATTTTGGACGCCAAGGAACTCAATTTTCGGTTGCGGCCTCATGATATCATTTATGTGAATTCGCGGCCGCTGATTAAACTGGAGGAAGCGGCCGACCTGGCGGCCACGGCTTTCATCCAATCGATTATCACGTCCTGGGTAGGTGTGGATGTGGTTAAACCAATTCAGTAATGAACAGAACGTGGACTTGGGTGCCGATCGCCCTCGGGCTTGCGGTCGTTGGTTGCCGCTATCCGACTCTGCAACAGCCCACCTTTAAATCAAAAGGGGCGCCGGCCGCCGAGGCGCCGGCCGCCGCGGTCAATGAAACTCCCAAGCTGAGCCAGGTTGACTTAACCAATCGCTTCGACCGCGCCTGGCTGCAGCCCGCGACGAACTTATTTACTCTCGGCCCGGGAGATAAACTGGAAATCGAGTTGCTGAGCGATCCTGCCACCAGGACCACGACCGTAGTTGCGCCCGACGGCAAACTCTATTTCAACCTGCTGCCGGGCGTGGATGTTTGGGGACTGACTTTGGGCCAAGCCAAGGCCCGCCTCGAGCGCGAGTTGTCGAAATACGTCCGGGATCAGCCGCAGGTGTCGCTGGTTTTGCGGGACGTTGAAAGCCGGCATATCTGGATTCTTGGGCACGTCCAGGCCCCGGGGATCTATTCGTTGGCTGCTCCAATGACCTTGCTCGAAGCTCTCTCGTTGTCAGGCGGAACGCTCAGCCTCTCCTCCTTCCGCCAGGCCGAAGCCTTTGGCGCCAGCGATGAGTTGGCGGATCTCAAGCGCAGCTTCATCCTGCGCAATGGCCGAATGCTGCCGGTGGATTTTGAGCGCCTGATCCACCGGGGAGATCTGTCGCAAAACATCTATTTGCAGCCGGACGATTTCATTTACCTGCCTGCCGCCGCCGCTCGCCAGGTGTATGTCCTGGGAGCCGTGACGGAGCCGCACGCGGTCCCCTTCAAGGAGGGCATGACCGTTGCCTCGGCTATTGCCAGCGCCTACGGCACCGTCAACGGGGCTTACCTGCAACACGTCGCCGTCGTGCGAGGTTCACTGTCGCATCCACAGATTGCCATTGTCGATTATAAGTATGTGATTCGCGGATTGGCTGCCGATGTGACCTTGCAGCCACATGACATTGTTTATGTGCCCTTCTCTCCCTACCGTTACCTGACCAAGTACGCGCAGTTGGTAGTGGACACGTTTGTCAGCTCCGCAGCGATCAATGGCGGAAGTCAGCTGATCGGTCAGCCCCAAACGGGGGGCGCGGGCATTTTCATCCCCGTGGGGAGCGGTGTTCAAGTGTTGCCACCGATCAATCCGCCGCCAGTGCGCTAAAGCGCCGGCGCGCGGGCATTCTGCCCGCAGAACGGACGAACACCGGCTGACGACAGACCACGCCCTGGCCAGATTCGGTTCGGGGATCGTTGCGGACTGGAAGTCGGCGCGCGGGCATCCTGCCCGCAGAACGGACGAACACCGGCTGACGACAGGCCACGCCCTGGCCAGACTCGGTTCGGGGATCGCTGCGGACTGGAAGTCCGCGCGCCGGCGCGCGGGCATTCTGCCCGCAGCAACGGGCGAACACCGGCTGACGACAGACCACGCCCTGGCCAGATTCGGTTCGGGGATCGCTGCGGACTCGGAAGTCCGCGCGCCGGAGCTATTGCAGTTGCACCGTGCCGGTGGCCAGGTCCTCGAACGAGATAATTTTCACATCCGCGCGTTTGGCCAGGTGGCGGAGGGTCTCATGCAGGAAATCGATAAAGGGTCCGTCGGGCTCGCCGGTGCGGAAATACTCCCACCAGTGAGTTACCAGAACAGTCACTCGGTTACGCTCGACGCAGTGGACGATGCCCTGGAGCGCTCGACTGAAGGTACGATGGTAGGACAACAAACAGCCGGGATGAGAGAGCAATAAAGTCTGTCCAATTTGCCAATGGGGGTCGCCGCGGAATTTTTTGACGGCATAACCCGGCCACCACGAGTAGGGCAGCCGCCGCAACTCAAACCAGCCGGTGGACAAAACGCGGAAGCGTTCCGAAACGGCGCGCAAGCTCACCCGCGAGAGCTTGTCATAGGGCGCAACGAACGTCTCTGGTTTTGGGAACCCGGCTTCCATCAACCGCCGGGTGCCATGTTCGAGGCGCTGGATTACTTCGGCTTCGCACGAACGATCGAATTCCAGATAGTCGTGATAGCATCCGTGCTGAACGATGTGATAATTCGGGTTTGATTGCAGGTACTCGACCAGTTCCCGATTGGCTCCAATCGGCATACTATCCGACCGCGTGCCGTTTTTGGCGACCAAAAATCCCTCCGGCTCTCCATTGCTCATACGGGCCTGGCTGGAAACCTCGGGAATCGTCGCCAAATTCACCGGCAGTCCCTGTTCCAGCATCGGACGGTACAGCGCGTCCAGCCACTTTACCGGCGTAAAGGCATTCGTGTCGTCATCTCGGATGATCACATAGCGCATCGTTTTTCCTCGATGAGTTCCTCGTACACGCCTTTTAAGCGGGCCGCGAGGGCAGTGACGCTATAACGCTCGGCGAGCGATCCGCCGCGGCGGGCCATTTGCTTAGCCTCCTCCGGGTGGTCCAAGGTCGCTCGAAGCGCCGCATGGAATGTCTCCGGCTTTTCCAAATCGAAAAGCCAACCATTATGCCCACTCTGCACCAGGGCTGCCGGGCCCGAGGCTCGCGCCGAGAGCACCGGAGTTCCCGCCGCCCATGCTTCCAGGATAACCAGGCCAAACGTTTCTGATAAAGACGGCAGAACCAGGGCAGAGGCTGACTGGAGCAGACCGACCACTCGCGGATCATTGGGCGGCAAGCCGCCGGTGAGCAGCACCTTGTCACGCAAATCCGCTTGTGCGATCCTCTCGCCAATGAGCTGCCCGTACGCTTCGTCGGTGCAAGGACCGGCCAGCACGAGCAGCGCGTCGGGGTATTGGCTGAAAATTGCCGGACTTTGCTCGAGCACCCAACTTTGGTTCTTAATGGGATCGATGCGGCCAAGGCAAAGGAGTACGTGCCGGCCGCTGATCTGTGGGAAAGCGGCCAAAGCCGCCGAACGTTGGTCGGCCTGGTAGATTTCCAGTGGGACCCCGTGGGGCTGCACCAACACGCGTTTCGTGGGGAATTGTTGTTGCAGTAACGCCGCCTCTTTGTCATTGCACGTCAGAATTGCGTCGGCATCACAAAAAAGGCGGTGCGATTGGAACAGGACCCCGAACAGCTTGCCCCATTCCCAACCCCGATCCATCGGGGTATTGAAGCTTTTTTTGATTTTGTCGGGCAGATCCAACACGCCGCCATGGATCGTGACCACGAACGGCAATC
The DNA here is from genome assembly GCA_035651635.1 of Verrucomicrobiia bacterium. Classification (GTDB taxonomy): domain Bacteria; phylum Verrucomicrobiota; class Verrucomicrobiia; order Limisphaerales; family UBA8199; genus JANXQE01. Next base: position 14,009 of record DASRFK010000003.1, on the reverse strand, counting down.
GGCGCTGTTTAGCAATGGTCAAGCCGATGCCGCCGAGCCGCCCGAGGGTATGGGCGTGCATCACCGCCAGGTCCCGCTCTCGTAACAACGAGGGAAATAAATCAAAAGACATCAAGTTCCCACCGACGGAAACGAGTTGGCGCTTGCGTTGGCGGGATAAACCGAGCACCGGCACAAACGCACGGAAACGTTGCACTTCAAACCCGGCCTCGGACAAGGGATTTGTGGTAGCGCCGTTCTCGAGGCGGGGGCAGTAAACCACCGGGTCAACCCCATTCCCGCGCAGCCCATCAAACAACCGCTGAATGGCCATTTCGGTCCCGCTCCACTCGGCGGGATCCAGTTTTCTGAGCAGGTGAGCGACGCGCATACTTAAGCCAGTCCCGTCGTGCGCGCTGCCAAGATGTCCGCTGTGGCGTGCTGGGCGGGCGACTCTTCTCCTTCCGGCCAGGCCGGGGTTTCATCGAATTCCCCACCGGCCAGTTCTTCGCCGCAAGCCAACTCAGCCTGGCGCACCCGCCGTCTGTAATAGTAAAGGCTCATCAAGACGCCGAGCATGACGTGAAACGTGTAGTACAGCGGGAGGTGCCGGAACACCCATTCGGTTAGGCACTGCAGGAACATGCCGCAAAATCCGAAGAAGATGCCAATCGGCATGCGAAACATCGGATCGGTCGTACGGGGAAGAAGAAAGCTGGCGCCCATTTGAAACCAGCGCAGCCACAACAGCGAGAAAATGATCAGGCCGGGGATTCCCAACTCGCCGACGGTCAGGGCCCCGAGATTGTGGGCCGGAGCCGCCTGCGCCTCGTCGACGTTGCTGTCAGAGGGAACGACATCGCTGGGGGCATGTTCGGTGCCTTTGTAGGGCACAAATTTGTAACCATGCTGCGGCCCGATCTTATTGCTCACCCAGTACGACCAATTGTTGAGGCCAACGCCAAAGAAGTATTCATGCGCGATGGCTTTGGCCATGCGAATGTAATACCCGCGCCCCATATTTTTTTTGTTTCCGTACTCCTGCTCCATCGTCGAGGAAGCAAAACGTTCGGCCAGTGTTTTCCATGACTTGGCGGCTAAGCCGGTTACCCCTAAGACGATCACGAGCGTGGCGGCGACGGTCCGGGGAGTAATGCGAAACTTCACAGTCGTCATGGTCGCGCCAAAAAGCACCAGCGCCATAATCGTTACGCCGGCGCGGGAAATTGTCATGATTTCCGCTACCATCGCCAGCGGAATGGCGCAGGCGCAAATGAGTTTGAGCTTTTTGGGCAACTGCGAGGTGAGCGCCGTAACCATCACCGGTGTGGTGGTGCACAGCAGAACCGAGAGGCTGTTGGATTCGATGACTGTGCCCGGCACCCGGTGGAGGCCTTCAAGATATCGCTGCTTGAGGGCCAGCAATCCTTCATAACAAATCAGGAGCGCCACTCCCAAAATGAACAACCGCAATTCCCGTTCGCTGCGAACATAGAATGCCACGCCCAGAACCAACACCAACCCCCGAAACATTCGAAACAACTCGAAGAGTGAAAAGAGCCTGGGTTCGGACACCGCCACATTAAAGCACGCGTAGGCAAAGTAGATCAGCATGAAGCCAAAGCTGGCCGGCCAAAAACCTCGCGATTCACCCCGACGCGGCGCCAGAATCGAACCGATCAACAGGCTGACGGCCAGGATATCGAGGATTGAAATCTCAAAACCCCGCGAGGTGCCGCGATACCATTCACGGCTGACGTAGTTGAGGTCCAGCCGCTCGATCAGCGGTGCCAGCGAAATCAGCATTAGGAAAAACAGGTCGCGAACCCGCGTTGAAACGCAGGCCGCCAGGATGCCGGCGCAAAAGCCGGCGGGAATGACGGTCAGGCCGAATAGGGTCTTTACGTCCATAGCTCAGCTACGCGGTGAGCGCCGGATACTGGCGCCCGGACAGTACGCCCGCCCGCGCTCCGCTCAGTAAAAGAAAATGTCCGTGCTGGTCACGCCAGGCCGGCAGGGGCCAACGCTTTGGAAGATTCTCAGGTCTTTGGCATGGTGCCTTTGGCGCAATGGCGCATACCGCCAGGAATCGTCCACCACGATAATCCCGCCCTCTTTAACGTGGCTTTCGGCCTTTTGGAAGCAGGTCGGCCGCACCTGGGTCCATTCCTCGCTACCATCGACCACAATGACATCGAACTTTTCGTCCGGCATGGCGTTCAGATAATCTGAATTCTCGAACGCAACCGGCTTCTTGAAGTCAAATTCGCATAGCTTGAGCGTGGCATTGGACAGCCCCTTTTCCTTTAGCCGTCGGGAGACCCAGTCGAACCATTGCGGGTTGTCCTCGACGGAGAAGACCCTCTGGGCGCGTTTGGCAAAGAACAGCGTGGAGCCGCCGGAGCCATATTCAAAGACCGCCATGTCTGGCCGCACGAACGGATCGAGGAAATCAATGGCGGCATAAGAGAACCAGGGGATTTCCAGGTCCAGCGGAGTTTTGCCGTTAATGACGTTGTGAGTCAGGCAGCGTGAGATGTACTGCGGGTGCAGAATCAGATTGCCAATCACTCGGCCGATTTTTTGAGAAACTGTTCCATGCATAATTTAATCCTTTTTTCCGTGCCAAATCGAATTTCGGGGCGGCCCTACGCGTGATTCAGGCAGCGGGGTTCCGCCGTTGGTTCCGTGGTCTCCAAACCGCTGCGTTGGGCTTTGGGCCAGTAATCAATGCAACCACTTTTGAGCGCTCGATAGGCCAGCACGCTGGCCGTCAGAGTCGCGCAGCAACCGGCCACTGCCGCCGGAAGGCATGCCAGCCGGCGCAGAGGTTTCAATCGGCCTAACCGTTGGAAACGATTCCTTACCAAGCCAGGGTAAAGCTGCCAGGACCAGCGCGTGTTCTGAAGATGCTCGCGGACCAGGCGTTTCAGCCAGGGCGGATCGTCGTCGTCTTTTGCTTTCAAAAAGGCGGCCAGGTTGGGTCGGTCGCCGCGCCAGTGCGAACCCAGGTACTGATCCACCAGGACGTGAAGAATCGTTTGGCCCATGATTTGACGTTTTTGGTTCTTTAAAACTGCCCGCGGGGTGGTGTAAGCCTCGAACGTGTGCTCGGCTTCTGGAGCCACTCGAATTCGCTTGGGCCAGGATGGGTGAGCCAGCAAGTCAGTGCAGACAAGAATCTTAATCAGGCCATCTTCGCAAGCGGCCAGATCCTTGGGCAGGTAGATCGAACGCGCCATATTTGCCCGTATGGAATAGAGTTGACCACAGAGCTGGCCCTCCGCAGCCAGAGTCATGCGCGAAGCCGCCAGCGAAAGCCGCTCCGCCAGTGACTTGCGCTTTTTTTGAGCAATGTTTTTGCGCGGCAAATCCACCGCCACCGCGGCTTCAGGATCGGCTTCGAGCGTGGCCAGCATGTTGGCCAGGGTTTCTCGGCAATGGATGATTATGTCGGCATCCATCATGAACAAAACGCTGGCTGACCGTGCCGAGAGCTGATGCACGTATTGATTCCAGGCATTGACCTTGCCGCGTTCGACGATGTTGGCGACACGCAGCTCCAGGGATGCTCGGTGCGGATGCTGCGCTGCCAGCTCTTGAAAAAGTTGCGCGGCGACCTCAGGTGTCCGATCGGTGCAACCGTTGGCGACGCAGATGACTTCACAAGACATGCCGCGCCGATGTAGATCGGCGAAGAGTGACTGATCGAAGAGCGACCGGAGTGTCGGCTCCAAGGAGCCTTCTTCGTTCCACGCGAAGATCGCTACGGAAACAGCGGGCGGATTCGATTTTGCGGCTGAATCGGGTGTCATCACTATTTGTCGCACGACCGCTGCATTCTAGGTCAGGGGCCTTTCGCCTATAAGTGGGCGAATACCTTATTGGTCTAGGTTACCAACCCCACTTTCGGCCACCGGCGCGGCCCTCTATAATTCCCGCGTGAGGTGGCCGTCCCAGAACCATCCCGCAACTGTCTTCGAAACCCGCCACGGAGATTCCGTCCGGCTTTCACGTGCCTTGATGGCAATGTTCGTCCTGGCTCTTTGGCTGCCCGCGGCAACCTTCGTGTGCGCCGGCGCCAGTCCCCACCAAACCTTGGCCTCGTGGTACGGGGAAGCGCACCGCGGCAAAGTGATGGCCAATGGCAGGAAGTTCAATCCCGAGCGGCTCACGGCGGCCAGCTGGTTTTACTCGCTCGGCACCAAGGTCCGGGTTACTTCCGCGGCTCGCCGCAGCCGGAGTGTTATCGTAACCATTACCGATCGAGGGCCGGCCTGGGAGTTGGTGCACGACGGCCGCGGAATTGACTTGAGTCACGCCGCCTTCAGGCGATTGGCTGATCCGGACGCAGGTCTTGTTGCGGTAAAGATAGACGTGCTCAGATGAGCCCGTGCTGGGAGGCGTTTATGGAATCCTGTGACATTGTGCGAAACTTCGTGGGCTGACATCCCAGCGACGCTGGGGTTAAGCTTCTAAGCAGTCGCCCGGCGAATCTGGGGGCGAGCACCTCATAGCATCCCCACACAGACGGCTCGATTTTAGGGCGTGGGAGGTTGGGTAAAATACTGGACCGAACAGGAGCGCAATGACCTGCTGAAGCATTATTTCGATGGCTCCCTCGCTCAGTGTCCTTTGTGTTCCATCCCGCTGGCTTTCCGGATGAACCATACGAGCGAGGTAGTGGCGCTTTCGGTTCGTTGCGAGAACTGTCGCAACATGGCCGTGCTTTTGTTCTCAGGTTTGGTCGGTTTGCCGGCCGAACCCGTAAGCCAACAGATTTAGGAACAAAGCGGTTTGGAGATCGCGGTCAGCCGGGTTGATGCACTGATTGGGCTTTACGTTTCGCATCCAAACGTGCTCCCGTTCTATCCCGTCCACCTGTAAACCGGAGTCCCAGCAGCCTCAATCGATCGGGGAAACCCATCGACAAGCGCTTCGGGCACAGGTACGCTGCCGGCCGATATGAGGATCCTGTTCTTGAACGGGCCAAATCTCAATCTGCTGGGCCAACGCGAGCCTGATGTGTACGGCAGCCTGACCTTGTCTCAGATTGAAGACCGCGTCCGGAAACGGGCCTCGGAGCTGGGGGTGACTATCGATTTTCGCCAGACGAACAACGAAGGTGAATTGGTCAGCTGGATTCAAGGATCGAAGCCGGACTTCCACGCCATCGTCCTCAATGCTGCTGCCTTCACTCATACCAGCGTAGCGCTGCGTGATGCGATATCCGCTGTAGCTGTTCCAACCATCGAGATCCATCTTTCGAATGTCCACGCACGAGAAGAGTTCAGGCATAAATCATTAATCGCGGCGGTGTGTGTCGGACAAATCTGCGGATTCGGAGCACACTCGTATGTTTTAGGGTTAGAAGCTGCCGTTAACGTTATTGGAAAGCCAAAATCTCCTTAGCCGCATTGTTTCAGCCGCATTTCCGTATTTGCTCTCCAAATGTTAATGCTTGACCGCTCTCCGGCAGGTGCTCTATCTTGCTCCTCAATACATATAGTGGCACGGGCAGAGCCGAGTATTCGGCTGCTGCTTTTTTGCTTATTACGCTCTAATTCCGGTTCGAGAACCAACGGTAACGATATAAGCCGTGGACATCAAAGATATCAAAGCGATTATCGATCTGATGAGGAAGAACTCCGTGTCGGAGTTCGAACTTGAGAAGCAGGATTTCAAGATCCGGCTCAAACGGGGAACCAACGGATCAATCCAGTCGGTTTCCTTGGACGAGGGGGCCGTTCCCGTCTACCCAGCGTCGCTTACTTTGCCGACAACCTCTGTGAGCGCTCCGCCTCAGCTGACCATCAATGAGGTGGATATTAAGTCACCGATGATCGGTACCTTTTATCGCGCGCCGTCGCCGGAAGCTGGGTCCTACGTCGAGGTCGGCACGGAAGTGAACCCCGAGACCGTGGTGTGCATTATCGAGGCCATGAAGGTGATGAACGAGATAAAGGCTGAAGCCAAGGGAGTAATCACTCAGGTCATGGTGGAAAACGCAAAACCGGTCGAATTCGGGCAACCATTGTTCAAAATTCGGCCGAGCTGAGAACTGGCCTTTGGGGGAAATAAGGATCCAGGACTAACTCTGTCCCACCAACCACATGTTTGAAAAAGTGCTGGTAGCCAATCGCGGGGAAATCGCGGTGCGTATCATTCGGGCTTGCAAGGAGTTAAACATCCGAACGGTCGCTATTTATTCGGAGGCCGATGCTAACTCGATGCATGTTCAACTGGCGGACGAAGCCATTTGCATCGGGAGGGCTCCTGCCAGCGAAAGCTATCTGCGAATCGATCGAATCGTCAGTGCCGCCGAGATCGCCGATGTAGACGCCATTCACCCAGGTTACGGATTCCTGGCCGAAAATGCTCACTTCGCCGACGTTTGCGAAAGTTGCAATATCCGGTTCATCGGTCCGAACTCGCGGGCAATGAACGCCTTGGAAGATAAAGCAGTCAGCAGGGCTTTAGCCAAGAAAGCTGGCGTTCCCACGCCGCCCGGATCGGATGGAGTCGTGGAAAATGAACAGGATGCCTTAGCTGTGGCTAAGAAAATTGGCTACCCAGTGATGATAAAGGCTATCGCCGGTGGCGGCGGCCGGGGGATGCGCACAGCCCACAACGACATCTCGTTGGTCAAAGGTTTTCACACCGCCCGGAGCGAAGCTGAAAAAGCATTTGGCAATTCGGGGGTGTACATCGAGAAGTTCATTGAAAATCCCCATCACGTTGAATTCCAGATACTAGGGGACAACCGCGGGCATATCATTCACCTGGGTGAGCGGGATTGTTCCATCCAACGCCGCAATCAGAAGGTTGTTGAAGAATCGCCCTCGCCACTCATTGAGAACAAATTTAAGAAACTGCGCGAAAAGATGGGCAAAGCCGCCATCCGGATCGCCGAGGAAGCCAATTATACCAACGCCGGAACAGTTGAATTCATCGTCGATAACCATGGAAGTTTTTATTTCCTCGAAATGAATAAGAGGATCCAGGTCGAGCATCCGGTGACGGAGGAAATCACCGGGATTGACCTGGTGCGCTATCAAATCATGTTGGCCATGGGCGAACCGTTGCGTCATTCACAGAGCGATATTCAATTTAAGGGCCACGCCATTGAATGCCGGATCAACGCCGAAGATCCTTTTGATGATTTTCGCCCCAGTCCGGGCAGCATCGTCATGTACTATCAACCAGGGGGAAGGGGTGTTCGGGTCGATAGCCATGCCTACGCGGGCTATACCATTCCTTCAAACTACGATTCGATGATTGGCAAGCTGATTACTTATGGAAAGGATCGCCGGGAAGCCATGGATAAAATGAGCCGGGCCCTGGGCGAGTACATGATTACCGGGATTAAGACCACGATTTCTTTTCAGCAAGCCATTCTGCAGGACCCGAACTTTCGCCGCGGCGTTTACTCCACCACCTTTATCGAGCAACTCCTGAGCGGCGCTCGACGTGAACTGATTGAAGAAAAGGCCTGAGAGCGCGTTTTGAAGAACAGGCCAGGCCATAGGCGCCTGAGTTTGAAGTCCCGCCTTTAGGCGGTTTCGGCACCGGGCCGTCTAAAGGCGGGACCCCAAAGCGAATTCTAAAACGGGCTCAGATGCCTGGGGGCGGTAACTATCATCAAGTTATCAGGTGCTTGCCGTGCCGTCTAAAAACTTGATAACAGCGCTTCGCGCTACTTTAGTCAGCGCAGGTTTTCCCCCGGCGCTTTCGGCTCAAAGCTCTCCGCGCTGTTTGGATCTCCTGTGCCTTTGTACATGGCCCGCTGAGGATAAGGAAAGAGCGGGCGGGTCATGACTCGTTTTCCATGTTCGGTTTTGCCGGCGACGAGTTTGTCCGGCGCCTGGTCTTTTTCTGTCCAATTTACTATTACCGAAAGCCAGTCCACTTCGCTGGCGCCGGGCCCGCCACCGCAATGGAGGCAGCCGGGGACCATAAAAAGCCGGCAATACCGCGCGGCGTCGGGGTCCCAGGCCAGGACTTTTTGATAGTAATCGGCGGTTGCCTGTGCGGGGAGGGCCGGGTCAGCCCAACCATGCCACAGGATCAACTTGCCGTTTCGAGCTTTGAATCCCGCGAGTTTAGGATCCGTTGCATTCAGGAAAGAAGCGGCCAGGCGCGTATCTTTCTCGAAATGCGAGAAATTGTACTTGGAGTAATCCCAATCGGGATCGTCAAAAACGAGATATTTGAACACCTGGGTTCCGAAAGCAAACGTCAGATCGGGGACGTGATCTTTGGCGACCATCTGTGGGATGGGGCCAACCAACCAGGCGATCCATTGATCCGGTTCACACTCGGCCCCGCGGGGATAACCCGGGCCCATCGGCGCCAGGTCCTTGGAGGCGCCCAGGTAAATCGATTCAATGGCGTTACGCTGCTCATCCGTCAGCCCTTCGACCTTTCCCAATTGGAAATGCACCGAAGCTGGGTCCTGAATAATCCCATCTTTAAGGCCGTCTTCGGCATCGCATTGTTCGAGGATGGCCTGTTGCAACTTCTGCAGAACTTCCTTCGTTAGAACCGTGCTCTCCAAGTGCCCGGGGTCGGGATAAAGGGCCTTGGCGATGGCGACCATAGTGGCGCCAAAGCCTGTCCAGTTGAACGCAGGCGCGCCGGCTACAATGCCGTCAAAATCCTGCGGGTAGCGTTGCGATTCCATCATTGCCTGGCCCCCTCCGCGCGAGCAGCCGATGAAGTACGAGTATTTGGAGTCAGCACGATAATAAGCGCGAATCAACGCGCGGGCCACTTCGGCCGTCCGGTGAACGGCCAGGTAACCAAAGTTCAACTGTGCTTCCACGTTGTTGAACGCCCATGTCGCCAGGTATCCCGGCTCCGCCTCATGGCCGGTGTCGGTTCCCACCGTGGCGAACCCGCGATTCACCGAATCACGCGCCGCGTTTTGGATACTGCCAACAAAGCCGCCGCCTCCACCCATCACAAATCGCTCGTTCCACTGGTCCGGCAGCAGTAATTCGAAACGTATGGTGCCGCCAATGACTCCCTTAACCTGGACATAGGTCCTGGCGGCGGGATTCTTCTGCTGGTCCGGGGTAGTGACAGCGGCGGATTCAAGCCGGACGTCCGGCAACCGCACGGCTCGAAGTTCCTCGAGGCTAAGGTGGCTCGTGGCGCCGGCGCCAAATGCTCCGAACCCGCAGGCGGTTGCAAGAACGATCCACAGCCTGGCTTTCATGTTGATTCCGGGTGTTGCGGGTTGATCCAACGCATTCAGTTCTCCGCGCGGCCGTCCCAGTGGAACGCCTGGCCTGCTTTCAGTTTGACTTCCCGCACTGCGGTTCCACAACGCACTCCCGTCCGGCCGCCGCCGAGCGAACGAATCGTCGCGCCCGTTAGCCTACCGTTTCTCCATTGCTCGTCCACTTCAAATCCACCGCGGGCGCGAAGCCCGCTCACGCTGCCATTCGGCCATGCGGAAGGCAGCGACGGCAACAACTCGATCTCTCCTGGCCGGCTTTGGAGCAACATTTCGGCAATGCCGCAGGCCCCCCCAAAGTTCCCATCAATTTGGAACGGTGGATGGGCATCGAACATATTCGGATAGGTTCGTTCCGGGCTAAGCAGGAATCGAAGGATTTCGTAGGCGTGGTTCCCATCGGCCAGGTGTGTCCACAGGCAGATCCGCCAGGCTGTTGCCCATCCCGTGGCTTTGTCTCCACGCAATTCCAGTGACTTCTTCACTGCCGCCGCCAAGGCGGGATCTTCGCGCAAAGTAATGTCGTGGCCCGGAAACAGTCCGTAAAGATGGGACACATGGCGATGATGAATGTCGCTCGCTTCGAGGTCCCAATCCTCAAGCCATTCTTGAAGCTGTCCTGCTTTGCCAATCTGATTGGGCGCCAGCCGGCCGCGTGCCTCGGACAATTTTTGCCGCAGTTGCGCGTCCACCCCCAGCACCTCCGCGGCGGTGATCGTGTTCGTGAACAGGTCGCGCAGGATCTGCATATCCATGGTGGGACCGGCGCAAACTGCCGCGCCGTAAGGATGCTGGTTTTCCGGTGACAACGACGGATTGGTAACCAGCCAATGGTGCCTGGGCTCTTCGACCAAGGTATCCAGAAAGAATTCCGAGGCGCCCTTCAGCAGAGGGTAGACACTAGCCAGGTACTCCCGATCCTGGCTGTACAAATAATGGTCCCAAACGTGCAAGCAAAGCCAGGCCCCGCCACAGGGCCACATGCCCCAGCCTGGTCCGTCAATCGGGGCGCTGGCTCGCCACAGGTCCGTATTGTGGTGCACCACCCATCCGCGCGCGCCATACATTTCCCGGGCGGTTCGCGCTCCGGTTTTGGCCAGGTCCTGGACCATCCCAATTAACGGCTCGACGCATTCGGCCAGGTTGCACGACTCGGCGGGCCAGTAATTCATCTCGGTGTTGATATTGATGGTGTACTTGCCGCCCCAGGGCGGATTCATGCTCTCGTTCCAGATGCCCTGCAAAGCCGCCGGCTGACCCCCGGGCCGCGAACTGCTGATAAGCAGGTAACGTCCGAACTGAAAGTACAGTTCCGCCAACTGCGGATCTTTGCCCTCAGCGAAGCCGGCAATCCGTTCATTGGTCGGCAGCCGGGCGGCATCACTTGTGCCCAAGTCCAGTTTGACGCGGCGGAACAACCGTTGGTGCTCGCGGATATGGGCCGCCATGAGCCCCTTGAAGTTTTTCCGAGCGGCGGAGGCCAGCCGTTGCTCAACCGCTAAACCGGGGTCCCCCGTGGTATCCTCGAAACTCTTGTAACTGGTCGCCGCCGCAACCAGCAGCACGACTGAATTTGCCTGTTGTATGCTGATGCTGTTGGTGGTTGAAGAAGTTTTGCCCCCCTCCGCCAGCACTCGTACCGCCGACTGGAACTTCAGCCCTCCTTTAATGCCGTCGGCTTGGCCGTTCATGCCGCGAAGCCACAAAGTTGGGCCCGCGCTGGTTGCGACCGAGGCTTGCTGGGGCGAAGCAAACGTGGCCGTAAAGGAAATCGCGCTCTTATGATCTGAACTCAGGCGGATTGCAATCACCTGATCGGCCGGGCTCGCGAATACTTCTCGAACGAACCGAATCCCGTTTGCCGTAAATGTCACTGTCGCCACGGCTGTGTCCAGGTTCAATTCCCGCCGATAATTTGAGGCTGTGATGGGTTCAGGGAAACTCAGCGTTAGATCACCCAGAGTCTCGTATGGCATTTGGCGCAAGGGTTTGGCCATTACCTTGGCGCCGACCAGCCGGTCTGCTTCCTTGTAATTGCCCGCAAAAATAAGTTGTCGGACTTCCGGCAGCGCCTGTGACGCGTCGGGATTCACGGGGTCGTAGGGGCTGCCGGCCCAGAGCGTGCCCTCGTTAACTTGCAATCGCTCCAGATTGACGCCCCCAAAAACCATCGCCCCGATGCGTCCATTGCCGACCGGCAGGGCCTCAACCCAGCGGCGGGCCGGTTCGCGATACCAAAGACTCAATGGCTCAGCCGGTCCGGCTTGGCGCAGGGCGTCCCCTGGTTCGGCCAAAGCAGCGCCCGCAAGATGTCCCCAGGCCAGGAGCAGGCACCAGAGCAGAGGTGTGTTTCGTTTCATGGGCCGAGAGCATAATCAGATCTCCCATTTCGTCAGTCTCTTTGTGCATTGCACAAAGAAGGGTTTGACACTCGGCCGGCGGATCCGTAGGTTGCTGCGAGGAAAACGAATAAGCTTGGATCGCGATCGGACCATGATTCAGATGAACCAAGGCGCCTTAGGGCAGGCCTGCTTGAGTTCGGCTCATTGCTCGATCCAAAACCCCTGTAAGAAGTATGGCTGAAAACCTTCCCAATATTCCCAGTGGCGCGGTTCCCCCGAAAAAGGAGACCGGAAAAGTCCAACCTAAGAAGGAGACCGTCCGGATCAATCTGCCACCCAAACCTTCGGCTGCGCCAACCATCAAGCTTCCCACTTTGCCTCCGGGCGGGCCCACTGCCGCCTCCGCAGCCGCCCCGGCTCCGGCTTTGTCGACGGCTGCCCCGTCACATGCCGCGCCGGCAGCCCCTCGAGTGGGCGCCGCGGCACCAACTGCCGCTCGAGCCACGGCTCCGGCCCCCGCGCCTCGGCCAGCTCCCGTCGCGGTAGTTGCCGCCCCGACGCTCAGTCCGGCGGATACCATTCTGGCTATCGCCGCAGCGGTCGCCGGGCTGGCGGCGGTCGGAAGCACAGCGTATCTCATCTGGATCCTGCCAACCTGAGCACTCCGGACTTACTCTGTCGGGCAATTGCGTTGCAAGTTCCGCCAGCCCATTAGGAATTTATGGGAGCTCCCAATATCCAAACTCTGACTCAGGCCACTTTTGAGGCCGACGTTCTCAAATCGACACTCCCGGTCCTGGTGGATTTCTGGGCCGAATGGTGCGGCCCATGCAAAATGCTCGCGCCGATTCTCGACGAATTGGCCGAGGAGTACAATGGCCGGATTCGGATCGGCAAGGTCAACATCGACGAGCACCAGGAGTTGGCCGCGCAATACGGCATCCGCTCGATCCCGACTTTGTTGCTGTTCAAGCAAGGTCAGGTTGCGGAACAATTGGTTGGGCTCCGCAGCAAGAAGGATCTCAAGGCTAGTTTCGATCGGCTCGCGGCCTAGTTTAGCTCGCTAAGGCCTTCTGCGTGAACTGTCGCTAAGGTCGAAATCCGAAAGAAGGCCGAATCAATGCCCCGGGCTGTCGTTTAGGATTTTGGATTTCGGGCCTCTTTCGGCCTCCGGATTTCGGCCTTCGGGTTTTTGCTTGGGCCTCTTGCGCGCTTGCCCCTCGCTCTGATCAGGGCCAAGATCGGCTGCCGCTCCTCGGCCACACACAATGGCGCTTATCCTTACGCCCGGGCAGATGTCGCAGCGAGCTGAGTTTTACCACCAGCTCGGTCAATTGACGGCGTCGGGCGTCCCATTGCTTAATGGCCTGGAGCATCTGCGAGCTAATCCTCCGTCACGCTCCTTCGGCCAGCGCATTGCCGGTCTGATCGAGCGGCTTTCACAAGGCTATACCTTCACCGAATCGATGCGCGCATTGGGTTCCTGGATTCCCGAATTTGACGTGGCCCTGTTGCAGGCCGGTGAACATAGCGGCCGGCTCGACAGCTGCTTTCGACTGCTCGGCGATTATTACACCGACCGGGCCCGGCTTGCTCGACAGGTCATCGGCGACCTCGCTTACCCGGCGTTCCTGCTGCACTTCGCGGTCTTCATCCTGCCCTTTGCGCAATTCTTCCGGACTGGCAATTGGGTGGTGTACCTGGCCCAGACCCTTGGCGTGCTCCTGCCGCTTTATGCCCTGGCGCTGGGTCTCATTTACGCGGCCCAGGGAAAGCATGGGGAACGCTGGCGCAGTTGGATCGAAAGCTTGTGCCGGCCGGTGCCGATCCTGGGCAAGGCCCGGCGCGAGCTGGCGCTGGCGCGCCTCTGCTCGGCACTGGAAGCGTTGCTCAACGCCGGCGTAACAGTCATTCAAGCGTGGGAACTGGCCGCCTCGGCCAGCGGTTCACCGGCGCTACGCCGGACGGTGCTAGCCTGGCGCCCCCTGGTTGAGTCGGGCCAAACGCCGGCGGAAGTCGTCCGGACTTCCTCTCAGTTTCCTCCGTTGTTCGCCAATCAATACGCCACGGGCGAAGTCAGCGGAAAACTCGACGAGACGTTGAGTGGCCTTCATCGATACTTCCAGGAAGAAGGCTCGCGCAAGCTCCATGCGTTGGCTCGTTGGACACCCCGCGCCGTCTATCTCGTGATCATGTTGATGATTGCTTTTCGGATCGTTCGGTTTTGGGCCGATTACTTCAACCAAATCGGGGCGGCGGGCGGCTTCTGAGCGTGTTTTAGAACGCAGTTGGGCGTGGGGCGCCCGGGTTTGGAGTCCCGCCTTTAGGCTAATGCCTTTCGGTAATTATTCATCAGCTGCCTCGAGGACTGATATGGTAAGGGGCTCGGTCGAACTTTTCTGATGCTTTTTGCGCGGCCAACGCTGGATCGGTTGGCGCATCGCGCG
>DASRFK010000002.1:0-41571 GCA_035651635.1 Verrucomicrobiia bacterium | reverse complement strand
GAACTGCTTTGCGATTTGGGGGTAGTGGGAGCGCTCCTTTTTTATGCCATTCACGGCAACATCATCCTGCACTCGTTAAAACTGCCGGGCCGTTTTCGAATTGGCTTCCTGCTCTTCATGATCCTCCTGCTGGCGGTCGATACCGGCTGCGTTGGGTACAAACGAAAGCAAACCGTCATGCTGCTCATGGTGCTTTCGGCCGCCACCAGCCAGCTTTCAATCGCGACCATCAAACGCCGAAGCCTGGCAAAGCGGGGCGCTAACCGGCTGTCAGAGCCGGGTTGGAAAAACGCTCCTGGAAGGTCGGCGTTCCGCCTGCATTCGGCACGATGCGCATTCGAGGGTGATCCAAACGATGTTTAATGGCGTGAATCGCTTTGCCTGGTCTGAAAAGCGCCTCGGCGTTTTGACCGGAGCCTTTAAGGATGCTTGCAAGTCGCACCCTGTCCGACAGGGTATGCAACTCCTGCTTTGGCAATCGCTCTCGCAGGGAATGCTCTTCTTTGGCTCTTCCTGGATGGTTCGGTGCCTGGGTCCGAAAAACCTCGGCATTTCCGCGGTGGTACTCTCGACGGTCAACTTGTTTGCCCTGCTGATCAACCTGGGCTTGAGCTTTACCGGCGCGCGGAGTTTGGCCACGGACAAAGAGCACGCGAAGCAGACGATTGAACTGATCATGGGCGTTCGGCTGCGGATGGCTTTTGCTCTGTTTGGGCTGTGGCTGCTGGGCAGCGCCGTTTTGCTGGCGCTGGGCGTTCCCAACGCGCTTGCCTGGGCGGTTGGTTCGCTCTGTTTCCTGGCTCTTGCTCCGAATCCCCAATGGGTGCTGCAGGGACTGGGGAACCTGCCCTTTTACAGCAAATCCGCAGCTATAGGGTCGGCGGTTACCGCGGCCACGTACTTAATCCTTTTTCGTCCCGGTTTCGGCCCCGGCTCCGATATCCTGGTGAACGCGTTGTCTAATTTCCTGGTGCTGGTGATCATCTGGCGGTACATCAACAAAACCATTGGCGCCAGGCTCCTCAGTCCAATTCAATTCGCCCCCGCATGGGAGCTGATAAAAAAGGGGCGCTACGCCTTCGGCGGGGCGGTGACATTGTACTTTTACAATCAATTCGACGTGATGTTGATTTCGTATTTCACCGACACAGCGCAAGCCGGGTTCTACCGTGCCGCCAATACGTTCATCTCGCCCATGACTCTGCTGGTGAGTATTTCAGACGCCATCCTTTTTCCCCGTCTGGCAGTTATGCACAAGGAGAATCCCCAGACCTTTCTTAAGAACAGCGCGCGCCTGGCGGCCATATACGCAGCCGGCGCTATTGTGGTCGCAGTGACGGCTGTCCCCCTTTCCGGGTGGATGGTCACTTTGCTATTTGGCGCTAAGTATGCCTCTTCTGTTCTTCCTGCCCAGATCCTGATTGTTTCGAGCTGCGTTTCCGCGATCGCCGGCCCATTCCGTTGGGGGCTCATGGCCGCCCATCGGGATGGAACCTTTTTCCTGAATAGCGCGGTCATTGCGATCCTGGCCGTGGCCTTGAACTTTTTCCTGGTCCCCCATTTCGGCGCGCCAGGGGCGGCAGTGGCCAGGCTGAGCGCTCAGGTGGTTTTAATGGTTTCATCGGTCGTTCTCTGCTACAGACTGCTGAAAAGATGAGTCCTGGTTACGCGGCCGAGATTGCCAAGTCTTTTGTGCCGGAAGTGTTCAAGTGCGTGGTTCGCGATTTTCGCGAATCGTTGCACCGGATCGTTTCGCCCACGTTCTACCGCAACACCATCAGCAGCTCGGCCCGCATTGGGCAAGCGGTGCTCGGAGGACATGTATTCGTCGGCGAACAAACCAGCATGACCGGCGATGTGCGGGTGGGCAAATTCACGACGTTTAACTCCAGCTGCCTGATCCTGGGCGGGCGCATCCGGATTGGCAACTACAGCCAATTTGGACCAAAAGTGGCCGTCTATACGGTGAACCATACGATTGATCTGGTGTCCATCTACAACAGCAGGGGGTTATTCAACGGCGCGCTAAAAGATCTGGCCCAACAGCGCGATGTCACCATCGGCAACGACGTGTGGCTTGGACACGGCGCGCTGATCATGCCGGGTGTTCGGCTGGGGACCGGTTGTGTAGTCGCGGCTGGGGCGGTGGTGACCAAATCCGTGCCGCCCTATGCGATTGTTGGGGGCTGCCCGGCCCGGTTGATACGTTTCAGAATCGCCGAGCCTTTCGCCTCGGCGATCCTCGATTCCCACTGGTGGTGTCTGGATCCGCCCGAGCTCGCCACGTTTCAGGACGTGTTCACTCAGATCCCGGAAAAAGTGCCTAAATCCCGCCTCGAAGAACTCTCGAAGCTGGGTCGAGCGCGAGCCGAAAGCGTCAAAGACGCGGATGGGGCATGATCAGACGCACTCACCCGGCTGGATAGATCCGGCCGGGCAGCTTTTGCCGGTAATCGGTCACTGGCGGCGGTGGCATTGGGGTCGGTGCGAAACTTTTTCCACTGACCCATTACTTTCCCATTACTTCTTTCAGCCTGGTTTTCATGGACAGTCAGGGTGTCATCGACGATAGTATTGAAAGCTGGTATGATCCGCCGTGCAGGGGCAGACATGGCGACAGAATTGCTGGAGTTGCTCTGAAGGCCGATACCCTAGAGATTAGAAGCTCCGAAGCCGAGCCAGTCGAGTTATTGAAGTTCCCTCATCCCTATCAGGGAGCTTTCACGGTGGCTTCGGATATCGATAGCGCCAGCGTTCTCCGCTTTCGCGCTGTTCACGCACTCTTTTGCGATAATGACATCATCAAGGTCAACAGCCCGGACTGGAATACCCTTGGCTTGACGCCAGACCATCCTCGTTTTGAAAAAGAGTTCAACGGTATTCGCGGGTTTGGGTTCGAGTTAGGCGATTCCTTTTTCCTGATCGGCGATCCGACGACCTTTGGGATGCACCGCTATCTGCCTTCGGAGGATGGCTTTTGCGAGGTCAGGCAGGATGGAGAGAATTGCGCCGATGTCGTCAGGCAAAACATTCGACGAGGCCAGATCGATTCCTTTCACGCCTTCCTTCACTACCGCAGGCGACAGGTAGAACCGCTTCTGCGCGGATTGTATGAATGGTGTGAGCGAGAACACGTGTCCAAGCCAAGAGTATGGGTGAATCATTCTGCCGCAGTGACGCCGAGCGGCTTATGTCCGGAAGGGATGCAGCCGAGTCGCACTTATCGCCTGGTCAGGCTGGCCGCGCGTTACGTCGTCGGGCCCCTTTTTGGTCGCAAACGTCACCCGCTGCGCTATGCCTTTGTGCGATATTCCGGAGACACCCCGGGAAGTCCGTATTATATAAATGACATCCTATCCGCCAACGGACTGCGCTACGCCTGGCTGAACATGGATGACTCGCATCGCGATCGGATTGCGCTGCCGGAACGCCAGAGCGCTGGCCGCTCCACCATCCTCGAGCCGGTCACTATGGACGACGGGATAAAGTACTGGCGCTTTCAGCGTTGCTACGGGAGCCCTTCGGTTCACG
Source organism: Verrucomicrobiia bacterium (assembly GCA_035651635.1). Taxonomy (GTDB): domain Bacteria; phylum Verrucomicrobiota; class Verrucomicrobiia; order Limisphaerales; family UBA8199; genus JANXQE01. Next base: position 38,040 of record DASRFK010000002.1, on the reverse strand, counting down.
CTCGTGGTGAAGTGTATCTGCGCAACTCTGAAGCGGGCTTTGACGGCTCACACCTGCTCACTGAAGCAAACCTGGAAAGCCTTTGCCGCCTGGGCGGTTCTTGCATTCTTTACACGCACTGGACCCACTATCGCTCGATGCCCCTGTCAGCCGAGACGCTTGGCCGGTTCGAGTTGCTTAGGCGCTGGCAAGCCGCCCGAAGAGTTTGGGTCACTTCCACCTCTCGTTTGCTCGAGTGGACCCGGCTTCGAACGTTTCTAAAGCTTGGTATTCATCGCGAAGGCAGGCATTTGATTGTAGATATTCAAGGCGTGGACGACCCGATCTTTGGAAAGGAGCCCGTCGACCTAAAAACCCTGGACGGACTGTCGTTACGAATAAAAGATCCTGAGCATCCGCTCACCATCGCTCTCAACGGGCAACGGTTGGAAACGCCGCAAGTTGTCCGTTCCGGCGATCTGGCCTGGATTAATAGCGGTGAGGAGGATGGCGATTCGGCTCCCGTTGATGATCGCGCCGCCAGTTCCGCCTAGACGTGAAGATCGGGATCATGGTCGATACTCTGTCGGTCGGTGGAGCGGAACGGCAGGCGATACTATGCGTATCTGAACTGCGCAAACTCGGGCATGCCGCCGATTTAATCCATTATCGTCCTTCAGTGGAATACGCGCCGATGTTGGAGCGGCTTAACCTCAGTCCGGTGTATGTGCCAGCCGGCAACTTTCTTCAAAGGTGCGGTCGGTTGAGCCAACTGTTCCGGGATCGCCAGTACGACGTAGTTCACGGTTTTAAAATGGCCGCCGAAGTTTACACGGCATTCGCCGGTAGTTGGGCGGGTGTGCCGCACCGCTTTGGCTCTTTTCGAAGTATTTACGATCTGGGTCCGAAGTATTGCATTCTGCATTACTGCGTTGACAAGCTTCTGGACGGATGGGTCGTGAACTCCAAGGTGGGCGCTGATTCCATGGCGCGGCGCACGCGGATTTCGCCGAGGAAGATCTTCGTCCTGCATAATGGCGTGAATTGCCAGCTTTTTTCCTCTTCGATGTCGTCCAGTTGCGCCAAAGCGGCCCTGGGAATCTCCGGGGACTCGATTGTGATCACCATGGTCGCTCGCCTCGAGCCCGGCAAAAACCACCGGATGCTGCTGAACGCAGCAGCCATTGTGCTTCGAGACGTGCCACAAGCCCGCTTCCTGGTAGTCGGCAAAGGCTCGATGGGCAAGATGCTGCCGAAATACGCACAGCAAGCGGGGGTGGCACAGCGCGTGAGTTTCCTGGGAGAACGCTCCGACGTGGCTGAGATTCTTGCCGCGACAGACATCTCGGTACTGAGCACCGACTTTGAAGGGATGCCCAACACGTTGCTTGAGGCCATGGCCGCGGGCAAACCGATCGTTTGCACAAGTTATCCCGGCGCCGATGAGATCCTGGTCCACGAATCGAATGCCTTGCTTTCGCCTTGCGGAGAACCGGAAAGCTTTGCCCGGAATATTCAAAGGCTTATCAAGGATCCGGAGCTGCGCCAACGGTTGGCCGGCACGGGGTATCAGATAGCGCGACAGAAGTTCTCCAACGAAACCATGGCGCGAAACCTGGAAACCATTTACAGAAAATTCGAAGGAGCACGCCGGTCCGCCCTGGCGTTGAACTGAACTGGAACATGCCGGGGCAATTCCTCAAGCATTGGAGCCACCGCCTGCGCCATTGGTATTCGATGTTTGCCGGCACAAGCTATTACCATCAGCCGCAGAACAAAGGGAGGGCTTTTATTCCCGGCAAGCTGCACGGATACTTTAACGATCTGACAGGCAAAGCGGATTGGCAAGGCAACCTGGATGATCGCGGTCTGCCCTTCAATACGCTGACCTCGGGGCAAATTGTGTATTTTCCCGTTGTCTTGTGCCAAAAAGCGCTGGGACATTGGGACCGGTGGTTAATGCATTCAAGACCGGAAGATCGGCAGCGTTTTCTCGATGTGGCGGGCTGGCTCGTGGACCACCAGGAATCAACGGGCGGATGGAACACCTGGGGTCTGTTATCTCCCGCCACAAAGTACCGGTACTCGGCTATGACGCAGGGCGAGGCCGTTTCGGTCATGGTGCGCGCTCATAGTCTCACCGGCGCGGAGACTTTCGAAAAGGCGTGCCGGCGCGGCCTCAGCTTGATGCAGAAGCCTGTTGGCGAGGGCGGTGTTTGCTGCCGGGAATCCAGCGAGGTGTTTCTGGAAGAATACCCAGGGCCGGTTCGCGATACTGTGCTGAACGGGTGGCTTTTCGCCCTGTTCGGAATTTATGATTATTTGCTTCGATTCCCCGACGAGGGAATGAGGGAATTTTTTTGCGCTTCACTTGGTTCATGCGTGCGTGCGCTCCAAACTTTTGACGCGGGGTTCTGGTCGTATTACAGCAGCGGCACAAAGCGGCTGGCCAGCCCATTCTATCATCAGTTGCACCTGGGTCAGCTGGAAGCGCTGAGCCAGATTACTTCTGACCCTCTCGTAGCCCTAACGCACGACAAGTGGAAGGGGTACGCGGAGAGCAGGATTCAAACCTTGCGCGCGGTGGCTCTCAAGGGCATGCAAAAATTCAGAGAACCGCGAGAAAACACTCTGGTCGACTAAGTTGTAGAGGATCGGTGATGCCGCGTTTGTCAAAACGGTCGGCTATTCAAAATGCGAATTTGCTTCATAGCGCTCGGCGAGTTCAGTCACGTCGACCCCTACATCGAGTTCTTCTCCGAGCAGGGACACCAGACGTCGTTTGTCGCGTTGGCACCGGGGCCGCCGCGGAGGGTGCCGACCTTCAATGTGGGCTGCAACGCGCGCTTGGGCAAGATGCTGGGAAAGTACACCTATTTGCCTTCCATGCTGCGCGCGCGGCGGGTGGTGCGGTCCCTCAAACCCGATATCGTGCATGCTCATTACGCGACCAGCGCCGGTTTGGCGGCGCGAGTCGTCAATTTTCATCCCTGGCTGGTCACCGCCCACGGAACGGATGTCACTCTCGGGGTTCAATCCAGTCTGTGGCGCGGCATTCTGCAGCGAATTTTCTCAGAGGCGGACTGCGTCAATACGGTTAGCAATGACTTGCGCCGAATGGTATTGAGCCTGGGAACGCCACCCGAAAAAGTCGAGACCTTCACGCTCGGGATCGACACGAACCTGTTTCCATTCAGGGAAGGATCATGTCCCGCTCAGGGTGGAATGCTCCGGCTCATATGCACCAGGCGCCTGGAACCCGTTTACGATCACGCCACAATCATCAAAGGCATGGCCGAATTGAAAAACCGCGGCGTGCCGTTCAGGCTTACGCTGGTCGGCGAAGGAAAGACACGCCCGGTCCTCGAACAACTGGTGCGTGATCTTGGTTTGGGTGCTGAAGTCACCTTCGCGGGGGCGGTCCCCAACCGGGAACTGCCCAAGTACCTGTCCCAAAACGATATCTATTTATCCGCCTCGGTTCGTGATGGCGCCAGCTTGTGCCTCTTGGAAGCAATGGCGGCAGGGCTTTTCCCAATTGTATCGAGGATAACGGCTAATGCAGAGTGGATTCAAGATGGCGATAATGGCCTGCTGCATGATGTGGGTGACCCTGAAAAACTGGCCCAGTGTATCATCTCGCACTCAAGTCTCGGCGAGCGCAGGCGGGAGATTCTCAGACGGAACCGTCAACTCGTTCTCGAACGAGGAGACCGCGCCCGGAACATGCAACGGTTAGAGGGGATCTATGAAGCCTTGGTGGCCCGCCGTTCGACTCAGGTGGCGGCATGAGCGCCATACCCAGTTACCAGCGATTCTGTATGGAAACAATAAACGGCGCCAAGCTACCCGACGGTTTCCCGGCTGTTTCCGTCGTCGTGCCGTGTCGCAACGAGGCCCGGAACATCGCCGCCTGTGTTTATTCTCTCCTGCAACAGCAGGCGCCGCCCGGTGGCTACGAGATCATTGTGGCGGACGGATTATCAGAAGATGGAACTCGCTCGATTCTCGAAAAGATTTCAGCCGAAAACCCTGTGCTGCGGGTAATCGATAATCCCTTGCGCATTACTCCCTGCGGGATGAATTGCGGCATTAAAGCTGCCCGTGGCCGATGGATTGCCATTATGGGCTCCCATAATCGCTACGCCCCCGATTACCTGCTGCGAGCTTGGGAAGCCGCCGAACGCACCGGCGCTGACAACGTCGGGGGCGCCATGTTCACCGAGGCTGAGGGGTTGATCCCCAGAGCTATCGCCCTCTCCCACCACAGTCCTTTTTCAGTGGGCGGCGCTCGCTGGCACGATACGGCCTACGAGGGCCCGGCGGACACCGTTTTCGGCGGTTTCTACCGGCGCGAGGTGTTTGATCGGATCGGCCTTTTCGACGAGGAATTAGTCCGGAACCAGGATGATGAATTGAATCTCCGCCTGACGCGGTCGGGAGGAAAGATCTGGCAAACCCCACTGGTAAAAAGCTGGTATCAACCGCGCAAATCGCTCTCTGCTCTTTTTTCGCAATACAAGCAATACGGATATTGGAAAGTAAGGGTGATCCAAAAGCATCGGTTGCCGGCTTCCTGGCGCCACCTGATTCCGGGCACATTTGTGCTGGGTGTTTTGCTCCTGGCCCTGGCGCTGGTTCTTGGATTGCTCGGAATGCTAGCCGGCGCTTGGCGGGCTGGGGTCCCTGCGGCATTGGGGCTGTGCCTGGCAACCTGCCTTGGCAGCTATGGGGTTTTGTCCTTGAGCGCCTCTGTTCTCACGGCAAAAGCAAACGACTGGTCGATTCTGCCGGTCCTTCCGTTGGTTTTCCTGTGCTATCACTGGGGTTACGGCTATGGATTTTTGCGAGGGGCCTGGGATTTTCTTATCCGAAAGCGCACCCCGGGGACGCAGTTCAGTCAACTGACGCGAATTGACCACGGCCCGGTTGAAAAAAACGCGGAACCAACGTGCAAAATCTAGCTTCATGACGGAAAGATTGGATACAGTTCCAGTCAGCCTGCATGCGCCAAAAATCACGGGGTCACCCCCGGTCTGGCGAGTGCGGCATAGCGACCTGCGGCTTGCGGAACACCGCTACATTTTTGATGTCCTTTTGGGAGAACACCTCGGTTTGGAATTTGAGATCCAACCGGTGCCCGGATTGCCCTGGGTTGAACTGGAATGTCCGGGCGTCGCCCCGGGCCGGGTTTTAAAAATTGGCTCGAATCTTTTGCTTCGCCCAAGCGACCAATGGATGAGCGCCGAAAATCTGCCGGTGGCGCCAATCCCAACCTGGGACTGCCAGGCGTTGTTGCCGGACTGGGACCTCGGCCCCGTCCCGGTGCTGTTTCCTGCACCCGTAGAGACTCACACAATTCCGAACGACGGCGGGCTTTTTCTTCCCGTGGACATCTTTGGCGGGGCATTTTTCCTGCTGACCCGGTACGAAGAACTCCTGAATAAAGCCAGGGACCGCCACAAGCGTTTTGCGGCTTCCGAATCGCTGGCGTTGAAAGCAGGTCTGCTCGGACGCCCGATTGTAGATGAGTACTCGCGATTATTGGGTCAGGCGTTGGCCGCCAGCTTTCCCGGCTTCAAACCGCGGGCCCACCCAGCCCGAATTCGATTAACGCACGACGTGGATCACCCTTATCAATTTTTTGGGAAATCGGTTTCACAAATGGCTTATGCGGCCAGCAAATGGTTGTATCACCATCCCTCGCCTGCGCAAGCGCTCGGCCTGGCGCGTGCCGGCGCACACTCCGGCTTTGCGGGAGACATCAGCCGGGACCCGTTCAACTCCTATGCCAACCTGATGAAGGCCGGAGAAACCTTGGGCTCTCAGTGCGAGTTTTACCTGATGGCGGGGCACCGCGGCCGACGTCATGAGGAGTTCTATGACTTGAATCAACCCGCACTGCAGAGCCTCATGCGCGAGATCCATCGTCGAGGTCACGTGATTGGCCTGCACGCCAGCTATGACTCGTTTGGCTCATCAGACATGTTGATCCGCGAACGAGACCACCTCGTGGCCAGCGCCAAACGCGCCGGTATCAGCCTCAATTCGATTGGCGGACGGCAGCATTATTTACGCTGGGAGAATCCGACCACCTGGCGCTCCTGGGAAAAAGCCGGGTTAGCTTACGATGCCACGCTTGGTTTTGCCGATCATGTCGGCTTCCGTTGCGGCACGTCCCGCGAGTTCCCAGTGTTTGATGTGCTCGCCTCCAAGAGACTTTCGCTTCGTGAGCGCCCTTTGGTCGTGATGGATGTTACCATGACCGATTACATGAACCTGCGGGCCGAGGACATGCTCGGACAACTGCGCCGGCTCTGGCAGACAGTGAAGACCGTGGGGGGCACATTCGAGGTGCTGATTCACAACTGCAATCCGCAGGCCTCTTGGTTGGCGGACCATTTGTCCAGGTTTTAACGGATCCAGCCCGGTTCGCAGGGCGCCGACACGAACGGACAATCCGCGAATTATGCGCCGGGAACCTCAAGGAAAAAATCTCGCATGGAATTTATAGATCTTAAGGAGCAGTACCAACGCTATCAAAAGCACATCGACCAGAGAATTCAAGCGGTGCTGAATCATGGCCATTTCATCATGGGGCCCGAGATCGCGGAATTGGAAGACGCGCTGGCGCGGTATGTCGGGGTCAAACACGCAATTTCAGTGGCCAGCGGCACCACCAGCCTGGAGATAGCCCTGCGCGCGCTTGGCGTCGGTCCCGGTGCCGAGGTGATTACCGTCCCCTTCACGTGGATCAGCTCGGCTGAGGTGATCGCCTTGGTGGGGGCAACGCCGGTGTTTGTTGATATCGAGCCGGCGACCTACAACCTGGACGTCGAACAACTGGAGCTTGCCATCACACCTCGGACCAAAGCCATCATGCCCGTCAGCCTTTTCGGTCAAATGCCAGACTATGAGCGGATCAATGCCATTGCCGCGCGGCACGGTGTGCCGGTCATTGAAGACGGCGCTCAAAGTTTTGGGGCCACTCAGCGGGGCCGCCGCAGCTGCGGCGTTACTCTGGTTGGAAGCACCAGTTTTTTTCCAGCCAAACCGCTCGGCTGTTACGGTGACGGCGGGGCTCTGTTCACCAGCGACGATTCTCTGGCTGAAAGAATGCGCGCCATCCGGACCCACGGCGGGTTAAAGCGCCACCACCATCCCTGGGTTGGGACAAACGGCCGGTTCGATACCATTCAGGCGGCGGTGTTGTTGGCCAAGCTGCCCTATTTTGAGGCGGAAGTCGAAGCGCGTGGCCGCATCGGGGCCCGCTACTCTGAAATGCTGCGGGACATCTGCGCGATTCCGCAAGTCGCGCCCGGCAATACTCATGTTTATGCGCAGTATACGGTCCGTGTTCCGAACCGCGATGAAATCGCGGAGAAGCTGAAAGCCAGGGGCATTCCGACGGCCGTGTACTACCCCAAATGTTTGCATGAACAGCCCGTATTCGCCTCGTGTGGCTGGAAATGGGGCGCCTTTCCACAAAGCGAGAGAGCCTCACGCGAGGTCCTCAGCCTGCCGATGCACCCCTTCCTGAAAAAGGCCGACCAGGATAATATCGTGGACGCATTCAAAAGTGCATTGCCGGGCAACCGAGCTTGCGTGGCAATTGGAGGTCACTAAATGAATTCAAAAATGTCATCCACCAACACCGCCCGCACTCTGGCCCTGGTGGGCGCAGGCTACTGGGGCAAGAACCTGGCTCGCAATTTTAACAGCCTGGACGTGTTGCACACCATTTGCGATAGCACTCCCGCAACTCTGAAAGGCTATGGCACAGAATACGGTGACGTTGAAAAATCCTCTGATTTTTCGGCGGTGCTGGCTAACGAGCGCATCACTCAGGTGGCCGTCGCGACCCCCGCCGTTCTTCATTTTCAGCTCGCCAAAGCCGCGCTGGAGGCCGGCAAAGATGTCTTTGTCGAGAAGCCTATTTGTCTTGATGCGACGGAAGCCCAAATTCTGGTCGATTTGGCTGAAGCCCGCGGCCGCGTACTGATGGTGGGCCATCTGCTTCAACACCATCCACTGGTCCAGGAGCTCCACTCTCTCTTATCACGCGGAGAGCTGGGAAAGCTCCAATACATCAGCTCCAATCGCCTCAACCTGGGTAAAATCCGCCGGGAAGAGAACGCCCTCTGGAGTTTTGCGCCCCACGATATCTCCGTCATTCTGTCCTTGGCCGGGAGCCAATTGCCCGAGAGTGTCCGCTGCATGGGCGGCGAGTATTTGAATCGGAAAGTCGCCGACACAACCCTGACGTTCTTGCGATTTCCGAATGACTTGCGCGCACACGTCTACGTGAGTTGGCTCAGCCCAATTAAGGAGCAAAAGCTTACGGTGATCGGATCCAACGGCATTGCGGTGTTCGACGATACGCGAGCCTGGAACGAGAAACTCGTGCTGTTCCGCCAGTACATCACCTGGACCGATGGCCAAATTCCGACGCCGAGCAAGGCCAAAGCCGAGCCCGTGTTACTGCCGGAGCTTGAGCCCTTGCGTGCCGAATGTGAGCACTTCCTGTTGTGCTGTCAGGAAAGGCGCACGCCTCGCACCGACGGCCGCGAGGGCCTGCGCGTTCTGCAAGTGCTGCAGGCCGCCCAGGCGAGTCTTGACCACGATGGTGAATCGGTCAAACCACACCCTTGCGAACCTGCTTTATCCGCGGGCGTTTTCTCGACGCGCGAGGCGCGCGCTCCTTCCCCCAAAACTCAGCCTGAGGCCGGGTATTTTGTTCATCCCACCGCTTACGCTGACGAAGGAGCCGAGATCGGCGAGGGCACCAAGATCTGGCATTTCAGCCATATTATGAAAGGGGCCAAGATCGGTGCTCACTGCGTTTTCGGGCAAAATGTCAATGTCGACGGCGGAACGATAATTGGCAGCAACGTAAAAGTTCAGAACAATGTTTCCATTTACTCCGGGATCGTCATTGAAGATGACGTCTTCCTCGGACCCTCCTGCGTGCTCACGAACGTTAGTAACCCGAGATCCCAAATCAACCGGCATTCCCTGTACGAAAAGACCCTTATCCGTCGGGGGGCGACCATCGGGGCCAACGCGACTATTGTTTGCGGCGTCACGATTGGCCGCTACGCCTTTATTGGAGCCGGCTCGGTAGTTACCCGGGATGTTCCTGATTACGCGCTGGTCGTGGGCAATCCCGCCAGGCAAAAAGGTTGGATGAGCCGGCACGGACACCGTTTGTCCCAACCCGACGTCGCCGGTATCATGACTTGCCCCGAATCCGGATTTCACTACCGAGTTGATCAGGGAACACTGCACTGTCTCGATCTCGGGGAGGACCAGCCTTTGCCGCAGGAGCAGCGGACCGGCAAAAACCCTTATCCGATGTTCAAGGCTCATGCCAAAAACAGCGTCTCGCCCGACGCTTGAGGTCGCTGACATTCCGCGGAAACATACTTGGGGCTATTACCCCATCCCACCGGGCGGGTCCAAAAGATAATCTCAATTCCACGTCGCAACGAAGCATTCTGCTGCGGTGCGCCGTGTCGCCTGGAATACGCGGAGGGTCGCCAAAAGAGTGAACTGAACGCCAATGCAGATAATTTATCAAACTGGGTTCCGACAGCGGTATTGTCATAACAACATGGCAACAAGTGAGGCATGCGCGTGTTAAAGATCCCGTTTTACAAGCCCAGCATCGGAGAGGCGGAAATCAATGAAGTCGTCGCCACTTTGAAAAGTGGCTGGTTAACCACCGGACCGAAAACGAAGCAATTCGAGAAAGAGTTTGGCGCTTACCTTGGCCAGGAACACGCGGTCGCGGTCAATTCCTGCACTGCCGCCCTGCATTTGGCGCTCGAAGCGATCGGGATTCGGGCCGGACAGTCCGTCGTCGTTCCCACATTGACCTTCGCCGCGACCGCGGAAGTGGTTCGGTACTTGGGCGCACATCCGCTGCTGGTCGACTGTCGGCAGGAGGATTTTAACCTGGACGTTGAGGATGCGGAGCGGCGAATTCGCGCCGCAATCAACGCCGGGCAAACCGTCGCGGCAATCATGCCGGTGCACTACGGTGGTCAGATTGGGGACATAGACGGAGTGCAGAACCTGGCCCGCAGGTTCAACTTGAAAATCGTCGAAGATGCGGCGCACTGCTGCCCGGCGTTCTATCGGACGAGCCGCGGGAGCCAATTACCAGCGGCATCGAGTCAGGAAACAGCTGAGAATTGGCGGCCGGTGGGGAGTTCGGCGGATATCAGCTGTTATTCGTTTTACGCCAACAAGACGATTACCACCGGTGAGGGCGGCATGGCCTGCACCGCCAATGCCGATTACGCGGAGCGCATGCGCATCATGTCCCTGCATGGCATCTCGCGTGACGCCTGGAAACGGTTTACGGCGGATGGCTCCTGGTACTACGAGATCATCGCTCCAGGATTTAAGTACAACCTGACGGACATCGCATCCGCCATTGGAATTCACCAATTGCGCAAAGCAGATGAAATGCATCGCCAGCGCAAGAAATGGGCGGACCTGTACTCGGCGAGGCTGGGCAAGTTCGACGAACTCGTTGTGCCGCGGGAGCAGCCCGATCGGGTGCATTCCTGGCATCTATACGCGTTGCGTTTGAGGCCGAACGCTCTCGGGATCGATCGGGCGCAGTTTATCGCCGAACTTCAACAACGCGGCATTGGAACATCGGTTCACTGGATGCCACTACATCTGCATCCCTACTACCGGGAGACCTATGCTTTCACGCCGGAAGATTTTCCCGTCGCCAGTTCGATCTACCCCGAGCTGGTCACTCTGCCTCTTTATGCCGATTTAACCGAGCCGGAGGTTGGTTACGTCTGCGAATCGATCCGCGAGATCGTCGGCCGCAATGCACGACCGGCGCGCGTTAAACTCAGTGTGCCTTGCGCTTGAACCAGAATACCAAAGCCGCAACGATGGCCCCGCTTCGGACCGACGCCGAGGTGCCGAGCTCGCGCCCGTCACGCCTCGATCGTTACTTTTCGGTGATGATCTCCCGCGGTTTGTACACCTGCGAACGAAACCTTCGCAATCATGTGAAAGCCGTTTTCGGGGAGTTTGAGTTCCGGCACAAGCGGGTTTTGGAAGTTGGAGGAGGCAACGGGTTGCTCAGCTTTTACGCCGCTTCCTGCGAGGCGGCCGAAGTGGTGTGTCTGGAGCCGGAAGCTGCGGGGAGCACCTCGGGAAGCAATCTGCGTTTCGACCAGATCAAGGCTCAACTTGGGCTGGCTAACGTGTTCCTCCAAAAAGTCACTTTGCAGCAGTTTGATCCGGGAAACAAAACATTCGACCTGATCGTGCTGCATAATTCGATCAACCACTTGGATGAAAAAGCTTGCATCCATTTGCTACGCGATGAAGCAGCCAAAAACATCTACCGCGCAATTTTCCGGCGACTCCGCCTGTTCTCGAATCGCGGAGCGGGTCTGATCGTCTCGGATTGCAGCCGGCACAATTTGTTCCCTTTGCTGCGCCTGAGAAACCCTTTCGCGCCTTCTATCGAGTGGCACAAACACCAGGCGCCTGAGATCTGGGCCGCTTTGTTGGCCGAGGAGGGCTTCGAGCAGCCCAGCATCCGTTGGACCAGTTACAATTCCCTGGGGCGCCTTGGACGGCTGCTTTTCGGAAACAAATTCATTTCGTTTTTGTGGGTTAGTCACTTTCGGTTGGAAATGACTACAAGCTAACGGGTGAATGGTGGATAGTACCGTGCAAATCCTCAGTGACCAGCAACCTCAGACCGTTGAGGGCTTCAGCCGCTCCGCAGCCGCTTCGCCATCCGAGCTGGGCAAGCGGGCTTTCGACATCCTGGCATCCGCGCTGGGTCTTTTGCTCGTGTTGCCTCTGGGGGCCGTTATCGGTTTGCTCATCAAGCTCGCGGATCGAGGCCCGATCTTTTTCGGCCAAATCCGCATCGGACGCTTCGGCAAGCCGTTCCGGATTTGGAAGTTTCGATCGATGGTGGTCGACGCTGATCGAAAGGGGCTTGGCATTACCGGCGAGGACGATCCCCGCATCACGAGAATCGGCCGCTTTCTGCGCAAAACAAAACTCGACGAACTGCCCCAACTCTGGAACGTGCTGGTGGGCGAAATGAGCCTGGTTGGTCCGCGGCCGGAAGTGGCGCGCTACGTGGAGCGTTACACCTCCGAACAGCGTCAGATCCTTCAGTACCGGCCAGGAATCACCGATCTGGCCTCTTTGTTGTTTCGCAATGAGGAGGCGTTGCTCCGGGGTGCTGAGGACGTGGAGCAGTTTTATCTACGGTATTGCCTGCCTAAAAAGATCGAATTGAACCAGCAATACGGTCAACGCGCGACCGTGCTGACGGACGCCTGGATTATTTTGCAGACTCTCGTTCCTTATTGGATCGGAGTGCTCGTGCTCTATTTCTTCTCCCTGGCCTTGAGCTTTTTGCTGGCCTACCAGCTCAAAACGGATTTCAAAGCTACCCGGGCCGAATACCAGGAGTTCAGACGGCTCCTTTTTATAATTGTCCTGCCGCAACTGATGCTGCTGGTTTGGCACGCCCAACTGCGCGGATTACTGAGTTATTTCAGTGTGCCGGAGATGAAAAGGACCTTCGGCGCCCTGGCCGGCGCTCTACTGCTGCAAGCGGCACTCTGCTATTCGCTCCAACGGCGATTGGTGCCAAGTCCCAGCATCCTGCTGATGGATTTCATTCTTTCATTTTTCATGCTTTGCGGGTTGCGGATGACTCTTCGTTTTTTGCGCGAGTTCTCTTCGCACCCGCGTTTGGACCTGCGCGCGCGTCCGCAACGCGTTGCGCTGATCGGCACCGGAGAGTCGGCCATCAGCCTCATGCTTGATTTAACACGCAGTGGGAACCCCGCCCCGCGCGTAGTGGCCTTTTTTGATGATGATCCGCACACCTGGAACAAGCGTCCGCACAACATCCCGGTGATCGGCATGCCGGAATGCCTGCTCAATCGCGAATGGTTGGAGCAGATCGACGAAGTGATTGTCGCTTTGCCTGCGGACCGTAACGCCCGCATTACGCAAATCAGTGAAATGTTGAAGGGGCTTCCTTTAAAAGTGACCATTGTCAGCCGCTGGCCGGGCTGAAATTCAGCTACTTTACTTTCGTGACATCGTTTCCGTTAACACAATTCCGATTGGATCTATCGCCCAAACGACGGTTTGTGGTCCTGTTGCTGCTTTATGCGAGCGAATTGGCCGCCAGTCTTTGGCTGGCGTATGATCTTCGGTTCGATTTTGCCGTGGACCCGGGTTACCAGCGCGAGCGATTGTTTGTTTTGCTCTGGCTAATTCCCCTGCAACTATTCCTGCTTTCGCGGTTTCATCAGCTAAACACTTTATTAGAATATTTCAGCACCCCCGATTTGGCGCGCATGTTCCAGGCGCTGAGCCTCGGTTCGGTGATCGCCGGGGCGATCTGGGTATGGCCAGGCCCCGGGTTTTCCCCACCTCGCGGAGTCATCGCCTTGGATTTCGTGCTAAGCCTCATGGGTTTGACCGGAGTTCGGCTGGCTCTGCGCCGGTTGCGGGAGTCGGTGACGGTCTCAGCGAGGGTCAATGGACATCAAAAGCGGCGGGTTGGAATCATCGGCGCGGGTGATGCCGGGGCGGTCCTGGCGCACGAGCTGTTCCTCAAACCCGGGTACGGTCTGGAGCCGGTGGCGTTCTTTGACGATAACAAGCGCAAATGGCATTCGCGCGTGCACGATATTCCGGTCGTCGGTCCACCCGAGGAACTGCTCAATGGGCAAAGCAGGCTGGGAATAGAAGAAGTTATCATCGCCATGCCTTCCGCGTCGCCCCGGCGGATCGGCGAACTGCTGCAGATTCTGCGTCAGGCGCATCTCCAATGCCGCACCGTGCCCTCTCTCGACCAATTGGCCTCCGGCCAGGTCAAGGTTAGCCAGCTGCGGAATGTGGAATTCCAGGACCTGTTGGGGCGGGAGAAAATCGAACTTGAGCCCGAGAACATCCGGATGATCTTGCAGGATCGGGTGGTCCTGATCACCGGCGCTGGCGGAAGCATCGGCAGCGAGCTCTGCCGACAAATCGCCAGTTATGGCCCCAACAAATTGCTCCTGCTCGAACGCTCGGAACCGCAAGCATTTCAAATCGAACAGGAACTCATCAGCTCGGGCCATGCTCAGCGGATTGTTCCGCTGGTGGGAGATATCGCCGACCTGCCGCGCATGCGCCAGATCTTTGCCAGCTATCGGCCCCAGGTCATTTTTCATGCGGCGGCCCACAAGCACGTGCCGATGATGGAGTCTCAGCCGGGTGAAGCCGTGAAAAATAACAGTCTGGGCACGGCCCAACTGGCGGACCTGGCTCTAGAGTGGGGAGTCGACCGGTTCATCCTGATTTCAACAGATAAAGCCATCAATCCGACCAGCGTCATGGGAGCAACCAAACGATTGGCTGAAATTTATGTACAGGCGCTTTCGGCAGCCCATTCTCACAAAACCAAATTTATGGCCGTTCGTTTTGGAAATGTTTTAGGCTCGTCCGGAAGCGTGATTCCCGTATTCCAGCGACAGATTGCCGAGGGCGGCCCCGTTAAGGTGACGCACCCGGAAATGACCCGCTATTTTATGACCATTCCCGAGGCTTGCATGCTCGTCCTCCAAAGCGCGGCCCAAGGCACCGGCGGGGAGATCTTTGTGCTGGATATGGGCAAGCCGGTCAAGATTGTCGATCTGGCCCGGCAGTTGATCGAGTTGAGCGGGCTCAAGCCGGACGAAGATATCCATATCGAGTTCATCGGCCTTCGACCTGGTGAAAAACTCTTTGAAGAGTTGACCTATAAGGGAGAAAACTTCGCCCCGACCACACATCCAAAGATCTGTCGTTTTGTGTCGAAGCCGTACGATTTGGAACAGCTTCGCGAGACCCTGGATGCATTCCGCGCTCAGATCCATCACCTGGCCGGCGATCAAATCAAATTGGAGCTGCGCCGCGCCATCCCGGAATACACTCCGCACCTGCCAGCGGCGCAAAAATTCCCGGTTTTTACCAGCAACAATTAGGGTGGCCGGCGCCGCCGAGCTGACTTAAATTAAAAGACCCCGGAGGCGAGCTGGGGCTCCGCAACCCGCCCCCTGCTCATTTTGGCTCGCTATCGAACACCCGAAATTATACACGGGTCTGAAACGACTGGCTTACTCAGAACCCTTTGGTGTCATTTTTCCATGAGTCAACGGGCCCTGAACCCAACCGCTCGTGAGGCAGTTCGCAGTTCAATAAAGCTATGACGCAACCTTATGAATTATTAACCCAACGCCTGCTGGCCGAGCCTAAATGCTGGTCGGTGACGGGCGCGGCCGGTTTTATCGGCTCGAATCTGGTCGAGGCTTTGCTGCGGCTGAATCAGCGCGTGTTTGGCCTGGACAATTTTTCAACCGGTTCCGCTTCCAACCTGGAGGAAGTTCGAAACTCGGTCGGGCCTGAAAGATGGAAAAACTTTGTCGAATTGCAGGGAGACATCAGGGATGCCGATGCCTGTGAGCGCGCCACCCGCGGCGTTGATTACATCCTGCATCAAGCTGCCCTGGGTTCGGTCCCCCGGTCCATCGCCAATCCGGATGACACTCATGAGAACAATCTTACGGCTTTTTTGAATGTCCTGGCTGCCGCGCGCAAGAATGGAGTAAGGCGCCTGGTTTACGCCTCCAGCAGTTCGGTTTATGGCGACAGCCCTGACCTGCCGAAGTCAGAAGCGCAGGTCGGCCGTTGTCTCTCGCCCTATGCGGTGACGAAACGGGCCAATGAAATGTACGCGGAGGTTTTCAACCTCTGCTATGGCCTGGATTCGGTTGGATTGCGCTACTTCAACGTTTTCGGCCCACGCCAGGATCCGAATGGGCCTTACGCTGCGGTCATTCCTAAGTGGATCGCCTCGATGATTCACCGGGAGAGGATTCAGATCAATGGCGACGGCGAGACTAGCCGGGACTTCTGCTATGTGGCCAATGTGGTTCAGGCTAATTTGCTCGCGGCGACGATTCAAAATCCGCCGGCGCTCAACCAGGTTTACAATGTGGCAGTCGGCACCCGAACCACTCTAAACGAATTGTACGCTCTTTTGCGCGAGAAATTGCTTCCGTGCTATCCCCACCTCCGGGACAGCCACCCAGTGCACCTGGACTTTCGAGCCGGGGACGTGCGCCACTCCGAAGCAGACATTTCCAAGGCGGCGCGCCTGCTTGGGTATCAACCGTCTCACAATTTGGAACAGGGCTTGACGGAGGCATTGGATTGGTACCGACAGCATTTGAGTTCTGCGGCCGGCAGCGTGGCGGCTCCCAGGATTCCGGCCGACGCTGTGCAGGAAACAAACCTCCGTTGAAAACCTTTGGGTCCATCTTCAGGGCCTGGCGCTTGCTGTAAATGTTGCCGGGGAAACGAATCCTGTTTCTGCATCATAGCACCGGCCGGCTGATTTGGAATGGCGGTCAGCTAAAGCTTTTTCCCAGGATCGCCCGCAAATTGTTCTCGTTGATTCGAGTAAAGAGCAACCCGTTCGCTCGGGTGCCTTCGCTCGTGTGGCAGCACAATCGGGCATCCGGAACCAAGCACCTCGTTGAAGAGCTCACTTTTCCCAAGGCCAGTCCGTACGGTTGGCGGAATTATCCATTCGATTACTACAACATCTGGGTAAAGCACGCTGGCCCGTCCCCTACCCTGGGAGAGCCGACCCTGGAGATGTTAACCCCGCACTACGATGTGATCGTGTTCAAGCACTGCTTTCCTGTGAGTGCCATTCAAGCGGACACCCATCCTGAGATCGATTCGGAATACCGGTCGCTGGCCAATTACAAGCTGCAATATCGCGCCTTGCGCGATAAACTGCGCCAATTTTCCTCAACGCAATTTATCATCTGGACCAATCCTGCCTTGGTAAAATCTCGAACGACTGAGGAGGAAGCCCGAAGAGGACAGGAATTTGCTCGTTGGGTCGTTGAGGAGTGGGATGCGCCGGACGATAACATTTTCCTTTGGGATTTTCATGGACTCGAAACTGAAGGCGACCTCTATCTCCAGGAGAAGTTCGCGCAATCGGCAACGGATTCGCATCCAAACCAACGGTTTTGCACGGAGGCCTCCCGGCTCTTCGTTCAACGTGTTCTGGACGTTGCTCAATCCAACGGCAGGCACACAGACCTGCAGGGCCTGCACTCGGCCGGCTCAACCACCCCCTAGCCCTGATAGTTGAAGTGCTTGAGGAGGGCTTCGCGCTTTTCGCGAAGCCCAAGTTTTTTAGTCATCAGCTTGTGTTTGTTCTTCAGCAGAAGCTCTCGAAGCATGCTGGTTTTAAACACCACCTTGGCCGGATTCCCAATGGCCACACTGTTATCCGGGATGACTCCGCGCACGACCGAGCCAGCACCGATCACGCAGTTGGCCCCGATGCGTGTGCCGGGAAGGATCAGCGAGTTTGAACCAATAAAGGTGTTGTTGCCGACTTTAATTTCGCCGAACACGTCAATCTCGGGAATCGACTCGCGCAGAATCCAGACCGACCCGTCATGAGTGATGAAACTTGTGCCGGCCGCGATGGCAACGTGATCGCCGATCTCGATCAAAAATGGCTCGGTCGAGAAATTCTTGGCACTGATTTGGCAATCCTTGCCAATTTTCATGCCGGTTTTGCGCAGTAGCCTGATTTTAGATTCCCCGGATGCAAGGGAAATGAGCAGATATCGAAACTTCAGAAGCAGCATTCTAATGCTATTCATGGGTGCTTCGAGTAACAGAAATTGCCATCGTCCCAGGCGTCCCTTTCGCTTCGTAGCTGCGCTAGCAGGGGGTGATCATACCGACGACCGAGAACGGTATACCCTCAGGTTGCTGCGGCTGTCAATGTTCAAGCGGTTGTTAAGGTGATTGATCCCCTGCCCATCGGGCGCGGCTTCCTTTGCCGGTGACTCGTCCTGTTCTAATAGGCTCGAATCCGATAGAACCGACTCGCCCCAACAGCGTTCGTATCCTGCAGGACAAGAACTCCGCCGGAGCCGGGCTCAGCCGGCGGGACCGGAGTCCAGGTTCCTGTGTTGAGGGTGTCTTTATATTCCAGGATGTAGTTAAGCGATCCCAGGCTTTCAATCTTAAAAAAGATCGTGGTGGTGCCCGGGATCAGTTCCGAGGCTACGGGGGGCAGCAAAACGCTGAGCACGGCGACAGCGCTGGTGACTGACCCAAACGCATTTGACACGAGCAAAGCATATTGCCCTGCCTGGGCCGGCTGCACGTTGGTCAGAAGCAGGGTCGTGTTGGTTTCCCCCGACAAAGGGCTCATGTCAAAGAACCACTGATAAGATAGCGGCCCGGCGCCCACGGCCGCCGCCCCGAAAGACGCATTGCCGCTCACAGTCGCGGTGGGACTAATCGGCTCGGTCACAATTTCCGGAGGGCCAAACACGGTAAAGGCATAAAGCAGGTTGTCCGCCGCCACATAGATGCGACCGTTGGCGGCGATGGCGGTGCTCAGGCGCCGCGTTCCGCTCATAATTTCAGCCGCGCCGCCTCCGGAATAGACGACGGCTCCCGTATCGCCATCGAAAGCGTGAAGCTGCTGGTCGCGACCGGCACCCAAGCCCCACACTAAAACGTCGTTGGTGCCATCGGTCGAGGTGATAAACGGCGAGCCGTAACCGCCCTGGTCGGCCGACCAGGCGTTGATAAGAGTCGGCGGGCTCGTGGGCGTAATTCTGAAGACCGAGAGTTGGATGCCGGTTCTGACTACAATATAGGTGCCTTGAGTCGTTCGGTACGTCGCGGCAGCCTGGATCAGTTTATCGCTTGAAATGTGAGCCTGGCTGAGGGGCGCACCGACTCCACCCAGGTTATCTCGATCCAGCAAGTACGCGTTCCCATCCTTACCGAGCGCCACGACTAAGCGGGAGGGGGTGGCATCCGGCACATCGACCAGCAAAGGCCCCGAACCGCCCAGGTCCAGGTCGCCAGCATCCAGCGCCGG
This sequence comes from Verrucomicrobiia bacterium, assembly GCA_035651635.1. GTDB lineage: Bacteria > Verrucomicrobiota > Verrucomicrobiia > Limisphaerales > UBA8199 > JANXQE01. Next base: position 19,082 of record DASRFK010000002.1, on the reverse strand, counting down.
CCAATTTGTGGGCGACCAAAAATCGGTGGCCGCCCCGCTGAAGACTGGCCCCGGCTGCAAGCGGACGATGGCGTTTCCTCCTCCCCAAGCGGACGCGCCGAAGGTGTTTCCGGTTGCGATAAAGGCAGCGGCGCCGTCGCTCGCCACACCGCCAATCGCCCAAATGCCGCCTCCCTGGGCGGGCGTAACCCACGCCTGCGCGCTCTGCGGGTCGCCTAAGGGAACCCCTACCAACCAGCCATGGTAGATACCGCAGTCGCCATAATGGCCCCCATATGGAACGTACAGCGTGCCCAGCACAATCCCCAGAGCGCCTCGCTGATTCTCCACCATTGAGTCGAAGAGCGTGCCGGGGATCGCGGGAATGGCGCTCAAGTCTACCGGCCAGCCGCTGTTCGTGTTGCCCGTATCCACGTTGAGCGAGTAAATTAAGTGCGTGGCGGTGGCTCCCCCGTCGGGAGTCGTCAGGGCATCGAACAGCAGCGATCGGGTAGCCAGATCCACTATCGGAGTGCCGGTAATGCCAAGCGGATCAATGTTCCCGCACAATTGGGCGCTTAACGGCACCGGGATGCCTACATTCCTTTGCCAAACCACTGTGCCATTGGCCGCATCAAGGGCATACACGTTATTCGACTCAGTGGCGACGATGACGATGGGCCGGCCGCCCGGCCCATTTTCCAGGTACAAGGGTTGAGCATAGACACTCCCACTAATGCGTCCGTCAAACCCTTCATCGCGCCTAAGCCCCGCCGCCGCCTTCTGGGTAAACGCGGGTTCAACGAACAAGCCATCTCGGGTCGCGTTGTTATGATACTGCGTCACATTAACGGCCCCAGCTAAATTGAGCGCGCAATTCAACAGAGTGATGAACGCGGCGGTAATCACAATGACTCGCAACTGCCTCCGTACGCACCGCGGAGTCGCTTTAAAAGGTGCGCGGCCGTGATTTAAAAATGCACCTGGCATAGATCGCCAAGCGAAAACCGCACCTTAAAGAGAGCGGATACGGTAGAACCGAACCGGAACGGTATTCGTCAGGGGATTGTTGAAGAGGGCCGCCCCGCCGCTCAGCATGTTCGTTTGCAGCGGTGTCCAGGCGGAGCTTGTCAGGTCGGTGCAGGTTTCCACTACAACCATCAGGTTTGTGGGACCGGTGTAATGAAAACCGAATGTGTTCGAGCGCGCGCCGAAGAGCGAGTCCTGGGTGCTTATTTGTGGATTCCAAAGCGCTGTGGGCAGGCCGGACAATCGGGGTCCCCAACCCCTGGTCCCGAACAGAAAGTAGACTGCGGCAGCATCGTTGGCAAAGGCGGACGGATCGGTTGCTGGCGCGTCGCCGCGAAAGAAGACGCTTCCCAGATTGGGGCAAAACCCAAAGGCCAAGGCGCCAATGTTCGTTACCCCGGCTCCCACCGTGACGTTACTCAGGCTGGTGCAAGCTTGAAAAGCGCGGTCCGCGATATTCTGAATCGTATCGGGAATCGCAACATTCGTAAGGCTCGCGCATTGGTAAAACAGGTAGCTTCCGATGCTCGAAAGGCCCTTGCCAATGTTCACCTGGCTTACTTTTGTGCAGGCTTCAAACGCTTCGAGGCCGATATTTGTGACGCTGTTGGGGATGGTCAGGCCGTTTAAACCGGAGCATCCGGCAAACGCGGCAACTCCAATGTCGGTCACGGTGCTTGCCAGATTCACGTTGGTGAGCCCAGCGCAGGAGACAAATGAGAAATCACCGAGGCGCACCACACCTGAGGGAACCGTGTAGCTACCCGTGAGAGCTTCCGGGAACTGGATAAGGGTGGAATGGGTTTTGTCAAAGAGGACACCGCCGAGGCCGCTGAAAGCTTGATTTTGAGGATCGGCCGAGATTGCGGTCAGGTTTCTGCAACCGATGAGTGCGGTGGGGCCCAGGTTTGTGACGCTGGCGGGGAGGGTATAGGACCCGGGGGTGGCGGACGGACACTGCAGCAGCGTCGTTTGCGATTTGTCGAATAAGACCCCGGCGACGCTGCTGTAAAAAGGATTCAGCGGATCGACCGTGATCGAGGTCAGGTTGAAGCATAAGCTAAAAGCAGAACTCCCAATGTTCGTTACGCTGTTGGGAATGGTTATGGTCGTCAGATTGTCGCAATTGCGAAAAGCTGAGCCGGCAATGGTCGTCACGCCGTTTGGCACGGCATACGATCCGATTTTCGCGCCAGGGCATTGAATTAGCGTACTCTGGGTTTTGTCGAACAACACACCGGCGAGGCTGCTATAGGCGGGATTAAGTTGATCCACCGTGATCGCGTTCAGGCTCTTGCAGGAATCGAAGGCGAAGTCACCTATGTTGGTGACACCGCTCGAAAGGGTGATGCTGGTCAACCCGATGCAGAAGTTAAAAGCTTCTTTGCCGATTGAGATTAGGCTCGGCGGAATTGAGACGGTGGTCAAACTCACGCAATTGTAAAAGGCCTGGATCCCAACGTTCGTTACGCTGTTGGGAAGCTGTACCGCCGCCAGGCTGGTACAGTTGAAAAAGGCGTTATCGTTTATGGTACCGACCTTGTTCCCGATACTGATGCCTGTAAGGCCGGTGCAATCCGTGAACGCGCCGGCGCCAATGGTCAGCACACTTGCCGGGATAGTGACGTTGGTAATCGTGGCATTGAAGCCGAACGCCTGAGGGCCAATAGCTGCTACGGCGAACCCGTTTATGATTGACGGAATCACCACGCTTCCTCCCGGCCCGGAGTATTGAGTAATGGCAACTGTGGCGCCATTGGTTACCACCGTGTACTGAGCTTCGGCTCCGATGGCCGATGCCACCAAGGCGACCAGAGGTACCAGCCACGTGCTGGCCAGCAAAGACCCGAACTTATCCGTCCAATGCGCCAAGACTTTTGTTAGTATCTTTTGCCGGGGACGTTGAAGGCGCGTGCAGACCCATTTCATAGTTTTTTTGGATTACTCTCAGGTGCCGTTTGTACTACCACGGGCGACCTGGCTCCTGGGCTGCGAGGGCGTTCCTGCCGAAACGGCGCGGGGCAACAACTTCGGCCGTTAGTTTCAAGGGACGCTCGCAGTCCTAATCGCTCGTCTTAACGACAATATTGTGAAGAATGTCCGACGAATACCTATGGGGTTGGTACCCTAGCGCACCCGCTTCACACCTGCACAAAGCCTCCGCTCATTGAAGACGGAGTCGGTAGAACCGGTGGGCATGATTAGTCCATCCGGCATCGGCGAAGTAGACGGTACCGAAAGTGAGTGTGTTTGTTCGTAACGGGGTCCAGGTGCTCGCGGCGAGATCCTCAGACGCCTCGACTACGATAACCAGGTTAGTCGGGCCGACGACATTAAACCCGAATCGACCGGTGGCGATTCCGAAGTTGGAGTCCTCGGTCGCGTGCAGGTTCATGGGCGCTGTTGGCAAACCGCTAAAACCTTCGCTCCAGCCCTTTGCCAACGGAAAATATAAAATCGTCGTTTGGTTATCGCCGCTGAATGAATCCCTGCTGACGGCCGGAGCATTGCCCAAGAAATAAACTGTCCGAAGACTGGTGCAATTTAGAAAGGCGGCGTCACCAATGTTGGTGACCGCACCTGGAATGGTGAGGCTGGTTAGACGCGTACATCGGCCAAAGGCGTTAACTCCGATGCTGCTAACAGAATCGCCGAGCGCAACGCGAGTCAGATGGTCGCAGGCATCGAATGCAAAATTGGGGATGGCCGTGAGGCTGTTGCCGATGACCACGCTCGCCAGGTTGCTACAGTATTCAAAAGCCGCATCACCCATACTCTTTAGGCTATTGGGAATTGCCAGAGTGATGATCCCGCTGCCGCTGAACGCGCCGTAACCGATGCTGACGACCGCCGGGCCGATGCTGGCCCGCGTCAGCGCGCCACACGAGGCGAAGGCGTAGTCCCCGATCTGAGTGACCTGCTGGCCCAACTCGACATTGGTAAGATTTAGACAGGAATAGAACGAGGAATTCCCAATACTTCTCACCCCGTTGGAAATCGTCACACTGGCCAGGCGCGAACACGAATAGAAAGCCGAATCAGAAACGTTGGTGACGCTGTCGGATAGCCAAACGCTCGTTAGACCGAAGGAACCGCCAAAGGCGCCAACCCCGATGTTCAGGGTATTACCAGGGACTACGAAGCTGCCAGCTTTGCCACCCGGATACGCCACCAAAGTCAATTGATTCTTGTCGAACAAAACGCCATCCACGCTGCTGTACAAGCCGTTTGAGCTGTCCACGTTTATGGTAACCAGGTTGGTGCAATCTTGAAACGCCCAGTCGCCTATCCGGGCGACACTTTTTGAAAGCGTGACGCTGCTGAGGCGTGCACAAGCGAAAAATGCCTCGAACCCGATGTTCGTGACTCCGACCGGGACCATCACCGCGGTCACATTCGACTGGGCATAGAACGCAAAGTCGCCGATGCTCGTGACCGGAAGATTGTCGATTGAGGATGGGAGGCTGACCACACCGCCAGGTCCAGTGTACTGGGTGATCGTAATGGCGCCATTATTGGTCGTATAGGCATATTGGGCGCGCACAGATTCCGGCAGCGCTGCCGCCAACCACAACAATAGGCCCGCTACTGAAAGTTTCTGCATGGCGTGGCAATCTAAATACGAAGCTCAGGCAACGGGTCGGCACACCCTCACCTGATCCGAATCACGGAATGGAGGAGGCTTGGGAAATGTGTCGATGAACTGATGGTGCAACAGTTGGGTCGACAAGATTCCAGCCAGCGCCATATCATCCGATTCGCTTACTTGAGTTCCTTTTTTAATTTTCTGGATTAAGTGCTCCACCGGTTCCGGCTTGAAATAGCCTGTCCGTTTGAGGCTTTCAGTTGAGAGTAGTTCCGTGACGTATTCTGGCGTGGCCTGATTAAAAAAACAGCGATGGATGGGCGCCCGATAGGGACGCTTGGGCCGCTGCCATATCTCTGGCGGCAGCCATTTGCCACCGAGCTTTTTTAAGAGGTACTTCTCGGTGAGCCCCCGCAACTTAAGATTCGGTGGCAGACGGTTGCAAAAGGCCGTTACTCGGTAGTCCAGGAAAGGAAACCGGCCTTCAATCGAATGGGCCATTCCCATCCGATCTCCCTGCGAACTGAGCAGGTATTGAGACAGGAAAAGCTTAATTTCCAGGTATTGAGCCTGCGATAAAGGCGCCCACCGACAAAAATTGCCCGGGAGCAGCTCACGGATCCATTCCGCCGGTTCCTTGGGATCCACAAAGTCTTGAGTCAAAAATCGGCAATTCCTGCGTCCATTTCGCCAGCGCAGAGCATGGGAATAACAGGCGGACTGCACGTCGGATAATCCTTCCCGGAAAAAAGCTTGCAGCAGGGCCGGATTATTCCTCGCAAGGCCGGAAATATCAGCATAGAGCCGCTTCAATAGCGCCGGGCGCCATTTCGATTCCGGGCAAACGGCCCAAAATCTTCGCACCTTGGCCTCTTTGAAAATATCGTAGCCGGCCAAAAACTCGTCTGCCCCTTCGCCTGTTAACACGACTTTATAGCCCGCCTGGTGCACCAGTTTGGATAACAGGAACATGGGCGCGGGGGCAGTGCGCACGACCGGAACTTCAGTGTGCCAGATCACTTCGGGAAAGACGCGGCCAATGTCCTGGTGCGTGGCGCGGATCACCTGATGGTCCGTTCCCAGGAAACGCGCCATCTGCTTCTGGAAGGCGCTCTCGTCGAAATCAGGATCTTCAAAAGCGATCGAAAAAGTGTCCAGCCGATTGCTCGTGAACTTCTTAATTATCGTCGTGATGATTGAAGAATCCAATCCGCCGCTTAAATAAGCGCCGACCGGCACGTCCGCGCGCAAGCGCAGCTTGGTAGCGTCAACGAGCAACTCGCCCAGGTGTTCCGCGTTCTCTTCCGTGTTTGGTTCCTTCCACGAATCTTCAGTGTTCTCGCAAGGGAATGAGAGTTCCCAATACGGCTTGACGGTTATTTCGCGATTTTTAACCAACAGATAATGGCCGGGAGAAAGCTCCCGGATATCCCGGAAAGCCGTGGCCGGGGACACCGGAGACCAATAGGTAAAAATCTGGCGCAACACGCTCGGTTCGATCTCCGCCCGGAAACGGCCACCCGCCAGGACCGCTTTGATTTCGGAGCCGAATACAATGCCGCGGTCAGTGGCCGCATAAAACAGGGGGCGGACACCGAGGCGATCTCGCGCAAGAAAAAGGCTGTGTTCACGGCTATCCCAGACTGCAAACGCGAATTGACCATTGAACCGATCCATGCAGCCAGGACCCCATTGCTCATACGCATGCAGCAGGACCTCCGTGTCCGAGCTACTGACGAAGCGATGGCCCAAGGCCTCCAGTTCCGGACGGAGTTCCACGTAGTTGAAAATCTCACCGTTAAACACCACCCATTTGGTTCGATCTTCGTTGCAAAATGGTTGCTGCCCGGTTTTCAGATCAACGATGCTCAGCCGGGCGCTTCCGAGGCCCAGCGATTGTTCCAGATAAATCCCGAATTCATCCGGCCCGCGATGCCGAATAATCGAGAGCATTTGCCGCAGCTCCTCCTCGCTGACCTGATCCTCAGGCTTCCAATGAAGAATGCCAGCGATGCCGCACATCAGTTCTTCCAACTGCAAACGGAAGCCGCTAGGACCGTGGCCACCTCTTTCCCCTCTTGTGAGAGGTGGGTTCCAGCCGCGGCGAGCATCGCCAGTGCCGGGCAACAATACCAGTCTGACTTTGTCATATTTGCTCGAGCAGGAGAGGTGCCGCGTGCAGGTAGCCGGCATTTCTCCGTTTTGATTCAATATCCCGGAAAATGAGCCTTACTTGGTCGACGGTCAGGCTAATGCCGCCAGCGATCTGAGCCTCGCTGAAACCGTTGTTCTTTCCGTACAATACCAGATCCATTTTGTCATACGGCAGCGAAAAGTAGAATTCCTCCTGTGATTGAGGCAAAGAATAGGTATCCGTGGTGGGTGGGCGGCGGCGAATGGGGTCCGGCAACTGAAGGAACTCGGCCAATTGATAAACCTGAGTTTTGTAAAGGTGCGCGATCGGTTTCAAATCCGCGGCACCGTCGCCAAGTTTGACAAAAAACCCCTGGTCATATTCGAGTCGATTGGGAGTGCCGGCGACAGCAAAATTCAATCGGTCGGCGTGGTAATACTCAAGTAACTTGCGTGTGCGTTGTTTGAAGTTGGTCGCCGCTACCAGGCCTTGGTACGATGGGAGGTCCAATCGGCGAGAAATCGTCCGCCCGTCTGGATACTGCACCACAACATTAAACAACCGATAGGCATTCGCCTCGAGGACGGAAGGAAGCACGATTTTGCTTTTGCAGCCGGATCCGTAATCGGGAACGACGCGTCGAATCGCCTCCTCTTGAAGCTGGTAACAGCCAAGCGTCTCCAGCGCCGCCGTAATGTCTGTAAGCACGCTGTTTATTCCGAGGTGCCCGGTTAGCGTTCGGCTCAGGCTAATGGTTTCACTCGAAGAATGCCGCTCGGGCATCAGGAGCCCAAGCACGTGTTCTTTGCCCAGTGCCTGCGTCGCCAGGGCCGCTACCACACTGCTGTCAACGCCGCCGCTAATTGCCACCACCAGTCCCTTCTTGCGAAAGCGGTGGAACACCGTTTCTTTCAGAAAGTCACTAATGCGGCTGGTTTCGGCGGCACAATCCAAGCTCAAAAGCGCGGGCCCGAAACAGTTGTGAGCGGTCATAGAACGGGCTGGCTTCACCAATCGATGATTGAGAGGGCGGAGGCTCCAGTTCGATTGCAGCTCACATCTAAGAAGCGGTTTTCGTGCCCAGTTTGCGCGTCAGGAAAGTTGAAATTCTATCAATCGAATCGAGGTTCTCGGGAATAGTCTCCTCGGGATCAATTTTGATTTTGTAGGTGTCCTCAAGAAACATGATTATTTCGAGGACACCGGTTGAATCAACGGTGCCGCTATCCAAAAAAGAGGTGTCGTCTCGCAGGTTTTCGCCTGCGCCGAAAAGCAAGTTCGAAATCACAAATTTCCTTACGTCAGCTTTATAGTTCATCGTAATCTGTGATCGGTCTTTTCCGGGACTGTCATTTTGCGATTTGGGCGATTACGGCGCGTACTTCGCCATTGCGGTCGGCCACGCCATCGACACGCCGGTATTGTGAATCCTTTGCCAGCCGTTTCACCAGGCCGGCGCCCTGGCCGGCTCCTGCTTCAAAGGCCAACCAGCCCTCCGGCCGGATGAACCGCGGCGCGGCGCGCAATAACCGGCTCAGCACGCTCAAGCCAAAGGGGCCTCCATCAAAGGCGATCCTGGGTTCGTGCTGAATAATCTCAAGCTCCATGCGCGGCAACCTGGCGGCGCTAATATACGGCGGATTGCACATTATTAAATCAAAAGAATTCGCAAATTCATCGTTTTCAAACGGCGCAAAAAGGTCGCCCACCAGGAAGCGCACCCTGTCCTGAACTCGCAGAGTCCGCGCGTTCTGTCTGGCCAGGTCGCAGGCGTCCGGCGACAAGTCCGAGGCAACCAGGTCGCACTGAGGCAGCTGATGCGCAACCGCGCAGGCCAGGTTTCCGGTTCCAGTACACAAATCAAGCACTCGCGGACGGTTGGTGCGCGGGAGAATCTCGCCGCGAAGCAGCAAACAGGCAGTAGCGCCCAACAGCTCGGTCTCCTTTCTTGGGATCAATGCCGAAGGCCCGCACTGGAACTCAAGCCCCATGAAACTTTGTTTGCCCGTTAAATAGGCCAGGGGAACACCGCCGGCTCTTTGTTCCAGCAATTCGGTCAGTTTTGCCGCCTGTTCAGGCGTCGGATCGGGCAAGGGCACGCGCATCGCCTTTGCGCTCGAGATGGGGTGACCCACGGCGCACAGCCACAAGGCGCGCACGGTCGATTCCACGCTCTCCTCAGGTTTGTCGCGGTGGAGTTTGATCCGGGCATCATACTGCCGGTGCAAACGGCCGAGTAACTCCTGAGACGCCGCTGAGACCCTGATTCCTTCACCGGGACTCTCGCTTTGCTCCGCTGGACTAACGCAATCCATCTTTCTTTATTTTTCCGTTGGCGGTTTTAGCCAGTGTCTCAACCAGCTCAACGATTTGAGGCACCATGAAGCTCTCCAACCGTTCCGCACAATGCCTCTTGATTGCCGATGGTGTCAACGAGTTCCCCTGCTCCAACACGACAAATGCTTTGATCGCTTGCCCGAGATTCTCGTCGGGTATTCCGATAACCGCCGCTTCCTTTACGCCCGCCAGACTGTGCAAAACATTTTCCACTTCCACCGGGCTAACCTTCTCTCCGCGCGTTTTGATAATATCATCGCTGCGCCCCTGGAAATAGAAGAACCCTTCCTCGTCCATGACGAACCAGTCCTGGGCGCACAACACTCTCTCACCCGGCACTGGGCCCGGTTTTAGCATCTTGGCCGTCTGCTCCGGATCTTCCCAGTAGCCTGACATTATATGCGGGCCACGAATGTGCAGAATTCCGGCTTGTTTGGGGCCGACCGCCCCCCCGTCCGGCGACAGCAGAAACATTTCCGTCCCGGGAATCGCTTTACCGACTGAACCGGGCTTTGTTTCGAGGAATTCAGGCGCGAGAAAACTCACTCGTTTGCACTCGGTCAGGCCGTACATCGCAAAGATGAGCGCATTGGGAAAAACCTGCTTTAACAGCGGGACGTAATCGGGAGGCAGCGCGGCGGCCGTATTGGTCACGCGCAACACGGACGGGAAACACAGCGGAGCGGTCTTATGCATCGACAGCAAAGTGGAAAAGACGGTCGGCACGCCCGGAAAAACAGTAATATTTTCTTTGAGGATTTTGGCATAAACCGCGCCGGGATACGCAAAGGATCGTTCCAGAATCAGGGTGCAACCGAGCGCCGTTGCCATGAGCAACTGGTAGAGGCCGTAATCGAAGGCGAGCGGCAGGACATTGAGTATTTTCTCCGCCGGACCGAGCCTCAAGTATTCAATGATACTGTCTCTGGCAAAAACCATTGCCTGATGCGTCATGGTGACTCCCTTGGGAAAGCCGGTGCTGCCTGACGTAAATATGATGGCGGCCACATCCAAGGGAATGCCAGGAGCGCCGGCCACGAGGGGTTGCGCGGCGTTTATCTCGTCCCAGAAGCTTTTTATGTGTAGCTGACGATGGGCATGTTCGGGTCGAACGGAAAGGTTGGAGCACAAGACCGCCGCCAAAGATTTGCATTCTGGCAGGATGTCCTGAAATTCGGTTTTCAGGTGCTCGTCGGAAACCAACACCTTGGCACTGCTCTTGTCGACCAGGTATTTTAATTTGTCCGCCTTGGTCTGGGGATTCACCAGCACGAAAATGCCCCCAGCCCACAGTGTCCCCCAAAGCGCAATGACGGCTTCGGGGCTATTATCCGCGTAGATGATCACCCGGTCCCCGCGTTGGAGTCCGAGCGAGAGCAGAACGGAAGCAAATTGCTGCACGTGCAGGAACAACTGTCGATAGGTCAGCCCTCCCTTGTGGGTTATCAAAGCCAGACGGTCAGCCGAACTGTAGGCCGCGCCCAGCAAGCTGTCCTGAAGCAATCGCTGGAACCGGGGAGCCTGGGGAAGTCTATTGGACATGGAATACTTCCTTTTCGGCTAGCTCCGGGGCCCGGCTCCTCTCCAAGTAGATTCCAAAGCATGGAGCAGGGAGCTTACGACCCAATATTGAACATGTCTTTGATGGCACACCCTTTGCTTTTAGCGGTTCATCGTGTTTATCCAAGCACTGATGAAATTATTATCAAACCCCGCTCCATGACCTCACTCAATGGGGTCTGCACCCCGAATCCCTTCCGTAATACTTGGGTGTTTCCTACGTGAAGGACCCCGTGTTCAGCGTCGCGATATTCGAGCACACTGCTCCGACGTGAACATCCAGAATTCCTTGAGAAGCGCGGGGGCAAGACAAACGGCAAAATACGGGTTATTGGCGGTGTTAGTAATGGCATGGTTTATCGCTGTCACTACTTGCCTGGCCCGCATCGCGCATTTGAATCCGACCGATCCGGTCAGAGACCTAAACCAGTGGGTGGGATTGTTTTTTGCCTCCCACGCTCCGACCGCCATGGTCGCAACGCTTTCGCGCCTCGGCACTGTTTTGGCAACCTTGGCGTTGGCCGCCCCTTTGGGTGTCTTCTTTTTGAGCCCTGCACTCGCTCAAAGGTTTCACCGCCGGAGTCTTGATTGATACGCTTCTCCGAATGCCTCTTCGCCAGGGTTTTCCTGTACGCTGCTGGGATCTTCCTAGTGTCTTGAACGCTGCCGCCACGGGCATCGTCCGGGATGCTTTGCAGGTTCACATACGGCGTAGGCTCTGCGCTCGAGAAGGCTTCGGATGCGGGCCGCGCTTTTGGGTTGGTCGGGAAGATTGCGACGCCCAGATTCTGGAGGCAATTTACTGCTCTTGTGGGCTGGCTGCCAGGCATTGCTGTTTTTTGGGCTAATCATGCCCAAGCGCTCACTTTTACCTGGGCACCGGACTCGACGCCGGGCATTGCCGGCTACCGGCTTTATTATGGCAGCGCCAGCCGCTCTTATCCAAACACAATCGATGTCGGAAATTCCACCACGGCTGCCGTAAATGGTCTGCTCACCGGCACGACCTACTATTTTGCAGTTACCGCGTACACGACCGCGGCTGTTGAAAGCGATTTTTCAAGTGAAATTGCTTACACTGTTCCAGTGTCCACGAACGGCGCTCCAACGCAGGGTTTGGTTTGCTACTGGAAGTTTGACGAAGGATCTGGCGCTGTTGCCACCGACTCTTCCGGGATCGGTAATACGGGCAAGTTGATCAACAGTCCGACCTGGAGCTCGGGCCGGGTCGGCGGCGCGCTTTCGTTCAACGGGCAGAACAACGCCGTCAGCACGCCCGCCATCAATCTGAGCGGGACCCGGGCAGTTAGCGTAGCCCTATGGGTGAACCGCACCTACAGCAAGACGGGGGGTCACTCCTTGGTCGAATCGTCCACCGGCATCAGCGGCTCCACCACCGGGTTTATGCTGTTTCCTGATGATTCGAGCACTTGCGCAGGAGGCGGCATGTTGGTTGGGCTGCAAGGCAATGCCGGTTATAATCTCAAATGCTACGCGCAACCCAGCAGCGGGATTTGGCACCACCTGGTTGTTATTTTTGATAAAAGCCAGGCTGCGGCGAATGAAATCCAATTGTATCTCGATGGCATCCTCCAATCCGCACAGGCCCAGCCGGCCAGCAGCGATAATACGAATTATTTTGGAAACAATCCTCTCTACCTGATGTCGCGGGCCGGTAGTGGTGACTTCGCCTCGGGCGTCATTGACGATTTCCGAATCTATAACCGCGCGCTATCCGCATCCGAGATTCAGCAACTCTACGGCGCCACAAAACCCACGGTCACGCTTACCTCACCGGGCAATGGAGCGGTTGTGTCCGGCTCCGTCACCGCCGCTGCAACTGCGACTTCGACCATTGGGGTCCAAATCAAAGTGGATGGAACAAATCTCGGCGCTGAAATGAGCTCGACCCCGTACCAGATTGCCTGGAACACGTTAACTGCCTCCAACGGCTCTCACCTCATCTCGGCAGTCGCCCGGGACGCTTCCGGCAACACCGCGACCTCGACCGCGACGGTGATCGTGTCCAACGTCCCTTTACAAGGCCTCGTCTGCTATTGGAAACTCGATGAAGGTTCCGGCGCCACGGCGACGGATTCTTCCGGGGCGGGTAATACTGGCAAATTGATTAACTCTCCTCTGTGGACGGCCGGCAAGATGAATGGAGCTCTTTCGTTCAACGGCGTGAACAACGCCCTCAGCACACCCGGCGTGAACTTAAGCGGAACGCGCTCCGTTACGGTTGCCTTGTGGGTCAACCGAACCTACGGCGGCGGTGGGAATCACGCGTTATTCGAGTCGACCACCGGTTTCAGTGCCTCGACCACCGGCTTCATGATGTTCCCCGACGACACGTCGAGTTGTGTGGGCGGCGGTATCCTGGTGGGATTGCGGGGCGACGCTGGAAATAACCTCAAATGCTTCGCACAACCGAGTAATGGCGTTTGGCATCACCTGGTCGCCGTATTCGATAAAAGCCAAAGCGCCCTCAACGAGGTAAACCTCTATGTCGACGGTGTGCAGCAAACCGCCCGGGCTCAAAGCGCGAGCAGCGACAATACCAACAATTTTGGAAACAACCCGTTCTACCTGATGTCGCGAAGCGGCAGCGGCGATTTTTGCGCCGGGCTTATTGACGATGTTCGCATTTATAGCCGCGCGCTCTCCGCCGGCGAGATTCAACAGATCTATTCCCTCGGAACAGTCCTGAACAAGCAGGCGATGCAGATCAAGGCCATCAGCTCTGGCGCCCGGTACAGTCCCGTCCTCGCTCCCGGCATCATTACCGGCCAATACATCCAGGACGGCCTATTCTCCTTCAGCGTTACCGGCGACACGGGCCGCGGCTACGGTGTGGAAGCCTCTCCGGATGCGCTGCATTGGACGCAGATCGATATCGTGGTTCCAATGGACGGTGTGGCCACGTTCAAGCAGCCCTTACAGTCCGACCACCAATTCTACAGAATCCGGCCCTTGCCATAACCTGGCATCGGTACGCCCCTATCCAATCTTGGGGGCTTCGAATGTCCTGCCAGCCGGGGTGGTGAACGGCTTGGGTAACCTTCCCAAAAGTCTCCCAAAGCTTGGCACTTTTCGCGCGCCAACTGCGCATTGATGATGAAACACCAAATCAGGATCTGAAACCCCGATTTCGGTTCGATCGCAAAATTGTGAATCAGATTGCAACAAACAAAGGTAAAAAATGAAGAACATGCCGAGTCCAAAAAGACCGGAACGGTGCTTGGCTTAACCGGTTGAATTGTTGAAGCAGCATCGGAGTTTGTCGGCTGGCAGGGGTGTCCAGCCGGCAAGCTCCGTTTTGTGCGTACTGACCGATGCTGTGGTTGTTGGCAAGCTCGCCGTCCCCACCCGCCACAGTAATTGAGCGAGCTTGCAGTCCAGATTATAAATATCCTCATGCACGAATGATCTGACAGGGCGGCAAGCGATCCTCCGAGAACCCGTGCTTCATGAGGTTGAACGAGCAAAGACGCTTGTTGAGGAGAATCTTGTTCGGTTTTGTGATTCGGCGGCGGTTTACCGGTGAATTGAAATGAGCGACAGCCGAGAATTGCTGAATGAATATGCGAGAAACGGCACGGAATCCGCCTTCCGGGAGCTAGTCGTCCGCTACATCGACCTGGTCTATTCGACCGCGTTACGGCAGGTCAGTGGTGACGCCCACCTGGCTGAAGATGTGGCCCAAACCGTATTTCTGCACCTCGCCAGGAAAGCAGGAAGGATTCCCCAGAACGTAATGCTCGGCGGCTGGCTGCATCAGGCGACCTGCAACGTGGCCGCAACCCTAACCCGCAGTGAGCGCCGTCGCCAAATCCGTGAAAGGCAGGCAGCCGAGATGAATGCGCTCCAAAATGACTCCCCAGGCACAACCCACATGATGGGACCGGCGCTGGACGAGGTCATCGGGCAGCTACCCGCCGAAGATCGGGCGGCCATTTTGCTGCGGTTCTTTGAAAAGCGCGATTTCAGGTCGGTCGGCGAAGCCATCGGTACCAGCGAAGACGCGGCCCGCATGCGCGTAAACCGCGCCTTGGAAAAGCTGCAAAGCCTGTTAAAGAAGCGGGGCGTCACCGCAACTGCCGCCGTCCTGGGAGCAGCACTGGCAACCGACGCGGTGGTTGCGGCTCCTACCGGCTTGGCAGCGACCCTCGCGACGGCTGCCATGGCAGGCGCTTCAGCCGGTGGCGCCGGTGGCGCGCTCACTTTTCTAAAATTTATGGCATTATCTAAATTCAAATTCTGTGCCGTCGCGGCGATTGCAATCGCGGCTTTAACCGGTGTAGTCCTTCAGCATCGAGCCGTCGCCCGGCTGCGCGCCGAAACGCGTTCACTTAGAGATCAAGTCGAGACCTTAACCGCAGCCAAGGAACAAGCTGCCAATCCGATTTTGGACGCCACAGCGGACACCAATGAACTGGCAAACCTGCGCCGGAACGAATCTGAACTGCTGCGGCTCCGTGCCGAGGTGACAGCTCTGCGGAACGCTCAGGCTTCGCCGAGACCCGCGCCTGCTGCGCCGGTGAGCCCCGGTCAGGCAACCCAGGACACGACTCCACCTGTAGCACGGCTTCAGGCCAGCGTGCGCGCCCAGGTCGGCACGGGCCAGAGCTTGCTTACGGGCGGGTGGGCCAATGCGGGAGGAGGCCGGATCTATGTGATGGCCACACCGCGCATACAGGGCGATAACGCCGACCAGGTTGGAATCAAAACGGTGGTCTTCGAAGTTTCCGCCGACGCTCTATCCAAGATCGGCCTGGACGGCTTCAGAGCGGATGGCACCGAAAGCTCTCTGCCACCGTTGATCTCGACAAATTTGCTGCGGCAATGAACATGAAAACTGCGGGCCTTGCTAAGAGCGTGTGTTAAAAATACCGACTTGGCCGCGGGCGTATGGGTTCGGAGTCCAGCCTTTAGGCGGCCCGGCGCCAAAACCGCCTGAAGGCGGGACTCCAAACCGAATTCTAAAACTCTAAAACACGCTCTGAGTCTTATTGTTTCCGCTCCAATTTGCTTGTTCGGTTTTGCACCTTAGTGGCGACTTGTTATTGAAGTGACTGACTGCCGAGAACTACTGGCCGAATATGCCCAAAACGGAACGGCACGGCTTCTTAATGGCTTTGCCCTTCATTCTTGGCATCGGTGCCTCATCCTTGTTTTGTATGAGCTTTCCAAGTGAATGGTCGGTGCGGCTCATCGCGTTAAGCAGCGCCACCCTGAAGCAAACCCGCCAGAACTTCGCTGCTAAGATGCACTACGCCCTGACCAGAGGGGAATGACGGCTTAGCGTGCTGAGCCAGCATCGCCCGGATGGTCCTGGTGTCCAGCAGCGTAACATTCTCGATTTCCAATGGCTCCGGCCTCATAATGCCGCCCATGCGAAAGCGGTACCGTATCGCGCTGCCGGTTTTGCTCGTCGCCGTGGTCTGGACGATTGCGTGGCAAGTGTTGCGGCTGCCGGAGCCGGTTTATCAAGGAAAGCGATTGAGCGCTTGGCTAGTCCAATACTGCACGAACCATTGGTCTGATGGTCATTGGTCAGCAGCTCGAAGAGGTGAGTTGGATACGCAAGCGGAAAACGCCATCCGCCAAATCGGCACCAACGCCATCCCAACCTGCTTGAGAATAATCGCCACGAGAGACTCACCGCTATTCAAGGTGGTTCCGCTTCTCCCAGAGCGGTGGGTGGCCCCGTTTTACAAGAGCAGCTTGCCTGAATACCAATTCCAGGGTGCCTATGGACTCATCGCCTTGGGGGCGGACGCCAAGCCCGCCGTTCCCGCTCTGATTGCTCTGCTGAACGACAGCCACGGCGAGGTGCGCTACGCTGCAGTCTTCGCGCTGGATGAACTAGGCTCCTTGGCAGAGGAAGCGTTGCCGTCCATGGTAAAGTGTCTCAAACCGGACGAATTTCATTCGATTCGCGTGGAACCGGAGCGAGCAATTCCGGTCCTGGTCCGGCTTCTTGATGAGTCTCAAAATCAGCCCCACTCAGAAAGAATACGCGGTAACGCCATGTCGGGACTGCGCCAATTCAGGGCGTTGGCCAAGCCAGCAGTTCCCAGTCTGCTCAGACTCTTAAACGATTCGAATGGGGATATACGCTGGCAGGTCACCAATGCCCTCATGGATATCGACCCCGAAGCCGCCGCCAGGGTGGGCGTGAAGTGAAGGTCAAGGGCAGCGTCGCCCGAGCCATGTTCCCAGAGCGAATGCGTTGCGTGAGGCTCACGCCAAATGCGTGAAAATGACTCATCCCAAGTCGGGGACATTCAAGAATCAAGCGGCGTTGTGGAGGAATGTCAGTGGCATTAGCTATGCTGTAGGGTAATCCGTGCGATTGAGTGGTCGGTAATCGGCCCGCTCATCGTATCAGACAAAGCAGTACTGGAGGGCCTAACTCCGACCACCACTCAACCAATGAAAACGCGTATTACAAATCCGTTCCTCCTGCGAGTGTTGTCAACTAGTCTCGGCTTGTTATTTGTGGGTCGGGTCACGGCTCAAACACTCACAACACTCTACAGTTTTACGGCCCGAAACAATAGCACGAATAGTGACGGAGCCTGGCCGACATGCAAACTGGTGCTGTCCAGCAACATCCTCTATGGCACCACGAGCGCCGGTGGCGACTCCAGCTATGGTACCGTTTTCAACCTGAACACCGATGGCACGAGTTTTAAGAGCCTTTACAGTTTCATTGGGCCTCCCAATCCTCAAGCTGGTGGCTCGGTTCAAGGGTTGGTTTTGCTGGTCGACAGACTGTACGGTACAGCGCGGGGCATGGATTGGGTGCTGTTTGCCGTCAATAGCGATGGGACAGGTTTCAGTGTCCTACACACCTTCACTGGCGGCAGCGACGGAGGTTCCCCGCTTGGCGATATGATTGTCGAGGGCAACACCCTATACGGGACGGCAAGTAGTGGGGGTGGCGCTTCGAGCGAGGGCACGGTGTTTAAGCTGAACATAGATGGTACGGGTTTTACTAGACTTCACACGTTCGCCGCAGCTTCATTTCCTCCTTTTACCAACAGCGACGGAGCCGGACCACGCGCTGGCGTGGCTTTATTGGGAAATACTTTGTTTGGCACGACGTATTACGGCGGCACCTCGGGACATGGAACGATTTTTTCGGTGGGTATTGATGGTGCCAGCTTTAAAACCCTGTATAATTTCACCGGTTCAATCGATGGTGCTTCTCCAAATGGCGCTCTGCTCTTGGCAAGCGGCACGCTACATGGAACGACGTTTTCAGGCGGCGGCTCAGGGTTTGGCACGGTGTTCGCGGTTAACACTAACGGGACAGGCTTGAGAACCCTGCATAGTTTCACGCCGAGCGATGGAACTAACCCGAATGGTGGACTGATTCTGTCAGGTAATAAGTTGTATGGAACAGCGGCAGAGGGCGGACCTTCAGGCAGCGGCACCATATTCGCCGTGAACACCGATGGAACCGGTTTTACAAACCTCTATAGTTTCACGGGCAGCGATGGAGCTAGACCGAAAGGTGGATTGATTTTGTCGGGTAACATTCTGTACGGCACAACCTCCTTCGGCGGCAATTTTGGTAACGGCACGGTATTCAGTCTTTCGTTCCCGCCGCATCTGAACATCATTTCTTCCGGCCCGAATTTTATTCTGTCGTGGCCGACCAATTACGCCGGGTTCGATTACACGGAGTACACGCTGCAATCCACCACGAACCTTGGTTCATCGGCGGTCTGGACCACCAATGCTCCAGCCCCCGTGGTCGTCAACGGCCAGTACTCAGTGACCAATCCCATTTCCGGCACACGGCAGTTTTTCCGGTTGAGCCAGTAGTTGCCAGGAATCTGACCCATGCCGGGAGTCGAGCCGACCAGCGTGATGACCATGAGCACGGCGTCAACCCAGGCAAGTAGCCCTCGCTCATGAGCGCCGCCGAACTAGCCCTCCAGGCTCAGCAGTGGTCCAAGTTCGCGAAGCGTCCGAATGTGATGAGTCGCAGCAGGTGAACGGGGAACGCCGGGACGAAGGGTCTGAACGGTGCGGATATTGAGACGGACACCGGCGGCGATTTCGGAGTCATGGTTGTCGCCCACGATGAGCACTTGGTCAGGCTGGAGGCCGTAATCGCGCAAAATATCCTCGAAAATTTTCTGCTTCCCTCGATACCCAGGCTGGTCAATGGCATCGATGTAGATCGCCGTGAATAGCGGCGCGATACCAAGCGCCCGGATTTTGCTCTCTTGGAGGCGGCGAAAGCCGGAGGTGACTACGAATTTTAGACCGGCAATGTCTTTGAGGACGCTTAAATCGCCATAACCAACCATGGGCGTTGTGACTTCCAGCCCGGCAAAGACTTGCCAGCCAGCGGCCTTCATCGCCGGGGTGAAGCGGTACTTCTCCGCGACGAAATCAAAAGGCAATCGCCACATGTCGGCAAAGGCGTTCTGAAGC
>DASRFK010000001.1:0-48684 GCA_035651635.1 Verrucomicrobiia bacterium | reverse complement strand
ACCCTCCGGCGCCCCTTCAGGGCGCACATGTCCATTCCGCACGCAAACCCAGGCCATCGGCCTTGCGGCCTCAGGCCTGGGCTATGCTCGGTCGGCCCGTTGGGCCGAACAGGAGCAGATTGCCCGTTGGGCCGAGACATCGCGGGCCAACCGGCCGAGCTCCCCACCTCAACCCCACGCCCATCGGCCCAGGCCATTTTCGGCCCGTTGGGCCGAGACATCGCACGGGCCAATGGCCCGCAACAATATTCGGCCGATCCTCATATCTCCGTCCGGCCTTCGTGCGCTCTCTTGATTTGTTGATGAGGCTCACAAAAAAAACTGCGTTGGTTGTCTTGCTCCTTCTCCTCCTCGGGGCCATGGCAATCCTCCTCCGCTTCACCCGCACCTCCCTGCCCTGGGAAAACGAACCCTCGACCGGATCATCCATCACCAATCGCATCAACTCACTCCAGGCCCCTGAAGATGAAATCGATCGCACCGTTTGGGCCAAGGAAATGCTCGCGCAACGCTGCGGACGCACGTTTGAATCGCTCTGGAATTCCATCAACGCATCTACCAACAAATTGTCCGTCGCGGCAAACTTCCCCTTTGGCAAAATCGTCCTGCCTCATTGGGCCGCGACCGAACACCTGGCTCATGGCATCGAAATGCGCGTCGGCGATGGCCCCGGCGAGATGCTATCCCCGGCGCAATGGAGGCAACAAATTCAAAACCTCTCCAACGATAGGTGGCAGTTGGAGAACATCGAATTCCGCCACAACCGCTTTGAAGTCGATACCAACGGCGCACCCTCTCAGAGCGGTTTTTATTTCTCCGCTCACCTCACGAGCCCCGGGAGCCAGCAACGCGCTATGCTCGAAGGTGACTTGCTGGTCAATTGGGAAAACCTCGGACCCGGCGACACCCCGGCGACCGTCAAACGCATTGACGCCACCCATCTCCAGCTCAAAACGCGGACGGGCGAGCCTTTCTTCCGCAAAATCCTGGATGAATCCTTCAGCCCGACACCCAAGGCTCCCGTGATCGATCCTCTCATCGTTTACGATCTCGATGGGGACGGCTTCCCCGAAATTCTTTTGCCGGCCATAAACCAGGTTTACCGCCGCCGCGAACCCGAGCATTACGAGCCGGAACCCTTGTGCCGGTATCCCCTTGATTTCATCATGACGGCGGTGGTTGCGGATTTCGACGGCGACGGTCACGCCGATCTGTTATGCGCCACCCCCGCCGGATTGTTCCTCTTCAAAGGCAGCCCTCAAGGCACCTTTGATGAACCTCCTCGAAATGTCTGGACACCGCACCCGGCCCTAAAGGACGCGATGGTGCTGACCTGCGGCGACATCGATGAAGACGGTGATCTGGATGTTTTTCTTGGTCAATATCGGGTCCCGCCGCTTGGTGCCATTCTGCGGCCCTATTACTATGATGCTAACGACGGCTTCCCTTCTTACCTGCTCTTGAATGACGGCCACGGCAATTTCACCGACGTCACCGAAGGCGCCGGGTTAGGCCGCAAACGCTGGCGCCGCACCTACTCGGCCTCTTTTGCTGACCTCGACAACGACGGCCACTTGGACTTGCTGGTAGTGAGCGATTTTGCCGGATTGGACTTGTACCGAGGGGATGGACACGGGCATTTTGTTGAGGTCACTCATCAATGGGTCTCTGAATCCCACGAATTTGGCATGGCCCATTGCCTGGCCGACTTCAACGTCGACGGCCGCCTTGACCTTTTGATGATCGGCATGCCCTCGCCGACCGTCGACCGGCTCCAACATCTCAACCTGTGGCGCGAGTACACCGACGAGGATCGTCTGCGTCGGCCGGCCATGACCTTTGGCAACCGGCTCTTTCTGGCAAAGACCAACGGAGGCTTTGAGCAAACTGCGTTCGGCGATTCCATCGCCCGTTCCGGCTGGTCCTGGGGCTGCAGCGCCTTTGACTTCGACAATGACGGTTTTCCCGATGTCTATATCGCAAACGGCCTGGAGACCAAGCAATCCGTTCGCGACTACGAAGGTGAGTTCTGGCTGCATGATGTGTTCATTAACGAAAAGGCCGATGACATCTCGGCGGGTCAATATTACCAGGCCAAGTTCAGGCGTACCCGAGGTAGCGGATGGTCTTATGGCGGTTACGAGAAGAACCGGCTATTTCTAAGTCAAGGAGGCGAATCGTTCACTGATATCGGGCACCTGGCGGGTGTTTCGCTCGAAGAAGATTCGCGCAATGTTGTGGCTGACGATCTCGACGGGGACGGCCGGGTCGATTTGCTCGTCACTACCTTTGAGGTATGGCCTGAGCAGAAGCGGACTTTGAAGATTTTCAAGAACCAAGTGCGGGATGCGGGCCATTGGATCGGGTTCGGGTTTCGGGAAGAGGGCTCCGGCAAATCGCCGGTGGGTTGCCGGGTTACAATCCATTATAACGGGCGTAGCGCCACCCGTGAGCTGGTAACCGGCGACTCGCATCGGTCCCAGGCGCCCAATACAATCCATTTCGGGCTCGGGAATGTTGATCGCGTTGACTCTGCGGAAATCAGGTGGGTCGAAGGTGGCTCGCGGAATTTAACTGAGCCGGCAATAGACAAATATCATCGAGTTGAATGGAGCGTCATGGGGAGTGGGAGATGAGGAAGTAACCATCTCGCCGGATACTGGCCGAGCGCGTAGTCTGTGCCCTCTCGACCCAACGGGTCGACCGTACATAGCCCAGGGCTGAGGCCGCAGGCCGATGCCCTGGGTAAGACAATCTTAAAAATCCATTTGCGCCCTAAAGGGGGCGACAGAGAGCGCCGGATTTAGGCAATCACGAGCGCTTCGGCGGGGTGTTTGGCATCGCGAGCAGAAGAGACCGTTGAAACGATTCCCGGGTCTTGCGTGCTTGCTTCAACCCGCTGAACCGGGTGTTAATGAGAGCGACCAGCCACTCCTAGCGCCCACTCGGCGCGCTAACGGGACGGCACGTACCCTGTGTGCTGGTTGTACCAGGGGTAATCCACCGTTAGTGCGACGTTGTCGAACGGAATCGGGGAGGCTTGCTGGATGTATTTGACCGGAACCCATGAAGTCGAGCTCTTCCATTTATGAATTTCGGCGTGGCCGTCAGCGAAGGAGAACCCGCAAGCACCATTGTGATAAGAAGCGGGGACGTCCCCCCAGGCGGTCACCCCCGTATCAGGAACAGTAAAGAAGGCATCGTTAACGGAATCGGCCTGTTCATCGAGCGTAACCCAAACCTGGGCCGGTTGTGGGCAATCCGTCTGTTTGAGGAATTGGCGATATGCGCCGCCATACCCCCACGATTTTCCATTCGCGGCCTGGGCATCTTGCGAGGTCATGTTCTTGGGATCGCTGGTCATCCCAAACAAGCAATTCATAGAATTGCTTCGGACTCTTCGGTTCCATCCAACCCTGCGCTGGGCAGGACTAAGGTAATTGTCGGCCGGACATTGATAGATGCCCACGGCGGCCGCGCTATAGGGAGCCAAAACGCCTTTGCGGATGTAGTCCACATTGGTGTTGTCGACTGTGAGACCCCAATCAAGCACATTGTTCACCCAATTGGCAAAAAGCCCATCGTTAATGGTGGTTTGCGTTCCGGGCACGGTGAAGTTATTGGCACAACGATCCCGGAAATCCAGCGAGTACATGTGCCAGGCGCTGATTAACTGCTTGTTGTTGCTCAGGCACTGGATGCCCTGGGCTTTTTGCTTGGCCTTGCTCAGGGCCGGGAGGATCATTGCCGCCAGAATCGCGATAATGGCGATAACCACCAGTAGTTCAATCAACGTGAAACCGCGGCGGATACGGGGATCCTGACAAGCAGGAATGGATTTCGATGATTTTTTGTTCATAAGCCAAGGGCTAATACTTGAAAGCATGTGAATTTGTAGCATTTTTGTCAAGGTCGGAAACTGGGCGTTTGGCCGCACAGGTGGAGGTAAATCCGAAGCCTTCGGCCCAACGGGCCGACCGAGCATAGCCCAGGGCTGAGGCCGCGGGCCGATGCCCTGGGTATGGCCATTTTAATCGGTTCGCGCCCTGAAGAGGGCGCCAGAGGTTCATTCAGTGGCTCGCGGTTCGCCAATTGGCATGGCCGCCTTCGATTTGATCTGCGGTTTCTGGCGTCCCTTCAGGACGCAACCATTTTATCCGCACCTTAACCCAGGCCATCGGCCTGGGCTATGTTCGGTCGGCCCGTTGGGCCGAGACGCCGCGGACCGCTGGACCCGACTCTCCTTCGTTACGCAGGGCATCGGCCTGGCGGCCCAACGGGCCGCCATACGCACCCTACCGCCCCACTCCCTTTTAGCCTTTCAACCCCTTCAAATCCGCCACCCATTTCTCATTTTTCTTCAACAACTGCTCCCAGGTAACCTCGCCGCCTTTGTAGGCCGCGGTCCGTCCGAGAATCGTCGTTAAATTGCTTCGGACACTGGGCTTAACCGTGGAGTTCGAGCAATCGCTCTTCGTTATGTCCTCAAAGAACGAGGCGATGTTCTTCTCGACTCCCACCTGGTAAATGTTGTCGGTGTCACCGTTGAAGACGTCCTCGCGGCTGTGCAGCCAGCATTTGCCGCCATAATTGGTTTCCGCGGTGCCCGTCGTCCCGTGCGCCCGGACCATGATATCGTCGAACCCGAACCCGGCTTGTTTCGAGGTGAACGAAACCACCAGATTGTTTGGGAAATAAAACAGCAGCGAGAAATGATCCCAGCAATCGCCCAGGAACGGCCGGGCACGACCGCCGGTGCCGTAGGCTTTGATCGGGTCGGCATTCACGATCCAGGTCGCGACATCGAGGGCATGGATGTTTTGTTCGGTAATGACATCGCCGGATAAAAGGCGATCGATGCCCCACGCGCGCAACCGAACCTCGGGATTTTTGGGATCCTTGCGCAATTGCGCATCGCGATCTTCGAACATCAGGTTGGTTTGATATTCGGCGTAGACCGTGATGAGTTGGCCGATGTCGCCTTTGTGGATGCGCGAAAGCACTTCCTGGTAAGCCGGCATGGCGCGAGTTTGGAAATCGACGCGGAACGCGAGTTTCTTTTGCGTCGCCTTAGCCCCGCTGGCCGCGACGGATTGGCAGCCGGGGACATCCACAGCCACTGGTTTCGCCAGATACACATGTTTGCCCGCGTCCACGGCTGCAGCGGCCTGTTCCGGATGAAAGTACGGAGGCGATTCAATCGCCACGGCATCCAGGTTTTGTTCCAGGAGCCGTTTGTAGCCCGACAGTGTGGTGAAACGTTTCTCTTCGGGTACGTTGAGCTTGCCGCCGGCGGCGGCGGCGCGATCCTGGAAATAATCCGCGACCGCCACCAGGTTGTAATTGCCATTTTTGACAAACAGATCGGCGATCCAGGAGCCGCGCCCGCCGCACCCGATCAGGCCGAGGTTGATCTTGGAATTGGCGGACGAACCGCGCACGAGTTGCGGTCTCAAAATCGTAAACCCAACCGCCGCCGCGCCCGCGCTGGCGAGAAATTTGCGCCGGGTAACGTCCGGGCTGCCGTGGAGCGCAAGCTCCATTGAAAGTGACGGGGGTTGATTTGGAGGGAGCACCATTTTAGCGGAGTTCATAGCCCCGAGATAACGACCGTTTGCCGCTCATGTCAACTCCCGGGGAATAGTTTGCCCCAGGGACGAATGGTTCCCGGGAGATGCTGTTCTCATTGGCACCGCCCGCTTCAGCGTGGTGCACGGCCTCCGTCGCTGTCTTGAAACTGTTTAAACAGTTCAGATTCCCGCGAACTGCATCCCACCGCGCTAAAGCCACGGTGTTAATAAAAAGCTCAGGTCCCCGACCTCCAGTCCACGACACGACCGGCTTCTCTCTCATTAACACCGCCGCTTCAGCGCGGTGCACGGCCTGCGTCGCTGTCTTGAAACTGTTTAAACAGTCAAGTTCCCGCGAACTGCCCTTCACCGGGGTAAAGCCGCGGTGTTAATGAGAAGCCTGTGAGCTTGCGGAGCCTCTAGAAAGCCGCACTTCATAGTTGCAATGAATACATTATTACCGCTACTTGACTATTATGTCCGTGCATTCCTACTCCCGCGTGTGGCTGCACCTTATTTGGGCCACTCTGGACCGACGCCCTGTTCTTAACAAACCAGCCGCCGCCAAGCTCTCCGGTTTTCTGGGCGCCTATGCCCAGGAGAAGGGAATGTACATGAAGATCAACTTCGCAAACCGGGAGCACTTGCATGCGTTAGTCGATTTGCCGACCCACCTATGCATCGAAGAAACCATGCAGCTGCTGAAAGGTGGGTCCTCACATTGGATCAACGAGAACCATTTGACTCCGTGTCCATTTGCCTGGGGACGGGGTTATGGCGTCTTCTCCGTATCACATTCGGGTGTTGAAGCGGTGGCCAGATACATCGCCGGCCAGGAGGAGCATCACAAAAAGCGGACTTTCGCCGAAGAATACAGATTATTCGTCCAGCGATACAACCTGCAATGGCGAGATGATTGAGACGCAATCCCACGACTTCGGCGCGCGCCTCTCATTAACACCGCCGCTTTAGCGCGGTGTAGTGCCACAACTGCGCCTTTGAAACTGTTTAAACAGTTTCACTCCCCGCAAACCACTCTTCCACAGGGCTAAAGCCGCGGTGTTAATGAGAGCAGAGCGCTTCGCGCCGGGCTGAAGCTGGGCCGAAACCGCGGGGTTGACGAGAGGGCGCCCTATTGGCGGCCGAGACGATCGGAGGAGCGACCGGGCTCGCGCTTCTCGTTGCGCTGGCGCACGCGTCTCTCAGCGTCGGATTCGGCGGCGCAACGCAGATGCACCAGACCATCCATTCCGGTGTCGGTCCCGAACTTGAACAACACGTTCGTCCGTTCGATGCCTCCCACACGGTTGACATACTCGGCCGTTACCTCACCAGTCCAACGATAGTTGTCGTCAGCATCGGCGACCGAAGTGCGGATGATGCGGGTGAGACCGACGACGGCATTGGTGCATTCCTTCAGCATCTCGCTCTCGGCCTCGGATTGAAGCCGAGTCTTTTGCTGGCGTTCGGTTTCCGGCCTGGGCACCTGGGCGAATTGGCTGCGCCACCAGTAGATCGGACCGCCTACCACCACCACCAGCAAAATGGCCATGATCAGCCACGCGCCGGCCGCCGTTGGGCTGGGCGTGGCCGCGGGGGTGGGGACATCCGCCGAGGGTGGCGGCTGGGGCCGCTCGATGATTCGTCCGCAGACACAGGTGCGGGCTTTGTCGTCGAAGGCGGTGCCGCAATCCGGACAGACAGAAACTTTAGCGGTGGAAATCCTGGAGAGAGAAGCCAGCGGGATTCTGGGGATGAACAGGATGGTCGGCATGCCGCAGTGAGGACACTGAATCGTCTCTCCGGAGAGGTCGGAGTCGAACTCGAGGTGCCCCGAGCAAACGCTGCAAATGCACCGAGTCCAACTGCCGGATGGACCGCCGCTATTGCTCATTACATAAGACATTCTCACGCCTAATCGACGCTGTCGAGCCTGAACCACCTGAACAGGATGCTGCCGACGCCCGAAGCTGAAATCTACGGCTTTATTGATGCCAATCCTGCTGCCGCATAAATGCGGCGTTCCGGTCGCGATTGCCGACGGGGCTAACTGTTTATGTTGTCTACCCGACGCTTGACCGTTGCGAACACACCCGTTATTCTGCGCACGCTTGAACCCCATGGAACCAAACTCAAGCGGTGCATATTGGTCTGAGCGACTCGCGAAACCTTCTACCAGGACCGTCAGCCGGGCGAGCCTGGGGCGTTTGGCCGTGACCTGCGTCGCGCTATGTTCCGCCGGACTGGCGCCGGCCCACGCCGAATTGGGAGCAGCGCCGGCCTCCAAACCGCAAGACCTGACTGGGCTGAGTCTGGAAGATTTGCTGCACGAGGATATCACGCCAATTAATGTTTTGGGCAGCCACACGCACCTGAAGGGCGGGTTCATGGTCGGGTATCGCTATATGTACATGGACATGGCGCATAACCAGGACGGAACCCGAGACGTCTCCCAGCAGGAAGTTCTGAGCCAGTATCCGGTGGTGCACACGACCATGACCATGCAGATGCACATGGCCGAGTTGATGTACGCCCCCACGGAATGGGCCACGGTCATGGCCATGGTCCCCTACGCCGACAACGAAATGCATCACCTGACCCGCACGGGCGAGCGGCCTACCACATACAGCTCGGGCCTGGGCGACTTGAGTTTCATGGGGCTGTTTAATTTGTGGGGTAATCCCTCGGCGCCGACCGGCCAGCGGCTGGTGCTCAACGCAGGATTCACCGCTCCGACCGGGGCCATCGATGAAAGCTCGGCTGGCAAGCCGCTGGAGTATATGATGCAGCTCGGCTCCGGGACCTGGGACCTGAACCCCGGCCTGACTTACCTGGGAGACTCTGACTTGTTTTCATGGGGTGCCCAGGTTTTGGGGACGACTCGCTTCGGCCGCAACGATCATGGCTACCGGCTGGGTGATCGTTACCGGCTAAGCGCCTGGGCTGACGTCAAGGTGACCGACTGGTTCGGACCATCGGTGCGATTGGATTGGCACGCCTGGGATAAGATCCATGGGGCCGATCC
Source organism: Verrucomicrobiia bacterium (assembly GCA_035651635.1). GTDB lineage: Bacteria > Verrucomicrobiota > Verrucomicrobiia > Limisphaerales > UBA8199 > JANXQE01. The sequence goes on along the minus strand of DASRFK010000001.1, from coordinate 40,089 downwards.
GGGCATGAACCCAGCCCGCAATCCGGCTTTTGACGCCACCAAACAGTACGGCGAGCGGCTGGATTTGTTGTTTGGGTTGAATTTTTATGTTCCCAGCGGATTCCTCAAAGGCAACCGCTTTTCACTCGAAGGGGGCGTGCCGGTTTACCAAAATATCGGCGGCCCGACGATCGGAGTGGACTGGCTCCTGACGGTGGCCTGGAATTACACTTTCCGTTGAACATGAGCAGCCACAGCCGCCATCAGGCTATCCGGACACTCGCCGCGAGCGCAAAGGCCCGCGTTGGTCGCCAAGTGATGTTGCTGGCTTTGGCCGTGCTTGCCGGGTCGGGCATTTTTCGGTGTTCGGCGCAGACCGGCACCCAACATGAATACGAGCTCAAGGCGGGAGTGCTGTACCACATTATCGAATATGTTGAGTGGCCGAAAGGGGCGCTCTCGAACAACCCGCCCGCGATTGAAATCGGGTTAATTGGCCAAATCCCCTTTGCCGATGCCATCGAAGTGCTGAACGGCAAAACCGTTCAAGGCCGTGAGCTCATCGTCAAGCGAATCTCCGATCCGCAGGCCGCCGCCCGCTGCCAGGTCCTGTTTGTCGGAGCATCGGAGAAATCGCGCATCCCGGAAATCGTCGCGCAAATCAACGATCGCCCGATACTCACAGTGGGCGAAATCGAAGGCTTTGCCGAACAAGGCGGGATGGTGAATTTAATTGCGGGGCCAAATCGGATCGTGATGGAAATAAATCGCGAGGTGGCCAACAAGGCGCGTTTGAGCATGAGTTCGCAGTTGCTCAAGCTGGCCAAAGTCATCACGCGCTAAAATCCGCTTGCTGCACCCGCCGGGTCATGGCTCTGTTCCGCGCTGCCTCAATCAAACGGAAGCTGACCTTGTTGGTCATGCTGACGACGACCATCGCCCTGCTGGTTGCCGCGGTGCAGTTCATCCTTAACGATCTCCGCGATTACCGCCGGCGCTCAATTAATGATCTGAAGATTTTGGCCCGCATCACGGGCGACAACTGCGCTTCGCCGCTGGACTTCGATGACAAGCCGTTCGCCGCCCAGGTATTGGCCGGCTTGCAGGTCAAACCCAACATCCTGGCGGCGGCGGTCTATAAGGATGGAAAACTCTTCGCCTCGTATCTTGCCGCCGGAAAACCGGCCAGCGTTTTGCCGGAAAACGAACCCGCGGAAGGATTAACTTCGCAAAACGGGCGAGAGCGTCTGTGCCGGCCGATCCTCAGTCAGAAGAGCGGCCAAAAACTGGGTAGTATCTATATTGACTTCGACTTGAGCGATGTCTGGGCGCGCGTCGGATGGAATTGCACGGTGGTGGCGGCCATGCTGGCCATTTCGGCGGTGGTTGCCTTTTTGATTTCCAGCCGGCTTCAGCGCGAGATCTCCAAACCGATTCTCGATCTCGCTGAGGTCGCTAATGTGATTTCCGAAAAGCGCGATTATTCAGTCCGCGCGGTCAAGCAGACCGAGGACGAAATCGGTTTTCTGATCGATTGCTTCAACGGAATGCTCGCCAAGATGGAGAAGCACGAAAAAACGCTGCGCGACGTGAACGAGCAACTGGCCAAATCCGAGACGCGCGCACTGGCGGCGACGGAAGCCAAAAGCCAGTTCCTGGCTAACATGAGCCACGAACTCCGGACTCCGCTCAATGCCATCATTGGCTATTCGGAAATGGTCCAGGAGGAGTTGCAGGAGGAGGGCCAAATCCGTTTTATCCCGGATCTGCAAAAAATCCATGCGGCGGCCAAACACCAGCTTGGGTTGATCAATGACATTCTTGATTTATCCAAAATTGAAGCGGGGAAGGTCACGGTTTTCGTCGAATCGTTCGAGGTCCCCAAGTTGGTCGAGGAAGTGGCGACGACGATTCGGCCACTCGTGCTCAAGAACACTAATCGTCTGGAAATCGACTGTCCGGCCGAACTGGGCTCGATGCGCGCCGATCAAACCAAGGTGCGGCAGATTCTCTTTAACCTGCTGAGCAATGCGACCAAGTTCACGGAGCATGGCGCCATTCGACTGGAAGCGCGACGCCACCCAGCCGGCAACGGCCAGGCGGAGACTTTCCAGTTTGTCATCTCCGATACCGGCATCGGCATGTCGGCGGAGCAGGTCGGCCGCCTCTTCCAGGCCTTTACCCAGGCTGAGGCGTCCACCACGCGCAAGTACGGCGGCACCGGGTTGGGTCTGGCGATCAGCAAAAAGTTCTGCGAAGTCATGGGGGGCGATGTCACGGTCACCAGCGAGTTGGGCAAAGGGTCGGTTTTCCGGGTGGTTCTCCCGGCTGAAGTAAAGGAACCGGAACGCCCGGCTCGGCCAATGGCCGCCACCGAGGCCCCCGCGGTCCCGGTGAAACCGGAGTCGCTGCATTCGGCCATCCTGGTCATCGACGACGAAGCCGCGGCGCGTGACCTGGTTCAACGGGTCCTCGTTAAGGAAGGCTACCGGGTCGAAACCGCCGCATCCGGTCCCGAAGGTTTGGCCATGGCTCGTCGGCTTAAGCCCGCGGCCATCACCCTGGACGTTATGATGCCCGGAATGGATGGATGGGCCGTCCTGACAGTCCTCAAAGCCGATCCTTCGACGGCCGATATTCCCGTCGTAATGACCACCGTCGTGGATGACAAGAACCTGGGCTTCACCCTTGGCGCGACCGATTACCTGATTAAACCCATCGACTGGGAACGGTTGATCGCCATCCTGGAGAAACACCGCCTCAAAGTCGCGGCCCCGACCGTCTTGATCGTCGAGGATGATCCCTCGGCGCGCGAGATGTTCCATCGCACCGTGGAAGGCAATGGCTGGAAAGTTGTCGAGGCGGACAATGGCCGCGTCGGGCTGCAACGGATGCAGGAATCGGTTCCTGGTGTTATTCTGCTCGATCTGATGATGCCGGAGATGGATGGTTTCACCTTTATCGAAGAAATCCGGCGGCGTCCCGAGTACCGTCACATTCCGGTCGTGGTGGTCACGGCAAAAGACCTCACCGGGGAAGACCGCGAACGCCTGCGCGGCCACGTCGTGCAGATCCTGCAAAAAGGCGGTTACTCGACCCAAAAGCTTTTGGATGAGATTAATCATTTGTTGACCAATGCCACTGAACTGGCGAAGGATATTTAGACCTCTTTCCAGCTCACAACTCTACGCATTCTGAAATGGCCACAATTTTGCTCGTCGAAGACAACGAAATGAATCGCGATATGCTCTCGCGCCGCCTCGAACGCAAGGGCTATCTGGTCACCCTCGCTCTGGACGGCGCCGAAGGCGTCCGCCAGGCTCGCGAAAACCGGCCGGATTTGATTCTCATGGATATGAGCCTTCCGGTGATGGACGGCTGGGAAGCCACCCGCCAACTCAAAGCCGACCAGGCCACTCGCGGCATTCCGGTCATTGCCCTGACCGCCCACGCCATGGCCAGCGACGAGCAAAAAGCCAGGGACGCCGGCTGCGATGATTTCGACACCAAACCGATCGAGTTGCCACGCCTCCTTCAGAAAATCGAGACCCTGCTCCAGCGCCCCTCGGGAGCCGCCGCATGAAGGTAATTACCATCGATAAACACCGATGGACACGGATGGGGCGGCAACAAAGCCGCTTCGTTGGCCATAAACGGCGCTCACTGAATGACTACGACGTTCCGGCTCAGGCCGGGACTCCAGGCCCGGCTCGCACCTCCCGCCCGCCGGCACACCGTCGCGGCTTATGTCGGGGCTGAAGGCGCAAAAAAACGGGACCCGGCTTCACCGGCGACGCAAAGCGCGGCGGCCGTTGGCCAAGATCCGGCACGATCTGCGCACTCCAATCAATCACATCATCGGTTTCAGCGACATGCTTTTGGAAGAGGCTCCCGGGAAAGTTTCTGACGGGTTCCTGGAAGACCTGCAGAAAATTCGGGCCGGTGGCACCACGCTGCTGGCCCTGATCAATCAGCACCTAAGTGTCGAAACCTTTCCGGTCGCAACGCCCGACCAGCATCAGCTCTGTCATGAGTTGCGCACGCCGGTAAACCACATCATCGGTTACACCGAACTGCTGATGGATCAATGCGGCGACCTGGGCCTGGGGCAATTCCGAGCGGATCTTGAAAAAATCAACACGGCGGCCCGAACCTGGCTAGTGCTAATGGAGGAGCATCTGATCGGGGCGCCGGCCGAAGCGGGCGTGGTTCCGCCCCGAAGCAACTACGCCGAGACTACCGTCTTCCGCCGGATGGATCGCCAATTCCATCGCCAGGCCGAAGCACCCGCCCGCCAACGGCACGAGCAGGGCGGCCATTTGCTTCTGGCCGACGATGACGCGCCGAATCGAGACCTGCTCTGCCGCCGCCTGGAAAAACTGGGATATCAAGTGACGGCCACCGGCAATGGCCGGGAAGCGCTCAAGCTGGCGCGAAAACAAAAATTTGACCTGGTGCTTTTGGATCTGCTGATGCCCGGCCTGGACGGGCGCGAGGTCCTGGCCCGGCTCAAGGCCGATCCAAAGCTCAAGGACATGCCGGTGATCATGATTTCGGCTTTGGACCAGGTCGAAGGCATTGTCCGCTGCATCGAGTTGGGCGCGGAGGATTACATCTCGAAACCTTTTAACCCGGTGTTTCTTCGGGCCCGGATCGGCGCGGGATTGGAAAAGAAACGACTGCGGGATCGCGAGGTGTCGTACCTGCGCCAGATCCAGGAGGAGAAAAAACGCTCCGAACATCTCTTGCACATTATTCTGCCCCAGGATGTGGCCGAGGAACTCAAAGCGACGGAGCGAGTCAAGCCGCGCCGCTTCGAAAATGCCGGCGTTTTGTTCTGTGACATCGCCGGCTTTACGGCCTACTGCGACCAGCACCCGCCGGAAGAAGTGGTGGCCCAGCTGCAGGCGGTCGTCCAGGCTTTCGAGGAAATCACCGCCCGTCATGGACTGGAAAAAATAAAAACAATCGGCGATTCGTTCATGGGGACCATCGGGCTGGGCACGGTCGCGCCCAATGCCGCGCTTAATTGTGTCGAATGCGGTCTGGCCATGATCGCCGCCGCCAGGAGCATCCCTCCTCACTGGGACGTGCGGGTCGGCGTGCATGTCGGGCCGGTGGTCGCCGGCGTGGTTGGGCGTAGGAAATATCAATACGACGTCTGGGGCGATACGGTGAATCTGGCCGCGCGCATGCAAGCCTCGGCCGAACCGGGCTCAGTCTGCGTCACGGCCGGGACCTGGGCTTTGTTGCAGGGTTGCTGCAAAGGCCGGCCCCTCGGGCGCCTCGAGGTCAAAGGAAAAGGAGCGCTGGACCTGTTCCGCGTCGAAGCGGCGAGCTCTCCCTAAAGCGGCGGGTCTAACTCCTGCGGTGCCCGGCAATCCGAAAGTTTTGGAGTGCGCCGCTGTGCGGCGCTTTTTGGGATCCGGGGACATTGAACGGTAAGGAACTTTCGGGGGCTAGCGGGCCGCACGATCTCAAAAGCGGCGCAAAGCGCCGCACTCCAAGACGCTTCGCGAACCATCGGTAGCTCCGAAAGTTTGGCATGCGCCGACCCAAGATTGGCCTTGCCAAAGTCTAATTGTAAGCTCAATGTTCCCTCATAAGCCTGTTCGCCGGTTTCCGAATTCACGGAAGGACTTCGTATGGACTGGGAAAATGAACCAGCAACCTGGAAGCAGCTCAGGTTCCTGAAGAACCACGGGCACAAACCCGACCGCCACCTTACCAAAACCGTGGCCGCTGAACTGATTCAACGGCTCGGAGGCGACGAGGCCATCAGCCAAACCACGCCGCAACCCACGGCCACCATCGCTCCGGCTGCCGTGGTTCACCAAATCCGCGATGACGCCTTCCAACTTCGCACGGCGGTTGAGCGTGCGGCCAATGCTGCCACGCAGCCGCATCGCGAAAACTTCCACGACCTCCAGCAACAGCTCGCGATTGCGACCTCTAAACGACAATTATTTTGGATTGATACCTGCCGAGATCCCACCCGAATGCAGGCCGCCTGCGGTCAGGTCCTGGATTTTTATCGCAAGTACGGTTGCCAGTTCGAAGCTCCTTCGCACAAACAGGTCCAGGAAGTCTTGACCGCGCTTGATTCGGCCGTTCCCGCTTGGGACCGCGACCATCCCGAACTTTTCTACCAAACTCTTGAACTGAACTTTCCCGAGCTCAAACGGCGCCGCTGAGAGTCCCCTGATTTCGCGAAGCGTCTTGGAGTGCGGCGCTTTGCGCCGCTTTTGGGATCGTGCGGCCCGCCAGCCCCCGAAAGTTCCTTTCTGTTCAATGACCCCGGATCCCAAAAAGCGCCGCGAAGCGGCCCACTCCAAAACCTTCGGAGTTCGGACGCTGACCACCGGATCTGAATTGCGCCGCGCCTAACCAGCCATTAATGTCGCGCGCATGAAAATTGTGCTGGCGTACTCGGGGGGTCTGGACACCTCGGTGATTTTGTCGTGGATCAAGGAAAAATATGGCGCCGAGGTCGTCGCTTATTGCGCCAACATCGGGCAGGAAGAGGAGCTCAAAGGATTGGACGCCAAAGCGCGCAAGACCGGAGCGTCCAAGTGCCACATTGCGGATTTGCAGGAGGAGTTTGCCCGGGATTTTATTTTTCCAATGATCCAGGCGGGGGCGATTTACGAGAACCAGTATTACCTGGGCACGAGCATCGCGCGCCCGCTAATCGCCAAAGGTATGATTGAGGTCGCTCGCAAGGAAAAGGCGGACGCGCTGGCGCACGGTGCCACCGGCAAGGGCAACGATCAGGTTCGGTTCGAGCTCACCGCTGCTGCCTTGGCGCCCGAGTTACAGGTGATTGCGCCCTGGAGGGATTCTTCGTTCCGCGAGCAGTTCCCCGGCCGCAGCGAAATGATCGCTTACTGCGAGGAGAAAAAAATCCCGGTGCAAGCCTCGGCCAAGAAGCCCTACTCGATGGACCGCAACCTTCTGCACATCTCGTTTGAGGCGGGCATTCTGGAGGATCCGTGGCTGGACGCGTTCGCGCCGGCCAACAAAGAGATGTTCAAGCTTAGCGTAGCGCCGGAAGACGCTCCCGACCGCCCGGAGTATGTGACGTTGGAATTCGAAGCGGGGAACTGCGTCGCCGTCAATGGCAAAAGCCTGAAACCCCTGGAGGTCATGCGGGCGCTCAACAAGCTCGGTGGAAAGCATGGAGTTGGGCGGGTGGATATGGTCGAGAACCGCTATGTGGGGATGAAATCGCGGGGCGTGTATGAAACGCCGGGGGGAGCAATCTTGCATTACGGGCACCGGCAGATGGAAACGCTGACCATGGATCGTGAGGTCATGCATTTGCGCGACTCGCTTATTCCGCGTTACGCCGAGCTAGTGTATTACGGCTACTGGTTCGCGCCGGAGCGCCTGGCGCTTCAGGCGTTCGTTAGCGAAAGCCAGCAAAACGTAACCGGCACGGTCCGCTTAAAGCTTTATAAAGGCAACGTGCTGGTGGCGGGGCGCAAATCACCCGTCAGCTTGTACAACCCCGCCATAGCCACCATGGAAGCCGACCCCACCAAAGCGTACAACCAGGACGATGCCACCGGGTTTATTCGCCTCAATGCGTTGCGACTGAAAGTGGCGGCGCAAGTGCGAGGCCGCAGATAAAATCCCAGCGCCAAGGCCAAACCCGAAAGCTGACCGTGCGGCGTCAGGCCGCCAGCGGCGTGGGCGGGACCAATTCGAGCATCTCGCGGCTGTAGAGCACACCGCGACGCTGGGTGGCCATGACCTTCATCAATGGCTGAATGATTTGGTTCAGGCCAGGAAAGCGCACTCCCAATTGGCCTTGCGGAAGGGAAGCCACAATGACCCGGACGAAGCTCTCGAGCGAGAGGATATTGCCGTAGAGCGCCAGGTTCGAGATAACCACGTGCGGCCAATAACCGGGAATCGTGCAACCGCTGACGCTGCAGCGCAGGTCCACTTGCGAAAATCCAAGCACCGGAAAACTGCCCCGGCGCAACACGGAAACCAGCTCTTCGAGTTCTTCGGGCAGCAGCCCGAAAATCGCCCGCGTCGCTTCAGGGGAGCCGCCCGTGCCATCGATGCCGTACTCGTAAGAAAAAGGGGTGGGCAGGATCAATTGATCGGTGGTCACCTGCTCGTCGCCCGAAAGCCGTTCGAGGCGCAAACAACCGAATTCCGCGGTCAAAGCCCAGGCGCGCGTAATGTCATTGCGGGTGAACGAAGCCAGTCCGAAAGGGGTGGCCTTCCCGAGCAATCCGAAAATGCGCGACCCATGTCGCAGCACGCTCCATTGCGCGGAAGTATTCAGCATTTTTAAGGGCAGCGCCATAATAGCCTCGAGACTGCGGGTGCCGACTTCAGCCCGAGCCGGGACTGGCTCGTGGCGCGTCACGCACCCGCTAAACTCACCGCCACCAGCTTAGTGCGCCGGGCCGCCGCGGCATATCCGTACTAATGACAAAAACCTGCCCGAACATTATGGGACAATGAAGTTGCGCCCAGCGCGCCGCTCGTTTACCAATCCTCAAAGCACCAGAACAATTTATGGCTGAACCTCATATTTTTCAGAAATCCCCGATCGTCCAAAAAGTCGAACCGGGAACCTATTGGTGGTGCGCCTGCGGCCGCTCCAAGAGCCAGCCCTTCTGCGATGGCTCGCACAAGGGCAGTGAGTTCGGGCCGCGCAAAGTCGAAATTGCGGAGGCGGGGACAGTGGCCTGGTGCGCTTGCAAGCACTCCGGCACCATGCCCTTTTGCGACGGAACCCACTCCCGCCTTTGAGCCTGGGGGAGCGATGGCCTCTGCCCATTAACCGGTCCTCCTCCTCATCTTCCTCTTTCTCGTCCTCTTCCTCTGAAGGTTCGAGGAAGAGGACGAAATAGCGCCTGGGCACAGTTTATGGCCCAATCCAGATTGGAATTGATGTGGAGGCTTTCCATGAACCGAACGCAAAAAGCCCGCCCTCACCCCGGCCCTCTCCCCCAGGAGAGGGTGGAGCTTTCGCAGCGCAGTTTGGGTTCAGGGTCGCAATACATCTGCATGCGCAAAAGAAGGCTCTCCATGAACCTCCCCGCCAGATTCAGGCGACCGCAGCAAAATGAAGAAGAAGCTCAACCCACTCCGCACTGCGCACTCCTCACTCCGCACTCAATATGTCAGGACTTGCGTTTGAAGAGCTCGGCGGTGTCAGCCAGATTGAGCACTGACAAATCGAGTCCGGCGCCCGGATCGCGTTGTTGAGCCGAGAGCATCTGGGTGGCAATTTTCTCACCAGCGGGAATGGCGAAGTACTTGACAACGCCGACGCTGACCTGAGCTTTGAAAATGACGACCAGCAAGCAGTACTCGTCAATGCAGAGCACGAACATGCTGTAGCGCTCGCCTTGCTGGTAAACGCTATTGAAGTTGGGTTCGTGGACGAGGTTGGCGATGGTCTGGTTGGCCAGGTAAGCGCCGGAAGCCAGGGCGGCAATGGTGGTCAGATCGAATTGGCGCGAATCCCCGTAACTGGAGATGAGAAAGCCCCCTTTGTCGATCACCAGCGCGGTGGTCGCTTCGCTTTTTTCGAGCAACTCACGCAGCGCCTCGTCGAGGCACTGGATGTCCTCCTCGATAAGTTGTGGGAGGGTGCCCATGTCATGCGTACTGCGGTGCGGCCTGGCTGACAAATTTGTGCAGCAACATGCGCGTGATCATGTTGAGCGTCTCGAACACGCCTTCGCACTTGTGTGCCACCGACGAGAAAGAAGGCACCTGGACGTCCCGATTGTTGAGCAGGAATTCCATATACTCGATGGGAGCCACGTTGGGCAAATCGCGCTTGTTATACTGGATGACATACGGAATCTCGCTCAGGTTCAATTTTAGCGATTTGAGATTCTCTTCGAGGTTAGTGAAGCTCTCGACGTTTTCGGGCATCTTCTCGTATTGCGAATCGGCCACGAAGACGATCCCATCGACGCCGCGCAACACCAGTTGGCGGGTGGTATTGTAGATGACCTGCCCCGGCACGGTGTACAGTTGGAACTTGGTTTTGAAGCCCTTAATGGACATCGCCTCGATTGGCAGAAAATCGAAGAAGAGCGTGCGGTCCGAGCTGGTTGCCAGAGAGACCAGCTTGCCCTTGTTGCCCTGCGCGGTCTGCACATGATCGTGCACCTGGACCAGGTTGGTGGTCTTGCCGCCCATTGCCGGGCCGTAATAGACAATTTTGACCTGCAGCTCTTTGGTTGCCTGATTGATAATGGCCATAAACTACTTTTGTTTGTGATCGAGTTCGGCAGCCAGGGCTGCCAGTTGGGCGGTCGGCAAAGGCACTCCGGCCTGGCCGAACGCCGCGAAGAAGATCGCGTTGACCCGGAAGATCTTCCACGGAACGTTACCAACGGTGAAATTCAGATTGTTCAAATCCCCCATGCGCAATTCTTTGGTGCACTGACTGACCTTGCCAAAGATTTGCGGCAGGAAAGCCGCCAGGGTGTCCGCGTTCAAATCGGGAGGCAGTCGGTTGGCAACCATCAGGCCATCGGGCAGCGCTATGAGCGCTCCGGCAACGCCCTCCAACCCCGCGGCGCGAGAAACCACTTCGTTGGGCGTGGCATACTTGGCGACGAACTTCGTTCCTGGCGACGGCCCCCGCTTAACCTCGGATTCGTGAATGCGGGCGGTGTCGTGCGAATCCTCCCAAACATAGTAATTGGTATCCGTTGAGCGCGCTGTGGCCGCGGCGGCCGGCGGTGTGCCTTCCGGTTGGGGGAAACCAAAAAACAAATTGGGAATTTCCTCGTCCACCTTTACTTTTTGCTTGGACTTGGCCGCCTCGCGCTGGCGATCAAGGAACAGGGGCGCGACTACCTTAAGCGGGAGATCCAGTACGGCGCTGTCGTGGCTGGAAGCGACGGCGGGAACCGCCGGCTTGAGCCAGGAACGCAGTGTCTTCCAGGAGAAGCAAATGCGCCCTTGCTTGAGGGCTTGCTCGATGGCGTTAGCCGGTAATCCGACTTTGGCTTCCGCCAGTCCGAAGCTGAGGATTTCTTTGCGCACTTCCTCGGGCCACGCTTCCGCCAGGGCCGCCAGGCTCACGATGAGGGGCTCGGCAGCAGGGCCACCGTTGGTTTGAGGCATCGGCGCAGGCGCGGCGGGGACAGGAGCAGTCTCTCGCGGCACATGGGCGGCGGCCGCTTTCGGCATTGGGGCTGCCATCGGGGCGGGCGTAGGGGCAACCGGCGACACCGGCGAGCTCACCGAGGGCCCGGGATCGATGGGCGAAATTGGCTTAACAAGAGTGGGATTGGGGTTGAAAGCGAGCGGAGCTCTGCCGAGTGAAGCCGCGGCAGGCAGAGGTGCGGGAGCCGGAGGGGCAACACTCGGTTTGGGCGCCGCCATGATGGGCTTGGGCGCAGCAAGGCCGGGTTTCGGTGCGGCAATATGCGTCGGCGGCTGCGACGAAAGGGCCGCGGGAGCAGGATGGGCCAGCTTCGGCTGCGCTGGCGCTGTCGGAGCGTTGGGGACATTAAACCGCGGCGTTGGCGCAGGCGGAGCAATTTCAGCGGGCGACGGTGCCGGCAGAGCGGAAATAGAAGTGCGGGAAGGCGCCATCGCCGGGGGCAGCGCCGAAGCAGCATGCCGCGGAGGGAGCGGGGCCGAGGCGACGGGCTCAGGTTCGGATTTGGAGCCCGCAATGGCGAGTCCGCGGCCATGAGCATCGAAGGGACTGCTGATTTCAGGGGGCACTTCGATCTGGCGCTGGACACGGCGTCGAGCGATCAGAGCGGGGTTTAATTTGGCCAGGATATCGGCCAATGGCAAAGCGACCAACACGCGATCACGATCGTTCTGCGGCGTAAACACGTCCGGAGCAGCCTGACGCAGTTCGCCAAAAGAAACTTTCACAGCGCCGCGTGAGAGCTGGGCCAGCACCTTCTCCAAGGGCACAGTAATGCTTAACTCGCCAACATCGGCGCGGCGGACGCGCGGTTGCAGTTCCAGGGGCAATCCCTGAATAATGGTTTGAAGGCTAAGCTGAATGCCTTTGGCATGGCCATTGGCGGGGGGACCCTCTCGCCGCAAAGGCGGTGCCTTGAATATGGGAGCTTTGGGAGCCGGAGGCGCAGACTGTGGCGGCGCAGTTTCCGGAGCCGCATCTTCGTAGTTCTCCGCCGATGTCTCAGGCGCCTTGCGCAGCAGGTTTTTTAGGAAGCCAAACATTTTAACTTTCGTGGAGTGAGCCAGCGCACTCGGGGATGGCGAGCGGAGCAAAACCGGTCCAGGTCCGGACCGCGCCCAGGGCGTTCCGCTCAAGTTCGCGAGGTTCTGGGACTAGTGCAGACGGGATAACGTCCAGCTTGATTGTCCGCGCACGATTCATTGGTTCGTTTCGGTTGACTGCTTCTGGGGCGAGTCGGTGCAGGAAACGTGCCATCAGCTCCCTCACAAGGCTGTGCTCCCTAAGAATTTCTAAAACGCTGCCTGGCTAAGGGGTTGCCTGGGGGCCGACCGCCGGGCGTGAACTCTGTCCCGAAAGACAAACCGGCGCGCGCGTAAACCTCTTGGGCTGTGGCCTGGATCCACGACCGCATCCGGCGCTGTCTCATCACTGGACTGAGCTGTCTCAGGGGTGGCTGCCTTTTTGAGCAGTGAAAGCCGCTTAAAACCGAGAAAAATCAAGCGATGCAACCGCTTTAGGAGCCGCGTCGCGGTTTTGGGAAGTGGTTTGCAAATTTGAACTCAATTTCTCAGAATTGTCAGCAAACGGAACAGCGCATGCTGCTGCTGGCTCAAATGCCGATTTGGTTTGTGACCGACCGAGAGCGCATACACAATTGGCGGTGATGGATGCCCGGATGGAAAACCGCTACAAAGTGCTGATTGTTGATGATGACCCAGCTGTGCTGGAGTTGTATCGCGATCTGCTGTCCCAATTGCCCAGTCATCCGGAGATTTTCACCACTACTTCCGGCGCCCGCGCGCTCTCGATGCTCAAATCCGAGCCCTTCCGCCTGCTGCTCTGCGATCTGAAGATGCCCAAAATGGATGGCTTGCAGGTCCTGATGATCGTGCGACGTCGCTTTCCCGAACTGCGCACCGTCGTGATGACCGCGGTCCAGAATGAGGAATTTCGCTCGCGGGCTTATTCATTGGGCGTCGATCTGTTCTGGCTCAAGCCGGACACGCAGCAAAACATGGAGATGTTCCTGCAATGCATCGAATCGTTGCTGGGCCGGGACGAGGAAGGTGGTTTTCGCGGCGTTCAGAGCAAGAGCTTGATGGACTTGATCCAAATGGAATGCCTGTCGCAAAGCTCCACCCTGCTGCGCATCACGCGTGGCTCCTTGACGGGCCGCATTTGGATTGCCTCGGGCGAACTCATCGACGCCGAGACCGAAGGGGCGCGAGGCGAAACAGCCTTTCGCCGAATCCTGGAATGGAAATCAGGAACGTTTGAAAATCTACCGGCCGAGCCTAGCCGTGAGCGCACCATCACGAAATCGGCAAACGCGTTGCTGCTGGAAGCGGCTCAGGCCCTCGATGAAGTGGCCGCACCCTCTTCGCAAAGCGCCGAGGAAGTCGAACAGGCCGATCACCGCAAAACCGTTTGGCGGCTCGCTTCCCTCAGCCGCGCAGGAGCCGATTTCGTCGTATCTCTGCCGGGCGCGGATAAAAGCAAACCGGAAGGATGGGGAACGGAGGCTACCCAGGAGCTGGGACAGTGGATGCAGCAGGCCATGGAGGTTTGCCAAAAATTGGGCCGGGAACTGCAAGCCGGATCCTTGGAGCACCTCGAAGGCCGCAGCCTCGATCACCGCGTCGTTCTGTTACCAAACGACGGACGAACTTACCTGATTGGGTGGCCGTCGAAAGCCGCGCAGGTAAGTGAACAAAGCAAACAATTGATCGCCTCATGGGATTCCTGAGCCTATTCTCGAAACCCGACCCGGGCGTTCAGGTGCTGCCTTCCGGCACCGTTACGGTCGACCGTAACAACAACATCCTGGCCACCACGGTTTCTTCCGCCTGCTCACAGGAAGCGCTCCAGCAAATCGGCGATCAGGTGCTGACCTTGTTCCGCGAGGCGCGCAAGGCCCAATTGTCTTTATCGGAACTCACCCTCCATTTTTCCAGCCTGAAGATCACCGCCCGCGAGTTGCGCGGCGGCGCCATCATTTTTCTCGCTCCCAAACATTCCTTTAATGCAGTGTCTCACTGATTTGACCTTATGAGCGCCAACAAAAAAGTCGAGCAACTGATTGCCCAGATGGAGAACTATCTCGAATGCTGGAAACAGTTCAACCAGTTCGTCAGTCTGGCCCGGACTAAAAAGTTCAGCGCGGAAGACGAGAATCAGTTTCTCGAAATCAAGAGCGTTCTGGTGCAGGAACTCGAACTCATCCTGGCAGCGATTGAGGTCACTTCACCCAGCCGCCAGGAAGTCCATGACCTGGTCGGAAATGCGCCCTCGCTGCGGTATTTGAGTGAAATGAACGAAGGCGTTCTGCGGAACCTGGAAAATTCCTGGCACAAGATTTACATCGGCTGGCATGCGGTTTTAGGTCAGCTCAAAGTGCGCCAGCGCGATGACGATTCGAAAGGCGGTTTTGTCGGATCGATGTTCAGCAAAAAAGAAAAGTGAGGGGCTCAGACCTTGGGGTCCGTTTCGCGCCTTTTCCCGCCCGCAACCCCGGAAAAAGTGTCGCAGCTGACCCCAAGGCCCCGCCGCCGCTGACGTATGAGAGGGGGCTCATCCGGGCCTCAAGCCAAGCCTCTCACTTCTCGTCATCCGGCCCGAAATCGGGCAGACCTTCGTCCGGGCCACCTTCGGGAGGACCACCGCGCAGAGGAGCCAGGTCGCGATTAATGCCCTCACGCAGTTGAGCTTCGTTAAGCAACCCGCTCTTATCGGTGTTCCAATCGGCGAACCACTTGTCGAATCCGGCGAGGAATTCCTTCTGAGTCAGCATGCCGTCACCGTTGCGGTCGAATGAATCCATCAATCCATGCGCGAGAAACATCCCCGGACCAAAAACTCGCCCGCGGCCCAGCCCCCCCGGCGGTCCGCCAAAACCCTGTTCGCTGAGCACTTCGCCTTTCGATTTGCCGGCCAGTTGGTCGTTTACCGATTGCGCGCGCGCGATCACAAAACCTTTAATCGGCTTCGCTGCTTGCGCGAATCCGCCCGGGCCAAAACCCCGCCGTCCCCCGCCCTGCCGTTGGCCGCCTGGTCCGCCGTGAAACCCAAGATGTTCCACCGGCTCGCCAGCTACCACACGGTCGAACCGGGCGAGCTTCTCCTCCGACTCCTCTTTGACCGCCGGACGAATCGCAGCGGCAATCCCGTCGACTTGTTGATCGAACCGCTGCGGCAGAAAGAGCGTTTTGGAAAAATCAGTCAGCGCCGCAAGATACAGCTTCTTGAAGGTGTCGTTTTTGAACATGCGTTCCAGGAAACGGTTGGCGCCGCGCCAGGGAGTTTGGATGCTCAAGTTCTCACGCTGCTCCTGCGAGCCGGCCATCGGGAACTGGCCAAACGAATGGTCCAGGTCCCACGGCACGAATTGGAACTGGTGGGTTTGCGGATGCAAATAAAGATAAAAATTTTGGCCCATCATCAGAATGCTATCCAGTGTCGAGAGCCACACCGTGACCGACATGAACCGCGCGAATTCCTCCAGGTTCACAAACTCGCCGATCCGGCCGGCAAAGTCGGCATCCGAACCGCTGGTGACGAGCCGGGAAAAATCAATCACCCGCCGCTTCTCTTCGTTGGAAAGTTCGGTTTTGGGATCATAATTCTGGTTGTACTTGGACCAGTCTTCGCCTTCATACCCGAAAAGCTCGCCCGTGACCGGTTTGAAAATCGCGCCTTCCTTGGTGGCAAACCGCTCGCGTGCGAAATGCGTATCGACGTCCTCCACAAGTGAATACAGTCCAAAATATTTCTTATCGAACAGCCCGGAAACCGTCACGAAAACCCGGGCGTAGGCCGTGCGTGAGGCCGGAACACCGGCGTCGCGAAACAATTGATAGGACAACACCTCGTTCATCCAACTGGCATCCGTAACGTTGTTATGCAGGTTGAGCTTCGTTTGGCCGGCCACCTTCTGGCCTTTCACAAACCGGTTGAGCTCGATCTTGAGCGAACGCTTGATCGAACCGCGCGACTCCATAAAAGTCCCGTTGCCTTTGTAGCGAACGGCCACGTCCTTGAGCTGCTGTCCCTCAAAATCCAGATCGGCATGGACGTACTGAAAATCTATTCCCGAAGCGCCGGCCAAGCCGTTGCGATGGCCTTCTTCGCTCTGGAGAGGCGGACCGGGGCGCGCGGCATTGCCACCGTCGCGACCGGTTGACGCGGGTTGTGGCAGCGATAGCGTCGAATCTATTCCCGCTCGCACCTGGTCAAAATCCAGTTGCCCTCGTTTGTCTTTGTCCCACTCGGCAAACCAGCGCTCACCCAGCTCATGAAATTCTTCTTTTGACAGCTTGCCGTCGCCGTTTTTGTCACCCGCCAGGAAGGTTGGCGCGACCAACCCTGCCGGCCCGAATCCGCCGGGGCCCTCGGGACCACCGCCACCACCCGGCCCGCCTGGCCCCCGGAAACGCATCCCGCCGCGGCCTGGCATTTCGCCGGTCTCGACCGGTTCTATGGCCTGCCATTGTTCGGGAGTGAACTGCAGGTGGATGTTCCAGACGTTCGTGGTCTGAAAAAGATCTGCCGGTTTCGCCGGTAAACCTGCCGAGGCCGGCCATGCCAGGCAACCAACCAACAGGCTCAGCATTAACCCCAGAATTCGCGCTCTTCCAGTAGAACACCTTCGCGGCATAAATTTTTCTTTCATCGAGCGCAGCTTAACATAACCACCTTAAGGCAACATGAAGTCGATGGCCGAAAACAGTTTCCTTTCCTGCCGCCATCTTCCACCGGGCTAAAGCCGCGGTGTTAATGAAAGGGACGCCCGAACGACCGCCGTGCGTTTTTCCACTTTGACAACCTGAGCATGCTTCGTATATAAGCGTCCGCAAGATTGCCGAGCATCCGCAGCCAAGGCCTTGTTCCTTGATCCCAGACGAATCCTAAATATGTCATTCACCAAATCCATAGCCGTCCTCGCGCTCCTAATTGGAACGGCCTCACTCCCGGCCCAAACCTCAGAAAACAAATCGAAGGTCAAATTTCTCACCGGGCCCGCCACGGCCCGCCTAAGCAACGTGGCCAGAGTCGATGTGCCGGCCGGCTATTTCTTCATCGATGGCAAGGATTACCAGGCGATGCTGAAGGCTGAACGCGAACCCGTCAGCGGCCGGGAACTGGGCCTGCTCAGTTCGACCAACCGCGACTGGAGCGTGATCTTCGAGTACGACGACATTGGATATGTGAAGGATGACGACAAAGACAGCTTGAATGCCGATAAATTGCTCGACTCGATCAAGCGGGGGACAGCCGAAGCCAACAAACAGCGGGCCGACGCCGGCCGGGCGCCCATCGAAGTCATCGGCTGGGAATTGCCACCGCGATATGATTCCAACACGCATAACCTCGAATGGGCCATTCGGGGAGCGGTCGAAGGCCGGCCGATTCTCAATTATAATACCCGGCTCCTGGGCCGCAAAGGTGTCATGGAAGTCGTCCTGGTCGTCCAACCGGACCAGCTCAATGAGACCCTGCCCGCATTTCGAAATCTCCTTTCCAGCTACAACTTTCAAACCGGCGAAACCTACGCCGAATACCGGCCCGGCGATAAAATCGCCAAGTACGGCTTGGGCGCTTTGGTTTTGGGCGGCGCGGCCGTCGGGGCCGCCAAACTCGGGTTGCTCACCTGGGTGATCGTGCTCTTTAAGAAGGCTTGGAAACTCGTCATAGTGGCCTTCGCCGCCGTGGCGAGCTTTTTCAAAAAGCTTTTCACCGGCCGTTCCGCAAAAGCCAGCCAGCCTTCACAAAACACACCCGCCTGATCCGCGCAGAATGACCGACCTGGAACTCCTCTTCCTGGTACTCGGGATCATTTATGTCTGGGAATGTGGCTGGTGGGCTAAATCCGGGACCGTGGGGTTTCGGACCTGGCTGGGGAAACGCTGGCAGATCACGATGCCCTCGCGGTTGCTGGGCAACCAGCAAGGCGGTGTCATCCTGGCGCCTCCCTTTCCCCCTTTGGGCACTTTGCTGGCAAGCCACTCCTTTCCCCTGTCGATTTCGCTGGACGGTGTGCTGGCCTATGTTCCTCCCAGTATTGATCCTGCCCGGCGAGGGGCGCAATCCGGTCAGTTTTTCAGCTTTGAAGAAATCCGAAGCGTCGAGGCCGCCGCCAAGAAAGTCAGGATTAATGGAAAATTGCTGTTAACGGCGGCTTCCCCCGTTTCTGCCGCGTCCCTCGCAGCAATAATTGACCGATTGCGCAAGTTGCCGGCGACCGAGCGTCGTCGAGCAATCGAGCGGGAAATCGAGAGCTCATTCGATATTAAGGAATTGAAGGGCCGTTGGAATGAGTTCCGGAGCGAAACCCGAGGCCTGCGACTCAATGCCAACCTTTTGTTCTTATATCTGTTCGCCATTATCCCGCTGGCGTTGTGGCGATTCGGTCTGAGCTTCGCCTGGCCGTGGCTGCTGGCGGGATTGCTCGCCTGCACGCTGACCATTGCCTTGCGGTTTCACCGCGCTCACAAGCGCTTTTTTCCGGAGGCTGAAGACGAACGTTTCACGCATTTCATTATCCTGCTGCTCTCGCCGGCCAGCACCGTACGTGCGCGCGATCTTCTCACGCGGCCATTGCTCGAGAGATTTCACCCCGTCGCGATAGCGCAAGTGCTCGGTTCGGCTCCAGCATTTGAACAGCTGGCGGCGCAATTTCTGCGGGAATTGCGCTTTCCTGCTCTCCCGCTGTGCCCGCGGTCCGAGCCAATTGCGCAAGCGACCGAACGTCACTCACGCGAATTTCTTCTTCGCGCGCTCGAGGCTTTCCTGAAACGCAATGGCTGCCGCCCTGAGAAACTCCTTCGGCCACCCCTTCGTTCCGACCCGCATTCCCGATCGTACTGTCCGCGCTGTCACAGCCAATTTACGGTGTTGGAGGGTTCCTGCCAGGATTGTGGCGGGATTACGCTCAGTCCCTTTGAACCGCAAGTTCCACTTCCAGGCAAGTCGCGCGAGCGAAGCCGACCGGTCACTCCGAATCAGCGCTCCGTTTGACTCGGCCCGGAACCGGACACCTGGCGCGGCCGCACGACCGCCCCATGCGCCAGCACTACATCCGGATCTCGCTGCATCGCTTCAAAATAGTGTTTTGAAAAGCCCGAGCCAATTTCCGAAGGCGTCAGCAACCGAACCGATTCCTTCAACAGCGCTTCAATCTCCGTGGCCGTAGCCGGCTCTTTGGCATCCAGCGCTTCGTCAATCGAGACGATCAACTGCGACAGCGGGCTGAGCCAGGCAAACCATGGGTCATTGGTTAAAAGCTGAAGAAAATGATTGGGCGATTGGATCTTGCCGATGGTCTTCTCGTACTCGACCCGCTCGGACTCGACCAAAGCTTTATGCAGGACCAGTAACGGCCCGCGTATGGCTTCGAGACGCGTTGGATCGCCCGGAACCCGGTTTCGTCTTTTCTTTATCTCCATCACCAAAATAATAGCACGTCCTGGCCCAAGCGCACCCCGAACAGCACGGTTTGGAGTACGGCGTTCCGATCTCCGGCTGCTATGGCAACCCTCGCGGTTTGCCAAAATCTGCCAGCCCTCGCAAATCTGCCAGCTCGCGGATTGCGTTGCGAACCCGGCGATTCATAGCCGCCGTGGGTTAATCTCACGAGACGGAACATGGCCCAACTTAAATTTTGGCACCCTGAAGGGCGTGCCGCAATCTCGAGGTCATCAGACTGGTTCGGCAACGAGTCGAAAGTGGCGGTTAGTCACCTTGGCGGTAGCCCCCACTCTACGCTCCGCATTCCCCACTCCGCATTTACTCCACGTTCCGCGGGCTCGAATCAAATCTGGTAAGCGTGCGGTTCATCACCTACCTTTAGGAAGTAGTGTTTGCATGAAAGCGAATTTTAGTAAACCGCCGGAACTTCCTTTGAATCCTTTTGCCCCGAAGACCACCGAAACCCAATCGCAGGATCTGCCCTCATCGCCTCAAAAGGCACGGAACCGGTTCATCTCCAGCGGCTTCACCCTGATCGAGCTGCTGGTGGTGATTGCGATTATAGCAATCCTGGCGAGCATGCTTTTGCCAACGCTCTCCCGTTCCAAGGCCAAAGCCATCTCGATTCGGTGCTGCTCGAACCTGCGCCAGATGGGTGTGGCCTTTCATATGTATGCCGATGATAACAATCAACGGTTGCCGGACCTGTATACCAAGTGGTGGACCGGCACTGGAGTGGCTCCGGGCGGACTTTGGTGGTGGGAGACGCTCTCGGCCAATCGTTACGTCGTGCCGCAAGCGATTTCCAACAACGTTTGGCGCTGCCCTGCGGTCAAAGACAAAGACATCAGCATTGTTTTCGGCGCGCGCTGGGAAGGTTATGGCCCAGTCGAGAGCACGGTTATCCGGTACGGCTACAACATGAGCGCGGCCGCGCCTTTGCACAGCCGCAAGCTGCAGGAAATCCACCGGCCCTCGCAAGTTTGGATGATGGGCGACACGGGCGTTCCCTACAATCCCAACAACGTCCCCTTCAGCGGCTATACAACCGAGATCGTAACCTTTCCGCCTGATCCCACTACGCACGATTGGAAGGGTTACACACCTCCCAAACAGCCCGGTTGCCGCCACGATCTGCGCGCCAATATCGTTATGGTCGACGGCCACTATGAATCGTGGGCTTATCGGGATTTGAAGATGAACAAAAACGACGTGTTCGGCTATAACGACCTGTTTTTGCAGTAAACCTGAAGCGCGTTTGAAGGATTGTTGCTCGGCGCCATTCAGGCGGCGAGACGCCGCCTGAACCCGCAGGCGAGGACGCCTGCGCTACGTAGCGCAGGGCCTCTGGCCTGCGGGTATTGGCAGCGTCTCGCTGCCAAGTCCATCTCAACGGGGACAAAAAAAAGCGCACTCTTACAAGTGCGCGCATGTTGTTGAAGGTTTCGGTCTGCCACCCAGGTTCGTCCCTGTTGGGAACCTCCGAAATGGGGCGGTGCCCTGTCCGAATCTAAAAAGACACTCCAATCGGGACCCCGGTTGGGGCCGTAACCTCGGGCCAAATGGGTGGGGCGTAAACGCGGCGTTCCGCCAGCAAGGCGCCCGAGTCAGCCGACGAACTCGAGCTCCTGCTTGTGTGAAATCAGGCCCGCTTCAAAGGCGGCCCCGAGAAGGCGGCGAATGGATTCCCGGCCCCGTTCACCATAGTCGAGGGTCCAATGATTCACGTACATTCCCACGAACTTGTCCGCCAAATCGCGCCCCATATCCCGGGCAAACTGCAGAGCGTGCTGCACGGCTTCGGCCCGATGATCCAGGCTGAATTGGATGCTGCCTGTCAAAATGTCCGAGACCTTTTTCCGCACCTCCGGCGCAAACCGCTTGTGAATGACATTACCGCCCAAAGGGAGCGGGAGCCCCTCGTTTTGCCGTCCCCACCAGACGCCGAGATCTTCACAAACCTCCAAGCCTTCGTTGTGGTAGGTGAGTTGGCCCTCATGAATGATCAGTCCGACCTCGGCCGCTCCGGATCGGACGGCTTTAAAAATTTGGTCAAACGGCACCACCACGATATCAAGCGAACTTGCCGGCCGGCCCAACCATAGTTGCAACGCCAGGAACGCGCTGGTCATCCTCCCCGGGACAGCAATCCGCTTTCGGGCGACTTCCTCCCTGGGAAGCTTGCGCTCCGCCACCAGCATCGGCCCATAGCCGTCCCCCATGCTCGCTCCGCTGGGTAAAAGGGCGTACTGTTTGCTCACATAGGCGTAAGCGTGAATGCTGATTGCGGTGATATCCAATTCACCGCGCGTAGCCCGCTCGTTGAGAGTCTGAATGTCCTGCAAAATATGCTTGAACCTGAACTCGCCTGAGGGAATCAGCCCCTTGGCCAATCCATAAAACATAAACGCGTCATCCGGATCGGGAGAATGGCCCAACGTCAATTCCTGCATGACGTGCAACATAAAGGTCCAATTGGATTCAGGTCACGCGCAAAGCCATCGGCCGCATTGAGTTTCAGTGCGACAAACACACCCCACTCCGGCGCCCCCGCATCATCAAAGAAGGAGCAAAAAACGACAGAATTCGTCTAACAACGCATGAAAATGAATTCTTTAAAATTCGCTGCAGTGTTTGTCGGACTGGCCGGCCTGGCTTTAGCTTCTAACCTCGGCCTGCGAGCCCAACAAAACAAAAACACCCCCTTAGGGGTGTTGAACACTAACTGGATTGGCTGCCTTGTTTTCGGGAGCGAAGACACCTCCGACCCGATTGCCCGTGGCCCACATCCGACTACCGACCGGCGCGTCGAAGTGGGTTTGCGCAGCGACGGCGTGGTGATCTGGCGCCCGACCCCCAGAAGTCCCTAATGGAAGTGGGCACTCGAGCAACTTAAAAATGCTTGGGCTAAGCAATGCTCTTGTCTTTCTTTTCCTTCCCTCATCCGTGTTAATCCGTGTCCATCCGGTCCATCCGTGGTTGAATTCCTGCTCCCCTCACCCCGAAACTCCAATGACGGAGTTTCGGCCTCCGAACGGATTCTGTACACTCTCCTTGGCATTGGGGTCTGGCATCCATTGGCCATCCACTACAAAAAGGTACTCGTACTTGCCGGGTTTAATGGTCAAATCCCCCACCCACCGCCCATTATCTTTAGGCATCAGCGGCGCGCTTTCGGGTTTCCAATCGTTGAACGAGCCGGCTACAAAGACGCACTTGGCGCCCGGCCTGACCAGTTCGAATGACACTGTTTCCACCTTTGGTTTACTCGCCGGCACCGATCGGACAGGCGTAATTTTGACCGGCTGAACGGCGGCCGGTTCAGTTGAAACCGGGCGGGTCTGGAGCATTTCGGGTTTGGCAACGGGAGTTGCGGCGATAGGTTTGTTGGGCGTATTTCTAAATTTTTTCATCGATGCGTTCGACGCTAGGCATTCTGGCAATTTGGATTTACAGCTTTACTAACGGACTGGCCGCTTTCTAGCAATGGCCGTGCCGTCGACTCAGCCATCTCGCAGACCATACAACCTCCAGCAAACAAGGGCTTGTCCAGACGGCCCGTGTTTACCCCAAACCGTTTCCCTTGTTGCCTTTTATCCAGCATGGCAAAAGACCCGCTTTTCACCGTGCTCCCTCTTCAGAAGGTTGCTGGTTTGGGTTGCCCGGGCAGCGATAATCGTTTATTTTTACGGTCTAACATGCTGATCGTGAGAGTTGGTATCCCATGAAAGAAACTGAAGTTGAATTACAAAACGGAGCGGCTGGGGACGGGCAGGAGCCCGAGCCGTTGGTTCCTGTCGAGGCGGCCACACTCACGCCCGAACAGTTGGACGAACTCAAACAACGGGCCGCCAAGGCTGACGACCATTGGGACCGGCTGCTGCGCGCCACCGCCGACTTTGACAATTACAAGAAGCGCGCCACCCGGGAAAAGCAGGACGCCATTCGCTTTGCCAACGAGAATCTTTTGGAGAAACTGGTGCCGGTGCTCGACAGTTTCGATATGGCCCTTAATGCCGCTCAAAATACCCAGGGCGAGGCGGCGCAATCGCTTAAAACCGGCATTAGCATGGTTTACCAGCAGCTCAAAAGTGCATTGACCGAGGCCGGCCTGGAAGAAGTGGAAGCCAGCGGCAAACCTTTCGATCCCAACCTGCACCAGGCTGTATCCCAACAGGAAAGCGCCGAGGTGCCCGAAGGCCAGGTCGTCCAACAACTGCGCCGCGGTTACAAGCTGCGGGAGCGCTTGCTGCGCCCGGCCACGGTGATCGTTTCCAAGAGCCCGACTGCCTGATTTCCATGGCCAAACGCGACTATTACGCCGTGCTCGGTCTGGAGAAGGGCGTATCCGAAGAGGAAATCAAGAAGGCTTACCGCCGACTGGCGGTCAAGTTTCACCCCGATAAGAATCCAGGCGACAAAGTTGCCGAAGAGAATTTTAAAGAACTCGGTGAGGCTTATGAGGTCTTGAGTGACCCGCAGAAACGCGCGGCCTACGACCAATATGGACATGCCGCTTTTGACCGAAGAGCCGGCGGCTTTGCTCGGGGCGGCGGCTTTCACGATCCTTTCGAGGTGTTTCGCGAGGTCTTTGGCGGCGGCAGTATTTTCGAGGATCTCTTCGGCGGCGCGCAACGGGATCCCAGCCAATCGCAGCGCGGTGACGACTTGCGCTACGATATGGAAATCTCTTTCGAAGAGGCGGCACACGGATGCGAAAAGGAAATCACCGTTACCAAGCCTGAACGCTGCGAGGAGTGCCACGGCACAGGCGCCGAGACGGGCTCCAAGGCTCGCAATTGTCCGACCTGTGGTGGCCGAGGCCAAGTCATCACTTCTCGGGGGATCTTCAGCATTGCGCAGACTTGCCCACATTGCCAGGGCGCCGGCCGAATCATTGATAAGCCCTGCAAAAGCTGCCGCGGCAATGGACGTTTGGAGAAAACCTCCAAAATCAAGCTCCGCATTCCCGCCGGAGTCGATTCCGGCTCGCGCTTGCGCTCGGCCGGCAACGGCGAAGCCGGCTGGCGCGGTGGACCTTCCGGGGACCTTTACGTCGTCCTGCACGTCAAAGCGCACGAAATCTTTCAGCGCGACGGAGATGATCTGCTCTGTGAAGTGCCGGTGAGCTTTGTCCAGGCTGCTTTGGGGGCCGAGGTGGATGTGCCCACGCTGGATGGCAAGACCTCCATCAAGGTACCGCCCGGCACTCAGCCGGGAACCATGTTCCGGCTCAAAGGCAAAGGCGTGAAGAACATCCAGGGCTACGGCCATGGCGATCTGCACGTGCGGGTCACCGTTGAAGTGCCTTCCCAGTTGACCGCCGCCCAAAAAACCAAACTCGAGGAGTTTGCCGCATTATGCAACGGCAAAGAAAGCCCTTTGAGCCAGGGGTTCTTTGAGAAAGCAAAAAAGCTCTTCCAATGAGGCGATGCACCGGTTTTACCTTCCGCCGGCGGATTGCCGGGCACCGGTTCTCTGGCTGACGCCCCGTGAGGCCCATCACGCGCAACACGTCTTGCGGCTGCGCCGTGGCGACTCTGTTGTCGTTCTTGACGGTGAAGGCCAAACACTGGAATGCGAGATCGCGGGCATCGGACGCGACCAAGTCGAGCTGAAGGTGCTCCAACGCCGGATCGCACCTCCCCTGGCTTGCCGGATCACCCTCGGTCAAGCTGTGCCCAAGGGCAAGAAATTCGAGGAGATCATTGAAAAAGCCACCGAGCTGGGCGTCGCGAGGATTGTGCCGCTATTGACCGAGCGAACCATTGGAAAACTCGATCCAGCAGACCAGGCGCGCAAGCTGGCGAAGTGGCGGTTGGCCGCCATCGAAGCCATAAAGCAATGCGGTTCAGCCTGGCTCCCACACGTCGAGCCACCAGCCAGCCTCGAACAGTTCGCCGCCGAACAGCACAATACAGATTTGCCTCTGGTTGGCTCATTGGCACCCGGGGCCAGACACCCGAGGACTTGCTTCGAGGAATTCAAGCTGGCAAACGGCAGTGAACCCAAATCCGTTTCGGTTTGCGTCGGCCCGGAAGGGGACTTGACCCCGGAAGAACTTGCCGCACTCCAGTCTGACGGCGCGCAGCCAATCACTCTCGGCCCGCTGGTCCTGCGGACGGACACCGCGGCCATTTATTGCCTGTCGGTTATTAATTACGAACTGCAGGCGGGCGCGCGGACATCCTTGTCCGCAGGGACGAAGGCTGATCAAAGCTAGGAGTAGAGCCAGTCTCGGAAGTTTGGGCCCCAACGGCGCCCTTCATACCAGCCTGGCCCGGAGGCCTAGGGAAAAAAACGCCGCCAATGCTTCTTCAAGCGCCAACGGCGCGCTGCATCTTACCGCGACTGAACCAGCACCCGAAAGACCCTGCCCAGGTGCCCGGGATGCGTCAGGGTTTGAAATTGGGCTGTCCGTTCCTGCGTCCATTCCCCAAACAATTCTTCACCGCGAAAAACCGGCGTTGCAATCCCCATAAGAAACTCCTCCTGGCTGCACAACAGCTCGGTTCGCAACCCCGCGCCTTCGCCGACCTGAGACAACGCCGAAAAATTCACGTGCGCCGTCAGGTCCTGGTCCCCGGGGTCGGCGAGCACGTTTGCCGCGACTTGATGCCGACGATAAGCGCGCACTGTTCCTTCCCGCCGCTCCGGCGCGAGGTACTCCTCGTCAGTCAAGCCATAATCGAAGGTTATTAACTTGCCGGCTTCGAGGATAGCGGCCGCTTCAGCCCACCATTGGTTCGCGGCCGGACATGTCTCGGTTGTGAACCCATCCGGCAAATGCCGAAGGATGGCTTCCGGCCAACCAGGCACCTGCACAGCCTTCTCCGGAGCACCCGGCAGGGGCGTCCACCGGAAACCCGCGGCATCCCAGTCAACACCCCACTCGAACCATTTGGCCTTCGCGGCATCCCAACTGAACCGATGTGCCGGCATGGCGTCCAATAACTCATTGGAAAAGATCACGCCACGCACGCCGCTCGACCCTTTGGCGCCGGTGCGACTCTCAACCGCGCGCTTGCCGCCCGAGCTAAGTTCGCTCAAGCGGTGGACCCAACGCACTTTGCCGGCAAACTCGGCCAGCGAGTGCCGCTGCCATTGCCGCCGCCTTTCGGACGGTTCGACAATCCAATAAACAATCTTTTGAAACGTATCTCCCCGGTGCACTTGCAACCAACGCAGGATATCCTTGGCCAGGCGGCCATCATGGGCCGCCGCTTCCACGATCTGAAACTCCAGCGGACCACCGACGTTCTGGCCAGGCATTTCCTCCAGCCATCGAGCGAACCGCAGGGCCAGCAGTTCGCCAAATAAGGGCCCGACACTCACGCTAGTGAAGTAATCCCCTTGCCGGCCCGGGGTGTCCCCTTCCTTTTCATAATATCCATAAACTGGACAATACAAGGCCAGCTCCATGAAACGCGCGAAGGAAATCGGTCCGCAATTCCGTATTTCTGAGGCGATTTTTTCAGTCAGCGGGTTCAACGGCCAAGTCTGGTGCGGATTTAGCTACTATCTGGCCGATTGTACAAAACATATGGCCAAGATCGACGCATTCTTTAACCTGATGTTCGAGCAAAAGGCTTCCGACCTGCACCTTTCCTCCGGCAACAATCCCATGTTGCGCATCAATGGCGAACTCCAGCGCGTGGACCATCCGCCCCTGGAAAACGACGAGCTCAAGAAGATGCTCTATGAAATCGCCCCCGAATACAAAATCAAGATCTTTGAAGAAACCGGGGACGTCGATTTCGGTTACGAAATCCCCAACATTTCACGTTTCCGCGCCAACTTCTTCAACCAGAAGTACGGCATTGCGGCTGTGTTTCGCCAGATTCCCAGCAAAGTGCTCTCGTTTGAGGATTTCGAGAAGTTTGACGCGCCGCTTCCAGCGGTGCTCAAGAAGTTCGCCATGCTCCACCGCGGCCTGGTCGTGGTAACGGGCCCAACCGGCTCCGGCAAATCCACTACGCTGGCGGCGATGGTGGATTATTGTAACAAGAACCGGCGCGACCATATAATCACCGTCGAAGACCCGATCGAGTTCGTGCACGAAAGCAAGAACTGTCTGGTCAACCATCGGGAAACGGGGGTGCATACCAAGTCATTCGCATCGGCTTTGCGCGGCGCATTGCGCGAAGACCCGGATATCATCCTGGTGGGCGAATTGCGCGACCTGGAGACCATCGAGTTGGCCCTGGTTGCCGCCAGCACCGGTCACCTGGTTTTCGGCACGTTGCACACCCCCAGCGCCGCCAAGACCGTCGACCGTATCATCGACGTCTTCCCGGCAGAGCAACAAAACAAAATCCGCGCGACGCTTTCCGAAGCGCTGAAAGGCGTGGTGGCGCAGAACCTCTTCAAACGCATCGATAAAAAAGGACGCGTTGCCGCCTTGGAAATTCTCGTCTTCACCACCGCTATCGCCAACCTAGTGCGCGAAGGCAAGACCCACCAGATCCCCGGTATGATCCAGGTCGGCAAGAAACTCGGCAACCAGCCCCTCGATGACGCCATTATGGAGCATCTGCGCATGAAACGCATCTCCCCCGAGGAAGCCTACGACAAAGCCATCGACAAAAAGAAATTTCGGTCCTTCCTGCCACACCCGCCGGAAGATGACGAAACCAACTAACCTATGCGCCGCCCCGAACTCGATTACATCCTCAGCGTCATGCTCGACTCCCAACCGGAGGTGTCCGACCTGCTGTTCACGGTGGACAAACCCCTGCAAGTGGAGTCCTTCGGTGATCTCAAGCCCGTGGCCCTGGAAATGCCGATTGAAAAGCTCACTCCCTTCCAGACCGAGATGGTCGCATTAAATCTCATTGGGGACAATCAGTGGCACCTGGTCGATTTGCTCCGGCGCGGCTCCTGCGACACCGCTTACACCCTGACCGATAAAGCTCGGTTTCGTATCAACATTTTCTCGCAGCGTGGCAACTATTCGATCGTTCTGCGCAAACTCAACACCGTCATTCCCACGCTCGAATCGCTCAAGTTCCCTGAGATCATCAAGCAGATCCCACGCGAAAAAACCGGCCTCGTCCTGGTCACCGGCGCCACCGGCTCGGGCAAATCCACCACCCTGGCCGCCGTGCTCAATGAGATCAACCACACCAAGGCGGTCCATATCATCACGCTGGAGGACCCGGTCGAGTTCGTCCATCCCCATGACCGCGCCACGTTCAATCAACGCGAGCTGGGCACCGATTTCGATACGTTCTCAAACGGCTTGCGCGCCGCCTTGCGTCAGGCGCCCAAAATCGTGCTCGTCGGCGAAATGCGCGATCGCGAGACGGTTAAAATTGCCCTCAGTGCCGCTGAAACCGGCCATCTAGTGCTCAGCACCCTTCACACGATTGACGCCGGTCAGACCATCAACCGTATTCTCGGTCTATTCGAACCGGACGAGCAGGAGCAGATCCGCGCCCGCCTGGCGGACACGCTGCGCTGGGTTATCAGCCAACGGCTGGTGCCCCGGCTCGAAGGCGGCCGCCATGCCCTGCTCGAAATTATGGGTTCCAACCTGCGAACCCAGGAAACCATCCGCCTGGGCGAGAGCGAAGGCAAGAGCTTCTATGAAATCATCGAAGCCAGCCAGCCGTTCGGGTGGCGGACGTTTGACTATTCGGTACTGGAAGCTTATGAGACGGGCAAGATCAGCGAAGAGGTCGCCCTGCTCTATTGCACCAAACGCGGCCCGGTCATGCGTGGCATCGATAACCTTCGCAAATCGCGCGGCGAATCCACCCACGACATGAGTTCGCTGCGCATGAAAAGCGGGCACGATTCCAAAACCGGCGCGCCCCCGCCCATTCCCACCACCTTGAAGCTCAAATAGCCTATGTCTAATAAGTTCGATTTCATCAGCGCCACCGATAAGCCGGCCCTGCTGGCTTTCTCGACCCCGGAATGGCTGGACGCCGCCAAGGCCGCTCTGACCGAGCTGGGCTATAAAGTTCATACCGCAGCCACCCACAGCGATTTCCTGATTCGCTTCAGCCAGGTGCGCTACCAGGTCGTCATCGTGGAAGAACTTTTCGCCGCCAACAATATCGGCGAAAATCTTACCTTGCAGGCGCTCCAGAGCATGCCCATGAACCAGCGCCGCGCCGCCACCGTCATCCTCTTCGGTGATTCATTCCAGACCTTCACCCCCATGCAGGCCTTCCAGCAGAGCGTCCACGCCGTAATCAACAGCTCCGAATTGTTCCTCCTCAAACAGCTCATCGAAAAAGCTGTCGCCGATAATACCATTTTCCTGCACAGCTATCAGGAAGCCCAAACCCGCGCCCACACCCTGGCGGCCGACGTAGATTAGTCTCGAAAAACGCGCGCTCAGCCGCCGACGCGGTTGCCTGAGCGATCGAAACGATCGCGCCTGCCACCCGACTCCGCTATCGGTCATATCCCGTCCTATTTGTCCTATCCTCTCACCCTGAGTTTCGTGGGAACACTTTTCTAGGACCGCCGCATTGCGTCCGGAAATCGACATCTTGACATTCCTCGCGGCGCGTCCTCACTATTCCCCATGGAGTCTGCGGGGCAACCAGGCGTTAGCTACTCGTCACCTTTCAAGGATCGCAGTACCGGCCTGCTTGTCTTCGGCATCTTCGAGATTCTAGGAGGCGCCATCTGTGCGCTCTTGATTCCCCTGCTCTTCTTTGGCCAGGCAATGAGCGCGCGCATGACTTCCAGCCCCGTCCAATACCGCTTCGTGCTGGCTCCGGCGGCTGCCTACGGATTGATCGCGGCCATGCTTCTGACCGTCGGCATCGGCTCAATTCGCGCTCGCCGTTGGGCGCGGGCCTTTTGCCTGATTCTTGGCTGGAGCTGGTTGGTAATGGGGAGCCTGGCGGTGATCATCGACGCGTTTGTGATTCCTCGGGCGCTTTCTCAGGGCCCCGGCGCGCCGAATCTCAACGCATCAGCCAGGCTCATCATTACGCTTTTTGTCATCGCATTCATGGTGGTGCTGTTCGTTCTGATCCCATTGGCACTCGTGCTCTTCTATCGACGGCAGGACGTGCGATCCACTTGCGAGGCGCGTGACCCCGGGCTCCACTGGACTGACCGTTGTCCTCTGCCGGTGTTGGGCCTGAGCATGTGGTTGGTGTTTGCAGGAGCGTTCCTCGTGCTCATGCCAGCGGCATACCACGGTGTCGCGCCCTTCTTTGGAACCCTCATCTCTGGAATTCCCGGCTCGCTGTTTTACTTGTGCATTGCGGCGATGTTCTTTTATCTCGCGCGCGCCCTTTACCGCCTCGAGCCGGCGAGTTGGTGGCTGACCCTGGTCTTGATGTTACTCTTCGGGTTGTCCAACACACTCACCTTGGCTCACGTGGATCTCTGGGAAATGTACCGCCAAATGGGCTATCCCGAGGCGCAAATCAAGCAACTGCAGAGCTATAATATCTTCGACAATAATGTGATGGTAGCCTTTTCGGCGCTCGGCTTTCTCCCGCCTCTCGCCTATCTGCTTTACCTGCGCAGATTTTTCCACCAACCCACTCTGCACCCGGGGAGAGATTGACCTCCGCTTGCCTCAAGTTACAGAAGGGCACATGGAAAAAGTAATGAGGAGTCGAGCACGACGCACCTCGGTTTTGATTTGCGCCGGGGTCGTGCTGCTGGCCTTGTTCTTCCTGGCCAATCTCCGCCCGAATGGACAGACAGCAAAGCTGGTTTGGATCCCATCCTCGGAATTGGAGCGTCATTTTCACCCTGGACCCTTCACCAGGCTCAAGTTCAAAATTCTGAGGTTAGTCGGACCATTTTGGCGGCTCTACATGCGTGGCCGCACGCAAGTCGTGATTGAAACACGATTTGTCGCCATCAGTTCGGACGCGCTCCAACCAACCGCCTTGCTGCCATCGCAATCTTATACCAATGCGGATGGCACGCTCGCCTGGATCCTTTCGCCGGAGGAGTTCACGAAAATCAACCGCCAGATTAGCATGTTTTCTGAGTCCTACTCGATCGTGCACGCGTTGAAGCTGATAACCGCCGATGGCGGCCAGGCGCAGCTTAGGAACGGAGCACCGCGTCTGGGCGGGAACTTAGAGTTCATTGGCTTGCGGATTGATTTGGTGCCAACCGTCTCAGAGCATTCGTTCAAGCTGGACGTCGGCGCCATCGCTACTGCGCCCGCCCTGCTGCTTGATGGAACTCTCGCCGGGGTAGTCACGAACCTCGCGACCGGCTGCTCAGTACACGTGGCGAACGGCGGCGCAGTGATCGTCCAGGCCCCGGCCCACAACGCTCTGCCTTTCACCAATTATTGGCTAATGGTTGCCCCATCGGCCGTCGATGCGCGTGGCAATCCGAAAAGCCTTTAGATGGACAAATCGTCAGCCGAGCCAGTTCGCCGATCCTTCGAGAAACGAGGCCTGCCCCAGCGGCCGGCTACGGAGGCGTGTTTCTCGCGAAACACTGCTTGCTTTAGCCGCGACATCCCGATACAATTCAAGCCCGACTTGGCGAGCGTGTGAGCACGCCACCGAGCCTCTGCGTTTGAACTGGGAAAACCCTCCAGTCACGACCAGCCGAGGCGGTCAGGTCCCGGACGCTGACCAGGCTACCATCCATGCTCTGGCGCAGCCACCGGTTACGGCCCTGCCCAAACCCGCTTCGCCAGCCCTTCCTAATCCCATTAGGATAAGGAGGTTGGCTAGCCAAACTGAAGGCGGAAACTCTGCTCCGGATATCTTTACCATGTCCTTGGGCGAGGAGACTATCGAGTTGTTGCCTTTCAAAAACTGGGGTCAGCTCGATCTATTTAAGTGGACGGTTCAAGGCAAACTGCCGGCCAGCCCAGCCGGCCTCGAGGTAACTCCGGACCATGTCAAAATCGCCGGTGAAACCATTGCCATAACCGATGCGGAGGGATGCGAAAAACTAGAGAAAGCTTTCAATGATTGGTTAACCATTGAAATCAAAAATCTCCAATCGACGCGTGGTGGCCCCAGGCGAAAACCTGCATCGGTGAATGAGTCGGCCGCCCAAAAGACCCAGCCGCAGATGATGCATTTCCGCGTCGGCGTGGACAAACGCGGCCAGGTCCATATCGACTGTCTGCAAGGCGCTGAAATGGTGGCGTCGATCGGTTTAAGCCGCTCAGGTTTCTCAGCGTTATTCAATCAAGGCTTGATGCGCAAGCCCCACGCTCTGGAGGTCGGCGCGCTCCATGACTGGCTCGAGCTGGACGGTGAGTTGTTCAGTTTCGAGCACGGAAATAACGATTCTGAAAAGCTCCAAGCCGCCCTCAATACAAAGTATCTTCCGCTTGCAACCGCCGGTTCCGGCAAGGACGTCCTGGTCTTCGCCAATGCCGCTTCGCCGACGGGTTTCGATGTTCAATTTCCGGTCACGCTGGGCGGCGTTCTGGAAAACCGGCGTCGTACGCTCAACGAAGCAGCCCTGGATCTGCTGCAAGAACCTGTTCGCTGCGGCTTGTTGCAGCCAGGCCTGATCATCAAGCTGAGCCCCCCGACTTTTATCTTCAAACAGAAGACGCCGGACGGCGGGGAAACTTACCTGGCGAAAGACGCCCGGAATACTGTCCGAATTCCGCTCGACGACGGTCGTGAACGCTTCATCGATTTAAGTCAGCCTGTTAATTATAGCAAGCTGACGGTAATGGAATTGGCAGCGGTTCTTAACCATCCCGCCGTAAACCGCCATGCCACTGCCCAGGCAGAACAAGCCTCCAGTGCGATTGCCCCCACACACACTGCGCCAGCCAAACCGGGTCCCGATCAGTCAGGCCCGCCGCAAAATCGGACGGTACTTGCGGAAGCCCTCCGCGACCGCGAGCTGGTTGAGCCGATTCAACCACCTGCCAAGCCAACGCCGCCGATTCCGGCCGCAGTACCGGCGGCTGAGCCCCAGATCGTCCCGAGAGTTCCGGATGCTGAGCAAAGGCCTAAGCCGAACAGCTGGCTTGGACCAATCCTCGCTCAAAGTCCAATCCGATTTGATTGGTTTGCCACCTTGGTTTACGCGAGGATTGCCCAGCATTTCGGCAATTCGCACCAAGGCTCCTTTGGCCCCAGCGCATGCTGGTTCGTGGCTCTCGGAGACACTCTCGATCCGGACGACACCGCCTTCAAAGGAACCTTCCTCACACAAAAGGGCGGCTTCGGCTTTCTCGGTTCTGGCCGCATGGCACGATTTCATCGCGGCGTGGTGTTTCTGGGAACGCGCGACTCGGTCATCGAGGGCATTGATGTGCATTTGCTCGGGGTGGCTCTGGACGACTCTGACCGATTTGTATTTATCGTCAACCAAGCCTATCGTTCGAACTTCGACGTGCCGGCTCAATCGATCGAGCGGGAGTTGAAATATTTAAGTGAAGCAGGAGCATCGTTGTTGAGCGTTCCGGAAGTCCTGGCCAGCCCATGCCCCGTCAGTCTCCTGTGGACAGTTCCCGCGGAGCAGCCAAATCCCGTTGATCCTCAAGCCTTGGAAAGCTTGCGTCCTGAGGCTGCGGCGCTCACATAATATTGGCAGGCGAGCGAACGGCTTCATCCACTGACTCCGCGAGAACACTTATTCCTTCGAGCAAAGCTTCCCGCGGCGTCGTGAGCGGCGGCGCGATTTTTACGGTCTGCCCCCAGGCTCCGACGGGGGCAAACAAGAGGAGTCCCTTCTGGAGGCAACGCTCGATGATGGCATGCGCCAGGTCGTGATCCGGTTCTTTTCGCCCGGCTTTAACCGCTTGCAATCCGCCGACCAATCCGCGTGCCGTCACGCGACCTACTACGTCGGGATGTTTGCGTTGGATGGCCTGCAGTCCTTCCAGCAGCACCGGACCGAGCGCGGCCGCATTGCCGGTCAAATTCTCGTCGAGAAGCTTTTTGATGTTAGCTAAAGCGGCAGCGCAGCAAACGGGATTGCCGGTATGTGTGCTGGTCATCGACCCCGGAGCAAACTGGTCCATGATTTCCGACCGGCCGATCACCGCCGACAATGGCAAAGAGCTCGTGATACCTTTGCCGCAGCAGATGACGTCGGGCACCACGTCGTAATGCTCGAAGCCCCAAAACTTGCCCGTCCGGCCAAAGCCGGCCTGGACTTCATCGAAAATAAACAGGACGCGATGCTCGTGGCACCAATCTGCCAACCGCCGCACGTACTCCACCGGCGCAAAATCGGGACCAACACCTTGATAGGATTCCATCATCACGCCGGCGATGTGAGATGGCTTGAGACCGGCCCGTGTTGTGGCCTCGATAAAAGTGTCGAAACTGGTGTCCTCCTGCCAGTAGCCGTCCGGAAAGGGCACGTTGATGATGGCCGGGTCGAGGTTGACGATCCACGTTTTCTGTGCCGCCATACCGCCGGCTTGTTGCGAACCAAGTGTCCGACCGTGGAAACCGCGGTCAAATCCAACGAATCCGATTTTTTGTTCACCGCCCACTTTGATACCGTGAGCCCGGGCCAGCTTCAAAGCGCATTCGGTCGCTTCCGAGCCAGTAGTCAACAAGAAGACTTTTTTCAGTCCCTCGGGCGCCAACCCGGCTAGGCGCTCGACCAGCGCGGCCCGTTCTTCGCTGGGAAAACAATAATTGTGAAGCAGTCCGCTCTGAACCTGTTCGAGGATGGCTCGCCTTACCTCGCGGGAGCCATGGCCCGAGTTGGCGACCAAAACACCCGAACTCCAATCGAGCCAGCGGTTGCCATATTTATCGTAAACAAAGATGTCATCGGCGCGCTCCCACACCACCGGTGGTTGCCCCCGCATCGACTGCGGCTCGAACTCCATCAGTCGCTCGAGCGTGGGGATCGAATCGGGATGTGGTATGGGCGAGACGATCCGGCGGAACTTGGTTTCCACCCGGGGAACGGGACAAGGTTTGATCGTGAATTCTTTGCGCATTAGGTTTCGGGAGGCCGGGCTGCCCTTTCACAATCGTGACGCTACCGTAAGCCGCTCATCAACACAAGTTGCTCCTGTCCCTGTCAAATGGTGGTGCTGTCAGATGCGCCCGCAATAGTCGCAATGAACCGTTGCGTTTGACTCCCGATTGACAGTTGGTACGCTAGGCCACCGCAACGTGGCACGCAGACAAGAAAACAAACTCACGAGCAAACGAACGAAGCGCCGGCTGAGCGTAGCCCGAGCCGGACGCAACGCACAGAATGCCGGCATTTCACGCTCGGCATCTCTGCATTCCTTGCCGGTAATTCAGGAGATCCTGGCTCAAACCCGTGCTCCAGATTTCAAGAAGTTCCTCGCCGGACTGCTCGTGGAGCTTTGCGCAATCGATACCACGCCCAACCCGGACGTCGCGAAAATGCGCGCAGCCGAAGACGCCTGCTTTCGTATTCTGGAACGCGAGTTGGGCGGCCTCAAACAGAACGGCGCTCGCGTTGAGCGGCGGCCCATTAATCCCGAGATCCACACTCATCCCAACTATTCCCGGTTGCACTTCACTAAAACACCTGCGCGCCCTGAAGGATTAAGCCCGCAACAGGCTTATGCTCGCCGTTCCAATCTGCTCTATGTCGTGCCGGGAAACGACGGCTCGACAGAGGGACAATCTGTGGCGCTCAATGCGCACATTGACGTGGTGGCCCCCTATGCACCGCCGCGCGCAAAAGGGGGTGTCGTTTTCGGGCGCGGCGCTTGTGATGACAAAGGCCCGGTCGTGGGGATTGTAGCCGCCCTCAAAGTGCTTTCGCTCGCAATGGCCAAAACAAAGCTGGCCTGGAACAGAAATCTGGTCTCGATGTTCGTGGTCGAGGAGGAAACGGGCGGAAACGGATCGCTCTCGCTGGCGACCGATCGAGAGCTGAAAGCGCTCTATGATTCGGTGCTGGTAAGCGAATGCACGGGTTTAAAAATTCATCCAGCCAATCGCGGAGCCGTGTGGTATCGCGCGGAACTGCGCCCACCTGCGGGGTTGTCGGCATTCGAAATGTTCGCCTTTATCAACGACGAGATGGAAAAGGAAGGCGCGGCCATCCGGACCGAGAGCCGTCACCCGCTGTTCCCGCAGCGGCCCGTGCAAACCTGTCACGGGATTATCGGTCCGTTCGGGGAGCACCCGAGCCGAATCTGCGGGCACGTAAGTTTCGCAATTCAGTTTGAAGCCAAGCCTGGCCAGGCGACGCGGGACTTAATCGAGGATTGTCTGGAATCGGGCTTGGCAGGTTACGTCGGAATGTACGGCGACAAGACCAGGGTGACCGATCCCGCCACCGGCAAACCCATGGTGGCGCGCCATTATGATCTCCGCCCGACCGCGAAGGGATTTCAAGTGGACGTGTACGGCGCGGCCGGCCACATGGGCTCGATCCGGGAGCGTGACGGCGCCATCACCAAAGCGTCGTATTTGGTGAGAAGCTTGATCTCCTCCAAACCCAGGATCAAACGCACTGGTGGCACCCTCAACCTGGAGCTTGTTGAGAGTAATAAGACACAACCCTCTGCGCCCCTGGTATTGGAGGGTGGCCAGGGATTTGTGCCCACGCATAATATTGAAGAGGTGATGCAACGCTTGCGTCAGGCCGCTGAACGGGGCGCCGAAACTTACTTGCGCCGGCTCGGACGAAACGAGCCTGGCCTTGAGGTGGTTACGATCACCTATGAAAAGCTGCATAATGTAGCCTTCGACGGCGATCCCGCGTCCCCGACTATGTTAAACGCCATCGAAGCTGCACGCGCCTGTGCTCTTTGGGAAAATGAACCCGTGCTCGGCTGGACGGTCTCCTGCGATGCACGACTGTTCGCGACGGAGTACCCGGGAATGCCGGTTTTGACTTTTGGCCCCGGCCAATTGGTCCACGCGCACTCGGATCATGAACAAATCGATCTCGACGAAATCCGGGCGGCCGCCGAGTTCATCGCCGTGTTCCTGCTCCTGCAAACCGGCACCATCAACCCAGGCAAACAATGAAGCAAAACAAGCTGCGCGTGGGTGTCATCGGTGCGGGCGCGGTGGTCCGGGAAATTTACCAACACCTCTATTTTAAGAGCGATTATTCTGAACGCCTCGAGATTTGCGCCGTCGCCGAGCCAAACGAGCAGTATAGAACCTGGTTTGGTGACTTGGCCAGCTTGCCTGCCAATAAAAGGTTTACCAGTTATCAGGAAATGCTCGCCTCGGTTGAACTCGATGCGGCCCAGGTTAACACGCCTGACCATTTGCACTGCGCGCCGGCGGTGGCCGCCCTGGAAGCCGGTTTGGACGTCATCGTCCCCAAACCCATGGCTTCCTCGATCCAGGACGCACACCAAATGATTCAGGCAGCCAAACGGGCCGGCCGCTTTTTAGGAATCGATTTTCATAAACGCGAAGACCCGCGAATCCGTGAGGCTCAGGCGCGTTTTCAGTCCCGCCGCTACGGTGAATTTCAAGCGGCAGTCTTTTACATGCTGGACAAACTGCTGGTGGCCGATCCGAACCATTCACCGCGGTTTTTCGCCTCCGCTGATTTTGCCGAAAAGAACACGCCGGTATCGTTCCTGACGGTTCATATGGCCGATGCCCTGATGCAGATTGTCAATTTGGTCCCGGTTCAAGTTCGCGCCATCGGCCATGCCCACAAGTTGCCGGCGCTCAAACCAATTGCCGTTCACGGTTACGACCTCGTCGACACGGAGATCGTCTTTGTCAATGGCGGCTCGGCGCACATTTTGACCGGTTGGGCATTGCCCAACACCGCCTGGTCCACCACCGTCCAGTCCGCTCGCCTCATCTGCTCGGACGGGCTGATTGACATAGACCTAGACCGCCCTGGCCTTCATGAAATCCACCAGGATGGTCTGGCGGAAATTAACCCTCTGTTCCGCAACTTCGGGCCCGATCAACGAGTCAGCGGTTATGGAATTAGCAGCCCCGGCCGCCTGTATGAACAAGCACTCTCTCGGCGCGAAGGACGCCTCTCGGAATGTGAACTGCACGCCGCCCTGAGCCCAATGACTTTGGGTTTTTACGCCACCCTCGTGCTCGAAGGCGCCGAGAAGAGTTTGGCCGAAGGGCAAAAACTGGGTGCTGGCACGACCGCCGGAGCCATGATTGATTTGAGAAACCTTGTGATTCACCAACTGGGCGCCGAAACAGCCAAGACATACGGAGCGGCTGGCTCCTGAAAACTCAGGAACGTCACCCCAAAAAAGCAAGGGATTTAGAACAAGTGCGGTTGCTCCAATGCGTCGTTTGAACGTACGAGTGCCTTTCATCGCCCTGGCTATCGCTGGCCATCACCTGGGAGTGTATGGATTTTCTTTCAGATCGCACCCCTACTCGACGGGAATCTTTGAGAATTAAGAATTAAGAATTTAAAACTCCCTGTTTTGTTAACCTTTGTAACGCTTTGTAAACTTTCTGTACGCTTGCCAAGGTGCACGATAACCCTGTAACGCTTCCTATTCCCCAAACATGCCCCATCCCCCTCACTTCCGCACTCCGCACTCCGCATTTAGTTGTGCCCGGTGGTCCGTTCCTGCAGCCAGGCGATGTCCTGGTTATCCGGCGAGGGAATATTGAGGGTCAGATTAAAATTATCCTTCAAGGGCGGCATGGTTCGCGGGTCGCGCCAGCGGTGGATTTCCGAGTGACCGTCGGCGAAATTCAGGCCGCCCGCGCCGTTGTGATAGCTGGCCGGGAAATCAACGATATAGCACCCGGCGCCCGTTTGATTCATGGTCACGACGAAGTAGGCGTCGTTAATGCTCTCCGAGCGCTCATCAATCAGCACCCAGGTATGAGCCGGGCCAGGGTTCAGGAAGTCGGACAGACGGCGCAGCACTTTGTATTGCGTGGCGCCATTCCACGGCCCCGTGGCGTTCATCCAGGCGTTCATCGACATGCTGCGCACGCGCGGCAACAACTGGCCGCCCGCCCGTGAGACACTGTGATCGGCTGGACACCGCCAAACACCCAGGCTGGTGAGGTACGGCCAGATATGGCTGCGCTGCAAAAACAGAACATTGGTGTTGTCGGTGGTATTGTTAAATTCCAGCCATCCGGCGCACCAGGTGTTCGGATAGTAAGGCGTCACTCCCGGGGTGAAGCCGGTCTGGTCGTTGCCATTGTTGGGCGGGATTTTATCGGAGTTATCCAGGGCGTACATCGTCCAGGCGGTGCCCATCTGTTTCAAGTTGCTCAGGCAACCGACACCTTGAGCCTTGGTTTTGGCTTTGCCCAGCGCGGGCAACAGCATGGCCGCCAAAATGGCGATGATGGCGATAACCACCAGCAACTCGATCAAAGTGAAGCC
This sequence comes from Verrucomicrobiia bacterium, assembly GCA_035651635.1. GTDB lineage: Bacteria > Verrucomicrobiota > Verrucomicrobiia > Limisphaerales > UBA8199 > JANXQE01. Next base: position 248 of record DASRFK010000001.1, on the reverse strand, counting down.
TGACCGGGTCCGGGCAGTATGCGGTATGATTGCGCGCATAGAATTTCAAGGGCTGATGTGTGACATTAACAAGGCTTACCAGAAATTGCAAGAGGGAAAATGAAGCATGTCGGCGGGAGTTCAAAAGGGGATTTCTGTGCGAGTTCAAAAGGGGACAGGCTTAGAGCGAGTATTTTCCGAGGATTTCTGGCCAGAGGTTGAGCGGAGGAGATGGAGGTTGGGTGACTGCCCAGAACTGTCGGAGCGGG